>NZ_CP126095.1:5432743-6065486 GCF_030123105.1 Paenibacillus sp. G2S3
CCTAGCATAATCGCTCTCTATGCTTGAAAATAAGAAATGCCTTCACCCATAAATAAGAAATTAATCCTAATTATTGAACTCCAAACCCACTCTTCTACTCACCCTACACCCCTTTAACAATGTTACTCTACAAGTTTGTCAAAATGTAATCCTTAAAACAGCAGTTTAGAAAGCGCTTACTTATTGTGTAAGCTTTATGTGGACCGCTATTTTTTTGCTGCTAAATCTATGAAATGGGTGTCAGTAGAATGAGAGATATGCAAGGGTGAAGGTACAGGTGAATTTCAAATTATGGGAGGTGAAGGTAGGGTTTCTTGCCGAAAAGAATTTCGAACTACACATTGAACCTTGGAGGTATAAAATCAATGATATTCACGAAAAAAAGTTCACGTAAGACCTTTGCGATCGCAATGATCGCCGCGCTTGTTCTTACACTTTTTTCAGCCCTGGGTAGTAGTGCCAAAACGGCCAACGCCGCACAGGATTATAAACTGGTTGGTTATTACGCTTCTTGGGCCGCTTACGGGCGGGCTTACAATGTATCAGATATCGATCCCACCAAAATGAATGTCATTAACTACGCCTTTGCAGATATTTGTTGGAATGGTATTCACGGCAACCCTGACCCTACTGGCCCTAATCCGGTAACTTGGAGCTGTCAAAATGAGCAAGCACAGACCATTAACGTTCCGAACGGCACGATTGTGCTGGGTGACCCGTGGATTGACACCGGAAAGAGCTTTGGGGATGACAAATGGGATGATCCCATCAAAGGTAACCTGAAGCAGCTGTGGAAGCTGAAAGAAAAGAACCCGAACCTGAAAACATTGATCTCCGTTGGAGGCTGGACCTGGTCGAACCGTTTCTCGGATGTGGCGGCTACGGCCGTAACCCGTGAGGTTTTTGCCAACTCTGCGGTAGACTTTATTCGTAAATATAAAATGGACGGAGTCGATCTCGACTGGGAGTACCCAGTCAGCGGTGGGCTTGCAGGCAACAGCTACCGTCCCGAAGACAAGGAGAACTATGTCCTTCTTCTGCAAAAAATCCGTGAGAAGCTAAATGCTGCCGGTCAGACCGACGGAAAAACCTATCTGCTGACCATTGCTTCCGGTGCAGGACCGACATATGTCAATAACAATAACCTTGCTGGCATTGCTTCCATTGTTGACTGGATCAATATTATGACCTATGACTTCAACGGAAGCTGGAATAAGACTACAGGTCACAATGCTCCTTTGTACTATGATCCAGCCGCATCTTCATCAGGCCTGACCGAACCGCAAAACTTCAACATCGACAAAGCGGTAACCAGCTATTTAGCCAATGGCGTACCTGCGAACAAATTAGTTCTTGGTATGGGATTCTATGGCCGTGGTTGGGGAGGTGCTCCTGCAGCAGGAAATGGCCAATACCAATTGTCTGCTGGTATTTCGTCCACAGGTACATGGGAGAAGGGAAGCTATGATTTCTACGACCTCGAAGCTAATTATATTAACAAAAACGGCTATACCCGTTATTGGAATGACACTTCAAAAGTGCCTTATCTCTATAATCCAACGAACCAAACTTTTATCAGCTATGACGACGTAGAATCTTTTGGCCATAAGATCAATTATCTCAAATCAAAAGGCTTAGCTGGTGCTATGTTCTGGGAGACAAGTGGTGACCGGAACAAAACACTAACCAACAAACTGAACGCCGATCTTGGCGGCGGAGTTGTGCAACCGACACCGACTCCAACGGCAACAGTAACTCCAACACCATCGCCGACGCCTACTGTAAGCCCAACGACAACACCGACACCAACACCAACGGTAACTCCAACCCCAACTCCGACGGCTACTCCGGGACAATGTGCAGCGGCATGGAGCCAGACAGCTGTATATACTGGCGGCCAGCAAGTTTCTTACAACGGTTCAGTCTATGAAGCTAAATGGTGGACACAAGGCGATCGTCCCGACCTTAGCGGTGCTACTGGAGTCTGGAAATTCATCAACGTATGCGGGACAGCCACTCCGACTCCGACGGCAACAGTAGCACCGACGGCAACTCCAGCGCCAACGGCAACTCCGGCACCAACAGTAGCACCAACTCCTGGGGGTTCTAGCTGGGCTGCAGGAGTCACATATAAAACTGGCGATATCGTTAGCTATAATGCCAAAACGTATACTTGCCTCCAGCCCCATACTTCACTTCAAGGCTGGGAACCAGCGACCACACCCGCTCTTTGGAAGTTGAATTAAGACTCCCGATTTGCGAGAAAGGATCACTGTTCCTATGTACTCCCGCAGTCATATTATCCCTTTTGGAGGAATGTTAAATGAATATAAGTACACGTAATAGGCGGAGTAAATCCGCACGCTACATTGCGGCCTTAATGAGCGCCATCATTCTGCTTCCGCTTTACACAAGTGCAGGCGGATCGTCACAAGTGGCCTTTGCAGCAGGGACAACGCCAACTGCTCCCGCTCCCGCTGCAGATCATCCACGTAAAATTGTTGCTTACTTCCCGGAGTGGGGAGATCAGGAAAATAAAGGATTTTATACTGTCGACAAAATACCGTGGGGCAAAATCACTCACATTAACTATGCGTTCGCCAAAGTAAATCCTCAAACGAACAAGATTGATCTGATGGACCGTACAGCAGCTATCGAAAAAGACTATCCCGACCAACTAACTAATTTGCCGTATAAAGGACATTTTAATCAACTCGTAAAGTATAAGCAGCTATATCCCGATGTCCGCACCCTGATTTCGGTTGGCGGCTGGTCGGGTTCTGGTGGTTTTTATAGCATGGCCAATTCAGAAGCTGGCCGTGATACGTTTGCGAACAGCGTTGTAGATTTTCTACGTACCTACCAGTTCAACGGTGTGGACATTGATTGGGAGTACCCATCCGGTACTGGCCAATCAGGTAACCCGAATGACTTCGGTGTAGCCGAACCGCTGCGTGCAGTGAACTACAACAATTATGTTCTCCTCATGAAAAAGCTTCGCGAAAAGCTGGATCAGGCAGGCGCTCAGGACAATCAAAAATATGACCTAACCATCGCTGCAACCGCCTCCTCCTGGATTCTGGGCGGGATGAAGTTAGGGGAAGCTAACCAGTATTTGGACTGGGCAAACCTTATGACCTATGATTTCCACGGTGCATGGAATGGATATGTAGGGCCGCATTCCGCCCTGTACCCGGATTCTCGAGATACCGAAACAGCTGCGCTCGGCACTCCGGTTCTGAATACCGACTGGGCCGTTCGATACTATTTGGGTACGCTTCCTCCGGAAAAAATCGTCATCGGAGTTCCTTATTACTCACGTGGCTGGAAGAATGTAAATGGGGGCATCAACAACACCGGTCTTTACGGTACAGCTCCTACAACCGGAGGCGGAGCGGATGGCGTATACGGAATCTGGAACGATCCTGCACCAGAGCAGCCGGCTGGCGCAAATCCAATCTGGCATGTGCTGAATCTGCTCAAAGACCCAGCGAACAAACGCTATTTTGATCCTGTTACCAAAACCCCATACTTGTACAACGCAGACAAGAAGGTTTTTCTTACGTATGAAGATAAGGAATCTCTCGGTTACAAACTGGATTATATCAAGCAAAAAGGATTGGGGGGGATGATGTTTTGGGAATTAACAGGCGACTACTCTGAAAAGAGTGATGGCACCTATACGTATGGCAACTCGTTGACCGATTTTGCCTATGACCAGCTTAAGTCAGCATCTCTACCAGGAGGAACGCCAAAGCCACAACTACCTGCGCCTAAGAACTTCAGTCTTAGCTTCAGTGGCACTTACGATCATCCGAATTATACCTACTCCTTAAAAATAACGAATAACACAGGTGCGGATATCTCCGGTGGCTGGAAGCTGGAATTCGATCTACCGACAACAACAACCCTGACTTCTGCATGGGGAGCTGGAACTGTAGAGCAAATATCGACGGCTTGGGACTTTAACCGCTATCGTATTACCGGAACGGCATCCCAAACGATTGCAAACGGAGCCACATTGGAAGTTCCGGGCATGATGAAGCTGAATTTCTCGGGCGGTCCGCAGCGAATTACGCTGAACGGAAGCTCATCCCAGCAGGAATACGACAAACTGTATGGAGGCATCACTCCAACGCCTACACCTACTCCAACAGTGACACCGACAACTACACCAACGGCGACGCCAACACCGAAGCCTACCGTAACACCGACGCCGACTGCAACCATAGCACCTACTCCAACACCAACCGTTGCACCAACGCCGACACCAACTATAGCACCTACTCCAACACCAACTGTTGCACCAACGCCGACACCAACTATAGCACCTACTTCAACACCAACCGTAACACCAACGCCAACTGCAACACCGAGTCCGGGAATATCTGCCTGGGCAGCAGGAGTAGCATACAAAGCGGGTGATAAGGTTAGCTACAACGGGTTAACGTATACATGTCTACAGCCCCACACTTCACTTCTGGGCTGGGAACCGACAGCAACACCTGCACTCTGGAAGCTGAACTAATTCATTAATATGATAAGTTTCACCTAATGAACCAAAAGAAGCTTGCAAACCAAGATATGTATCTTGGATTTGCAAGCTTCTTTATTTTATCTCTCATGCGACCGCATGGAGCGCTTAGATTAGGAATTCAAGTCGTTAGCAGCAGCTAGCTTCTCAGTCAGCGACCTTAGCGCAGTTCCTCGGTGGCTAATCCGCTGCTTCTCTTCGAGCGTTAGCTCGGCCATTGTCTTTTCATATTCCGCCAAGTAAAACAATGGATCGTAGCCGAAGCCTCCACCACCAGCTGGCTCGGATGTAATCCATCCCTCCACTGCACCTTCAGCGGTTAACTCCCGTCCTGAGCTTGGATCGTATAAGGACAATGTACAGACAAACCGAGCTGTACTTAGCAAAGGCTGTCCGGTATCCTCGCCCTGCTTCAGCTTCTCCAGCTCGCTAAGCAGCTTCAGGTTGTTCTCTTCATCTCCCGCATCTTCCCCTGCATAACGTGCAGAGTACACACCCGGTCTGCCATCCAAAGCATCTACGCAAAGACCCGAGTCATCGGCGAGTACCGGGATTCCAAGGGCGTCACCTACGGCTTTGGATTTTTTAAAGGCGTTCTCGGCAAAAGTGGCTCCATCTTCTACCACATCGGGCAGATCCGGATAATCGTACATACTTTTTACTGTCAGCCCCAGCGGGGCAAAAGCATGCTCGAATTCGCGTACTTTTCCCTTATTCTTCGTCGCAACAATGAGAATGCCACCGTCAGACTTCATGCTACACCTCTTGTCCCGGCTGGCCGGAAGGGATTTTGAGAGCAATTGCTCCCAGCGCTTCTTTCTGCGCAGCAATCAGTTCATAGATTCCCTTCTCACCTAGACCCAGCAAAAGATCCAGCTCTTGACGTGTGAAAGGTCTTTCTTCGCCAGTCCCCTGAAGCTCAACAAAGGCACCGCCGCCAGTCATAACTACATTCATATCTACTTTTGCTTTGGAATCTTCTTCATAATTCAAATCCAGCAGCGTTTTATCTCCTACAACTCCGACACTGATTGCCCCCAAAAAATCTGTTATAGGAAACACTGGCAGCTTGTGCTGAACTGCAATTTTGTTAATTGCAAAAGCCATAGCAACAAAAGCACCTGTAATCGAAGCGGTTCGTGTTCCACCGTCCGCCTGAATCACATCACAGTCCAGCGTAATACTACGCTCACCTAACGCTTGTAAATTCACTACCGAACGAAGTGCTCGTCCGATTAACCGTTGGATCTCCATGGTGCGTCCAGTAAGTTTACCGCGTGCAGCTTCACGCTGATTACGGGATTGGGTTGCCCGAGGAAGCATTGAATATTCAGCGGTTACCCAGCCTTTTCCTTGCCCTTTAAGAAATGGAGGCACTTTTTCCTCCACAGTAGCCGTACAAATGACTTTGGTATCTCCCATTTCAATGATTACGGAGCCCTCAGCATATTTATTCGTTTGGGTTGTTATTGTCAGCGGCCGTAATTGGTCGTCGTTTCGCCCGTTTGATCTCATCTTTTCTGCCTCCTACATCGTATAGCTAAAAGTTTAGCGTGAGTCCCATTTCACCGTAGCGCACTGCTTGGGACCTTACGTCTTTTTGAGCAACTTTTATTCTACCAAAGAGGAGGCACAAAAGCATCTTTTAAACCTTACGGGGTCATTCTATAACGGGATCTCATTCAAATATTCTGGTGCGGAAACAGGTTTGCTGTAGTCCACATTATCCGTATCCGTTATTGATTCCTTGCCGTTTAAGCGAATTTGCACAAGAGAATCGTCTGAGTTTTGCGCAACCGTCAGTACAACGGATTCCAGCATCTCGGCTGGCACGCCTTTACCGTCTGTGAACATATCATCTGTCAAGGACACGGTAACTACACCGTTCTGCCCTGCATCGACGGAATCAAGAATCGTTCCCTGCGTCATGACCATTTCCAGCCCATTTCCGGATTCAGGCCCTGCAATCAATTCGTTCAAAGCAGCAGTCAGCTGTTCTTGTCCGGCGGGTACAAAGCGAGTTACAGGAACATAATATTGGATACCGTCAGGAGATGTTGTGGAAAAATAAACAGTAACCGCACTGGAGTTCATCAGAAGTGGACCTTGCTTCGGCAAGTTAATGCCCATTGTGCGGGTTAATGGACGATCCAGCGGAGTTCCTTGAAGCGGCATCTCTGTGAGCTTCTTACCATCTACCCAGAGCTGTACGCTTTTAATGTCATCTTGACCGGTCAGCGTCCAAGTGATAGCTTCGAGGATTTTACGTTCCTCTAAAGGATCATAGTTATTGAATTCTTTATTAAATTCCACGACAGCTAAATTCGACTTCTTGTCTACCGTAACACTCTGGACTTCCGTTCCAGCTGGAAGAACGCCTAGGAATCCTTCAGGCACTGATGAGGCATATTCTCCCTTGCTCACTAATGCCATTAACGAGTTTTTGAGTGCGCTGGAATCTTTGCTCTTGGGCAAGCTTAGGGATACAGGAGCGAGTAATCCATTACCATCTTCCAAAAATACAGTTGTGCGATCTCCGGAAGCATTGCCCTGTGAAGTTTTGGTGCTGCCTTTAACCGCTGTCTGTGTATCATCCTGTGTCACAGGACCGAATACACCTGAATCCAACGTAGTATTTCCACTAGTCTGTAACATTTGTGCTTCAACCTCTGGTGGCGGAGCATCAATCGATGCCGATTCTGAACCAAACAGCCCACAGCCGGACAGTGCCAGTGGAACTGCGAGTAAGCAGACTGCGGAGATTCCGCGGATTTGTTGCATAGGTTTCATCATTTATTACCCCTTTCAAGGTTAGATATCATTTGTACTGCTATGTATACGAGACCTTTGTCCAAAAAATAACAACAGCTTATCCTAAATTGTTGGAAAAGCCTGTGAACTACTTTTTCACATCAAGAAGGGCTTGGATTTCAGTTCACTGAAACTCCCCTCTCTGGACAAATACTTTCTGTAAACGTACAATCTGAGGTAACAACAGTCCTTAACATCATACTAACGTTTGCTGTAATGAAATGACTTACTAAACAACGAGGTGACTGAACATGGCTGATGAAAAAATTGCAAAAATACCGTACAGTCTGAACAGCAAGGCCGTTGCAGATGCGACCAAATTCTGGCTGAACAAGCGTGGAGTAACCCTGGAGGAAATCGCGGAGCTCGTTATGTTTCTGCAACAGAAATACTATCCGAATTTAACGATGGATGAATGTATCCATAATGTAGAGATGGTGCTTAGCAAGCGGGAAGTACAAAATGCTGTACTAACAGGCATTCAATTAGATGTAATGGCAGAAGAGGGCAAGCTGTTCTCCCCACTTCAGGATATGATCGAAAATGATGAGGGATTGTACGGCGTAGATGAGATTCTTGCCTTCTCTATCGTGAACGTATACGGCAGTATCGGGTTTACCAACTATGGCTATGTGGACAAGCTAAAGCCAGGCGTTCTTCAAAGGTTAAATGACAAAACCACCGGACAGATCCACACCTACCTCGACGACATCGTCGGAGCTGTGGCGGCGGCAGCCAGTAGCCGAATCGCACACCGCAAGCAAGCCGAGCGCGAAATTGAGCTTGAACTGCCTCATACACCGGAGGATCGTGAAGAGGCCGCTAGGAAACTTGCGGAATATGATGAAACTCCGGAGTGAGTTTCGGATGCATCAAAATGAGGAGTTTCAGATATATCAAATGAAACTCTGAAAGAAAGCGATTGTTTCGTAAGCCCTGCGGGCTGCTGAAACAATCGCTTTTTTGTGAGTAGCGGGCGAGGGGTTCTGCTGTAGGGGTTCTGCGGTGGGGGTTCTACAGGGCTCGTTGGCTACAAGGAAATCCTCCCTATAAAATAACGATTTTGGCTCAAATTCAGAGATTATACGGAATTCTTCCCTATAATCTCTATGAAAATCTCAATCTATAGCCAAATCGGTAGAATTATAAGGAGAAATTCCCTATAAACAGCTCTAGAATCATTAAACCCGAAATTACAGGGTGAAATTCCCTTTAATTACTACCAACATTTAGCTGCACGACATACATCATTTAGTTGCACGACTTTTAAAGCGTTTCGCACACGTTGTCGGACTCAGCAGACGCTATACTCACTAATCACCCTTAATTTGAACACTTTCGGACTCCAGAGACGCTATTCGCTCAAAAATGACCAAAACCACTACTCTACACTAGTAATAACGCCTTTCCGGTCCAATAGTAACCTCAAAAGCCCCAAAATCCACGAATAGCGTCACTTGAATCCGAATACATACGCTAACGCATGAATATGAAAGCGATCGAAGGATGGAAAGAGGGACGGAGAGACTAGGTTACTCAAATACAAAAAAGAGCAGTCCCCACAATCAGGACTGCTCTTTAACAAGTTATAATTCCCAGTACAATTCGATCTTGCTTGCAAGATACGCTAACTGATATGCTCTCCAACGCTTTCAGATGCAGCGAACAAGAAACCGCCGTCTGCCTCCAGCATGACTGCCCGTCCCCGGCGCACCAGCTCCGCCAAATGCGCCAGAGTCTCACTCATCGCAAAGCGCATCTGGTGAACGGTGGTTACTCGGCTGCGAAACAGGAATTCGCACACCGCGAATCCGCTCAGCGGCCCGCTGGTGAGCAGGGCCGCCGCTGTATCCAGCCGCTCCTCATGATGAGCGAGCAGGCTGTTTACCCGGTGCGCGAAGCCAGCGAAGGGCTCGCGATGCCCCGGGAACGCCATGCTGACCGAATAGCTGCCCAGTTCCCGCAGCCCCTGAAGGAATGTCTGCAGCGGCTGTGGATCGCTGCCTGGTAACAGACTGACATTAGGCGAAATCTGCGGGAGCACAGCGTCCCCACAGATCATATGCCCGCTGCCAGCATGATACAGGCTCACATGCCCCGGTGCATGTCCGCCGGTAATAATGAGCTGCCATTCACGGCCGCCCATCTTGAAGGGCTCCGCCACATTCAAATAAGACACGACAGGCTGCGGCTCCACTTGGGAATTAAAGCTTTCCAAGTGGGCTTTAATCCCGTTCGACCACTGCTCCGTCATCCCATGCCGGATGAAATAATCCGGTAAGATCTCATTTATGCCTACATCATTGTCTACGCCATTTCCCGTATCTATTCCAGTATCTATTCCCGTATCTTCATCCATGTCATTCCCCAGATCTTCACCAGTGCCCAAGCCCCACATCAACCTGGCCTCCGCATGGGCGCGCTCCGTCATCCACACCTTACAACCACTCAGCGACTGCAGCCAACCGGCTAATCCGTAATGATCGGGATGGTGATGCGTAACGACAATATCCCGTATATCCATCCACGACAAGTCCAGCTCCTGCAGAATCCCGAGCCAGCAATTCTCTGTATCCGGGCTGCGCGGGCCCGGATCGATAATAGTCACTCTCCCATCTTCGTCCGAAAGAATATAGCTGTTCACTTGACGAAGAGGCGAGTCCATGGGTACCGAGACTTGGAGAATGTTCTTGTCCCATGAAGTAATCTCTGCCTTAGACATAGAGCGTTCACCACCTTTGAATCTTTTTCCAGATACCATTTAGGGACGTGTTCCACTAAAGATCATCCGCGTGGACCTTTCTGTATCATAAACCTCATCTTCATAGCTGCCATGTACAGCTTCGAGCTGCAAGCCCGCTTTCTCAATCATTTCCTTGAACTCCTCCAGTGAATAAAGCTTCACACGCTCATGATATTGACGAGGCGTAGGGTCATTCTTAGTGGTTAGAATGATGTCCTTCTTCACATAACCATCCTCAATCCGGCGTGACTCATCTATCAAATTCTCTCCGTCCTCACGCGTAGAATGCGGCACCAGATGACGAATGACATACGCAGGATTCAAAAAATCAATAACGAACTTACCACCCGGCTTCAGCAGACGATAAATTTCACGCAGAACCTTCACTTGCTCCTCATCTTTTTCAAAATAACCAAAAGAAGTGAACAGATTAACTACGGCATCGAATCCTCCATCTAGTGGTAAATCACGCATGTCGGAACGAATCCAGGTTACCTTCTCCGCCCCGATTTGAGATCGAGCTTCACGCAGCAATACCTCCGACAAATCTACTCCGGTAACCTCGTATCCTTCCTCCGCAAGTGCCAGAGAATGACGTCCCATCCCACAACATAAATCCAGCACTTTTGAACCTGGAGGCAGTCTCAGCCAGGCGATCATCCGATCTACTTCTTTACGAGCGCCACCGAAATCCCGGTGCTTATATACGATCAGATAATCCTCTCCGAAGCTCTTTTCATACCATTCAGTCATGTTGTCTCTCCTCCTACAGGCGTCATCCTACAACTCACTTCATGTATGCTAATGTAACGCCATTGTACAGTCTTTTGCTGACAAACTCAAAGAAGAGTCATCATCGTGACCTCTCGGGCTTTAATGACAACTCTTATTGAAGCTTCCTTTACACACGCTGCTGTAAATAGACTCTTGCCTCATAAGGACGAAGCTTGAGTGAACGGATATCCTCATCTTTGGACACTGTATAATTACTGATTAATAGCTCCAGCTGATCTGGTTCTGAATCGAACCCCGCTGGCCATTCGAATTCAGGCTCTCCATCAAAAAAATTCAAAATAACCAACAATCGCTGATCCTCTAAAGTTCGGATATACGCATAAATCTCAGTATGCTCTGCAAGCAGTAGCTCATACGATCCGTACACGATCACCTTGTATTTTTTTCTTAACGCAATCAGCTGTTTATAGTAATGATAAATGGAATCCGGATCTTTAACCGCATTGCCAGCGTTGATCTCCATATGGTTGGAGTTCACTTCAATCCAGGGAGTCCCTGTTGTAAAGCCACCTGCATGTCCATCGTCCCATTGCATGGGGGTACGGGCATTATCCCGGCTTTTATGATGAATCGCAGACATAATCTGCTCTTCTGGAACGCCATTTTTCCGCTTCTCTTCATAATAATTAAGTGTCTCCACATCCCGGTATTCATCAATGGAATCGAAACAGACATTCGTCATGCCGATTTCTTCTCCTTGGTAAATGTAAGGTGTGCCTTCCAGCATATGAATGAAGGTCGCTAGCATTTTGGCCGATGGAATCCGGTAAAAGAGATCGTTCCCGAACCGAGACACTGCGCGCGGCTGGTCATGATTACATAAATAGTTCGCATTCCAGCCTTTGTCATGGAGTACCGTCTGCCAGTTACTCATGATCTTTTTCAGCTCAAGTAGACTCCAGGGAACCACATCCCATTTTCCACTACCCGGCGAAGCGGCATCGAGAAACATATGCTCAAACTGAAAAGTCATATTTAACTCCCGGCGTCCGTCCCCAACATAATCCAGTGCCTGCTCTGGTCCGAGCCCCGAGGTCTCACCTACCGTCATAATATCGTAGAAATATAGGACCTTATCATATAGATTCTGGAGCAAGGTATGCACATCTGCCAGATTGGAAAACATCCCATAGGCCCTTACAGTAGGTGTTCTGTTCGGGTTGTCTGCATCTGGATACCCTTTCGTCTTCACGATATGGGCAATTGCATCAAAACGAAATCCATCCACACCCTTCTTCAGCCACCACTCCACCATTTCATGCAGCTTATCAATGACCACCGGATTCTCCCAGTTCAGATCGGGCTGGTATTTGGAGTAGAGATGCAGATAATATTCATCCGTCCGCGGATCAAGCTCCCATACCGAGCCACTGAAGTAAGACTCCCAGTTGTTCGGAGGGCCGCCATTTTTACCTTTTCGCCAAATATAATAGTCCCGTTTAGGATTGTCCTTCGACGACCTGGATTCTACAAACCAAGGATGCTCATGTGACGTGTGGTTTAGCACCAAATCCATCATCAGCTTCATTCCACGTGCGTGCAACTCCCTCAGCAAATGGTCAAAATCATCCATCGTGCCGAATTCCTTCATAATGTCACAGTAATCACTGATATCATACCCGTTATCATGGTTAGGTGATTTATAAATAGGACAGACCCAAATCACATCTACACCTAGGTCCTGTAAATAATCCAGTCTGGATATAATGCCACGTAAGTCTCCGATTCCATCTCCGTTGCTGTCCATGAAGCTGATCGGATAAATCTGATACACGACGCTTTCTTTCCACCATTTGGGGTTCATAACTCGGTTACCTCCTATTTAGCTATATGTAGAGTTTAACCACACAGAGCCTAGTAGATAACAATTCCCCCCTACTTCCCTAATCCCTTTTGATATTGTGAAGGTGTAAGTCCCGTCCATTTTTTAAAAGTAGCACTGAAGTGGCGCTCTTCACCGTACCCTACCAATTTGGCAACGGCGTACATCTTTAGATTTTGACGGAGCAGCTTCTTCGCTTCTTCTACCCGGTATTGATGCAAGTAATCAAGAAAATTCACACCAAGCTCCTGACGGAATAGTGAACTTAAATAAGTATTAGAAACATAGGCTTCCTTCGCAACATACTCTAGTGTCAGATTGGTATTGTATTTATTGCGAATGATCTCCATGGCAGTGACTACTGTGCGATGCAGCGGACGATGGTTGGAGAAAGCCTCCACTACATTCTGCATGACCTTATTCAAAATCGTAGACAATTCTTCCAACGTCTCTATCTGTGGAGCCTGCTCCATCCAATTGACCAAATGCTGCTTCCATTCGAAGCCAGCGACTTGTTTTTCCTGCGCGAGTCTCTTTAATCGAACTACAAAAGCAGTTGCCCGAATATTCACTTCTTGCTTAAGACATCCCGGATTGCTACGAAAACGATCCAGCCATTTCTCGAGCAGATCGAGTGCGAGCTCATTGCTCCCCGCACCCACCGCCACAAGCATTTCATCCTCCAGCACATTTAATTCAGAATCATCTAAAATCCCTATTTCCTGTGGAGCGCCACCTATAATTCCCGTTCCTTCTGTATAGTAATAGACACCACCTTTACCGTTCAAAAATCGCGATTCCATCGCCTGAAGGGCTTCTTTATACGACAGATGCGCTTCAGAAATATCCGAACGACAGGAGCCAACGGCAATACTGATGGACAGCTTAAGGTATTTCTCCAAATTACTCTGCAGCTTCTCAATCTGCTCTTTCAATTGGAGGGGTGCTCGGTAAGGCTTGCGAGAATCCGTTCCGGCTAAGCCGCTGCCGATCCAGAGCAGGTTATTTCCATCATGAAAAGTCTCTATTTTTCCTCTATAGATAGGAGACAAGGTCTCACTGATAATATTTAACGCTGCGTAACGTAGAAGTACAAAATCCTGTCCTGTTCCTGTAGCGGAGGGTGGATCAAAATCAAAGCTGACCAGACCAATCTGCGGCCCTTCAAAGCCAATCGCCATAGATAACTCTCCGATCAGCTCCTGTCGCCGTTCTAGCGGGACTGGTGGATGATAAATCCATTGAGACAGAACCTGGCTTTTGACAAGCGGTGCATTTTTATGCCAGGAACGATCTCTTTTAAGCTGTTCATCCTCCTGATTTCGTTGTCTTTCAATAAGTTCCTTGGCCTTCAGTACCGTCTTCAGAATTTCCTCAGGTCGGCATGGCTTCAGCACATAATCAACAACACCCAGGGAAATTGCTTGCTTCGCATAAGAGAACTCGTTATACCCCGATAAAATAATCGACCGAAAGCCGTAACCTCTACGCCGTGCGACTTCAATCAGCTCGAGACCACCCATTTGTGGCATACGAATATCCGTTAACAAAAGATCGGGCTGTTCATTCTCCATCAAAGCCAGCGCTTCACTTCCGTTCCCCGCCTCACCCATGACCTCAATCTGATGTGACTTCCAATCAATCATATTCACAATGCCCTCACGGATCGTATCTTCGTCTTCAGCAATCAGCAGCTTCATCATTTATGGCCCCTCCACAGTGATATGAATTATAATACGTGTGCCTGCCCCTTCCACACTCTCTAGTTGTAAAGAGGCTCCCGCAAAAAATAAGGCCAGCCGTTCCTGCACATTCATGAGCGCAAAGCCTGTACGTCCAACATTGTCTTCCTCAGGTAAAGAATTTCCCCTTGCTAAACGTTGATGTAGCTCTAGCAGTCTATCTGCCGTGATCCCTACACCATTATCCTGTACCTCAAGCACTATAGTCTTCTCTATACGGTAAGCTCGAACGGATATCAGTCCACTTCCAGACAGCGGCTCAATCCCGTGAATCACTGCGTTCTCGGCTAGTGGCTGCAGCAGCAGCTTCGGAACTGTGAAATCCTTGATACTCTCATCCAGAGAAATTTCGAATTCAAAACGCTCCTTGAAGCGATTTTTCTGCAGGAACAAGTAATTGGTCACCAGCTCCACTTCTTGCTCCAAAGTAAATGTATCACGTCCATCATTTAAGCTCAGTCGGAACACTTGAGAGAGAGAATACACCATATCGGCAATTTCTTTATCTCCCTTCTTCTCAGCTTCCCAACAGATTGTATTTAACGTGTTATATAAAAAGTGAGGCCTGATTTGGGCTTGAAGCGTTTTCAACTCTGCTTCCTGTTGCTTCATTCTTGAGGCGTATACATCATTGATGAGCGATTTAATCCGCTGCACCATTAGATTATAACCATGCCCGAGTAAGCCGATCTCGTCATTTCCTTCAAAAAATACCCGCTGCGTGAAATCACCTGTCTGCAGTCTGCGCATCGAACGGGAAAGCTTCTTCAGTGGTTTCGTGATAGCGGCAGCTGCCAGCCAGGTAACCATTAGGCTAACTACTAAACACAGAACAGCAATCGTCATCGTGACCTGTAAAATCTGACCGAGCTCTTTAACAAGCTGCCGCTTGGAATGAGCCACCACCACATACCAGCCTGTCGTCTCCGACTGCAGATGCGACACAATCCACTGTTTATGATCCGCTGTAGATTCCAGCCTTTTTTTCACAGTCAGCTTAGGATCACTATCCGCAAAATACGGAAGTTCCAGATCTCTTTTGCCAATCCAGCTCGGATTCGAAGCCGTAATAATCAGCCCATCCCGATCAATCACGAACATATCCACATCATCTTCAGCATTGTCGAGATATTGGCTCCCTATCTTCCCTGCATCCACACCGATCACAGCGAGTCCTGCCGGCTTTAAGGTGTAAATATTCTTGATGATTCTGGAAAGTACAATCTTATGATAATGATCGCCTACAAAAATGCCGTCAGTCGGCCTGGAGAGTCCAAAGGTTGGGCTACCTGCTGCTTTAATAGCTTCTTTATAATACGAGGTTTTGATAAAATCTGAGTACTTCATACCTGTCGTCAATCCTGCCTGATTCGCAGCAAAAGGCTCTGCTCCATTGTTATCATCTAAAGAATACAGAATCAGAGATTGAATAGAATTGCCTGCAACCATAAGATTGGTAACGGTCTTAAATACAGAATTACGTTCCTTTTGTGCTTCAGATGATGCTAAGAGCCGCTGCACACTTTCATCCAGAAAGAGTGTATTCGAAAAAGATATCATGCCTCGCACCATCTCATCGATCTGTTCTGCTGTTTTTTTGGTCAGATGATCCTGCGACTGTTTCATTTTCTCCACAACCTGCTGCGAAGAGATCTGATACGAGTTCCAGCCCATAGCGAATATGGTCACCAGAAGTAGGGGAACGAACCATAATAACAGCTTAAATTGGAGCGGAAGATGGCGATAACGGCTGACTAAGCGAAAGTTTCGATTCATGAGAACCACCTTCATATATAATAGAAAGATGTGTAAACCAAGTATAACTGAAATCATTACACCCTGAACTGGCTTTTTACATTCGCTAAAAAATGCCTACATCATTCTTAAATATGGACCATGTTTCTATTAGCTAGAAACTCTTAAGATGAGGATGCAAGAAGAAACGACGTTATCGTCTTCCTTGATGGTTAACAATCGTTACTTCAAAATACTTCATTCTAAAAAAGGTGGGTTTTTGATGAAAAGTAAAGGAATCAAGCTAATGCTTATGAGTCTAATGCTTCCAGCTCTGCTTGCAGGCTGCGGTGGCGGAAATAACAATGCGAAAGCTACAAACGCTCCTGCGAATGACAAAGCCGAAGCTACTGCCGAGGCAACAGCAAACGCACCAGCCGAAAAAATTACGCTGAAGTTCTTCACCGCACTTGCGGATCGGGCAAACGGTTCCGGCAAGGTGGAGCAAGACATTATCGACGCTTATATGAAAGAGCACCCTAACGTCAAGATAGAAGTGGAAGCGCTTCAAGATGAACCTTATAAATCAAAAATCAAAGTATATGCTTCCAGCAATCAAATGCCTGATATCATTCAAGCTTGGGGCCAGCCTTCTTTCCTGAGTCCTCTGCTCGATAATGACTTACTGCTTGAACTGAACAGCGCTGACTTCGAAGGTGATCAGTTTGTTTCTGGTTCTATGGACGGCTTCAGCAAAGATGGCAAGCTGTATGGATTGCCACGTAGCGCTGACTATATGGTTATGTTCTATAACAAGAAAATCTTTGCTGACAACGGCATCGAGATTCCAAAGACTACCGCTGACCTGCTCGCAGCTGTCAAAACATTGCGTGCCAACAAGATTAACCCAATCGCTATGAACGGTATGGATGCATGGACGCTGCCAATCTGGTATGAGTTTGTGGCTCAACGTCAAAATGGTGATTTTAATAAGATGGATGAAGCTGTTGCTCGTAAAATATCCTTTAATGATCCTAGCCTTGTTGCAGCTGCTACTGAAATGCAAGATTTCGCTAATGCCAAAGGCTTTGCTGACGGCTGGCTGACCGCCGATTACGGCGCAGCGCGTAACTTGTTCGGACAAGGACAAGCCGCTATGTTCTTTATGGGTGCTTGGGAGTCTGGCCTAGCTACAGATGTGAACTTCTCTGAAGAATTCCGCAATAATGTAGGCGCATTCGCTTTCCCTGGTTCAGATAAAGGTAAATCAACGGATGATGCTGCTTGGTACGGTGGTGGATATGCTGTAAGTAAGAACTCCAAGCATCCTGAAGCTGCTGTTGATTTCTTGAAGTATTTCTTCGCTCCTGAGAACTGGTCCAAGATGTTATGGCAAGCTGGCGCGGGTACACCTGCGCAAAAATTCGATGAATTCTTAACTGGTAATGAAACTCAACTCCAAAAAGAACTAGTAGATGTCTTCAGCTCGATGACCTCTTCCAGTGGAACTCCACTGCAGGATATTGGTAACGACGAGTTTAAGCAAAAGGTAATGGAGGCTCACCAAAGCCTGCTCTCCGGCGCTATGAATACAGCGGAATTCGCCAAAGCGCTTGACGCTGCGTCCGATAAATTGGCTGGTAAATAAGCTCTAATACTACTAAGAACATGAATCTTGACGCTTCTGAATTAGCATCATAAATAGTAGCGTACAAACCCCCGACTCCCCCCAGAGGCCGGGGGTTTGTTGTTCGAGCATAATCGCCTTTGGCGTCAGAGAATTTATTATTTCATAATTTAAAAAATGTGTACAATCATCTGAAATATACGGCATGTTCCACGGTCTAGCTTCCCGTTACGATGGTAGTAGATAGATTACTCTTTCAAAGGACGGAGATTTCCATGCACAGAGTGTTAAGCGACAAAAAAGCGATATTTCTACTCATCGCACCCGGGCTATTCCTGTTTGCTTTTATGATTTGCATCCCTATCTTCATGAGCGCTTATTATGGCTCTACAGACTGGGGCGGAATCGGCAAGTACAATTTTATCGGCTTGGATAACTATCGCGAAATTCTATTTCATGACAAAGTATTCTGGACCTCGCTGGGCAATGCCCTGTTACTAACCGCTGCCACTGTATTCTTACAGCATCCCTTTGCTATTCTCATAGGGATATTCCTGACCAATTCCGGTAAATACGAAAAAATATTCCGGACGATCTTTTTTATCCCCGCGGTAATTTCTGTTGTGGTTACAGCCAAGCTGTGGAGCGGGATTTTTCATCCCAATTACGGATTGCTCAACAAGTTGCTAAGTGGCGTTGGGCTGGATTCACTCACACATGATTGGCTTGGAGATCCGAAGACAGCGATCTGGTGCATCATCATTGTTGTAATGTGGCAAGGTTTTGGATACGCACTGCTGCTATATTATTCAGGTCTGCAAGGCATTCCAAGTGATTTAAGCGAAGCCGCAAAGATCGATGGCGCGAACAACTATACCCTCTACACGCGCATCATCATACCGCTTCTTTCGCCTATGATGCGAGTTGCCATTATCATCGCGGTTACAACCTGTCTTAAGCAAATGGAAACCGTGTTCTTAATGACCAACGGTGGCCCGGCTAATAGCACGCAATTCTTAGGAAACTACCTTTACAAAACCGCCTTCTCATCGTCGCTATACGGCTACGGTAATGCCATATCCATCCTATTCATTGTGTTCTGCCTTGTACTGACCGTAATACTCAACAAGGTTCTGAAGAAAGATATCGGAGAGTTTTAGAATCCCTGTAACCGGAGGAAATCATATGAATAATTCATTAGCACCTGCCACTTCGCCCCCCAATCTGAAGCTTCACAAACAGAAGCGCAGTAAACCTACAACTGGCAAAATCCTAATGATGGTTTTTCTTTGTCTCATCGCTTTAATACAGTTATTTCCGCTCATCTGGCTGATCGATTACTCCCTGCTAAAGAGTGGTGATTTCTTCGGAAGCTCTTTTCTGAAATGGCCATCCCCCCCGCAATGGGAGAATTATAGAAACGCTTTTACCTATGGGCGTGTACCACGCTATTTTGCCAACAGTCTTATCATTACTGTAATTACCGTTGCGCTGTCCGCACTAGTGTCACTGATGATGGGGTATGCGTTCACCCGTATGAAATGGAAGCTAAGTGGTATTGTGTTGTCACTTATCATGATGGGCATGATCATTCCCATTCACGCGACACTGCTGCCGAACTTTATCTTGTTTAACAAGCTCGGAATGCTGAACAATATGTACACACTGATTCTGCCTTATTCGGCTATTGTCATCCCAATGAGTGTGCTCATCATGACTGGATTTCTAGAGACCATCCCTCGTGCGATTGAAGAGTCGGCGGTTATCGATGGCTGCGGCATTTACGGTGTGATCTTCCGCATCATCTTCCCTATTACGAAACCCGCACTAGCTACCATCTGTGTACTCAATTTCATCAGCACCTGGAATGAATTTATTATGGCGAACACCTTCCTCACCTCGGAGGATCTCAAAACCATTCCGTTCTCCATTATGAAATTCGCCGGAGAATATTCGTCCAACTACGGCGCTCAGTTCGCTGTTATGACGATCATTGCCATCCCAACCATCCTAATCTATCTGCTCTTCACAGAACAGATGACTAAGGGAATTACCGCTGGGGCGGTAAAGGGCTAACACAAAATGGAATGGAGAACTCTAGCTTTATCCCTCCAACATTTTATTGACATTAACTTTCAACTCGTATATGATCTCCTTAGGCAAAATCACAACGAATTAAATCAAAAATTTAATATATCCCGTAAAGGGGAGTAGCTGTTAAATAAAGTCGTCAATACGAGAATATGAGGATATTCTCCGGCTTTATTGGCAATTCAACATTGTTAGCGAGACCTTTACCAATCAGGTTAGACCTTTATTCCAAAGGCTAATCTGTTTGGTAAAGGTCTTTTTTATATAAAAATGGTTAAAATGGTATAGTAAGTATCTTTTAGTAGATATTTGCATTAGAAAAGGGAGGACAACAGTAATGGATTGGGGATTAGTATTAGAATATGGCTGGGTATTACTCGTTCTTGTAGCACTTGAAGGACTACTAGCCGCAGATAACGCACTGGTATTGGCAATTATGGTTAAGCACCTTCCTGATGAGGAAAGAAAAAAAGCACTATTTTACGGATTAGCCGGAGCCTTCGTGTTCCGTTTCGGTTCACTATTTGTCATCTCTTACCTGGTTGATATCTGGCAAGTACAAGCCATCGGCGCGATTTATTTATTGTTTATCGCAGGGAACCATATCTTCCGAAAGCTATTGTTCAAGAAGCCAGTTACGGATGAAGCAGCTGAAAGCGGTACTGGAGCTGCAGTCACCAAAAAGAAATCCAGCTTTTGGTTTACTGTCTTTAAAGTAGAAGTTGCTGACATCGCCTTCGCGGTCGATTCCATTCTTGCAGCAGTTGCCCTCGCGGTTGCTCTTCCTGCAAGTGGACTTCCGAAAATCGGTGGACTTGACGGCGGTCAATTCCTCGTCATCTTTGCCGGTGGATTTATCGGACTGGTTATTATGCGTTTCGCAGCTACCTTCTTCGTTAAGCTGCTCCACACCCGTCCAGGTCTTGAAATTGCAGCCTTCTTCATCGTAGGTTGGGTCGGCGTTAAGCTAGCAGTTATTACCTTGGCACACCCTTCACTTGGTGTTCTTTCCGAAGATTTCGCACATAGCACTTGGTGGAAGCTCACCTTCTATGTTGTGCTCGTACTCATCGCTGCAATTGGTTGGTTTATGAGCAGCAAGGTTGAAGAGAACGCTGGAGAGAATCCAATTAAAGAAGTAGATAAACAACTTCATTAATCCTATTTGAATCACAAAACAAATAACCCGATAGATGCACCTTTAAGGTGTTCGTCTTTCGGGTTATTTCTTTTATCCCCTATTCTGCTCCCGATATTCCTGTGGTGTGCAGCCGACGAAAGAGAAGTGTAGAAGCGTTTAACTGCATTTTATACATCTATAATTCTTCAAATCCCTCCAGCAATGGATATAATTGTATTTGGTACATCAAACTTTTAGTTGCAAAGAATGCAGTTATCTCACGAACTCCAGCAAGTTTCGGCGCTAAAGGAAAGGGGGTACCGGAAAGCTGCAAGTCTATCTAGTAGCGATGTTCTCAGCCAGCCATTCGCAAACTAAAAACACCAGGCAGTAATCCTCCAATAACCGGAGAATTGCTGCCTGGTTGTCTTTTTAACCCTTTAAATATTCTTATTGACCAATGATCTGATCGGTCTTTCCTTGCAGTTCCACTAGCTTCATAATCACCGTAGCCGCCAGTGCTTTCGTTACCGTCTGCTGCGGATTAAACTTGCCGTTGTCATCCTTTAGGATTCCCAATTTCACAACAAGAGCCACTGCACCCTTATTGTTTATAGATGCACTATCACTGAACTGACTTACCGTTACATCTTTATCAAGATAGGCTGTGAGTTTGTTGTATTTCAAAAAATTAGCCAGCTGAACAGCAAGCTGTTCCCGGGTTAACTTACTATCAATTTGCAGGCTTTGATCCTTGTTGATCCACTTACGATCTGCTGCATAAGAAACAGCATCATAATATGAATTCTCAGGCTTCACACCTGCCACAGTTTTCCGTTCATTATTATTATAATAATTGCTGAAATTCGGATTAGAAGCCTTGACAAGATAGGTTAACCAATCGCCAACCGTTATTTCTTGATCCGGGTTCACTTTACCATCGGCATCCGGAGTAATCACATGGTATTTTACTAATTCTGATAAGGGTTGTTCCGCTGCATGGCCTTTGATATCCGTTGCGGATATTTGAGCGTCTTGCTGACCGAGGTAGTCATAGACCGCAACCCATTTACCAGTGGCTGCATCTAAAACCTGATATAATCCATTAGATTCATCAAAAGTTGTATCATATACCAGCTTCACCTTTGGCGTGGCATAGCTATTATAACTATAGTATCCACCAACCTGAGTGTATCTTAGCTTAGTCTGATATTTAGGTTTATAACTTTCGAGCGCTTCCTTCTTGGAAATTGTAGCCTCCGGCGATAGTGTAATTTCATCGATACCGTCTATCCGATTCCCCATGTAAGAAATCAGTCTGCCGTAAAGATCCAAGCTTACCGTAAGGTTACTGTCACTCACAGGAATCCCTTTATGATATCTAATAAACTGATATCTAAATCCTGATCCGTCTGAAGTCACGCTTGAGTTATCTCCATATTCTAAAAGCTTTAGCTTCTGGCTCGCCTGAGGATACAGGCTATTAATTATACTAAGTACTTTAGTCTTAGCTTCAGCCTCACTAAGCTTCTTCCCTCCAGCAGGAGCCGGCTCTTCCTTCTTCTTATCCTGAGTAGCACCATAGGTTTGAATCTGGTACTGTAATATTTCACCGGTCTTTGCATCGATCTCAGCAGAGGATTGTTCTGGAAAGCCAGCACCAATGTAACGTTCATTTCCACTAGCACTACCCCAATATAACTGCCAGATCTTCCGATTCGTATCCTGATAGTCATTTCTTAAGCTTTGAGAGATCAATTTACGATCTGCTGGAATATACGCAACCTTCTTTACAAGCTGTTCCGCTTCTTTTGCAGTAAGCTCTGTAGCTGAAGTTCTTGCTTGAAAGACATCCTTACCCTTTGCTACATCTGAATACACGACTGGGGTAGATACGTATTCTTTTCCTTCATAATCTATTCTCTTGCCCGTCAATGCATCGATAGGATATAGAGACTGATCCACTGGACGCCAGCCTAGAATCCAGTTGTTAGGTTTTCCGTTCTTATAAATAGGAGTGTAAAAAAGGCTTACATCAAACTGTTCCGCAAATTGCTTCTGTGCTTGCTCCAAGGTAATCTTGGGCTGTGCAGACGGATACTCAAGCCCTTGAGAAGACTTAGAGAATTGAATTACATTGCCGTTGCCATCCACAGCTATGTTAATGTTATCCAATCCAGAAGGAAGACCATTCTTCATGACACTGAAGTAATAGCTGTATTGAACAGGACCGAATAAAGAGGTGGAAAAATAATTATAACCAGCATTCTCATTTAATTGCAGATCACTGCTTTTAACCGATGATGCAGCCTTAGCCACAAAAGCCTTGGCGATCTCCAGTGCCTGAGTCTGCGATACTTTCGGTGGATAATAGGATTCGTTATTCTCACGTGGGTATGAAATATACGTACTGATGATATCTCCATTAATCGCATCTATCTCACTGCTAAAGCCATATCCCATATTCCCCTCTTGAATCTGCCACTGAATATTCCAGATCATTTGATTTGCTGGAGAGGGGTAGCTTTGGTTAGATCCCAGTTGAACATTGTTTACCGTTGCATCCTTTAGGGATGGGAATAGTTCTCTTAGCTTCGCAACCGCTTGCTCCTGTGTGAATTTCACTTTTGTAAGATCTGCCTCGGAGTTCGTTGTAGTCACCGGTGCTTGTGCGCTAACCTGTGTTACCGTAGTGTTGCTACTAACAGATGTAGTATCGGCTGCGGCCAAGCTTGGAGGTAACAATAATGCGATGGCGACAGAAGTAATCAATACCGTTTTAGCTGTCTGATGAACAAAGTGAGTGTTATTGCTTTTCAAAAGAATTCATCCTCCTCTAACACGTGATTCATAACATTATACAGATAATTACTTATATTTTCCATATTTAATTAACGACAGGAAATTACAAGGTTTATGTAATGCACACTATATAAGCTATAATGGTAGGCAGCTACAGCTTCAACTCATCTATGAAAGGGGGCCATTCACATTACTGATTGGAACCTTCAGCCGCTTATAGACGGTATTACTGGCCTAGAAATTCGCAGTTGTCTAATCATTCAACATGGAAAACCTATACTGGAGCATTATCGCGAGCCAGAAATCGCTAAGGAGCTAGGTAAAATTAACTCATGCACCAAAAGCGTGCTCGCCGCCTTAGTTAGCATAGCCATAGATAAACAAATGGTTCCACCACCTGATACACCCATTTCTCTATTTTTCCCTTCATTAAAAGAGGATCAAGATCCACGAAAAAGAGAGATCACTATCCGTCACTTATTAACGATGACCGCAGGCTTTAACTGGACGGAGTTTGGGGGGCAGAATTCCTTTCCGACCATGACCAGAACCGCAGACTGGATAAAGTTTGTGCTCGCCCAGCCGCTATCTCATACGCCAGGCACTGAGATGAACTATAACTCCGGTTGCTCTCAGCTATTATCCGCTATCCTACGTGAATGTTCTGGACAAGATGTTGCAGCATTTGCCGAAGATCAGCTATTTCAGCCGCTTGGCATCGAAAGCTACCGCTGGGATAGTGATCCGCAAGGCATTCATACTGGTGGTTTTGGCCTTTACATGAAGCCAGAAGATATGCTGAAATTCGGTCTCCTTTATTTGCAAGAGGGGCGCTGGAAGGATCAGCAGCTTATCCTTTCAGATACAGTACAGAAGTCCACTCACCCTTATGTTGCAGCCACGCTACCACAGAAGGGCTTCTATGGCTGGCACTGGTGGGTATCCTCATTTAATACAGGTACAGAGCAGCAGCCGAATGAGATCCCTTATTATTTTGCGCTTGGCTTCATGGGCCAGCATATTATTGTGGTTCCATCCTACGGGCTGGTAGTAGTCATCACTGCGGATAAATACAAAAAAGGCTCACCAGCTAATGTATTCGGTCGATTTATTGTGCCAGCGCTTCTAGGGCAGTAAGAAGAGGGAGGCTCAAGAGAGCTATCGGACACAAGGGACTCTATTTCTACGATATGCCTTCATTTGAGGGGCTTGCGGACTCCATAGCCTTTATTCCCTTAAAAAAGGCCGGTTCCGAGCCAATTTATAAAGAATAACGCCTCTCGGGTCCGCAACCAACGCCAAAAGACAATATATTCGCAAATAGCGCCTTCTGAGTCCGGAGCATTTCCCATTAGCTGTAGCTCTTCATGCAGAATTAAAAAACCAGCAAGTCTCCACCCGGGAGGCTTGCTGGTTTTTAGTAAATAGAGTTACTCTCCGGCAATACCAGAGCGTTCCACGCTTTCGACGAAATGACGTTGTACGAACAAGTACAGAATCAGAATCGGCAAAATCGTTAGGATACACGCCGCCATGACCTGATTCAGTCCGGTTGGAGCCATCCCAATAGAACCTGAAGTCATTTGCGACATGGTCTCAGCCGCCTGATTATTCGAACCGTAGAACATCGCTAATCGTTGCGACAGATTATAGAAATCCGGCGTCGTTAAATAAGTATTCGGTTCAAAGCTATCGTTCCAGTGCCATACAACAGAGAATAAGAATACAATCAGCATAGCTGGCTTAGCGATAGGGAACATGATTTTCCAGTACGTTCTAAATGCGCCTGCGCCGTCGATACGTGCTGCTTCCTCCAACACTTTAGGCATTCCGCGATAGAACTGAATAAAGATCAGAACGAATAATGCCCCCTTCAATCCGTGACCAAACATAGAAGGGACCACAAATGGCAGATGTGTATTGATCCAGCCCAAATCACTAAAGAACAAATACAATGGGACAACAATCGTCTGCGGTGGAACTAGAAAAGTAAACAACAGTAGAATGAAACATACCCCGTAGCCTGGAAACCGGTATCTGGCAAAACCATAACCGATTAAGGAACAGCTCAAAATTTGCAGAACTGCACTCCCAAAAGAAATAATCGCACTATTCGCGAAGCCCGCCCAAAATTTAAGCGAATCCCATGCCAGAATATAGTTTCCAAAACTAAACTGTTTCGGAAGCCATTGCACCGTAGCATCGGCGACGTCAGTCACTTGCATCATCGATTTCGACACCATGTATAACAAGGGGTACAGGAAGACAAACGTTAAGCTGAGAATGACCAAGTAATAAAAAGCGATATTCAGCACCTGAAGCGAGCGTTTTACGACTCTGTCCAGCTTGCCGCTTGCCTTCAAGCGAGTGGACAGATGTTCCATGTTCGTTGTCCGAACCTGTTTTACGGATTCCTTCAACATCTTCTACTTCCTCCCTTCGGTGGCACCGAGCGACTTGCTGAACAGCAGGAAGACCAAGCCCAGAACCAAGAAAATAAACACAAAATAAATCCACCCCATCGCTGAGCCATACCCAAAATCATTATTTTTAAAGACGACATTTAAAATATGACTCATGATTTGATTGTCCGCCTTCGTGAATGAACTGACGATACTGAACAATGTGTTTACGAGCATCATCGGCATAATCATCGGAAAGGTGATTTTCCAAAAGCTTTCCCAAGCCGTTGCTCCGTCACATTTGGCCGCTTCATAGAGCGAAACAGAAATCGTCTGTAACCCCGCTAGAAAAATCAGAATTTGCACGCCGGAATCCCACATCACCAGCGTTAAAGATTCTGCATATTTCAGCAAAGACTTCAGAATGTCGCCGGGGATAAAGTTATGAAGCTTATCGTATAAATCCTGATTATAAAAAATCGGTAAATTTGCAGCACCCTGATCCATCAATTTCCCCAGAATTGCACCTGAAGCAATGATGACGGGTAAAAAGAACACGCCGCGGAAAAAGGTTTTTCCAATCAATCCACGATTCAGCAAAATCGCGCAGAACAGTGAAAAGATAAGAATTAATGGAACCTGAGTCACCGTCGACACCATCGTCGACTTGAGCAAAGGCAAGAAATTAACATCTGTAGTAAAAGCAGCGCGATAATGCTCCATCCCGACAAAAGTGGCCAGCAAGCCACCCTTACTCACTTGGAGATCCTGAAAGGAGTAATACAAGGAACGGCCCAGCGGAACAGCCATAAACACCAGAAATCCGACCAGCCACAGGCCGATGAAGGAATATCCTTCAACGAAATAACGCGCTCGCATCGATAACTTTGATTTTTTCACTTCCTCATCCTCCTGTTACCGCATAGCTGTATGCCTCGACGCTCTGACCTGACACGTCGACGGACTGCTCATTATAGTTCACTATAATGCTCACACCGTTTGCATAAGTCGTCCGAAAGACCTTACTTTGCAGCTGCTCATGATTCGTCATTTGCTGGTTGCGAATGCTGTCATAGACCTCTTTCAGTTCGAGATAATTCTGCACGGAAGACGCCAGCCAGTTCTCAACACTGGAGCTGAACAGCGTATCAGCCATGGTTCTCTGAAGATCGCTAGTGGGAGCATAAGTTAATTCATAACTTGGAAGGGCTCCATATTCCAGCGCCCGTAATGTTTGATTACTGGAATCATCGTACAGATTGACAGGGCTTGCTGTATAAGGCACTAAGCCGTGTAACACCAGCTGGTAGAACGGAATTGCCCGATCCGTATAAACAAATTGGCTGGAATCGAGTGGCGCCTCATCAATCCGGTTCACATGTCCGAGTGTATAGGCAAACCCATAATCCACTGCCGTGTTAAGCTCGCTATTGCGGAAGGTATCCAATGCATTAACATAAGTATCTTCTGTAAGCTGGCGGTCCGTATTGGATTTGTTATCCTCATCGGAATATAACAAGCTTCCAAAGTGTTCAAATTGAACGCCCTTAATCCCTAATTCCTGAAACTTACTCAGCTCAGCATTACTGCGTTTTGCGATCACACTCGGTTTCATCAAATAGAAATAATCATCCGTATTCCACCGTGTGGAGAGATAGTAGACGTATTGCTTCAAGACTTCCCGATTGATTCCCCGCACAGCATCTCTACTTGCCTTCACACTATTGCTATCTTGGTAAGGCTTCACGTAATTAGCCTTCAAATAGAGATTTACACCTTTACCTGAAGCATATTCCTGAAGTTCTTTCAGCCCCTTGCTGCCCCCAAGCTTCTTCTCAACCGGAAATTGTTCTGGTTGGTTGCCGTATAGACCATTCTTGGACCATCCCTCGATCGTAATCTCAAGCTGAGCAACACCCTCGGCCTGATACTGATCAATCATGGTCTTGATTTGTTTAAACGTAGTTGCTTCAATGAAGGTTGAACCGATGACTTCATCACGAGAAATCCCACCTAGCACTTGAAGATATAGTGGCGTATTCTCAAGAACCACTTCTTTAATCTTCTTTTCTTCCATTAAGTAATTACGGTATTCCTTCGCCATGCCAACGTAATTGGCGTCCTCTCCTTGGAGTAGAACATAACGTACGCTACGATCGGTTTTGATCATCTCACCCTGATAGTAAGGAATTTGTCCAGAATTCCCGACAAAAATAACATCATCCTTGCGCAGGGTAAATTCGCTTGATGCTCTATAAAGCGAAATTGCGCGAATGCCTGAAGGAACACCGTTGATTTTTGCGTCGGTATCTCCCTTAGTGACAATGGCTAAATATCCGGTGTCTCCCTGATAGATGCCAAACACTGGCAATGCGATAGCTTTCTTAAGCGGCGCCGCTTTTTGCCAAGAGTTATCCGTAATTTCATGATTTTGTTTCACGAAGGTTTCGTCCCCGCCGTAAATGTACTCAGAATAACCTTTCAAATAAGCGGGATGATCTTTACGAAAGTCCAGCAATGCTCCCGAACCATCTGGAAGCATCATTGCGCCATCCGCATCTTCTCTAGCAGCATGAAAAAATGGCAAGACCTCAAGGCTTGTGAACTTCGCGCTCCCCTCTTCCTTCAAGTACTCCTGTGGAATGGAAGTTTCAAATCCGTTAGCAGTCAGTCTGTACTCCAGAGCAAAGGACAGCTTCAGACTTTCAAAAGAGAATACAGCACGAACAACATCTGGCTCAATGGCTACAGAGACAGAAGAATCCTCATCTTTAAGGGGATAGATTTGGGTAATGTCTGCCCCTTGTGTATATCTCGCATAAATCGGTGCGGTCGTATATTTCTTAATATTAGGCATGGCCGTGCGCTCCAGCTGTGGAGATCCAAGCCATTCCTTGTTTGTGATTTTGTCAGTGATGCGAAGATTTCCCGATTTCTCATCCACATACAATATATAGCGGTCGTTCTCCAACGCTTTCGTTCCAGGCGTGACCGGCTGCAGCTCAGCCTTCTGAACAGGTGCTGCTACAGTGGCTGGAGTCCGCTCTGCAGCTGGGGCTGTAGCCTCTACTACTTGCACCGCTGTGTCCTGCACTTCAACTGGTTCATTCGACGACGCCGCTGTTTCCTCTTGTGCAGCCTCTTTGCCTTCTTCAGTCTGAACAGACTGCGCAGCGGTGGACGGATCGGCGGAACTGTGTAGGGGTTGAACATTTATAACTGCGAACAGCATCATCACAACAATACAGAGAATGCCCCGCACTTTCATATTTTTTATCATCGTGTTACCTTTCCCTCCTTACGCGCGCAATCTCAACTCTTTGAGCAGAACGATAATAAATGAAACAAATTGATTGGAAATACCAAACAGCAAGATGCCTACGAACCAGATAATGGCGATTCCTATTACACTGATTATGGTTATAAAAATAACCTTGCGAATCTCAAAATCATGTAGGATTTTCACTTTCATCAAAATCAACCAAGCGACCCATAGGATCACAAACTTATGCAGCAGATTGAAGGTTGAAGCTTCATCCAGTGAAAGGACCAACGTAAGCAGCGTAACTGGAATAATAAAGAGCATGTAAGGCACCAGCGCAAAGGCACTGCCCACAAAAATCTCCTTGAACTTCCCCTCACCGTCCATGATTGTACTGACACCCCAGTTCGAGACACACCAGGTCAACCAAGGAACGATAAGCCAAATGAACTCATGAAACATAGAGATTTCATGCGGTTCTCTAGTCTGGAATGCATACCCCGTAATCAGAATAGAGATCATTCGTGCCACAAAAGTCAGCAGAACGATTGCAATTCCCTGTATCCAAAGGATCCGTTGCTTTCCCTGAATGTCGTTATAGAACTGATAAGGATGAACTACAACCTGATGAATCATTCGCAAGGTGTTCATCCAATTTCCCCCTTTGCCGGGTCCAATACAGCCTGGTTACCTTTATACAGCCAGGAATGGAATCTCCGGTATAATCTCGGCGCACTCCAGAACAGTAACAAGAACAGCCCGATTCCGCCGGCAAAGAAATAAGTAAAGTGCTCCCGGATATACAATTTGCGGTATTCGCGGAAAGCGGATGAATAATCAGCTTTGGAATTTGAAAGCTTGAAATAGCTCATAGATTCCTTATATTGCTCTGCTTTATAGAGCGCTTTTCCGATAGCCTGATATGCCATGTCATAGTTGGCGTTTAACCGCAGCACCTCTTGCCATAAGGATTGCGCATCATCATAGCTGCCATCTACGTATAGCAGGGACGCCTTATGAACCAAATCTGCAAATGGCGTGGTCCGAAAGCGATCGATTCTGCCCCGTCCTTTATCCACCACATAGATCATTCCATCAGAGGTTTGATCTACAGCCGATGGGGTCACGAATAGTCCGTTCTGATCCCCGATCCCGCCGAAGCTGAATAACAAATTTCCCAGCTTGTCATATTGGAAGACTTTACTGGACTGCAAATCCAGCGCGGTTATAAATCCATTTTCATCGATACTGATCCCCATAAAGGAGGCCATACTGAACGGACCGTCAGAGTAATAATCGCCGTACCAGCGTTGACCGATGTTAAGCGTATCTACGCCTACCGGAGATAATCGCTTGATCTGGTTGTACTCTTCACCCAAGGTTGTACTGTAGATAAATCCTTCTTCATCCAAATCCACGTTGGAGAATTCAGAAGGCTTAACCGTCGCCAGCTGGTTCTGCTGCTCTTTGGTGGCCACCAGCTTAATTAAGAGTCGTGTCCAAGAGAAGCCCACATGGTTCGCTCCATAGAAGCCTTTGAACTTACCGCCAGAATCAATCTGCAGCAAACCCTGCGTGTTGCCATCGCTCACCACGTACATATAATCCCGTTTATCTACGACTAGCTTAGAAGGAGAATAAGAGAAATTAGCACCTAGCAGTGGACTGTCGGGCTTCAGAAACTCTTTGACGAACTTGCCTTTTTTATCAAAAATAGCAATACGAGCATTTTTCGTATCTGCTACATACACGGTTCCATCGTCCTTAACAAAAATCCCCTTCGGCTCCTGCAGCTTCCCGCTGCCCTCCGTATCGCCGATCAGATTTAGCAGACGACCATCCTTATCCATATGAACAATACGGCTGTTCCCCGTGTCCACCACATAGATTGAATCGTCATTGCTTATAAACAGCGATTCCGGATTTTTGAAGGACCCGGTATCTGATCCCGTTGGATCGATAGAAGAATCGTAGAGGTAACCATTAATCGAACGGACCTCATTGCCGGACTGATTCCACGTATATCCCTCATATGGAGCTTCACCAGCTAGCACCTGCCCCGGAAGAAGCAGCACTGGCAGAGTCAGCGTCATCAGTAATCCTGTCAGCAGCATTTTTTTCACATTACGTCCTATCATCATGACTCCCCCTATTCCTTCAGCCCCGAATGGGCCATTGTTTGAAGCACCATTCGCTGCGTTAATATAAAGACAAGAATAGTCGGGAGAATCATCAAGAAGCTCGCTGCCGCCAGCGTACCTACCCTAGCTACAACCCCGGCACCACCGCTAATGGTCTGGATGGCAAGAGGTAACGTCTTCATTTCTTGAACTGTCGTATAAACCATTGAAGGGTACGGATCGTTCCAAGCAGAAATGAAGCTAAATAAGGCAAAAGTCGAAATCGCCGGCTTAAGCATCGGTATCACCACAACCCAGAATACCTTCCATTCAGAAGCGCCATCTATGCGGGCCGCCTCTAGTAAAGCATCTGGAAGCTGCCGCAGGAACTGGGTCATAAGGAACATTCCCATTGGCGCAGCCAGATAAGGTAGGATCATTGCAAAATAAGAATTCATTAATCCGCTGCGACTAATCAGCAGATATTGTGGAATTTGCAATACCAATGGCGAGAACATTAGCGCCGCCACGATCATATTAAAGATAGCGCTTTTAAATGGCATATTATGCTTGGCAAGCGGATAAGCCGCCATCGCCGAAATTAAGACACCACCGACCACAATCCCCGATGTAACGATCACACTATTAAAGATAAACCGTGAGAACGGCACCGCCGATGTTCCGGTAATTAACAGCAAATCACGAAAGTTCACCAACGTCGGATTCACTACGAAGAACCGCGGCGGGAACAGGAACAATTCACTAGTTGGCTTTAAAGCGGTCACTGCCATATAGACAAGTGGCAGCAGCATAATTAAGCCAAACACCGTTAAGAACAGATATAAAAAGATGCCTCCATAATCAATACGCCGTAAATTTAATTTGTGCATCCTAATCCCTCCCCAGCACTTTGAAGATGAGACGGTTAAGCCCAAGCATCAAAGCGAACAATAATACAGCAATCGCTGACGCATACCCCATTTCGAAGCGGATAAATGCGTAGTCGAAAAGATGCGCCATAATCGTATGACCTGCATAAAGGGGACTCGGAAATCCAACAAGCCGCATACTGACGTCAAATACGGTAAGCGAACCGACCACCTGCATCACCGCACCGAATAACAGCTGCGGTTTGACGCATGGAATCGTAATGTACCAAAGCTCCTGCCAGCGGTACTTGACCCCATCAATAGAGCCGGCTTCATATAAATCCGTAGGTACATTTTGAAGACCCGCCAGAAAAGCAAGGAAGCCTACGCCCATACTCATCCATAAGGAAACTATGATGATAACGGGTACAATCGAATCTACATTTTGTAGAAATAAATAAGGTTCATTAATAATACCTAGCTGAATAAGCCAGTGATTGAGCAGCCCCTTGCGGTCGCCGGCGAATAAATATAGCCAAACCACAGACATCGCTACTGCACTGGTAATCGAAGGCACATAGTAGCATAGGGTATAGAAAAAGCGGAACTTCTGCGGAATTTGACTAATCAGCCAAGCCAGTAAGAAGGCCATAATATAACCTATCGGACCTGTGATAATGGCAAATTTCAGCGTAATTCCAACAGCTTTAAGAAAGATATCATCGTCTACAAACAGCAGCTTATAGTTAGAGAAACCAATGAATCTTGGCGTCTCTATAATGTTGTAATAGCTGAAGCTGAGAACAACGGACATGATAATAGGAACAATAGTAAAAATAGTAAACAGAATTAGGAAAGGGGCCAAGAAATAATAGGAAACTTTATTTTTCTTGATGTCTAACCATAGCTGAGCCCATTTTCCAGGAGTTTTCGTCGGCTGCATCTGAACGGCTCCGGTCTGTGCCGGTGTAATCATTTCACTGCTCATTTCTGACCTCCTTCCCCTTTAGCACTTGAAGACTCGGAAGTTTCGACCCCGAACTCCTCGCGTTTCTTACTGAGCTCTTTATTGATTTCACGCACACCTTGCTCCATCGCCTCCCGTGGGAATTTACCGTTCAGCACAATTTCATTCCAGATGTTGGCGATATGTCTGGTCGTGTAATATCCTCCGAGCACCACTTCACGCTCTTTGAACCACTCCCACTGCTCCATAATGGCGTCGATATCCGCTTGCTGCCATGGAAGCCGTTTGAGTGCTTCGACATTGGCTGTATTCCAGCGCGCTTCAACACCTAGCAGAGACTCAAGCTCGGAGCCGAAGTTCTCCTGTGCATCCGCACTGGTCCACCATTTCAGGAATTCCCAAGATTCTTCTTTCATTTCTGTATCCTTAAAAATCATTCCAGTCTGTGCAAGTCCACCTGTAGAACGGTTAATCTGTCCATCGGCTTGTTCAATACCAGGCATTGGCTTCATGCCCCACCAGCCTGTCAATTCAGGCGCAGCTGTAGACAATAGAATGTATGTGGAATAATCAGCAACCCCGATTGGCATCTCTCCAGAACGGAAACGGTTATAGAAATCCGCTTGTTTCTGAAGCTTGTAGTTCGTAAATAGCCCGGTCCACATTTTCATCGCTGTCAGCGCTTCTGGTGAATCCAGATCGGATACCATCCCATTATTTTTATAAAAATCTCCACCATACTGGAATAAGAACGGCGCAAACTCATTAATTGCTAGACTTGGATTGTTCGGAGCATGTGGATAATAGAAGTCCATCCCGTTTTGTTGAAGTACAGGAATCAGTTCCATAACCTCTTGCCACGTATTCGGAATATCCTCTTCGCTAATGCCGAGCTGTGCCATAATATCTTTCCGGTAAAAAAGCATCGTGAAGTTCTGATTCTCCGGCAATGCGAAGTCTCCGTTACCATACTTATAAGGAATCAGTGCACCCGCTCTGAAACGGTCAGCAACCTCCTGATAATCCGGAAATTCATTCAGGTTCACGAGTGAATTCCGCACCGCAAAGTCTATCGGCACTTCACCCTCAACACCCAGCGCCACATCGGGAGCAAGTCCGGCCGTGTTGGCCAATAACAGAATCTGCTTCTGGTCCGCTGCAACCGTCGGAATAATATTGACATTCACCTTGATGCCCGTGTTTGGTGTAAAGTCCTCATCTACCATCTGCTTAATGATCTCTGCCCAATCCCGTCCGCGTGAAATCCAAACATCAAGCACCTTTTCATTTTTGTACGTATTGCCTATGCCACTGTAATCCTTTGTAAAGGAGCTACAGAAGTCATATGTCATCGTCCCTACACGGGTGTACCAAGGCGCCGCATCTTTAGGCCATGGCCGATCTTCCGACTTCACTTCGATATAGTCCATTACAATACTCTGCTTCATCAATCCATTGACCCATAAGCCGAGCGATGACTGCATATCCGTAAATTGCTGCAGACGTCCGGGAATGCTGGAGGTATCCTTCGCCATTTCTAGGAATCGATCACGCGCTTCATAGAGCGTACTCAGCTCTGAGCTTCCATCCGCAACACCAAAGGCATACATATCCTGCACCGCATCATCCAACGTCCGTGCCATCAAATGTAAACGGGGTACGAGGTTAGGAATGTTCTGCTCCAGCTGCCAATCTCCGTTCGGATCGGGATTCGTTCCGGTGACCTGCGTTATTTCTCGTCCCAAAAGGGACATTTTATGTGTAGTGTTCAGTACAGCTTCAATCATTCCGCCTACGCCTGATACTTGAACCTCCATCCGCAGCGTATGCTTACCTTGTTCTAGATAAAATAAGTATTCTCCGTCCTCATTCCCCAGCTTGTTCACTTGCCATTCCGCTTTGTAAGGGAATTTCAAGGCATTCAGCTCTTGGAACGGTACCTTGCCGTCAATCATAATTCGGCGTTCGACCGGTATTCCGTTTAAGAACCACTGGCCGTAACGAATAGCGATGTTATAGAGTCCTGATTCAGGAACCTCAAAATTCCATTCCGCCCATTGTCCACCCGTACGCCAACCGACACCCCCGAAGCTGTTAAGCACAATAGCATCTTTGTTAAAAGGTTCGGTAAGAGGCTCGCGGTCCTCGATCCGCTTCAGCGTTGGATCTGAACGAAGGGAGGATTCTTCCGCCTGAATTTTGATCACTTGATTCTGAACAGGCTGGTAACCCTTATTCTCATACTCCTGCTTCACTTCCGCATAAGTTGGGAGCGGTTCTGGAGAAAATATTCTCAGTTCACTAAGTGCAGCCGGTTCCCGAATGGCTTCAAGCTTTACCGTATGCTCACCTTTGGTCAAATAAAAACGAAAGGGGTCCGCAGTTCTGGCCTCGGCGTCTCGAAACTCGCGATATTGCCAGCCTGTTACCTCTTCTCGCTTAGGATTAAATTCATTTCCTTGATTGTCCAGCCATGGCTCTGCACTTTCCTTCCACATCCGCTGGAATTCCATTTTTTTAACTTGAGAGAACAAGTACTCCCCATCCACCTTCACACTTCGAATGATTGAGGATCGTTTACCAGGCAGGGCATAATACTCTATCCCCATCTGATATAACCCATCTGCAGGAACCGTAAATTTGTATTCCACCCAGCTGTCCTCTTCTTTAAGCGCAAGTACCTTGACGGTCTTTCCACCAAGATCCGCCATTAACTCTGTTCCTTCAGAACTAGTCGCCGTATACTCTGCCGAAGGGATAGCAAGCGCAAAACCCGATGAATCCTGTGCTCTATCCTTCTGTTGTTCCTCATAGTAGCTTAAATAAGAGGGCTCGAGCTTCGAATTCACACTGTCACTTTCTAAAATAGAGCTTTCATCAACATCCGCATAAACGGGGATGCCTTCCATCGCTGAATTATTAAACCCTCGTGTTTCGTTCCACCACACTAGGGAGACTCCTAAAAGTACCAGTAGCAACAAACTAATCTTATATTTTCGCAGTATGCGTAACACGCATCGGTCTCCTCCCATCTTTACGGGCCTCTCGGACTCAAGTGAATACAAGCAGGGCAGCTCTGGCAATTGCAGGCTGCCCCTCCTGTTATTAGATTTCCTTACGGCTGCATGCCCATTGCCTTTTTAAAGCTGGCAATTTCTTTAGAGGCTTGCTTCATGACATCATCGCCAATTTTGGATATAACCGTTTTGGAGTCTGTATTCTTAGCAAGCGCATCACCGATCGCCGCAATAAAGATCTCCCAACCTTTGTTGTCTACTGGCGTCAAGTGTTTAACTGGAATATCATTGCTTAATTGTTCATATAGTTTAAATTCCTCTTGCCCACCCAGATATTCATTTTTAGTGTTTGCATACCAATCAAGACTGGAAATATCCTTGTAGCCTGGCTGAATGGAATGTTTTGTCCAAATTTTCCAAGCATTTTCACTTCTCATGCTCCACTGAATGTATGCCCATGCTGCTTCTTTGTTTTTGCTTTGCGAAGGAATAACAAAGCTTGATCCGCCCATTCCCACATTAATGCCTATTGGCAAACGGGTTACTTTCCATTTTCCGGCAAGCTCAGGGAACGTCTCTTGAAGTCCACGTGCACCGAAAGAACCTGAGACGACACCAACTAAATCACCTTTCAGTACCAGTTGCTTACCTTCATCGGATCCATAACCGATATGAGGTGCCCAGCCCAATTGTTGTCCACGTTTTGTAATATCGAGAACCTTAACCATTTTGTCCGTGTTGCGCGTCCAGTTCATATCCTTATCAAAGTAGCCGACTTCATCTCCCGCCCATACGATCGGGCCATCGCTCCACTCCATGAAATATTTACCGTTAGCTTTCAAAATTTGAGCCAGGTTCAAGAGATTCTCTTCATCTTGCATGTATTCACCAAGCTCAGCAGGATCACTTGGCAGTCCAAGCTCTTCAAAAATATCTGCACGGTAGTAATAAACACCCGGAGTCATATCCCAAGGCATACCGAGTAGCTGTGAGCTGTCCGGTGTCATCCAACGTTCCCAGTTATACGGAACAACCAGATCTTTATATTTTCCAGCGTTATAAGGCTCTTCCAAAAGGTTCTCCAGCACATTTCCCGCCATATAGCGATTCAACTGGTACATTTCTACTTCAGCTACATCTGGCGCTCCACTGCCTGCAGCGATCGTCGTTTGCAGCTTGTCATGCAGATCACCAAAGGGCATAACTACCGTTTTCAGCTTGATACCAGGATATTCAGCCATAAATGCAGCGCCGACTTCCTCGAACACTTTTTCATTAAATGCCCAAACGGTAACTTCACCTGTGATGTCTTTACTCGGTAGTTCTGTTGCAGGATCTACTACATTTGTAGCCTCGGTTGCTGGTGCATTTGTTGCTTCACCCGCATTATTAGCTTTTTCCGTATTCGTTTTTACGTTGTTAGACGCACTTTGGTTCGTCGTTGAGCTTCCAGCGCTACTACACGCTGACAAAAAAAGTACAAAAACCATTAACATACATACGACTAAACTGCTCGTTTTTCTTTTCGAAATCATAACCTAACCTCCCTCTTAAATTGAACAAATGAATGAATGCTTACTTATAGTGAAGGAGTAAACTCCCTCCGTGGCCGACTAGTTCCCCCCTTCCTTTAGTCTTAACACGGTCACGGAATATTTCGGGAATTCAAACTCCAAGCTACCTTTTTCTACACTTACTTTTTGAGTTACAGGCGCTACCTTGTCAGGTTCGGTGAAGCTATTCTCGTCATTCAGATCGTCCGACTGAAGAACGGTAGCCGTTCCTTCCAAGCTAGTTGTAGCAAGTCCAGCAAAAGAAACATCCGTGCGCTGAGCAGTGTCACCAGCATTGACGACTTTAACGATCAACTCACCCGTGGCAAGATCACGGCTCGCCGTTTGGAATAGAGGCCCTGCTGGACTTTCATCGTTCACTTCTTGTATAAGCTTGTCATCGAGATAAAGCCGGATATTAGCACCGGATAGTTCAATGCGGATATTATACAATTTACCAGTCTCAATACTTACAGGAACCGTTCTTCCGATGACTGCTCTTGTTCCGCCTACCGATTTTTCAATTGCGCTCTGCGTATTTCCCCAACCCCCAAGATTCCACCAATAGAAGTTGCCTTCATCTTTAGAGCCGAACATAATGAGCATGCCTTCCGCTCCGCCAGTCTTTTTCGCCTTGAGAGAAAGTGTATAATCACTCCAAGAATCCTCGCCGGCAACTGCGCGAATATCAGTATCGTTTGAAGTCTGCTTAAAAGTACCCTTGGATTGTTCCCAGTCCCCATTTTTTAGGGTCCAGGCACCGGAATCCTTCTTGAAATGGTCCTCAAAAAGAACATCCTCCCCTTTAGACACACGTACATCGCTGTACTCTACCTGAGTTGCCCAAGTCCCCAAACCAATTCCACCTTGAATGGATTGCTTGTTGGAGGTATCTTCTTGACCAAGAGCTACTAGTGAAGTCGGAAGAACTACATCCCCCTTATTGCTTCCGAACATCTGTTGCACATGATAGGAAGGTGTTCCGTAGCTAGTCGAGGAATCAAACACAATAGCGTCCGGGTTCCACGTACGATCCTTCGTATTCACAAACAATGGCGCATAGGAGGACATTTTCACGATATCGGAATTCCGCTCCATCCCCATCATAAAAGCTGCCTCGCCGATTGCCGCGTTCAAATTGCCTTCTCCGGCTCCTTTGGTCACCGCATACTCACCAACATAAATCTCAGGGCCACTGCGGTCATAAGTATCGTATCTGTTCGAGTTGCTCAGGAACCATTCGGAGGTCTCATAATAATGCTCATCAACCATTTCAATGGGATCTCCTTCAACCGCCGCATTGGCGATGAGATGAATGTCTGGATACTTCTCTTTAATTGCCTTGTAAAATAGACCGTAGCGCTTAATATATTCACTCATCTGAAAATTGTTTTCGTTTCCGATCTCTATATACTTCATATTAAAAGGCTCAGGATGCCCATTGGCGGCTCTTTGTGCCCCCCATTTACTAGTCACCGGCCCGTTGGCATATTCAATGGCGTCCAGCGCATCTTGTATCCATGGCTGTATTTCACTGACCGGTACGGTATTCTGCTTGGCTATAGGGTCTCCGTTATGTGAAATCCCGATATAAGCTACATATAGTGGTTCCGCTTTCAGATCTTCAGCCCATTGCAGATATTCATGGAAGCCAAGTCCATCTGTGGAGCGATAATCCCAATACCCCTTATGACCGGGACGCGTTTCAATCGTTCCAATGGTATTCTTCCATTGATAAGCATCTGTTGGCGTTTTCCCTTCTACAAAACATCCACCCGGAAAACGAACGAATGCCGGTTTCATTGCAGCGACCTTCTCAGCCAAATCTATACGAAGTCCATTCTCACGATTGTTCCACGTCTCTGGGAACATGGACACCATATCTAGATAAACAGTACCTACCTTTGCAGCAGAGATTACAATTCGCGCATTAGCTACAGTACCTGTAGAAGTAAGTGTGTATGTATACTGGTTCCATCCTTCTTTTAACTTATCAGCGGTCTGTTCTGCATACAGCTCCTTGCCATCCGGGCTTTCTAACGTTATACGCAGTGGCATTTGGTCCCCTGGCTCTGGCCGCGCATAGAAGGATAACTTGTAGCTTGCATCCTTCGTCAGCGCAATCCCCCAATACCCGTTATTCACAGCGGACACCGAGCCCCCTTCGACTGCCGACGTTACTGTTAGGGCCATTGCCTGCGTCTGAGCATTGTTCAATAGGTTCGTATTGCTCAGTGAAAGCTTCCCTTTACTGCCCTCCTTCTCTTCAATCCACCAATTGAACAAGGTGACCGAGCTATCCTCAAAGGAACGATTAGAGATCAACTCTGCATATAGTCCTCCATCGCCAGCATGATTGATCTCTTCGAAAAAGGCTCCATACAGCATCGGGCTAATGTTAGCTCCCGGATTGGCTGTATCCACGGTCAACTTATATGCGAGTCCACTGCTTATAGTAGTCGCTGCTGACGCCTGCGGAGCAATTGCCTTCCCTGCTTCATCCGTTGCTTTGGCGGTAGATTGCTGAGACATTGACGATTGATCTTCTCCTTTAGAAGCCCAATAATACGTCAGACCGCCTACTACAATTACGAACATTAACACCGTAAGCCATAGCTTTCGTCCATACTTATTCAAAGATATTTACCCCCAGCTCTTTATTAGCGTTTTCGCATTCTTATGAAGTTAATCAACACCTTCCATTCGTAATAACTTAAAATAATAAGATAAAACCTAAATGAATCCGTTTCCAATGATAAAATACCATACTAAAATCTGGTTGTAAATAAATTAAACTAAACCTTTTTATACTTTTATGAACATAATCCCCAATATATTTAGAGAAAATATCGAGATTTATTAGTTTTTTTAAAACAAATTTCCTCTTTCCAGCTCACCACCTTTATATTTATTTAAAATAAATGGGGGTTTATAGCTAAAATTAAGTTCTTTTTTCAATTTCAATCCTATTTATTTCACTGTTTTATTTTTCCATTTAAATAATAATGAAAATAAAATTAATTAAGTTTTTTCCAAAAAAACACATAAAAAAAGCCTTCCCTTGCCCAAATGGACAAAGGAAAGCTATAGTTACATCTCTAACTAAGTTAAATTGCGCCACTTCATAAACTTATAATCAAGGAAATCAACAAGTAAGAAGAGGACAAACCCCACCAAGCTAAACAACATAATTCCCGCATACATCTCCGGATAATCCAGTCTTAACCAAGCATCCATGATGAAGAAGCCCATGCCATGCTCAGTTCCATAAATCTCCGTGAAAAAGAGTACAGATATCGCCGTTCCCAGTGAAATACGAATCGTACTCAGAATGACCGACAGCGCACCCGGCAGTGTCACATGCCAGAATTTCTGCACTGTACTTGCCCCTATACTAGTTAAGACATCATAGGTATTCTCAGGAATAGCCTTCACTCCATCCCTAACGGAAATGATAATCTGGAACAAGAGAATCAGCATGATCATTAAGATTTTAGACGTTTCACCAAGTCCGAAGAATAGCATCACAACGGGAAGCAGGGCGATTTTGGGAACAGGATAGGTCAAGTAGACCACAGGGTCCAGCAGTTTATTCCAAGTCATCGAACGTCCCATCAGAAGACCAATGAGCAGTCCAATGATTAACGCCAGCACTACCCCGGCAAAAATTCTGAACAAGCTATACCCCACGTTTAAAGCAATCTCCTGCCCACCTAAGTGAAACATAGCGTTATATACAGCGAATGGACTAGGTAAAATCGAATGATTCATAAGCAAATAGGCAATATACCAGACTACATTCATACAGACAAATACCAATAAAAGCCTTATTAGATGATGAAGTCGACGTTTGTTGTTTACCATATCTCCTGCATTACCTTTCTGATTCGCTTAGTCTGTTCGAAGAAATCTACACTGTCCCGCTTATCTTCATGCTTCATATGAAACACCAAATGATTATCAATCATTTCAGGTGCAGCTTCTTTGTTGGACGGCATGACGATAATCTTTTGTCCCAGCAGAATCGCTTCTTCCACATCATGAGTCACAAATAATGTAGTCGTCGGGTGAGCCAGCCAGTTCTCTAAAAAGAGAACCTGCAGCGTTTCCCTAGTAATCGCATCCAGTGCGGAGAAAGGCTCGTCCAGCAGTAAAATGGTAGGCAAAATAGCGAATGCTCTGGCGATTGCCACTCTTTGTTGCTGTCCCCCACTGAGAGATAGAGGATAACGGTCAGCTAAATCAGAGATTCCCATCGATGACAGCCACTGTTTAATCTGGTTCTCCCGTTCTTGCTTGGAATAGCTCGCATTATGCGAGATCTTCATCGCAATCTGAATATTATCATGTACAGTCTTCCATGGGAGAAGGCCATAGTTTTGCGGCACCAGACCGATCAGAGTTTCTTTATCATGCACGGATTTTTCATTAAAAAAAATTTGCCCCATATAGCTTGGCAGCAAGCCCGCAATCGCCCGTAATAAAGTAGATTTCCCGCTGCCAGAGGGTCCGATGATCGTGTAAATCCCATGCTCCGGCAAAGATAGATCCATCTGTCCTAAGGCCAGTTGACCTGTCTTATACTCTACTTTAAGGTCCTTAATGACGAGTCCTTTATTTCTTGAATTGGACATCAGAAATCACATCTTCAGCCGAGATATTTTTGCTAAGCAAACCTTTTTCCCGAGCCCAGGCAAATGCGGCTTCTACTTCTTTCACATCCACTTGATTGGCAGGGACATAATCAGGCACCTTGATCTCATCTTTCAACGTTTCTGGATAACCAACTTCCTTGATCACAAGATCGATATATTCAGATTGATCATGAGATTTCATATACGCTACAGCCTCGTCATAAGCAGCATACATATTGCGAATCGCATCTGCCTTAGCATCAATAGCCGTTTGTGGGAAAGCCAATACAAATGGATTCACGCCCGCTGTATGCGTGGAGCTAAGCACGCGCAAGCCTGAAGCTTTACCCATAGTTACAAATGGTTCAGGCAAAATAGCTGCATCCGCCTTATTGTTCTTAAGCAATTCTAAACGGGTAGGGATTTGCGGAACCTCAGTTACCGTAATATCATCTTCCGTTAAACCCGCTTGTTTCAGCATCATCGCCACAGTATATTGTGTGGAAGTGTTTTTGGACAAAATCACGGTTTTGCCTTTCAGATCCTTCACATCTTGGATGGCATCATTCCCAGTCAATAAATCGAATTCACCAAAAGTTGTGCTAGTGATCTTCACATCCAGCCCGGCTTCATTGTAGATAGAAATCGCAACCAAATCAGCACTGATCCCCTCTAACTTACCTGCTTGAAAAGCGACATCACGGTCTTTTGCACTCTTGAACGTTTGAATATCTAGGTTCACTCCATGTTTCTTATCAAAACCTTGCTCATGAGCAATTACAAAAGGAATCGCATCAATCGAAGGCAGTAAGCCAAGCGACAATGTAACAGCTTCTTTTGAGACCTCTGCTGCGTTACCCTCTGTCGATGCTGTATTCGTGTTATTCTTTGAACCGCAACCTACTGCAAGTACAGCGATGACAACGACCATCATCGACAACATCAACATTCTTTTTAATGCTTTTTTCTTCATAAAACTCTCCTACCTCCATTAATCTTTCTATAGTGGACATGCCCCTATTCTTTGCAATCTGCAAAAGAGCATGCAAAAAGCCCTTAAGCTGTTCCATGACGCTTCAGGTATTGTAATTTTACATCAGTCATCACATCTTGTATATTCATAAATTTAAATAGTTATATTTATCACATACTTAAGATGCAAAAAATCCGAACCATCCTGCAAGGAATCTCCCCTGCAAATTGCTCCGGATTTTCGCTAACTACACCTCATAGTTCACTACATAATTCTGCAGCTCTGTATTGTAAAAGCCTACACTATACTCAGTTACCTTGCCCAGCTCATCATATGAATAACGAGTTCGCTTCAGCAAGGGACGCTTCTTATCAAGGAGCAATGTCTCCTCTACATCAGGCGGAGGAACGGCAACGGAAAATTCATCACGCAGTTTCTCTAAGGAAACGCTCCGCTCTTCAAGCAGTTCATACAAGGACTGGGCATTTAAGTCTAGTAGATCCAAATCATCCACACCATTTACTAAATAATGCGTGTAATGAACGTATGGAATATCACCCAGACTATATATACGTTCCAAGCGTATACAACGTTCGCCGAATAAACGATAGGCTTCACTTTCGACTTCATTATATACTCGCTCCGCCTTCAGCCATTGCTTCCGAATTTGGTGCCCTTCATCCACTAGAATTTCCGTGAACTTTTTCCACTTGGACAGCTTAGATGATGAGGTATTACGGATCACCTTCGTCCCCTTGCCGCTTCCCTTCTCCAGAAATCCTTCTTGGACGAGCTCCTGAATGGCACCGCGCACAGTGATCTTGCTGACATTGAATTCCTGCTCTAGCTGAGGTTCAGAAGGAATATTCAATCCAATAGGATAGACTCCGTGTAGAATCCGATCCTTAATAATATTTGCGATTTGCATATATAAGGGCTTATCTTTTCGGGACAAACTCAAGAGGTTCACTACCTTTCTACATCGCCTACGGATAGAGTCATAGCTCGAAGTACATCCGCTTCTAAAGCCATGGGAGTATCACCCTCGACAGTATGGGCTAGCATACTAGCGGCAGCGGCAAACCGTACTGTCTGCTCAGGTGTAAATCCTGTTAGCTCGCCATGCACGATTCCGCTCGTAAAGGCATCTCCAGCCCCTATTCTATCATAGACGAGAAATCTCAGCGTATCCGAAAAGAAGAAGCTCTGATTCTTATAAAGAAACCCCCGCAGTGAATGTGTGTTGTCGCCATGAATACTGCGATGGGTGCCGGCGATCACTGAGATATCGAACTGCCTCGCAACTGCTGGAATAAGTTCGATCAGCTGCTCTTCACGTTCAGCTTGTTCAGTGCTGATCCCCAAGATAAAAATTGCATCCTTCTCATTCATCATTACGATATCGGCCAGCTGCAGCATCTCCTCGTAATGCGGCTTCGCTTGTGAATAGCCTTCCGGTCCCCACAAGGACGGACGATAGTTGCAATCAAAGATCACAGTCCCACCCTGCTGCTTGACAGCTCTAGCCAAGGATTTCATATGATGACGTACACTATCGTTCATAGCCAGCGTAATGCCGCAGAAATGGATCACATCCAGGCTTCGCGCAATCTCTTCATAATTATAAGTTTCCTCAGGAGCCGTATTGAAGCTACTCTCCAGACGATTGCTGTAAGTTACCTTGCTTGGACGTGCACCGAATCCGTTCTCCAAGAAATACAAGCCTAGATATTCTCCTCCTCGTATAACGAGCCTAGAAGAAATCCCCAGCTTTCGCAAATACGCCGCGGCCGCCTCTCCCAAAGAAGTATTCGGCAATCGTGAAATCAAAGCACCTTCATGCCCGAAGCGTGCCAGTGCAGAGCTGACATTAACCCCGGTGCCTGAGAATGAATAATTCAAGGTGTTTCCCTGTGATAGCAGCTGAACTCCCGGCACCTGCAGACGCATCATTACTTCTCCGAATGCCCCGATTCGTTTAGGCATATTTATCGGTCAGCCGCTTCATAATTCCAAGCAAATCACGCACATCCTGAACCTTTGTCTGTCCCGATTCTTGGTCGATAATGGATGAGTAGACATGCGGAATCACTTGTGGCACCCCTGCTTCAAGAGCAATCTCCAGAATAGCCTCGAAATTGTCCATATCAATTCCACCAGTTGGTTCGAGTGCAAACCCTGCCTCAGCACAGGCCTTCGCTACAGAACGGTATTCCTCTTCACGGCTTAATCCCTGCATGGGGAAGTACTTCAGTGCATTACCACCCATATCCCGAACAAGCGCAATTGCTGATGCTACAGGTACAATCGCTGCTTCACTCTCCGCAGCGCTGAAGAGTCCTGTTGAAATATTCACATAACCCGCGCGACCAGAAGGAGCGACCATGCTGTTGATCCAGCTGTCTTTCCCACCCAGATTAGCGCGTGTAGCTCCGACAACAGGGAACGCCTGGTTAATATGACTACCCGGATAATGCTTAGCAATCTCAGCCACAATTACCGCTTGGCGATTATCCCCTGCACCTAAACCAATCGATACAGCGTCTTCTATTTCTTGACCATATTGCTTCATGGCGGTTACGGCTTCTTCTACCGTCTTATAGTCCTTAGAGAGCACACCGACCAGTACATAACCTTCCGCAGCGGCATAAATCTCTTTAGCATTAGCGATATCTTTAGCGAGTACATTTAATGCGGTACGGCCCTTATAAAAACGTTGTGATATTGTTGTCATCTTATTGTCCCCCTATCAATTTATGAATGCTGTCTACGATCACGAGCAGATCATCCCCAAGAAGCGGTCGTGGATCAATATCGAAATATCCTTGCTTCACTCCATAATCGCGGGTGTAGATCGCAATCTCGCCCTTCTGCAACCCCTCTACCAATTCCTTCGCCGTAATTCCGGTCTGTTGTGGATCAACCTGAACCCGGCCGCGATAGATGGCACGGCCCGCCTCGTCCTGCACAATGGTTATACGAATTCCCGGAAGTTCATTCAACACCATCAATCCCTGCAAAGACGCTTTCTCGGTGTCACTCTTCTCTTCCTTGACCATGTATTCCTCTAGTGCTTGCAGCAGACCAAAGGAAGTTTCTTTACCAACCTTCATACTGCGTCCTATTCCATACAATTGGACCTTAACCCATTCCACATAATTACGTTTGCCGGCGATAATACCGGATGTAGGCCCTTCAATAGCTTTAGAACCACTATAAATTGCCAGGTCAGAGTATTTCACATATTTACAGAGGTCTTCTTCCGCTGCGGCATCTACGATTAGTGGAATGCCCCTACGTTTTGCGATCTCCCATGCTTCTTCGACGGATAACATATTCTTCTGCACCGCATGGTGGGACTTCACGTATAGAATGGCAGCCGTCTGCTCACAAATGGCATCCTCTATATGCTCGGCCCGGCCTTCATTCGCATAACCGACCTCAATTAGCTTCCCACCGCCTAGATAGACCATCGTTTCTACAGGAGCTCCGTACTGTACATTATGCCCCTTCAGAATGATGATTTCATTGCGTGGAATGGCTTCTTGGTGCAAACGTTCACTGCGGCGCCGATTGCCTTGGGTCACTAGCGCCGCAACGGACAATGCAATACCGCTGGAGGCTGAGTTAACGATAAGCGCTGCTTCAGCACCGAGAATTCGTGCCGTGTAGTCCCCGGCTTTATCGACTAAATCTGCTATTTCTACATAACTCTGTCCACCTTGCTTCATCGCCTCCATCACTGTATCAGACGGAGCCGACACCCCCAGAATGCTCATTCTACCGCTTGCATTAATAACGCGTTTAAGCCCGTATTTCGCATTTAATGAATTCCCCACCCAGAACCACTCCTTTTGCATGAATTACTTTATCCGTCACTCTTTCTTCCCCTTCAGAATCAATCAACACAGTAGGTTCATGTTGCACGGTGAACAGGGTCAGGTTAGCAGAATCACCCACCTGAATTCGGCCTAGCTCCGGCCTGCCCAGCCATTCTGCCGCATTGTAAGTAATCGCTGCCATAATCTCATCCAGAGCATAGCCCAAACATAGAAACTTGGAAAGTACATTAGACATGCTAAAGACAGGTCCCTTCATTCGGTTCACTCGATAGATATCTGTGCTAATCGTATTCAGTCCAATACCATTACGTTTAGCAGCCTCAGCTACCTTAAAAGAGAAGCTTGCTGTTCCATGTCCCACATCCAGATGAACTCCCCGTTCAATAGCCTCAGTCAGTACCTGAAGCGGCTGGCCATCCGCAGCGAACAAATTATTCTCTTTTCCGTTGAGATAATGAGTCACGATATCCTTACGCTGCAAAAGAGGCATAACCTCTTCGATATCTGGCGGTGCTGAACCGATATGTACCATTAACGGCAGCCCCGTCTCCATTGAAAGGCTTCGTGCAATATGCAGCGGCTCAATCCCGCTCGCGCCAACAACGCTCTTGCTGATCCTAGCCTTTAATCCCACGATTATCTCCCCGTAGGTTCGTACGGATTGCAGGATCTTCTCCTTATCAATCCATTCCAAGTTGGATAATTCGTCAATTCTTAGCAGTCCGATCCGCGAGATATTTAAGAAAGCCAGCACATTCGTCTTAGCCTGAGACGCATCCCGGGCCAGATCACCTATCCGATCCGCCCCGCAGCTACCAGCATCGACTAGGGTGGTCACCCCTTGCCGGACACCGATCTCATCGATCTCGTCACCATATGGATCAAATTCGCGAAAGGCATGCACATGCATATCGATCCAGCCACTGGATACGTACGCGCCTGAACCTTCCCACTCCCGCCCCCCATGCGCCTCACCTGCCGGGGTGATCTCTGCGATCTTGCCATTTTCGATTACAATGTCGATCTCTTCTCCGCTTACTCGTTTCACCTGACGGAGCACGTATCTTTCATCCATTGTTCTCACCTTTTTCCATATAACATTATAATGTTTAAAATAACACGAATAGCGCGTTAAGTAAATATAACGTTATAATGTTTGTACGTAAAATTAGACGTGGTTGTCACAAAATTAGTGAAACCTGATTATCGGACGGATTCTTTGTAGAGAGTAATTAGGGAAAATCCCCCTGATTATAGCCGATAATTGCTTTTAATGAATAGAATTAGGGAATTCCTCCCTAAAAATCGTGGTAATATCTATATTCACCAACGAATCAGTTGAATTAGAGGGAGATTTTCCCTAATTATTAGTCAAATAAGCAAAAATCGCAGAATTTTACGGAGATTTTCCCTAATTATCTATCAGAGCTTCCGTTTCACTTCTTCAGTAGTGCTAGAAGTCGATTTGGCTTTTACCTGCCCATAATCTACAGAAGCAAGCTGCAAATGACCGAAACGCAAAGCAGCGATCCTCCAATAAAAAGGAGAATCGCTGCTTTCTTGACTTTTACCGTTCAGAATATCGAATGTGTCTGTCACTCTTGTACAAAATCTATGAACTTAATAACCCTACATGTATCTTAATAACAGCCTTCTTAATCTTCATGCCCGGTTGACCCATACCAGGTCTGTGTACATCATGCGGGAAAAAGACAGCGAACATCCCCGGCTTCAAAGTTAACAAAATTTCATCGGATGACGGAGGATAGAGCGCATAATCTGCTTCGGCATCGTAAGGCTTAGTAGCCTCGATCCCTTCTTGCAGAGGGGACCAACCGATCGTTTCTTCACCTTCAATCAGATAATGCACATCAATATAAGCCTCATGCTTTTCAGCAACCTGTTCCTCTAGCGACTTCGCCTCAAGCGCCATAACCGAAACGTATATCTCGTTACCGCGAATCTCGATTCGCCCGAGATCAGGTTCGTGCTGTAAGATGACTTTTAATTCCTCAATAGCCTCTGCAATGACTGAATTCTCATATCTGCTATGCTCTTCCCAAGATGACAATGAACCTAAGATCATATTGTCTCATTCTCCTCACATCTCAATTATCTTACAGAGGTTGTTCAAAAAGTCCGCTTTTGATCATGAAGTAGCCCAAGAAGCTTACTCGACATCGAATATTGAATTCAGGCGAAACTTCCGGTGCTCACGTAGCTTCCACTACGCCCCGCTCCTCAGTTTCTACCTTCATCCAATCTTCTCGGTGCTGAAAACCATACTTTTTGAACTCGCACTTATAGGAGCTTCTCACTAACTGCCGCAGCTGTTGTTTCTTTATTAATAATGGACTGCTCACTAGTCCTCTTGAAATATTCTACATATAAAATATCCAGCAGATAGAGCTGTGAGATCTTAGCAGATAATGAACCGCCCTGCAGAGGACCCTCATTAGCACCACATAGCAAGGTAAGATCCGAATACGACGTTAAAGGTGACTTTTCAAATCTCGTAATAGACACCACCTTAGCGCCTCGTTCCTTCGCCTTTCTTGCAACTTCGATACTATCTTTAGTTGAGCCGGAATAAGAAATGATTACAGCGACATCTCGGTTAGACATCAGCGCTGCAGACATCATCTGAAGATGTGAATCCATCAAACATTCCGTTTTGTTCGTAATGCGCATAAATTTAATTTTGGCTTCCATCGCCGTGATTAGAGAAGAGCCCACGCCGAAGAATGATACACGTTCCGCGTTAATCATATAATCAATGGCTTCATTGATCTTCTGTATATCAATTAAATTATAGGTCTCGTTCAGTGCACTTACATTTGTGGTCAGCACTTTGGAAGCCACGGCTTCAGTAGTGTCGTCCATTAGAATTTGATCCGTAAGCTGCGGGATCTCATTCTCCACAGTGATACTATGAGCGAGTGCAATCTTGAATTCTTGATACCCTTTATAACTTAAAGATTTGCAAAATCGAAAAATACTTGATTCACCTACATCGCACGCATCTGCAAGATCAGTAATCGACATATAGACAACACTTCTCGTGTTCTCCAGGACGTAGTCCGCTACCTTCTTCTCCGTATTCGTCAAATTGTTGTACTTGGAATGAATAGAAGAAAAAATACTGATTGTTCGCAAATAAGCCCCTCCTTTACAATGATTTAATGTGTGAATAAAGAGGAAGCGCCTAGCAAGCCTGCCTTATTCCCAAGTGAGGCCTTAACAATTCTTACACCCGCAAAACTCTCCATAATTAAAGACTTCGTCCGTTCTTCTACCCTTTGAACTAAATCTTCTTGCTCCATAACGCCACCCCCAATAATTATAGCGGATGGATTAAAAATATGAATAATTGAAGCTAAACCCACAGACACCTCAGTTACCCATGAATCCAAGATCTGTTTCAGAGCTTCGTCCCCATTGTGTATTTTCTCAAATAGGACTTTTCCATCTACACATTCGGGATCTGCCAGCTGAGCCATCTTCACTAAAGCAGTGGTTGAAGCATACTTTTCATAAAAAGGCAGTCCCTCCACCGCATCTGACAATGGATGTGTCAGGATATGACCAAATTCGGCCGCCACCCCATCTGCACCTTTATAGATTTGGCGGTTCATTACAATGGCACCACCAATGCCCGTGCCAAACGTCAAGCATAAGAAAGTGTTAAAGTTCTGGGCAGCACCATAATAAGCCTCGCCTAATGCTGCTGAATTCACATCGTTCTCTACCATAACAGGTTTATGAAAATGATTAGTTACAATTTCCTTAATCTTCATCCCTGTATATCTAGGTATATTTTCGTTAGCATAGACTATAATTCCTTCTTCAGCATTGACTTGACCGGCCGTACTTATAGCAATCGCATCAAAATCATCATTTTCTGCAATCTTATCAAGCAATCTTGAGATTACATGCGGCCCTCCCAAGTGGCTCTCCGTTGCATACTCCTTAAAGTTATGAACATTCCCAAGCTTATCGCATATACACATCTTGGTATTGGTACCGCCAATATCTACAGCGAGAATTCTCATTCTTATCTACCCTCTCCGGCAATAGCGTCTACAAACCTTTTGGTAATCTCCATTGGTCTTGTAATCGCTGAGCCGACTACTGCTGAATAAACACCTAGATCGAACATTGTCTTCAGTTCTTCAGGAGTGGAAACACCGCCTTCAGCTATCACAGGCACAGAGAAGTTGCTTACGATTTGTCTGACTAGCTCGAAATCTGGAAGTGACCGCTCTTTGGTGTATTCTGTATATCCGCTTAAGGTAGTTCCCACAAGATCAAACCCCAGCTCGACGGCTTTAGCAGCTTCTTCAAATGTAGAGCAATCTGCCATAAACAGTTGATCTTTATAGGTCTCCCTTATGTGAGGAAATAGTTCTGAGATGGTTGATCCATCCGGACGAGTCCGGTCCGTCGCGTCCATAGCAATGATATCTACCCCTTCGCGGTAAAGCTCCTCTACTTCCTTCAGGGTTGGTGTAATGAACACTTCAGAACCTTCATATACCCTTTTGATGATCCCAATGATAGGTAGATCCACTGTTTTCTTAATTTCTTGAATATCCGCTACGCTATTTGCCCGAATGCCTGAAGCACCGCCCAAGTATGCTGCATAAGCCATTCTTCCCATTATAAACGGACTATGCAGCGGTTCTTCGGGTAAGGCTTGACTGGAGACGACTAGTTTATGTTTTATCTTTTTAAGTACATTATTTTCAGTATTCATCAGTAACCCACTCCACATCTTTATTTATTCTTTAACTGCTCCTGCTGTAATTCCATTGGTGAAGAACCGTTGGAATAACATGAACACTAGCAACATCGGAATTGCAGCGATGGTGGCTCCGGCCATTTTATATGCGAAATTAGGATTCAAATCCTGCATTAAGGTCGCAGTACCAACCATTAATGTTTTCATTTTGTTCTCTTGGCCTATAACCAGCTGCCACAAATAATCATTCCAGACTTGCACGAAATTCAGAATAAATAAGGCTCCAATACCAGGTTTAATAATAGGTACCATGATGCGAGTGAAGATTCTCCATTCGTTTGCACCATCTATTCTCCCAGCTTCTCTTAAAGCGTTAGGGGTTAAATCGAAGAATCCTTTTAATAGGAACACTCCAAATGCACCCGCGACGTTCGGCCAAATCATACCGTTATACGAATTCACCATTCCAAATTGCTGTGTAATCCGGAATAAAGGTACGATCATAATTTCTTTAGGAATCATCAAGCTCGATATGAAAATAATGAAGATGATATCTTTCCCTTTAAAATTGATCTTCGAGAATGCATAGGCAGCCATAGCGCCTACAACAATAACGATAATCGTAGATACGCCTGAGACATAAATACTATTAAACGTCCATCTCAAAGCCGGTTGGTTCTGAAACACATCCACATAGTTGGAAAATGTGATCGATTTAGGCCACCAGTCTGGAGGCATCTTCACAACATCTGAACTGTTCTTAAGCGAACTAGTGAATAACCAATACAATGGAAAAAGATTAAGGAGCGCGAAGAGGACAATGATCACATTCGATATCACATCAAACTTCTCTCTCTTCTTCTTATTTCTTATTTTCGACATGTTGTATTCCCCCTCACTTCACCTTAATCATGCTTCGTAGCTGAGGCACAGATAATAACAATGTAATCACGAACATGATAACGCCTACCGCAGAAGCTACGCCGAGTTGGTTGTACTTAAAGGCATTATTATAGAGGTAGTACATCAAGGTTACCGATGAGTTGTTCGGTCCGCCGCCGGTTAATAACTGGATGACTACAAATATTTTTAGAACAGCAATAATATTGATAATCGTAATATAGGTCGTTGTTGGTCCTACAGAAGGAATGAGGATCTTCGAAATTACTTGCCATCTGCTTGCACCGTCGATTTCTGCTGCTTCAAAAAGCTCTTTAGATACACCAATCATCGAAGCAATATACAGAATAATGGCTTGGCCCACGTTAGTCGCGAAGGTCACAAAGATCACCACTGGCAAAACTGTCTTTGGATTTCCTAGAAGATTGATCGTCCCAAGACCCATATCTTTATATATAAAAGAAATAAGTCCGTTAGCAGGATTCAGCAGGAAACTCCACACCATACTCATTACAACCATGGATACCATGACCGGGATATAATAGCTCCCTCTTATAAAGGAAACGTACTTAGCGTTCTTATCAAATACAGCCGAGGCTACAAATAATGCAAAGCCCACTGTAAGAAGGACGATAAAGACTACGAATATAATCGTATTGAAGATGGCCTTGAAGAATACCGGATCATTAAACAATGTGGTGTAATTAGCCAGACCCACAAACTTCTCACTATCATAATTAATTTGGTATAAACTCAGGCGCATCCCTTCTAAGATCGGATAGACAAGAAAGGCTAAGAATACTATCATCTGAGGTAAAATAAACAGATAACCTGTAATATTCTCTTTTAGGTAATTACTACGTAGTTTCATATCGTTTACCTTTCTAATTAACAGCCCTCGGAGCCTCTTCAGACTTAAGGGCTGTTAATCGTTTATTGTTTACCTGTTCTTAGATTATTGGAAAATAACAGAGTTAGCTTTATTCGTATCAATCACTTTATTACCATTGGTCTGATAATCTTGTACAAACTGTTCTGGTGTCTTAGCTCCCATGTAAAGCGCCTGTAGATCAGGGTACAAAACTTCTCTTAATTGGCTATATCCTGGCACGTTGCCCGTGAAGTTAAACAGATATTTTGAGTTGGCATCATAAGCAGCAAAGAGAGGATTCTCCGACTTCAGTTGTTCGGCCACGGAGCTTCTCACAGGAATACCGTTCTTAGAGGATTTCACTAATTCAGGATCACTTGAAAAGAACTTCACGAAATCTTTAGCGACTTCAGTCTTCTTCGCATCTTTAGACTTGAATACACTAGCACCTACTACATAAGTAAAGGATAGGGGATCTCCGCTTTCGGACGGAATATTAGCAAGACGCATATCAAACTTTGGAGACGTGCCGGATTCCATATTTGCTTTTGTTCCATTGAACAAGATTGGATTGGTGAAACTGATCGCTAGCTGCTGATTCTGGAACATAGCATTGGCATCATTGGAAGATACAGATTCTGCACCTGGATTTGTATATCCACCGTCATATAATTTTTTCAACCATGTAGCTGCTTTAACTCCATTCGCATCATTCAGAACAATGTTCCCTTGATCATCGAAGAACTTATTGCCGAACATTCTTAAGTATGCAAGGTTCCATGTATCTCCTTGGTTATTCACAGCATACAGTGCCATTGGATAGGCATTAGAATATTTGTCCTTCGGAAGATTATTTTTCAGACCATCCAGAATTTGTTGATATTCATCCAAGTTCCAAGTCTTAATTTCGGACTCTCCACCAATGAATTTTTCTAAACCAGCCGCTTTAAACATGTCTGCGTTGTAGACCAAAGTGCCTGGATTGTGCTGGAATGGGTAGAAGTACACATCTTTTCCGAATGTTACTGCATCCCAGTAATTTTGTGCGATATCACTTTTTGCGTCCTCATCGATGATGTCGGTCAAAGGCTCCAAAGCTCCACGATGAACATAATCGCCCATTGGGAATACGCTTTCAAAGAAGACATTCGGTGGAGTTCCTCCGCTCAAGTTAACATTGAGGAGTTGGTCGCGCTGATCTCCGGCAATAACTTCGACCTGAATGTCAGCATCATATTTATCATATTGTGCCTTGAATTTCTCAGCAGCAGCCTTAAGGAAGCTATCATAGTCAGCACCGCTTTCCGTTGCATCCACAACACCCTTCCACTGAGGGGTCAGCCATACTTTAATCGCCACTTTTTCCTTGCCTGATTTAGCAGTATTATCGGATGTATTAGAGCTTGCTGCGTTGTTACCAGAGCATCCTGAAATCAGTGAAATAATTACCATTAATGCAATCATTGTTGAGAGTAAACGTTTCTTCTTCATTTTAAATCCTCCCCTATTTTAAAATCCGTTTGACGTGATCTTGTACTAAATCAGCCATGTTCCGATGTCCTTGTATATCAAGATGCATGTAATCTATTTCATTCATCGATACATATTCTCTGGAATCAATAAAGTGGATATCTGTCCCCGAAAGCAACGCCGCAAGATGCTGAGAGAGCTCCAATGATTTCTCGCTACAATTACTTCCCATTGGCTTACCAATCGGAGTATGAATATACTCTGCCCCAATGGGAGGAGGAGCGATCACAAGCACTTCTGGCGCTTTTCCCGATGGTCCTGTCCCGCTACCTCTAGCTTTAAGAGCGAGTCTAACAATACCTTGTGCTATGTTATAAGAAGTTAGTGCAAATCTTTCTTTCGTATCATTCGTCCCAAGCATGATCACTACCAAATCAAGTGGTGCATGTGACATTAGGCATGGATAGAGATAAGCTATTCCGGCTAACCCTTCAAATAGCGGATCGTCACTAACACTGGTTCTACCAGGAAGCCCTTCCTCTATGACCCGGTAAGTGTTGCACAGTTCTGATTGTAGAAGTCCGGTCCAACGTATTTCATCATTAAACCTTTGGTCCGTCTCTGCGTCGTAGCCCCAAGTATTGGAATCACCAAAGCATACGATGGTTCTCTTCATTGCATTAACCACAATATTTTTCGATCGCTTGATCAATCAATTTCATAATATCTGCGATTGGACCAGCATCTTCAGCGGCTACCCCTTCAAGCGGTGCTCTTACACTACCAATGTTTACGCCTCTTAATCTCAGAACCTCTTTAATTTCCGCATACATAGAACCCTTGAGGGAACAAAGCGCGATGATGATATCGTTGATATCACTTTGAAGTTGTCCTGCTTCCTCAAACTTGCTGGCAAGTACAAATGTATTAGCTTGCAAGAACAGCTCCGGCATAACTGCATAAGTACCACCAATGCCAGCATCGGCTCCCATGATTCTTCCCGCAACATACTGTTCATCCGGTCCATTAAAGACCACTACATCTTTTCCACCCACTCTTTTGAAGCGTTCAATATCCATAGGTGGCATAGAAGAATTCTTAACGCCGATAACTTTTTTATTAGTAAGCAGTTTCTCGAATAAAGCTGGAGTTAGTGTATATCCCGTAGTCTGAGGAATGTTGTAGATAATGAACGGTAGAGGAGTTGCCTCCATAATATCGCTCCAGTATTTAGTTACTGCACTATCAGGTAATTTGAAATATATAGGTGGGATTGCGGATAGTGCATCATATCCTAAGCTCGCCGCATGTTTTGCTAATTCGATACTATCTCTAGTGGAAGGGGCTCCTACATGAGCAATCAGTGTCATTTTACCTTTCAGGTTACTAGCTACATAGCTGAGTACCGCTTTGCGTTCGTCCAGACTCTGGTAGATACATTCTCCAGAACTACCTCCCACATAAACACCTTGAACTCCTTTTTCAAATAAGTAATCACATAAGGCATGTGTCCGGGATTCGGAAATATTTCCTTGATCGTCATAGCAAGCATAGAAGGCAGGTATAATTCCGTGGAACTTGTTGAGTGTCATTGATAATCCCCCTTAAGATGTGAACGGTTTCTTTTCTACATCTTCAAGATATCACTTAAATTAGATTCTGTAAATTATTTTCTCTATTTTTTTAAAAATAAAATTTATTTCCACCAGAAGAACAATCATACTAGAAAAATAGTTTCATTTAAGTGAACGCCCATAAAATAAGACCTTATTTTCCATTTAAAAATAGAATATCGTACGATATATGCAGTTCTAGTTATGATCAGAGAAACACTATCTACAGCCTTAAAGTCATCCGTCTGGTTGGTAATTACTGAAAATCCTTTACGGTTCTTAAGGGCAGTAGATTATCGTTTTAAATCTAATATGATTGTCTCCTACAAGGAGACACTTTTCTCCTTAGGAAGCACAAACCCTAATTAACACACAATGTTCACTAATAAACTGTGTTTTCAGGGTGGACATATCTTTAAAAAACTAATTTCTATGTTATAATGAAAACGTAACCAAAACAATATAAAATACATTGTTTCTTCGCCAAAGGAGGCTGGAGGAAATGCTAGCAGGTCTTAAGGAACTTAAAAATTGGGTAACGGAAAATTGGAATCCAACGATGAATTCAGGGAATGAGGATTATCAAAAAATGGAATATTCCGTGCAACGTCATTTGCACACTCCAAGATCCCCAAAACCACTCACCTATGAAGAAGAAGCTCGTATCAAGACTGTTAAATTCCATTAATCTCACCACCTTTAGATACAGATTGACCCTATAATAGAATCTTGTCCTAAGGCCGCAGATCCGGAAGTCATTCCAGTAGAGCGGTCTTTTTATTATGCCTTGAAATTATGTAACGAAAAACCTTTTCCATATTGACTCGATTTCTTGAATCAAATACATACCAAAAAACCTCCCTCTCCATGACGGCATCCCATCACTTCGAAAGAGGCTTCCTAGTATCATTTTATCTTATACAGACATTTCTCCTTTCTTCTGCAAGTCCGAAAGCTTGACCGCCTGACCTGCGTTCAATCTCGAATGTTCCGACGCGAATGCGATCAAATGACTCTGCAGGGATGCCGTCGCCGAGGTCAAGCCTTGCGATGGATTGCTGTCGAATTGACGCACATTCCGCAGGAATGAGCTTACCATACGGTCATCGCCGCCTCCATGACCATCGCCTTCCACATTGCAGCCAATCTCAACCTTCTCGCCCGATACATAGCGGTACAGCGTGAAGGATCCCTTGTCCATATCCCCGATGATCTCGCCTTGTGTTCCCATAATTTGAACCCGACGCGTGCCGCTCTGTGTCAGCCCTGACATGATAAACGATGCATTCGCTCCGTTCTCGAACTCCATGTTGACCACCTGGTGATCCACGACATTATTATCGCAGCGATACACGCAGCGACCCCACGGTCCTTCCTTCAGCGCCTTCAAGATTCCCTCTTGCGACAAATCATTCGTCATATAGCGTGCCCAAGGGTGTTCCGGGGGCTGAATATATATTTTCAGCGCCGAGAAGGCGCATTCCTTCTCAACCTCACAGCCGTTGATACAGCGATCCGCGGAGCCTTCCGGAGCGTTCTCCGCCCTGAAATGCAGTAATGATCCGTACGAGCTCACGCTTGTACATGGTTGATTCATAAGCCATGAGATGAGATCCAGATCATGGCAAGATTTGGCCAGGATCATGGGACTCGTCTCCTCCGAATTGCGCCAATTCCCACGGACATAACTGTGTGTCATATGCAGGTAGCCCACATTTTCGGTTAATTGAATCGTACCTATCGTTCCGAGTTCACCGTCTTCGATGCATTTTTTGATCCCAGACCAGAACGGGGAATATCGCAGGACATGGGTTACGACGAGCAATCTCTTATACCGAAGCGAAGCTTGCTCCAATTCGATGCATTCTTCCATGGAAGGAGACATCGGCTTCTCTAGCATGACATGATAGCCTAGCTCCATCGCTTTCATCGCTGGTATATAATGCATCCGATCGAGCGTAGCAATTATCATCACGTCCGCCATTTGACCCTGATCGAATACTTTCTCCCAAGAATCGTAGACAAGCTCTGGGGCAATTCTATGAATCTCTGCAAATCGATTTCTACGTTCATCATCCGGCTCAGCTACGGCAACAATCTTTAATTCATTCGGGAACTTCTCCGCGTAAGGCCCATAAATATATCTTCCTCGACTGCCAGCGCCAAGTAATACAGCTGTTAATGTTCTCAAGACTACTCCTCCTCTTGCGCACCTAGTGTACTTCCATTGTAAGGCGGTAGAAACGGAGGCAAAAGAGATCGTTACTGACATTTCATATACATTTATTGACCTTGATTCTGTATATGGGTCCTTGTCATACGGAAATCTTGCGGAGTTGTTTCGTTCTGCTTCTTGAAGAAGCGAATAAAGGCAAGCGCTGAGTTGTACCCCAGAGCAGCAGCAATTTCATTCACTTTCATCGATGTGTTGAGCAGCATATCTTTGGCGATCAGATTACGATAGTCGTTCACATATTTAGATAACCCCATTCCAGTGATTTGCTTATAAAGTCGGGACAAATACGATGGATTCAAGCTCACGTAATCGGCCAGCGCATTTAAGGAAATATCAGTGGAAATATGTTCTTCAATATATCGATGTACCTTATTCACGACTTCTGTCGGTAATTGCGTACCCCGCAGCGCATTCCACTCGAAGAAGCAATCCGCCATTTGCGAGAAGTATTGAATCAGCTCCGACCATGATGCGGAATCTCCATAGCGATATAACTTATCCAGATCCATCAGCGTATTGATGTAATCCCGAATTTCCCGATTCTTATGGATATAGAACAGAAAAATAGCTGAAAGCGAATGATACAGTTCGATCTTCCGCCCATTTGGCGAATCCTCATCATTCCAAATGGACGTTAGTTCGGCATACAGCTTGTTGAATTGCTCCCGATGATTATTCTCGAGACAAGACATCAGCAATTGAACACGGGCGTGATAGAAGGCATCGTGGTAGTTCCCGTTCACATCACCGTTCACTTCTCTTTGAATGTCTTTATCGGTCAATATGACCTCATTAAATAATCCATGTCCTTGTACCAGGCCGTATTTGATCGAGTGAAACCGATCAGATATGTTATCCCATGTCGTTGCTTCACCTCCAAGGAGGAAAGAAACCGATAGACTCAGCAATTGCTTGCAATTTCCCTGTACAGTCTCCAGAATACCGCTCGTATAACGATGAGCTCTGAGCCAATCCTGATCCCCGTATTCGATAGACGATCCATCCGGGATTTTCGGTTGAATCATCCAGACGATTTTGGATAACTCGAATACAACGGAATAGCATCTGACCTGCATGGACAAATACTCATCGCAAATGTTCTGTACGGCGTAAGTCAATAACGCTTTATCCGGCGTCGTGAACATTTCTTTCCATGCGTCTACCCTGCCTATGAGCAAGTAAACCGGCAATGTCGCATCAAGCCGGATATCGATTTCTTTGAACGCCTGCTTTAATTGGCTATCCGATACATGCTTGCCTTGAAAGAGCTCCCACACATACTCTTTTTGCAGGGAGGGCAATGCCAGTCTCATTTTGGATTGTGCTCTAGCGATCATCTGTTCTTGGTTATTTTCTTCTTCAATTTTCTCAATCGCCCGTTCTACGGACTGAATAATTTTCTCATCACTTTCGACCTTCAGAATATAATCGAACCCACCGTACGTAATTGCGCTCTTAGCATAATGAAAATCATTGTATCCTGTTAAGAAAATAACTTTGCAGGCCGGCCACTGGGATTTGATTTCCCGAAGCAGCTCAATCCCTTCCAGTCCAGGCATCTTAATGTCGGAAATCACGATATCAATACGATGATGAGACAGTACCTCCAGTGCTTCTTCACCTGAATACGCCTTCATAACCTCGAGTTGTAAATGATCGGTCTCATTGAATAGCTCCAGAAGACCATCGACAATAATGGGAAGGTCATCGACGATTAGCAGTCGGTACATACTGATTCCTCCTCTAGTTCGCGCTCAGATTGATTCTTACTTGAAGTCCACCAAGAGCAGAACGTGACACTGTAATGCCATATTCCTCACCGTACCGCAGCTGTATTCTGCGATGCACATTTATGATTCCGGTTGTTTCCTCCATCCGAGTGGTGGATTGACGCAGTCGCTTCTGAAGCTGTGCGATCTCCGCATCGGAGATGCTTCGGCCATTATCTTCGACATAGATGGAGAATACATCGCCCACCCGCTCACAATGAACCCATAGCTCACCCTGCTGAATCATATTACCCAAGGCATGCTTATAAGCATTTTCGATGATCGGCTGCAGAATCAGCCTCGGCACGAAGAGATCGGGAACATCACCTTCGAACTTGACTTGAATACGGTCTCCGTAACATATGGTTTGCATGTCTACATACGTACGAGAATGATTGACCTCCAGCCCCAGCGGAATATCATCCTCGTCATCGCGAGTAATGAACTGAAAATATTGTCCGATGTACAGGCAGAATTGATAAGCCTTTTCCTTCTGATTCTCGGATTTAATTAACCGGCACAATACAAAAAAACAATTATATAAAAAATGAGGATTAATTTGCGATTGCAATCGTTTCAGTTCGGAACGCTGGTTCCTGATTTGCTGCTCGTAATTTTCCTCGATTAGTGTTTTCAAGGATCGGATCGTATTATTAAAAGCTTGGTACAAATACCCGAACTCATCGGCTCCACGATCGATCACGATCGGTTCCAGCCTATTCTGCTGAACGCGCCGAAAGGAATGCACAAGCTTCATTAATGGGCGATAGATAAATCGTAATAGAAAGTAGGAGAAGAACACGACAATACCCACAGCTAGCGCGCAAGCCCACCAGAACAATGTTCGATAGATCTCAAGAGAACCCAAGATCGTCTCTTCGGGAATGCACATAATCGAATAGGAATTCCAGAGACTGGAGTATTTATATACTGTAAGAAACCGCTTACCATTATACATAATCGTTTCGTATCCTTCGTCTTTTTGCAATTCCCGCTTATCCGCAGCGAAGGATTTCATTTGTTCCAGCAGTTCCGGATCCATGTTACTCTCGATCTCCCAACCACGTTCCAGATTGAGCAATACGCTCTGTCCACCACGCGAGCTGCCGATTTGAGATAACGTTTCTCTGATTTTGGTAGTCGATAATTCAACCGCAACGATATAAATCGGATTTTTAACGGTGTTAATGGGGTATTGCATGGAAATAAATAATCGATCGTTCCAGTAAATGAAAGGTTCTTCGTATAATCTCTTGTTTTGCTGCATAGAAGCATATTCCTGCTTATTCATCGAAGTTTCAAATTTATTGCTAAGAATCGTTCGGTCGATAAGAGGGATATACGCCCTTGCTTCTTGAATAAATGGACTTGAGTTCTTCATCAATTCAAGCCGTCTTTGGATATCTAATATTTTTTGCGCACGATCGTAATAACTCATGTAATTGCCTGTAGTTGCAATTTCCATCAAGTCTTTGTCCATCACATAGTTCGGCAAATAACGGCTGATCCGGTCTGCTTCCTTGTCGAGTGAATCCAGATAAAAGCGAGTCGTATTTAGAATAGACTCGGAAATTTCACTCCGAATATTGTCCGAACCCTTCTCATTAATCAACCAGGTAATCGCCATGAGCGGAAACAAGGCTGCCAGAAAGGCAGCCATTATTTTCTGGAATATAGAGGAATCTTTAATCAAGAATCGGATTTTCATCGTTTGTTCTCCTGCAATGCAATGTCTTAGTTTGAGTGCCCTATTTTATTCTTTGACACTCCCCATCACAATTCCTTTAATGAAGAACCGCTGCAAGAACGGATACACGATTAGAATCGGAAATGCTGCTACGAAAATTTGAGCGGCTCTGCTCGTACGATCGGACAATTTGAGCATTAATTCTGCCCTCTCAGGTTTAATAAAGCGGAAATCCATTTTGATAATGATCGTCTGCAGGAAGGTCTGCAGCGGATAATTCTCGGGATGATTCATGTAAATCATACCGTCAAACCAGCTATTCCAATGCCCCACCATGGTGAAAAGACCTGTCGTTGCCAATGCCGGCAACGATAGCGGCACATATATTTTCCATAAGGTAGTAAATTGACCCGCTCCATCGAGTAGCGAAGATTCCTCAAGTTCTTTGGGCAGACTGCGATAGAAATTCAGCAGAAGAATAACGTTGAACACCGTGACCGCTCCTGGCAGCACCAAAGCCCAGATGGTATCAAGCATCCCAAGGTTCTTCACGGTTAAATAGTTTGGAATAAGCCCGCCACTGAATAAAATCGTGAATACGAAGAACCATGAATAGTAGGTCCGCAGCCGAAATTGGCGAGAATCTTTGGATAATGGATAGGCCGTGATAATTGTAAGGAACATGCTGATTGTCGTTCCCATAAGGACCCGCTGAATCGATACCCAGAATGCGCGTAAATATTCAGGTTTTCCAAATACGTTAGCATAAGCAGCCGTTGTGAATTCAACTGGCCACAGGATGACTTTTCCGGCGGATGCTGCCTGCCCGGAGCTGAACGACAGCGCCAAAATATGAATAATAGGCATGAGGCATAACAAAGATACGGATGCCAGAAAAATGAAATTACATATCAAAAACAATTTCCTTCCGAATGATCTGTCAGTACGCACGATGTGTCTCCCTTCTGAATTACCGCTGATTGCATTAGAAAATGCGGTAATTCGCTACACGATAGGCTAAGATATAGGACATAGATACGAATACGAAAGAGATGACGGATTTCAGTAGTCCTACGGCCGTAGCGAAACCGAACTGTGCTTGCTCAATCCCCATACGATATACGAAGGTATCGATAATATCCGCGCTCTCATAGACCGGAGGACTGTATAGATTGAAGATTTGATCAAATCCGGCATTCAGTACATTCCCGATACTAAGCGTAAACATGAGAACGATAATAGGAAGCATCCCCGGCAGCGTCACATGTAACGTCTGCTTAAAGCGTCCTGCGCCGTCGATCTCCGCTGCCTCGTACAGTGACGGATTAATACCGGTAAGCGCAGCCAGATAGACAATCGTACCAAATCCGAACTCTTTCCATACATCCGATATGACCATGACATAAGGGAACCATTTATTGTCTCCCAGGAAAAAAACAGGGTTGATACCAAACAAGCCAAGCACTTGATTGAGAATACCGGAAGATGGAGACAATACATCGATTAGAATACCGCTTAACAAGACCCATGATAGAAAATGCGGCAAGTACACGAGCGTCTGGAAGGTCCGTTTGACCCATTCTTTCCGCAGCTCATTCAGCAGTATCGCTATGGTGACCGGAACGACCATGCCTGCTACAATTTTCATCACCGCAATGTATACTGTATTGAAGAATATCCGGCCGATATCGGGGTAATCCATCAGTAACTGAAAGTTTTTAAGACCAATAAATGGTGAGCCGAACAATCCTTTATTCGGTACGTATTTCTGAAAGGCCATCATAATGCCGGCCATCGGGATATAACTGAAGATGAGGACCAATACGATCCCAGGAACCAACATCAAGTGAAGCGGCCACTCCCTTTTCCATATACGCGTTAATACATTCATGCCATCCACCTCGCTATAGAACTAAAAATGAAGAACTAGGTTAAAGAAAAGAGAGGTCGTTTGTGTCCAACCCCTCGATTCTCCTGCTATCATTGTTTGTTAGTCGCGTACCATTCATTGACTTCTTTGGTCATTTCGTCGCCGCCAAGCTTTTTCCACTCTTCTACGAATTTATCGAATTCATCCACGGATACTTGATTCATCATAATCTTGAAGTATACTTCATCCCGCTTCTTCTTCAGGATTTCTTGTCGATCTGCCATGGTTGGAGTCGGTGCGCCGTAGAATTTGTTTTGTAGGTACTGTTTATTGTTCTGAATTTCAGGAACAAGTGAATATGCACCTTTTGGACCTGAGATCAGATATTCCCACCACATGTTGATATCGGTACCATCAACATACTTCATGGCACGCTCGTAACGAGTTTTTTGATCTTTCGTCTCCAAAATGCTCTCGTCTTTGTTCTCGATCGCTTTTGGCAATATTTCACCGTTATTATCCTTTTGTTTACCAACACGAAGCGGGCTTAGAAGCCAGTAGTTGTTCCCTTTCTCCTTCAGGTCTTTACCATACTCATACACTTTCTGTTCTGGCGTCGGATGATTATCCACGACAATCCAATGATTCAGCAATTTAATAACGCCTTCCGGATGCTTCGCTTGCTTGGAGATAACATAATATTCGTCAACACCCAAACCTATCTGCGATAGTGCAGGTTCGCTATCCACCGATGGAATCGGGAATACGCCCCACTCTTGTACGACTTTACCATCCTTTACTGCGCCTTTAGCGAGCTGAGCCGGTACCCAAGACTGGCCGTATACGATACCTGCGTTGTTGTTATAGAGGAGCTCTGCTGCTTTCTCCACATCTTTAACGACGAACTCAGGATCAATTAATCCTTTCTTGAACATTTCCTGCAGCGCCTTAAGTGCGTCTTTCACTTGAGGCTGAATGTCACTGTTGACCAAATTGCCATTTCCGTCTTCCATCCAAAGATTTTCATAAGCATGGTAACTATTCAAGAATGCTATTAGTCCTGTAACAGCTGTGGACTGGTTGTTAAATGGATCTTTGCTAATTACAATTCCATACGGTTTCCCAGTGCCGCCTGGATCTTTTGTTTTGAACGCTTCGGCGATCGTCAAGAGATCCGCCATCGTCTTCGGTTCCGGCAGGTTCAATTTCTTCAGCCAGTCCGTGCGTACATAGAGGAACTGATACTGGTACGGATTATAAGAACTTGGAATCCCCATGAGTTTACCGTCGAAAGTGGCGGTCTTCAGTTGCATTCCGCCATCCATCGACAAGAATTTCTTCGTCTCATCCGTCGCATTCTTGTCATATACGTCCGTGATATCCATAATCATATCCGCTTCGGTCAGCTCTTTCAGCTGTGTAGCATTAACCTTCATGAAGTCCGGAAGATCATTGGAGGCGATGGACATCTTCACTTTTTCCTTGAATTGAACGTCATCGGCGGACACCCATTTATTCGTGAGCTTCACGCCGATATCTTTCTCATACGCATCATAGACCGAGTTCTTCTCAAAGCTTTCGCCATCATCGAATTTGAGATACTGATCGCTTGCCGAAACTGTTGAAACTTCAATCACTTCATTTTTTTGTTCCACAGATTTCTCAGGCTGCTTCTCAGGCTGCTTCTCCCCTTCATTTGTGGTTTTGCCGCATGCCGTGATAGTTAAACTTAGGATCAATGCGACGATCAGAAGTATTCTACTTTTTTTCTTCATATTACCCCTCCACATTGTCTCAAAATAGGTCGTGCATCTACTTCATGCAGCTTCTCTTCCTAGTTCTAGTATAGGAAAGGGAATGACCCCCATCTATATACTAGTCTTTACTTTCGTATACACCTCTTGACTACTGCCAGGCTTGTCCCTAGAACGCACAAGAGAGAGGGAGTCTCCCCTAGGTTAGGTTGACTCCCCCTTCGCTTCGTTGAATTTTCATTTCTTCATTTTTCGATAAACCTAAGCGCACGTTCAGATTGATATTTAGCTAGACCTTTTGCGAATTGTTGATCGGGAAATCCTCTATGCTGTAGCTTTAAACCCGCTGAAGTTAATGATATATGGTGATGCAATTGATAAAATAACAGCCTATCCGGATCAAGCTTATCGTTCTTAAGATACCGATAGAAATCTCCAAATCGCATCTCCAAAAAACTATGCTCATGCTCAATATCAAAGAACGCTGCTCCTTCGATATCGATCAGAAAGGGCTCCAGCTTATCATTAACCAATACATGGTCAGGGCCCAGTTCCCCATGAATAAATCCATACTGCTTTCTAGGCTTAATTCTTGACTCAAGCTCATACAACTTATCGAGCAGTTTACTTTGATTAGACCCGATCTTCTCCACATGCTGAGAGGCATAAGCTAGCTGTACTTTCGCATTTTCCATTTGTAATGAATGACATTTTTCTGTACTGATCTCGTTAGCATTGGCTTTCCCAAAAAACTGCCTTTCGGTGGTATGCATAGTAGTAAGCATATCCCCCAACTGCTGAAACACTTTATCTTGAGCAGCTAACTCGGAATGTTTGAAAAAGGTTTCTGCCTTACGTCCATCTATATATTCAACAAGCGCATAATCAAATGGGTAACGATCTCTTTCCTTGTTCAGATCATAAAGTGCTGGGGTCTGAATTCCATGTTGTGTTAAATACTTATTGTTTAATTCAAACAAATCACTTCCATAGGACTGTTCATTTATATCTTCATTCGCTTTTTCTTCTTCAAAATAATTCATGGAAAGATCCCACACATACAAAACGCAGGAAAATCCATTACTGCACTCAATCTTGTAGACCACCTTTTGTGCGCCACCATGCATTCGTGAAACACGAGTAACTAAATAACTGGTGCCAAAAATCCGTCTAATATAATCCTGTAAGTCGGCCTGATCGAGATGATAGGTAACGTCCATTAACAACACTCCATTTATTAAGTTTTGCCGGCTTCACAATAGTAAATAAAATCCAGCCCAAAGTATAGACTTTTTCTTTCTGATCAATTATGATGTTGAATAAGGTCTTGAAAAAAATAAGCATACAAAAAGCCTTTGGATTTTATTCCAAAAGGCTTTTTTTTGATGAAAATTCTAGCCAATCCAACCCTTAAGTTATTTATAATTACTCAACTATCGTGTCCCGTTAGTATAATCAACTCTTGTTCAAAGACTGACCAAAGACTGCGTGAAAATGAAGATGTTTAGAATCTTGGTATTTCCCCAAATTTGTTATCACTTTACAAGCCCCATGTTCTGAAACGATTTGTGCAGCTATCTTCTTTACAATATCCATAATCTCAATTAACAGGGCATTATCTCCTTCTTCTAAAGAAATCAGTGATGGAATATGTCTTTTCGGAATTACTACAATATGCACTGGATAGAATGGACGAGTATGGTGCTATGCGAGTACATTATTTGTTTCCAATACTTTTTGTACAGGTGTTCGTCCACTTAAAACCTCTTCGCAATAAAAATCCTCAGTCATGACTATCCCCTCCACATCATTTCCCATTTTTTTGATATTTGTTACATTTCGTCAATATCCTACCCAATAGTTAACACCAAGCGGAGCAGCTGTCGCGGCATTCTGTTATGCTATCGTTCCCCGTTAGTTCAATAGTCTTATGTTTTAATTAGAGTCGCTGCTTATAGTTGTGAGGCTTGCCGAACCGCTAATGCAATGACGTCCCGACGGGCTTAGGGGGCTGGATGTGGTCACTCGCTTCTCAGAGTGACCCGGAGCGTCAATATGTTGTTAGCCGAAGGAAGTTCTGGAAGCAGCCATTGCATTTAAGGCGTTCTCAAAATAGCTATATACTTCATCTGCAATTCCCAGAAACTCTTCAACAAGTACATTACTATCCAAGTAACAAGCATACAGATAATCAACTAAAGCGGAGTCAATCTCACAATAGTTTAATATGGCATTCTTCATCTTAATAATGTCATCTTGCCATACACCTGTATCTTCTAAAACCAAAGAGTATAATGCACGAATTAATCTCTTAGAGTAACCTTTAATATATCTAGTTTTCATTGTGTTATCATTAGCATTAGAAAGTAAACTATGTATACGATCTACTTCCTCCTTGGTCTCTGTATTTAAGTCTAAAATGAACTCTGGAGAAATAATTATCGGTGGTACTTTTTCACCAACGTCATGACCATATATGCAAACACAAATTATCTTTACCCAAAAACCCCACTCATTTGGTTTACTTAGTACATCGTCAATCGAGCAAATTATCGTATCAATCTTAGTTACTACTGGATATTCTTCCAAAAGCCTGTCTTTAATATTTGACAATCTTTCGTAATCAATATCTTTGGGATTTACACATACAATAGTAAAGTCTGCATCTGACTTAAAAGGTTTAGCAGTTCCTTTTGGAATCGAGCCACACATATAAATGCTATGAATCTTACCTTTAAATTCGGTAAGTATATTATCTATATACTTATCAACAAAATCCTTATATTCACTTTGTATTACAATTCTATTTATAACTTTTTCTAATATCATATAGACTCCTCCTAAACTAAGAACTTCTTTCGGCTAACGTCTTTTTTGCGAACTTCGTAAATTCGTCATGACTTAAGTTATTCGCGAAATCATTCAACTATCCTGCCCGTTAGGTTAACCGCTTTTTGCTTACTATTGGAACAACCCTAGATTTTATTTGAACAAGATTGAGGTATCACGAGAATCAAAAAAGTACAAACGGACGTTGATGCTAACTAAATATTAGGACTCCAAATATAATAGTCAGTACCACAATAACTGTCAATGAGGCTACTTTTGCATAACGAATTGCCCCCTCAGATAGTTCAGGTTCTTCTTTATACATCCATCGTTTCCCCCATAATAAACTATCCTCAGGACAAAAATAAGTCCATATTAATACTCCATACATAGGAATCATAAAAATAAAAAACAAAAAAATTTCAGCTATCTTTTCCACTACATCACGCTCCCTCTACCATACCCCAATAATGGATTGGACAATTCTTATGGCCTCCAATAAGTAGGATTTCGTCTTATTTAAATATACCATATATTGGAACATTCCTGCCCGTTCAATGAAAAAAGCAGGATACCGTAGCTCCTGCTCATCAATGTGTATTATTGAACTATAGTGTCCCGTTAGCGCAAAAACTTAAATTAGGGACCGAGGGACGCTAGCCCGATGCGTGAATGATGTGTTACTGTCTTCTCGAAATCCTTACACTAGTTTCTTAGCTTCTATATGATCCCTATATTTATCATGTAGTTGAATATTCTTTGTTATCGATTCCCCAGTTTTCTTATCAATTATATCTGCTTCAAAATTCAAGCTCTTATAACCATCGAGCATTTCCAGAATTGAGTATATAACCTCCTCAACCAATTCCAATTGAATTGATTGAAGTTCTGAATGTTCAATTATTTCACCAAGTTTTTCATATTCCTTTTTGTATTCGGTCCAGTTCATTTTAGATTTTTTGTCCAGACTTCCTACACTTAGTTCAACATAAGTTTCTTTGATGTTCTCTAATTCTCGAAACAAACTATTCAGCTTATCATTTTCAAATAGCATTAGGATTCTCCTAGTTTGTTATTTCTTATTCACAGTAATTTCATTTAACCTCATATCTACGAACTTTGTAAATAAATACATATGTGTCCCGTTAGTTGAACAAGCACGCTTTCTTCTATTACACAATATCTTCGTACTGTGCATCATCTAACGGACAGTATAAATAAACTTAATACCAATAATGAACGAGAAAACAAGTCATCTCCTTATTGCGCTGGACATACATATTATTAAGTTTACTTTCTGTGTAGGGGGGCTCGGTTTGAGACTACTAATTCTCGTGGTGGGTATATTCTTACTTGCTCTACTTTGGACAAACCCCGATAGCTCGGATTTTGAAAAATGGGTCTATAAGAAAGAAGTGACCTATTTCCAAAGAAGCACTCCTTTAGAACCTGTTGGTTTTCGAAGTAAAAATTATTTGTTTTTCTCAGTACATGAACTATTGATTGTAAGGCAACAGACGGACCTTATGACTGAGTACTCCTACTACGGGGGTGTAGGTATATTTGGAATGATATTCCCAACTTCAACACCTGGAGTTGATGGCAAGCAGTCCCCTTTAAGTTGGTCCTTGAGCTATCGAGAAAAGTTAGTTCGATAAACCAACGGCAGTCTAGGATTTATTTCTCAGTTTTAGACAGCTGTTGGTTTTTAAATTTGAACCCTTAAAACGAGCTCTTTTGGAATTCGCTAGTGAGCAGTTTGCGTCAAATGCGACATAAAACCTCCACTTATCTTGTTCAACTAAACTTCCCGTTAGTTGAATAAATAAAAAACGGCTGCCGAAGCAACCGCTATTCCACTATAGTTACCCGTTAGTTTAATATCTCCCTTACTTATACCTACTTAATATTTCTTCTGGAATATGACAATAGTCATTTGGACATTTAGCTAATCTATCTTGATGTTCTTCTGCACTTCTCACATAGTTTGTGAGAGGTAATACTTCAACAACTATAAGGTCATAATCATTTCTCTCACTAAGAAACACCTTCGCTTCTTTTAAGTGTTCAGGCTTTTCACTATATACTCCTGTTCTGTATTTCTCGCCAACGTCCTGTCCTTGTTTATTCAAACTGTATGGATCAATGATTTCAAATAGATACCCCATTAGTTCCCTGATCGTTACAACTGTCGGATCAAATCCTGTTTTTACAGATTCGGCGTACCCATCATAATTACCCTCAAGTGTATGACTTGTTCCATTAACTCTTCCTGCTTCTGTAAACTTAACTCCAGGTAAAGTTTTTATAAAAGCTTGTACTCCCCATAAACATCCACCTGCAAAATATAATACTTCCATATTGACTCTCCTCTTCGTTTAAAAAGCCAAAAAATTCATTCCAACTAAATAGGAAGAAAAAACTGTAGTTACTAAGTCTACTACACATTAAAATAATGACAAATTTTCTTATTCCACATTATGTACCGATTGTTGAACACAAATTAAACAACACTGTTCAACTAACCTGCCTGTTAGCTTAATAAAAAGAGCAGGATACCGTAGCTCCTGCTCATCAATGTGTATTATTGAACTATCGTACCTCGTTAGTGCAAAGATTCTTAAAACACGAGCCCTCGTACAACTAAACCTGCCTATGAAGCTTGACGTTACATTCTGACGTTGTCGCAGGGACAAACTCTATATAATTCACAGAGCCGTTAAAGTTCAAATAAGCTTCATAACGCATGCGGATTGCGGGTAAAAAAATCACATCCAGAACATTTTCCTTTGGAACCCACCTGCAATCGCTCGTTTCATCAGAAGTAGCTAACTCTCCACCCACAGCTTTGCACACGAAATCAAACATGACCTTCGTAGGAACATCAGTCACACCGTCATACCACTTATGGATCGCTGTATTCGATACAACACTAATTAAATGGCTAACAGTGGCTTCTATTCCACTTTCCTCTTTGATTTCACGAATCACGCCATCAATCAGGTTTTCTCCAACTTCAGTTATCCCACCAGGATACACCCAACCATCGTCATGGGCTTTTACTAATAGGATATTTCCATTTCCATCTTCTACAATTCCGCCTGCCGATACAATATGTGTCGGAAACGCCATTCCAAGCCCCCCTAATACGCTATATTTGTATATTTATTCCACATAATCCCTGTACTTTCCTGCCCGTTAGTTGAACAAAGGCAGCCGATCAACTTGACTGACCGACTGCCTTATCATGTTTAAATAGGTATCGTTTCCCGTTGTTTAAAGTTCAGGCAATGAATCAATATGTGATTCGACTTCAAAAATAAAATCTTCGAGGTTATCGGAGTCAAACCAACCACTTTTTTTATTGATTCTATAAAGTTCTTGGAAACCATGATAGTCAATCAATGCTTTCCAACCATCTCTTGAAATCATCGCCTCTAATATCTGACAATAATCAAATAAACATTCAACTTCAGCTTTGTCTATTAAATTGGAATGCTGATATTCGGTCCCAGATGGTTCTGGATAAATTCGATATGCCAGCCATTTCTTATCCATCTTTTCCGCCACCACCTTAGCTCGATATATCAATTACAACTATCCTGTCCGTTAGTTGAATAAAGGCAGCCGATCACGGACTGATCGGCTGCCTTATCGTGTTTATTGAGCTATCAGTACCCCGTTAGCATAATGTTCTTAGCTAATTTATTTTCTTAATCAGGACTCGCTACATATTGTTAACAATAGAGATCTGCCAAATATTATACATTGATTTAAGGGCCAAGCTTTTTATTCGGCTAACTTTTTTCTGATTTTTCTCCAGAAGCCGTCGTTCCTCCGAGTAATATGCTTCTCATTGTAGATCAGTAGACTATAGGAAGACCACAGAGTAGATGTTCGAATAATTACATATGCGCCCATAGCGATCAAAATGACGCAAATAGGATAATAAGGGACTAGTGCGCCTTCAGAGATCCCCTTTCTCTCTAGCAAAAAGCCCATTCCGCCTACCGCCACCATGCCAGCACCCACGATGATCACAGTTGCGTACCTACTCTTCAATCTATTAAAACGTTCCGTCAACTGCTTCACATAACCTTGATCCAGCATAAGAGCCTCTTTATCCAGCACATGGTACCTTTCCTCATCTTTCAGTATGGCGGACACGAGAACAACTACACCCCCTGCCGCCAACAAAATAATAATAAGAAAGGAATAAATAACTGATTCCTTCCGAAGCATCAAATACGGAAAAAAAGCCATAATTAGAAGGAACACGCCTGTCGCAATGCGATTGGATGACTTTTGCTGATGAATCAAATACCCTTCTGCCATTTCTTGGCTGACATAATACCCACGCTCTTCAACGCCACCCTTTACCTCGCCTTCCTTTAGCAAATAATCGATGGACACCTCGAACAAGTTACCAATCATAAGTAGCTTTTCGGTTTCGGGGAACCCTTGCCCGTTTTCCCACTTGCTGACTGCCTGTCTGGTTGTGCACAGTTTTTCGGCCAGCACTTCCTGGGAATAACCTTTTTCTTTTCTAAGTTGCAACAATTTTTCGCTAAAAGACATAGACTTGCTCTCCTTTGCTATATGTTGCCTTAATTATAGAAAAACAATGGAGACAACGCTATATGATTGAGGTTGCGTTTGCGCCACTTGCAGTTGCAAATGTGTATTAAACAATAAATTAGACTATTCTCAACAGATATAACTATTTCCATCATCTGTGGTGCAGCAGTTGTACTACATGTATGGCTAACGATTATATTTTTTATTAAGAGACTCAACTTGACACATCTGCGACTTAAAAGATATTATAGATACAATAAGTATTTAATTGAGGTGAGACCATGAAATTTACAAAAGCGACGAATTATGCTCTGCACACCATGCTTGAAATTGGTGGACTTGATCCAAAAGTAACCTCAATTTTAACTTGAACTACTTATCTAGATTTGAAGAGTACGGTTCATTCCGTATAATAAGTTTTTTTTAACTTCATTATAGATATAAAGAGTCTTTAATATCTTCGAATAGGCAAATGGTTCCCAAAAGCTGAATTAGTGAAAAAACGCAAACGGAAATGGGGTGTTTAAATGGTATAAAGAAACCGAGAAATTTTTATATTCATTAAAGATACAAAGTATCTATTAAATCCCTTTTATGTAACTACAGCAAAGTTAACAAGAAGAAGGAGGTGAAAGAGATGGTAGAGATCGATAGATGTACGATCGCATGCTTAAGGAAATATAAGGTCTTAGATGACGTGATAAACTGATTAACCTATTCATGTAGAAATAAGTATCAAATTATCGAATTGAAAGGAAGATACGAATGATTTGTCATACAACGAATACCACATTCAAAACGGATTTGCGAAGCGAAGGGTTTACAATAGTGAATTTTTGGGCGCCTTGGTGTGGCCCTTGTCGTATGTTTGGGCCCATTCTCGAAGAGTATGACTTGGATAAGCAAGATGACGTGAGGATCCTCAAAGCGAATGTGGATGAATGTGCAGAGATTGGTTCCCAGTTTGGAATTTTGTCCATTCCCACAACCATTTTATTTAAAAATGGCAAGGCGATTGATAAAGAGATCGGGGTACTGTCTAAAGAAGGATTGAAACAGTTCGTTTCTAGCAATAGATAATAGGGAGTACCAGCAAATCAATGACCCATTCGTTTGCGAGTAGTGATAGCTATGCTGGTACTATCCCATATAAAAATACATCTTCCTCATATTAACAAGTCATATAGTTATGAAGACAAAAGATAAATAGGAGAAGAGACTATGAATCGTATTGCCATTTATTTATTAGCTTTAGGTGCCTTTGTATTAGGAACAGCAGAATTTATTGTTTCAGGTATATTAGAAATTATTTCAGGGGATTTGGACGTATCTATTTCATTGGCTGGGCAATTAGTCACCATATATGCCTTATTTTATGCATTTGGGGCACTTGTACTAGTTATGCTAACTGCAAAGTTTGAAAGAAAAAAAGTATTATTATACTCCATGATCTTTTTTATTGCGGGAACCATCATGTCTTTCTTTAGTGTTAATTTTAGTATGCTCATGCTTTCCCGTATTGTTCAGGCAATGAGTGGTGGTCTGTATTTCGTTATAGCAACCAATTACGCTGCTAGACTTGCTGAACCTACAAAACGTGGTGGTGCAATCGCAACAGTAATAACTGGATTTACAGTCTCTTTAGTGCTGGGTGTACCGATTGGAACCTTAATTGCTGCCTTTATGGATTGGCGTTATATCTATCTTATCATTGCTGCTGTGACACTTATCAATCTAATACTAATCAATAGATACATCCCAAAATTAGAGGGAACTAAATCAATCTCTTTGAAGCACCAATTGCTATTAATTAAAGATAAGCAATTAATTAGTGGTTTATTAACTACCGTATTTTTTTTCCTCGCATACACCATGGTCTTTGCTTATATAGCTCCGCTTTTAAGTAATGTAGCTGGGTTTTCAATTAAAAAGATAAGTACAGCCCTTTTCGTATTAGGTGTGTTTGCTTTCATAGGCTCACGGTTTGGTGGGTATGCGGTAGATAAATGGGGACCCGTTCGAACCATTTACATTAGTTTAATCGTTCACGCGGCAGCTTTATTCCTATTAACGGTAACAGCAACTTCGACGATAGGTGTTCTCCTTACATTTATGATTTGGGGGACTGCTGCATGGACAACAACGCCTGCAAATCAATTTTATTTAATCTCCATAAAACCACAATCATCAGAAATTGTCTTAAGTTTCAATACTGCTTTAATGAATATTGGTATGACATTAGGTGCAGCTTTAGGTGGAGTCGTGATTGAGTATACATCCATTCAGAATTTGGGTTGGATTGGTGGATTAATCGTATTACTTGCGTTAGTAATTGCATTTTATTCGTTTGCGTTGAATAAAAAACATGATGCAAATGGTATAAATAGTTGATTTAGAATTTCCGTTTCCCTCGCCTTAAACCTGTCACAATGCGCTATATCTTGTTTTTCAGGATTCATCAAATGAACATCAAATCATACATAATTTCGCCACTCAAAATTTGAGAAGCGAAGTATCCACAGATTTATCGCATCTCAAATTTTAAATAAAGCCTATATTCCGCTACTCGGAACATAGGCTTACATTATCCTTATTCCTTTAATACTCACCTTTGATTACAAAATACGAGCCACGAATTGTACCGGCTAGTTTAGACTTCTGTCTAGCAAACTTAAACTTCTCTTCTAACTCTTTGGGTATCTCCATTCCCTCAGAAAGCTTAAAACCAACGGCCCGCTTCTTAGAATCATCAACCGTATACATGACATTAACCTCAAGACCATCTTCATAAAAAACGTAGGTGAATTTTATATTTTCCACTTGAAAACGCGATGTTTCTAAAGGTTTGGCCGCAAACACAATATTACGTTCTTCTTTCAAAATTCGGTTCACATAATCAAGGCTCTCCTGACTTTCACTAGCTGGGACAACTGTAAATTCATGCTCGTACTTGTTCATAAAGTAACGGGCTTCATTAGCACGTAAACCAGCAAGTGCTTCTGCTACGGGTGAAGACTCAACTCCGACCGTAGACACATTTTTAAAATCAACAATATACGTCATTTCCATCTCTCCTTTTCTCTCATTATTCCCTATCAACAGGATTACAATAACTAAAAATTTAACTATATTATATCAAAAATAAGCATCTAGGGACTTAGTCATCCCCATAGTTTCTAGCGACAGAGCATAGAGATTTTAAGGTCTTCCTGTATACTTCTCCAGTTCTGCATAAGTCCCCTTTTTACTTGCGCGGTTAACGATTAGACCAAATATAATACGCTGTATCCAAAATGGAATGCCGACGATTAGTGTGTTTTGTAGTGATAACACCTGACGCATTCTCTCAACCTTCTGCGTGATCCAGCCCTTGAATACTATTGTGATCAATCGAGCTCCGCGCGGGAGAATAGATCCCGAATCACCGTCTCATCTTCGCAGGCCTGCTTCAACCGTACCGCGAACCGCTTAATAGCTTCGCTATTCTCCGAATAAGCACAGAACATATCCGCTTCCGGGTCAAAATGAATCGTATCTACCCATTCAGGCATATATTCGTTCACAAATACAGCTGCCAAAGAAGCCCAATCGTACCCATTACCTTCAAACCCTTCGTCTGCCCGGGCCTCGAACACTTCCGATCGGTAGCTACCAACATTTAGAATGACAGACATGCCTCCACCCTGCTGATCCACGAGTATAAAAGGGGCAACGTCCTCTTCTGCGGTTTCCGCCTCCAGCCGTGCAATAACCTCAGAACGGGCTTGATCCGTGAAGCGAAGCACCTCGTTTTCCTGAATGATCAATCCTTCCCGTATCCGCCCATCCAGCCAATCGCTGATCCAGCCGGGAGCATACCCGCCTTGACCGAACTCGCCGCCAAAAGCGATCATTTCCTCATATACATCCAGATATTGTTGACGGCTCGTATTCGGATAAGAGCTTGTGTACAGCCAGAACTGCACATCGTACATCAGATTAGAAAGCTCATCCGCATGAAAGGAAAAGTGTCCCTTCTCTTCAACGATTCGGGTGCAGACTTTACGGATCTTCTGCTCAAGCTGATCCACCTCAAGCACATGGCTGCACAGCTTCGCGAGCAAAGGCGAGAATTTACCTACGGCTACTTTGCGCAGATCCTCCTCTTTATCTTCTTGAGAGGTATCGTATTGCTCCTCACTCACCAGGCCGCGTATAAACGTCTCGAAGTCTTTGGCCAGGAACGTAATCTCATAATCGTCTTCCTGATCCACATGAATCACCTCGGGTTCGCCGTCCCTCCCGCAGTTCCGGTAATCCAGCATCACGACATCATGGCCTGCCGAAGGGCAGTCACAAATCACCACGCCGATGTCAGGATATCCCCACTCCTCAATCATGAACGGGCTGCCGAGATCACCGCAGAGTGAATAGCTTTTCTCGCGTCCGATGCCCATAATGCCCGTAACCGCAATATGATCCTCGGCCCATGAGGTCGCATCCTCCGTCGGAAAACAAGTAGTATAAGGAACTCCCCCATTGTGCTGCTTCATCAGACTGATATAAGAGGCAGGAAGCTTGTAACCGAGTTCTTCTTCTACAGAAGCAATCAGCTCATCCGAAGGCGGGGCAGAAACATATTCTTTTAGCGCATAATCGCTATCGTCCCAAAAATCGGAGAGATCCATCCCTTCAAATGGAGTTGAAACCGGCCCCGAATCATTATGCTGCTCTCTGATTGCCTGTCTGGCTGCGGCGTGTTGTTCTTTGCGTAGCTTGCGCTGGCTAAAGTTCAGTAACATGGCCGTATTCCCATCGTCAGGATCGAGGTCATGGGCGATACCCAGCACTCTCACTGCTTCCTCATATCGATTCAAATAGTAGTAGGAATATCCCACACGAAAATGCCACAAACGATCATTCTGCCCCTGTTCCGCAATCCTCGCAAACTGTTCAAGCGCTTCTTCATAACGTCCCAGATTGTTATATGCTCTTGCTAGACTGCTGACCACCTCGTAATCTCTTTCCTCTGGAGGAATCTCCATCAGGGTATCTACAATCTTCTGGTGTTCATCATCTTCATGCCACTGTGTCAGCTGCGCGATTAGTTCGTTGTCCATGGTCTACCTCCCCCAAGCGTATAATCAAGTTACTAGAATATAGAGTAATATGGTTTTCCCTATTCTACCAGATGGGATCAAGACTGGCATTCAGCATGCGTAGGATCATGAGTAACGATTCAGATCTTTTCTCAAAAATGTTTCTCTAGTCAAGCTCAAAAAGGCTTCGATTGCAGGCGAGATCCATTTCTCTTCATGCCAAAACATTTGGGTCGCAAACGAAGTGGCGGTCAAATCCCACGGCAACGGAACCAGTTCTCCCCGATTCACTTCTCCTATCACGGCCATTTCAGGCAATATGGCAATGCCCATTCCTATTTTCGCACATTGTTTAATAGCCTCAGCACTGTTAAACTCCAATTCGGTAATTCCCCCCATGCCCTTCTGTGAAAGACTTCGATCAAAAAAAGTGCGATAGGAACATCCCTTTTCCGTCAACAATAAGGTCTCGCCATGAAAATCTTCAATGGCCAATGCAGTATGTGCAGCCAAAGGATGATCTGGTGACACCAATAGATAAAAGGGCTCATCCAACATTTTTTCACGGCAAAATCCTGTCTCGCCCTTGTCTTCACCCAGCATAAAAATAATGTCAGTTTCCCCTTCACGCAAGCTCTGTTTGAGGTTCGAATTAGCCAGCGGTCGAAACATTAACCGAATTCCTGGATAGCACAAACGAAACTGACGCAATACAGCCGGCAGCCGATACGTACACAACGTTTCATCGGCACTTATGACTACCGTACCCGTTAATTCGCCGGATTGCTTGACGGCATGCTGTGCTTCTTCAACCATACTCAATATGTTATCTGCATAGCGCAGGAACGTTCTCCCTGCATCGGTCAAAGTCACATTTTTACCCAATCTGTCCACCAACTTGACACCCAATTCTTCCTCTAAGGCCTTCATTTGCATCGTAACCGTTGAAGGGACATAGTTCTGCACTTCTGCAGCTCGGGTAAAGTTGAGTGTGGAAGCAAGCGTATAAAAGGTTTTTAATTGGCGCAATTCCATCGAGTTCCCGCTCCTTAATTCAAAAAAAATGAACGTTCTATTCATAAACGTTTCTTTGACTTAACAATAGCCGCATCGTAGAGTGATGACAAGGAAGGCAGTCCATAGATATGAAAAGGAGTTTTTTATATGAGAGATTATGAAATTTATGAAATAGGAGATGTTCTGCTGCAATCCGGTGAAACTCTACCAAATGCCATTCTCGCCTACAAAACATACGGCATACTAAATGCAGCCAAAAATAATGTGATTGTATATCCCACCTGGTTTGCCGGCTTGCATACTGATAACGAATGGTTAATCGGACCTGGAAAGGCACTGGATCCAGAAAAATATTTTATTATCGTCCCTAATATGTTCGGCAATGGACTCTCCTCCTCGCCAAGCAATACGCCATCACCCTATCATCAAGCAAATTTTCCACTGATTTCGATTTATGATAATGTGCGACTGCAGCATCAACTGGTGAATCAAAAGTTCGGTATTGCAGAAATCGCCCTCGTTGTAGGTTGGTCACTAGGGGCTGTGCAGACCTTTCAGTGGGGGGCAAGCTACCCCGATATGGTAAAACGAATCGCTCCATTCGGCGGGACTGCCATGATCCGGCCTCATGCAAAGGTTGTATTTGAAGGAATGATCGCTGCCCTTCAGGCTGATTCTGCTTGGAAAAATGGCTTTTACACGCAGAAACCCAAAACGGGATTGGCAGCGATGGGTCGAGTCTACGCAGCTTGGGGGTTTTCTCAGGCTTATTATCTAGAGCAGCTCTATCAGCAAGAGGGCTACCACACACTAGAGGAATATCTCGTCGATTACTGGGATCAAGTATTTTTGACCTTTGACGCTAATGACCTGATCACCATGTTACGTACCGGAATTACAGGTGACATTAGCGCTAATCCGATGTATAACGGCGATTTTGAGCTTGCATTAAGCAGTATAACAGCACGGGCCCTAGTTATGCCGGGAAGTACAGACCTTTTCTTCACTCCCCAGGATAACAAAGCTGAAGCACGTCATATACCAAATGCATTCTTCCTTCCGATTGAATCCAAGTGGGGGCATTGCGCAGGCATTGGACAGCATGAACCAGATTCCGTATTTATAGATAAAAGTCTAAAAAGTTTCTTGCTTGAATGAAACTGAATTGGATCATTCGTGAGAAGAGCTCTTGAAGTCTTATGGGGTATACATAATGATACTACAGGATAAGTGGTTGTTATGAATGGTTTATCGTTTATTCAATACTTCACTGTAGCCAAATTCTCTGCCACCTCTTGCGAAATCTTACCAGCATTGGTCAGAATCTCTTGGTCATTGAACTTCCGTCAAATAATTTTTAGCTACTGATATATCACCTTTCCTGACCTTATAACCTTTCTAAATGTCTAATCCTACAGTTCATCACTAAAAGAAATTGAATATTTATTTATATTATTGTATTATTATTAACATTATAAAAACTGGAGGAATCACAATGTCTTCTTTTATTCGAATTGCTGAGCCTGAAGATATAACGAATTTGACAGAATTAATGTATGAATATATCGTCGGATTTTATCAAAACCCTGCCCCTCCTATCAATAATATTCATCATTTGATTCAAACCCTTTTTGACAGACAACAGGGTATACAATTCGTCGTAGAAGAAAATGGAAGACTAGTCGGCTTTGCTACTCTATACTTTACATTTAGCACGATGAAAGCAGATAAAATTGTTGTGATGAACGACTTCTTCCTCACAGAGCCCTATAGAGATACGGAACTGGAATCCCAACTCTTTTTGGCATGTAAAAATTACTGCATCAATCAGGGATACACCAATATGACTTGGATAACTTCTATTAATAACACACGGGCCCAATCATTCTTCAACACAATGAAGGCGATCCAAGGGAAAGATTGGGTGCACTTCTCCATCAACTAAGCATGCTACAAGATTATTTCTTCATTTTGAGGAATTTCTTCAACAACAGAAGATAAACGGTCAAGCCAAACATTCTTGGTTCGTCGCTCTTTATCTGGAAAGTCAGGAAAGCGAACTTTTTCACCGCTTACTCCCGCTATTCTTGCTGCAACCCTCTTTGTATGGAGTCGGAGGCAGTGCCACGACTCCATACAAAGAGGCTACTGTCAGCCACTCCGATTAATATCATCGAGACTTTATGAAAAAATTGTAGTTAACTTATTGAAAAACAGCTACGCAAAATTAATTCTGCTTAAAAATGTTCAATGTAGATCCACATTGGGCAAGTTTTAAGGCCATCCTATGCAGGATGGCCTTTTTTACAGTCCGGAAAATAATGAAATTATTATCCAATATTTTTCATATCGCCATCCAAAGTGTTCACGGACGACAATTTGAAAAAACCATTTACATGTCCATCATTCGGTTTATTAAACCATTCACTCCAGTCTAATCCTGGATGAGGATATTTAAGCGCAGGGACCTATGATACGGTTCACCGGAGCATGCTCTCATTTAGACTTATTAAGCTCTTTTACTTCTATTATCTTTTTACTAAACTGATAATTCACAGTAACATTCTCAATAATCTCAGTATTCTGGTAGGCAAGAGAACCCTCAAATGCTAAAGTATCATTGTCTTTCCAAACGATCTTATCTGCATAGCTATAATTTTCATGATCTGTGCGAATCCATGTATCTAATTCTTTTTGTGCACCATATTTGACTCTTGCAGATTCTATTAACTCTGGACTTGTCATTCCCTCTTCAATATTGCTAATTTGCACGAAATCACTTTTATTAGAGCATGTTACGATCGCAACTAACTTATGATTTGGTGAAGGAATAATTTTTTTAACATACATAGATGGTGCAGAAAAACTTAAATACTCGTTAAGCACATTGTCTTTTATTCTCCAAATAACATTTTGGCTTCCATAGTCTGAATAATTATTAAACAACGTAAATATCATACTTCCGTCTGCTAACTTAACAATATAAGGGCTCCGATAACTTTTGGACAAAATATCTACGGCAAAAGCAGCCGCATCAGCAATTTTTTGATTCTCATTTTTTATAAATGGCTTAAGTTCTTTTAATGCTTTTTCTCTCAGCTTTTGATCATTAAAGCATTCTACCAGCCTATTAATAGCAATATATACATATTCATTATTATCACTTTTTAAAGCATGTAGAAATTTTTCCGCATCATATTTAGTAGCAGGCTCTAACTCCATGTCTTCAGCTTTTAAATAACGTATATAAGGCTCTGAATTTTGATTTTTATAATATTCTGTTGCTAATAAAGCTGAAGCGGTTGAACTATACAGGATAAGACAAGCAACCAAAATAACCCACTTTTTAGAAATACCCTTTTTCCTTTTCTCTGTTCCATTGTGCCTAGCCGCCTCAATTAAGTTTTCATCAATAAGTCCGATCTCCTTAAATAAATCTTCTTTTTTCATAGGTTAACCCCCTCTTTGTCTAGATGAACTCGAAGTTTATTTCTTGTCCTAAATAATATAGATTTCACTTTGCTACTACTCATATTAAATCTTATTGAAAGATCATCTATTGAATAAGAATGCCAGTACCTTCCAATAAATATATTTCTTGCTTGCTCATCTATTCCATATAAAAATTGATTTATTAAGTTAGCGATCTCACCTTCTTCGTACTCTGTTTCTACAGTATCAGGTGAAGCTAGACATTCTTCTAGTTCACTTAAAATGACTTCAAACTCACGATTACGCTTTTTCGCTGTATTATAACCATACTTATCAAGCGCAATATTACGGGTGATCCTCCCTAGAAATACAGGGAAATTCCTAGGCAGATTAGGCGGTATTGAATTCCATGCCGCTAAGTATGTATCGTTCTCACACTCTTCAACATCCGAGAAATTTGAAATAATGTTTCTTGCAATTACTCTGCAGTAAGCCCCATATTTATTTTTAGTCTCTAAAATGGCTTGCTGTGAACGCTGCAGGTATAAGTGGACTATTCCTTGGTCTTCCATCGGTTATTCTCCTTTTTAACACTCTTATCTATATAGTAGAAAGTTCGTAGAATAGGTTGCACTTATATTAAAATTCACACCAATATATAAAGACAACCCCCTCCTAAACAAGGAAGGGGTTCTTGGAATAGATCTACCTTTTAGTCATCTCTACAGTCCAAAATGTTCTCTAACTAATCTAAATTGTTCTTCCACGCTCATACTTGGTATTCTTTCAACAGTTTTGATTCCCATTTTAGTGCAGGCATTCTTAATCTCATTGGAGAATTTAACCATAGATTTGTTTCCGTGCTTAATCGTTTCTTCTGGATTTATCGTGTAGGCGTTAATACAATCCAAAATCATCTTATGATCTTCTCTGAAGTAATATAATCGCTCTATCTCTTTATCGGACGTATAAAAACAAATCATTCTCTCTTCTGGAATAAAAGGTAGTATACGCTCAGGCATTATTCCTAGATCAATTATTATTGGTTTGTCATTAGGCATTGTTAGCAAGTCAACGATAAAGAAATCCATCATCTCTTCGACAATTTGAAATAACCATTGGCAGTGCTCATCTACGGGTTTATTGAACCACTTATTCCAATCCAAATCAGGATTAGGAAATTGAAGAGCCGGGTACTCAACAGGGCTAGTAAATGGTCTATATTTTAAGACATCATCACCCAATGTTTGAAAGCCTAATTCCTCTACAAATTTCCTGGTCATGGTCGTCTTTCCAGCACAAGGTCCACCATTAAGCCAATAAACATGTTTTAATTGTTCCTTCAAATAATTATTATTTATCTTCATCCGATACACCCCATATGATTTGTGTAGTATCTTACTTTAACACGTTGGTTTCGGGGAGCTGGCGGATTCTTATCTTCCTATAACAGTGAAAACACAAAGAAATTCTCCTTTCTTGACACAAGTAGTTTTAATCTACGTGTTAGGAGTTCTGTAGCGTAACGACTTACTCTGTTGAATTTCATGTTCCTCAACATAATTTCTATAGTTATTACCATTGTAGTAATCAAGAATGTCCTGATTAATCTCCGGATACAGTTGAATAGAGTGCAGCTCCGAAATTGGAACCCACGTTACACCAATTTGCTTAGAATCTGGTGATTCGGGAAGTCTTGGATTTGATCCCGCTTTCAATTTACAACTAAATGTAACTCCTACTGAATGAGAATCCCCGTATATGTAATTGCTTTTTGTAGGTTGATATTCGTAAACAAATGCAACGGGACCGACCTCTATCTCAACACAAGCCTCTTCTTTTGCTTCCCGTTTTACAGCTTCAATCAGTGTTTCTCCTGGCTCAAGGCCACCTGCTGGAAGATTGTAATGCACGCCATCAAGATTGTCATTCTCAAACTCCACTAGTAAAATGCAACCCTTCTCAATTATTAATGCACCAGCGCGCAGTCTTATCTTTTCCAGTATTATCACATCCCATGGTTTTTGTTTTACATATGGGATATTGTACCATTTAATATTCCTAAGGGAAGAGTCTTTAAGTATCCTCTACAATGATTGCATAACTTCTATGGCACTTTTAAGAGCGTTGCTATCCCTTAATCGTCCTTTTTCTGGTACTGTCAGATTTATTAATTTAAATGCCTCATCCTTGCTTACCCATCGGATTTCCTGTATTTCATGATCAAAACTATGTACTTCTCCTATTGGTCTTAATAAAAAACACTTAGTTGTACATGTCTCTGATTCAAATGCCCCTGGGATCGGTGCGACAACTTCACAAACATACCCAGTCTCTTCTCTCACTTCTCTCAATGCTGTATTTTCAGGAGATTGATCTTGAGGATCGCTTCCACCTTTAGCAAAAGTCCAAGCGTAACCTCCCCAGAATCCGCTAGGGCTTCTCATCAATACCTCACCAGCATTATTGATAACAATTCCTCCATAAGCGAGTTCACCCATCTTTTATCCACCCCAACAAAAAAATAAATTCTGATTTAATCACACTATTCCATTAAAAACTCATATCTCCCTGATTCTTAGTTACATCATCATATTTTGAACCTAAAAAGCTCTGATCATCAAATCTTTCTACTGTCACTTTATCTTTAATACGATCTTTCCCTTTGCACGGCCCGATTCGGAATACTCCATCGCCTTCTGAGCTTCTTCAAAAGAGAATATTTGATCAATTACAGGCTTTATTTTCCCTGCTTCTATAAGCTCCGAAATAATCTCCAATTGTCTACCGCTTGGTTTCATGAACAAGAAGCTGTATTTGACATTATATCGCTTCTCTAATTTTGTTAGCTTACGGGTAACTAATCGAAAAAGACTCGTTTTTATAAAACCAGACCCATATTCAACTCCGAAGCGTGCATTGGGCAGCCCAGAAACCGATACAATTTGTGCGCCTGGTTTGACTATTTTAAAAGCCTTTTCTAATGTCTCTCCGCCAATCGTATCGAATACTCCATCATAATTTAGTAAGACTTTATCAAATTGTTCTGTTTTATAATTGATTATTTGATCAGCTCCAAGAGATTTGACCAGATTTGCTCCAGCATCGCTAGTAGTTGTAGCCACATAAACCCCCATCGCTTTGGCCAGCTGGATAGCAAAGGTTCCAACGCCCCCCGAACCAGCTTGAATTAACACCTTTTGCCCTGCCGATAGCTGTAATATATCATGTAATGCTTGATAGGATGTAAGCCCGACTAATGGGATTGACGCCGCTTCCTCAAAAGAAAGATTTTGAGGCTTTAAGGCTATATCGTCTTCATGAATAGAAATATATTCTGCGAAGGTTCCAATTCTATTCTTTCTTGGACGACCGTATATTGCATCACCTATTTTGAATTTTGTTACTTTGTTTCCTACTTTGGTGACTATACCTGAAAAATCATTTCCTAACACAAGCGGCATATCGTATTTCAACAGCATACGAGTTTTGCCATCCCGCACCTTGAAATCGATAGGATTAATACTCCCCGCATGGATTTCTGCCAACACATCATAATCACCTACTGAAGGCATTGGAATGTCTGCCAATAGAAGAGGACTTTTTCCGTATTTTTCAATGATCATCGCTTTCATCAAGAACCCTCCATTCATAATCGAGATGCAAAGTATTTTTAGTGTTAGTAATTCCGGCTTCTCTTAAGATTCTTAGATGATGGGAAACCGCTGGTCGTGATAGATGCGTTTGTTCAGTAATCTCACCTACGCGTAATCCGTTCGTACAGGTAGTCTCCATAAGTACTGTAATAATGGATTGTCTTGTCTCATTACCAATAGCTAAAAAGACCTTCTCGCACATCTTAAAATCGTCTTTGATGACTTCGACTTGTTGCTGTTTATTAATGATTCTCACCGCTTTCGTCTCGTTCAATCGTTTAACTTAGTGAACCATTTGCTGACGAGTATGTCATAACAAGATATGCTCCGCAACCTTGAGAAAGAAAATCGAGATCACAAGGGAATTTTTTACATTATCTTCCAATGGGTTTAGAGTACTAATGCAACTGATAGGTTAATTTAGTTAACCACGCGGCCATTGCGGGTATTTTACACAAAAGTTATACTGCAATTGACTAGTCGAAATGATATAAATTGTAGGTTATCCAAATGAGAAAATACGACAGTAAAAGTAATCATAGTGCTTTGCGGGATGCGGTGAATGGAATCATTTTTGATTGGAATTTTTTCAAATCACCATAAACTCATTGAGTAGTATAAGAATTCAGTGCCGAATCACCCGGATTACTGGCAGGCTTATGTATAGCTTATGAACTATTTAATTACAGAAGGCAGATGTATCGAAGCAAAAGAAATTCTGGAACAATTGAACCAGATCCATCCTGTATCCTGAGGATTGGCTTGCATGGTCCTCCAGAGGAAACTGTATGGCTAAACTTTGCAGGTACGACTGGCCCTTTCCGCCAAAACGGCGGAGGGGGCTTTTGCTTTCAGTAAGCAAAACCGCCCCACCAGAAACTACATTATTTTGTGAACCCAGAATGCTTGCAAAAACCCGTGTGTGCTGATTTTGCCCAAACGGTACAGTCCCCGGATATCTTAGGTTTTCTTTCGTTGTAACCTTCTAGCTACCTACCCGATCTAATATTTAAGTAACGTTACGAACATCCTAAGACTTTTAGTCAAGAAAGCAGGTAAATCTTTGTATATTAATCCTATTGTCGTCAAAGCCAAAGCTGGGGACCCAGAAGCATTCGTGCAGTTGATGCAGGAGATAGAGTTACCTTTATATAGAACTGCAAGGTCCATCGTCAACAAAGACGAAGATTGTGCAGATGCGCTGCAAGAGACGATGCTTAAAGCCTTTAAGTCCATCCATACACTCAGAGAGCCCGCTTTTTTCAAAACGTGGATCTTCCGGATTCTGATTAATGAATGCAACAAAATGATCAAAAACAACGCAAGAGCCCTCCCTTATGGAGAGCTTCCCGAAGTCCCTTCCATTTCCAAGGATTATGAGAAAATCGAATTATGGGATGCCGTTCAACATCTTGAGGAGAATCTACGGATTGTCATTCACCTTCATTACCTACAGGACATGCCGATCAGTCAAATTTCTGACATTCTCGAAATTTCTACGGTAGCCGTGAAGACCCGGCTGCATCGCGCCCGCAAAAAGCTAAAGCATTCATCTCAATTCAATCAAGAAATGGAGTTGCGACATGGTAAACACTAAGTTAGAAGAACAATTAAAGAACTGCCAAAGCCTACTTCCCGATCAGTTATCGGATATTGCCCGCTCCAAGCTGAATGAGACTTACCAAATCATCAGGGAAACCGATAATTCCATTTCCCCCGTTCAGAAAAAGAAAAATGTATCTAAAACTTTTAATAAATGGTTGATTTCCACTGCAGCCGCTGCAATTCTTGGAGTTACAGTCCTTGCTTCCGGCTTTGTATCGCCCGCAATGGCTGATGCACTCAAGCAAATTCCGGTTTTGGGACAAATCTATTCATTATGGGGCGAAAAAAACTTAGATCCCGGTGTTCAACAAGCCGAGGATTTCATCACAAACGTTAACCAAAGCGTGACCCATGGCGATGTGACTATGAATATTCCTACGTTATTATTCGACGGGACCCGAATTCTTATGAACATAACCACTCCTGGAAACCATCTGGCTTCGGAGCCCAATTCGCTGCCTTCCGATGCCAATAAAGGGGCAGTGGATACGTTTGAGGTCCTCTATAAAGGCCAACCTCTGCTCTGGAGTTACGAATACATGGACGGTGAGACTGCTTCCAGCATAATGGTTCAGGTTTTGAACACTTATTATGAGCCGAGCACAACAACACAAACTGTCCAGTTCCCTGATCAGTTTGACTTGACTGTAAATGTAACGTTAAAGGGTTACGATGTCCCGTTCGAATTCGTTCTGCCTGTTACCAAATCAACGCCTGTTACCGCACTAACTTCAGAGGAGACCAAGCATCACGATAACATTAACTTGCAGATCAGTAAGGTAGAAATCACCCCAATCACAACGCAGGTATCCATTGAGTACAAAACTAAACCGGGCCAGAGCGTAGAAGAAATGCTCGCTTCTATCCCTTCGAAATATAAGGGTGCTAACGGGGGCGCCATCGCTCTTCAATTTGACATTGTGGATGAACGTGGTGTTCAACTGAAGCCCATCGGTGCTCACCCCTTAAGCGAATCTTATAATGTTCGTTTTGAACCCTTCAAGACTATACCAAGTACTGTAACCATCAAACCTTACTTAGTCGTTTCCGAAGGTCAAGCCCCAGCTGGGACTACAGGTCTGTGGGAAGACAACAATATGGTCAAGGAATATATCCCTGAGCTGGAGACTGTACTTTCGGTGCAATAGTTCATTTGTAAAAGGACATTATTCTCTAGCATTAAAAGAGTATACAAACCTACAAAAGACGAAGCCATAATGGCTTCGTCTTTTTATTTAAAATGACTTCAGATAGATTCAATTCAATAAGGTTATTTAGCTGAAACCAGCTTCGATATTTTATCAGCAATATCTTCCGCTTGTAACAGAGAGGAATATGAATCTGCTGCAAAATATTTCTCCATATCAATCTCAATTACTCGATTATTCTTGACTGCATCCAACATCTTCCATGTTGCTGGCAACTTAGGCGGTTCTTTGTCCTTTACTGTAAGGACAATAACATAGTCACCTACATAATCATTTACCGTTTCCCAAGAAACTTCAACACGGCTCATTTCCTTATCAATGATTTCATTTTGAACTTTTGGAGTGGGATTCAGCCCCAAAATATCGTAAGTAGCTCTGCCGCCTCTCTCACCCTGATTACCAATGACCATTAAAAATTTCTCTACCGTGATATAATCTACGATAGAAATCGTTGCATCTTTTGCAATTACATTTTTAATTTTATCGCGGGCAGCTATTTTGCGTTTTTCGAAATCTGCCACAAACTGTTTAGCCTCTTCTTCTCGATCAAGAATTTCTCCCATAGCTGTAATCTCTTCTTGAATCGTTGCGTATTTGCTTGTATCAAATAACACGGTCGGTGCGATCTTAGAATAGTTGCTATAGGCATCTTTATTCCATGTGATAATGACGTCTGGTGCTAGCTCTAATACTTTCTCAAAAGAAATACTTCCTTCTGCCCCTATGTCTTGTACCGTCTCATCTAAGAAAGGTTTGAGAAACTGAGAATACTCCAGCTGTGTATTCGATGCTCCAACCGGTTTTACCCCAACTGCTAAGACTGGTCCCAAATCCCAATCCACTACAACACGTTGGGGATTGGCTGGAACATTAACATCCCCCATCACCGTTGCTATTTTCCGTAAACCCGTTTTTTCAACGGCCTGATTGGAAGGCGTACTTTGTGTCGGTTCTGCTCCCGAATTGTTATTACGGCTAGTGTTACCATTTCCGCAAGCTGCAAGTAACAGTGTAAGCACAAGCATTAGCATTAATCCTTTTTTCGTCTCGATCCCCTTTAACATCTGTTTATCCCCTTCTAGTTTTAATTGATAATGATTATCATGATCAATATAACAAGCAGGAGAATATTTGCCCATGGAGGATAAGAACTCTTGCCATGGACTATCTGAAACGATCAAACCTGACTTCACCTTATTTTTGTATTGAACTGGCGTCGTCCCAACCTGCTTCTTAAACAGACGGGTAAAATAAAAGACATCACTATAACCTACGTTTACAGCAATCTCCTGTACGGTGGCATCGGTTTGAATCAGTAACTCCTTCGCTTTAGCCATTCTCGTCTGAATTACGTATTCAATGGGACTTCTCCCTGTCCGACGTTTGAACTGCCTCGATAAGTATTGAATGCTATAGTTCCAGACCTCTGCCAAAGATTCAAGTGAAATAGTCTCATTATAATGTTTGTGAATGTATTGAATGATCTGTTCCACTAAATCTGTTTCTTTGGGTGCAACTCCCTGAAGCTGTAACTGCTGTACAAGCGTATATACGAACTGATAAAAATGGATTTTCGCTTGGAACCGTTCCATAGCCGGTCTGCGATTCCATTCCTCATATATCGATTCCATATGACGATATAAAACAACCGGCGAAATAGGTTTACATGCATATTGCAGATGAAAAGGGTTATTTATATGATAGGATTTCAATATTGATTTACTAGCTTTAGTAGAAATAGTACCTCTATATAAAACGTAATAGTATGTGACATCCTCATGTCCAACCTCGAACTTGATGTTACTTCCTTTTCCCGCATGTAAGACAAAGAATCGTTCTAATGGATACCGATCACCATCCAACCAGACCGCACCTTGCCCTCGCACGACAAATATAAAACTACTAGCTGGGAGTACATGTCGCTGCTTACTCTGTCTACGTATCACATGTTGGCGAATGTCCACCAGTTGAATCCATGAAGTGTCCCATATCTGGATGTATTCTTCCCAGTTCACTGTTAATCCTCCCAAGTTCAAAAGCATGCTAACCCTTTACAGCTATAAATCCCTATACAAATGAAAATCGTAAACGATAACCATTATCATTGTCAAATGATAGGTGACTAGTCAAACCAATTTTAATAGATCAAATCTGACGCTCCCAGAGAACCTCCAACCAAGTCGATATAGCCATTGCTAAGCATGCCACAGCTATCCTCCAAGAAATAAATTACTAACTCTTTTATTACCTAAATCACTAACATTAATAGTTACAGTTAAGGAGAACTGTTTTTTAGAAAGCTAACACCGAACTATAATAGTCCGCTAATGTACAAAACCTGACCGTACATTCTACCGTTCCAGCCACTTCAGCTCATTTCTACGGTATTTATACCGTACATTCCACCTCCTAGCCATCTCAGCTCGTATCTACGGCATTTATACCGTACATTCCACCATCCTAGCTACTCATGCAAAATAATTGTGAAGTATGCACGCTACTCAAGTTTTCGTTGCTCAAATGATAAATTCGGCCTCTTGGCTGGGGGCCTTTCCAATAGATAACCTACGCAAATCATCTATACTGGCAAGATTTAGGGCCATCCTTTTACAGGATGGCCCTTTCTTTGATGATTCATCTAAGTTGCAATTTTGCTTACTTTAATATTCTTTAATAATTACAAAAAACGAACCCCGAATTGTTCCAGCTAGCTTGGACTTCTGCCTAGCAAACTTAAACTTCTCTTCTAGCTCCTTTGGGATCTCCATCCCCTCAGAAAGCTAAAAACCAACAGCCCGCTTCTTAGGGTCATCCACCGTATACATAACGTTGACTGCAAGACCATCCTCATAAAAGACATAAGCAAATTTAATATTTTCCACTTGAAAACGCGACGTTTCTAAAGGTTTGGCCGCAAACTCAATATCACGTTCATCTTTTAAAATTCGGTTCACATAATCAAGGGTCTCCTGACTTTCGCTGGCTTGTATAACCGCAATTTCATGCTTGTATTTATTCATAAAGTAACGGGCTTCATTAGCTCGCAAACCAGCAAGCGCATCTACTACAGGTGTCTCTCATTACCAAAAAAACTTATCGTTACTTATGTACGGTTCGCGTGCTGTCTGTAACGGCAAGTTTCTGAGTTAACTACTGTGCTCTTTTTCTATTAAAGTGACCATCTCACGCTCCCACTTTTCTCGCTCTTCTGGCGGCATCGGCTCCCCTTTGCCATACAGAAATCTAATCATGTAGAAGCCATTCTTGGTAAGCAGGCTAGTAACAAGTTCATGCTCTAATACATTATTGCTCATCAACTTTGTCTCAACTACAGAGCTATTATCAGTCTGATGCAGTACTTGAGCGGTCAACAAGGTCTCTTGGGAGATATAATCCGCTGTATGCTTCTCTACAGAAGATGCCTCTATCTTATCAAAATAATTAATCGTGAACGTATGCGAAGGTTCGTACCGATGGTATTCTCCTAACGGATAATATCCGATAAATTGACTGTTACTGTAGACATGGAATGTTGCAGGTACATAGCTATTAAGCTGAAAATACGGGATGAATCGCGCAATGCCTGAATTGATCTCTTCTCCAGGAGGAATGACCGCATCCACACCACTAAGGAATTCACCCTTCTTATCTACAAAAATCGTGCTATAAGGGCTGTACCTCGTAATCCAAATTGAACCATTCTCCTTCACAGCCTCAACGTAATAACTGATAATTTGATTTCTTTTTTCCTCACGTTCATCGGCGGGGTTGACACAGGTATGAATATGCTTCCGAGTGTATGTAAAGACTGCTTTAGTGGCATCCATTGACAGCAATTCAAATTCGAGAATTTCAGATTTTATATTATAGATTTGAAATGTCATCATTAATTGAAAGTGATTTAAAAAGGACATTCCCCTCTTATCTGGATGAAATCTTTTGCTCAAACCTTCTTCATCCTTATCCATATAAGACTGCTCCAAGCCTTCAACCAAGGCCTGCAGTTCCTCTTTTGTGATGCCTTTATTTTTCTTAAAGAAAAACATGTCTTATCTCCCCTCATCATCAGTCTACTGCCAATTACTTGCTCCTATTTATTATACGGGCACACCTGTGTACTTTTCTAGTTATGTATAAATTCCCCTTTGGTAGTACCTAAAGGAAGATATCATGTTAAACATTAGGTCAACTAGATGATCGCAAAATATTATGAAAAAACCATTCCTGACAAAGGAATGGTTTCTTTGAGTAGGTATACCTTTCAGTTATCCCAATATTTTAAAATGTTCACGAACTAACCTAAATTGTTCTTCTACGCTCATGTTTGGTGTTCTTTCTATGGTTTTGATCCCCAGCTTAGTGCAAGCATTCTTTATTTCATTGGAGAACTTAATCATAGATTTATTACTGTGTTTAATTGTTTCTTCTGGATATAACGTATAAGCGTTAATGCAGTCCAGAATCATCTTATGGTCTTCTCTAAAGTAATATAATCTCTCTATCTCCGCATCGGACGTATAAAAACATATCATTCTCTCTTCCGGGATAAACAGTAATATAAATTCAGGCATTATTCCTAAATCTATTATGATCGGTTTGTCATCAGGTAACTTCAGCAAGTTAATAATAAAGAAGTCCATCATCTCTTCGACAACTTGAAATAACCATTGGCAATGTTCCTCTACAAACTTCTTGGTCATAGTAGTCTTTCCAGCACAAGGTCCACCATTTAGCCAATATAGATGTTTTAATTGTTCTTTCAAATAATTATTATTTATCTTCATTCAACACACGCCATTTATATTTAAAAAAGCTTACTCTGACATGTTGGTTGTGAGGGGTTGGCGGATTCTTTTCTTTCTATAACAATGAAAGCACATAAAAAAGCCTTCCCCACCCTAAAGGGTGAAGAAAGCTTAAATGTGTATCCCCAAAATATGGGCAGCTATATTAAATTTTCGCACCCGATAATGTTTGAGACAGTAATTCCTCCAGCCACTTTACAGCCTCAGCCTCTTTCGCGAAGGCGCCTCCGTGACAGCCCTAGGTTCTTTTAGTAGACACTGCCGTAACCGGCTTGTAAAGAGCGAGCAATTTGGCGTTCTGCATTACAACCGCGATGCCTGAGCAATATTGAGCGATTTCATGTTTGTTCCTCTTGCACCAGTTCATATACAGCTGTATGACTGCACACTCCGGACGTATGTTCTTCTCTGAAGAATGCAGCATGATCAGACCAAAGGGGGATTGACGGGAGAGCAATTCTTCCCAATAAGCGATATATTCCTCTACCGTTTCCTGATCAAAATTTCCTCCCAGACTAAGGCTTATAATGGGCCAGTTAGATTCATCCTTTGTGATAGCCATACGTTTGCCCTCCTAAAAGCGTAAATGACGTTTCCTATGATGTGATGCGGAATCCGACGGATTGCTGCTGCAGCTTCCAGAGACGGTCGTACAATCCACCGCGTAGTAATAAAGCTTCATGCCGTCCCTGCTCCACCAGTCGGCCATCTTCCAGCACAATAATGTTGTCTGCACCGCGTATGGTTTTCAGCCGATGGGCGATAACAATAACGGTTCTGCCCGTAATCAGCGCATCAATTCCCTTCTGGATTTCGGCTTCATTCTGCGGGTCAAGCGATGCAGTAGCCTCATCTAACAATACAATCGGGGCGTTCTTAAGAATCGCACGAGCAATGGAGATCCGCTGCTTCTCCCCTCCGGAAAGCGTACTGCCACCCTCGCCTACTGGCGTGTCATAGCCTAGCGGTAATTTCATGATGAAATCATGGCAACGGGCCATTTCTGCTGCTTGTTGAATATCCTGCTGCGACGCGCCCGGCCGCCCAAAGGCAATGTTGTTTCCAATGGTATCTTGGAACAGATACACATCTTGAAACACAACCGACACAGAACCTAGCAAATGTTCTGGATCAATATCTTTAATATTGCGTCCACCTAGCAGAACACTTCCTTCATCAGGATCATAGAAGCGTGAGATCAAACGCAGCACTGTACTCTTTCCGCTGCCGGAGGGACCCACGATTGCAGTTAATGAGCCTTGCGGCATTTCTATGCTTAATTGTTTCAGAACAGGCTCACCTCCATAGCTGAAAGTAACATTGTCAAAGCGGATCGTACTGCTCTCGGGAAGTGGAGCTGTAGTCCCCGTCATTACCGGCTGGCGAAGCAGGTCTACGATGCGTTCACCCGCTTGTTCGTTGTACCGGAATTCGGCATAGTTGGCGAGCGCCGTCGTCAGTGGATCATAGATGCGTGTGCCGACAATAAGGAATACCGCCAGCTGCAAAATACCGAGCTCCCCGCCTAACAATAGATGCACACCTACGAATACCATTAAGGTCAGACCCGCACGAAGAAGAGCCATAGCCGTTAGAATGACCGGTCCGAATATCCCTTCAAGCTTCACACTTTCCTTCATCAAAGTTCTAAAAGAGCTATCCAGACGGACAAATCGTTCTCCCGTTAGGTTATAGGCCTTCATCACCCGAATACCATTCAAATACTCCTGTAGCCGATTCGCGGCGTTCAATTTCGCTTTCATATGATTCGTCCCTAATCTCCGCCGCAGTCTGCCTGACAGATACATAATCAGGAGGGCAATCGGCAGCGCCACGAACATGGAAAGCGCCATCCGCCAGTCGAGGAACAGTAAACCCGCAAGTGCAAATATCGGCAGTACAAAAGCCCCTGCAAGCTGTGGCAGCAGATGTGAAATCCCTGTCTCAACCAGTGTGAAATCGCCCATCATCATATTGGCCAGATCACCGGGGTCCCGGCGAGTCAGGTAGCCTAGCGGAAGCTTACGCAGATGCTCTGCTAATTCCGCCCGTCCCTGCGCCGCAACATTGTAAGCCCCGCGGTATGCAGTGCGGTAAGCGGGAATCTCGCTCAGGAACATCAGTACCATGACAGCAGCTAGTCCCGCGCAAATCCACCAAAGCCGTTCTATCTGAAGCTCTGCACCCACCGTAATATAAGGAGCAAAAATCAACCGTACCGCCTCAATCACAAGCGCAAACGGAAGCACACTGACTATGTTAGCCAGTAAGGAAAAAAACACAGGCTTCAGCAGCTGCTGTGGTTTGCCAGCAGTAATATTGTGCAATACCTTCATAGCTGTTCCCCCCCTTTTTCCAAATGCCAATCTCCGGCGTCACTGTAGGCATGCCACATTTGAGTGTAAAGTCCATTGAGATCAATCAAACTATCGTGATCTCCGTGCTCCACGATTTGCCCATCTCGTAGTACCAAAATCTGTGCAGCTTCACGAATAGAAGACAGACGGTGGGCAATGACAATAACCGTCTTCCCGCGCATAAGCTCCGTTAGTGCCAGCTGCATGTGATGTTCATTTTCCGGGTCGGCAAAAGCAGTCGCTTCGTCGAGGACAAGTACCGGCGCATTTTTGAGGATGGCCCGGGCTACCGCAATACGCTGCTCTTCACCGCCGGAGAGATAGACACCACCTTCACCGATTAACGTATCGTACCCCTGCGGAAGCCGAGAGATGAACTCATCGCATTGCGCAGCTCTTGCTGCAGCTTGGACTTCATCCAGCGTGGCTCCCGGTTTGCCGACGGCAATATTTTCATACAAAGTGTCATAGAACAGGAAGGTCTCCTGGAATACGAAGGCAACTGTATTCATCAGTTCATGAATCGCCATATGGCGGATATCCACTCCACCGATACGGATCGCACCCTCTTGCGGGTCCCAGAACCGCGGCACCAAGCTGGCCACCGTCGATTTACCTGATCCTGACGGTCCAACCAGCGCTGTAACCTTCCCTTGTTCTGCTCGGAAAGAGACCTCGCTGAGCGCAGCCGCAGCCCCCTCTTCTTCACTGTAGGAGAAGGTTACGTCCATAAATTCAACGTCGAAAGCTTGCGGTGATAGCGGCTTAGCTATTTCTGGTACAGGCTGCTGTGCCAAAAGACGATCCATCCGCTCCACGCCTTCGCCGATATCCCGAGTGCTCGAAGCCAGCATAAGCAGTTTATAAAGCGGAGATGATACGCCTGGCGCCATAATTAGAAAGAACAGCAGCACAAGCGCAAAGGACATGGAGTCCGGCCGACCGCTTAGCATAAAGACACCCACCGGTAAAATAAAGGTAAACGAGGAGGCCAGTAATGTTTTGAACAGAACATAGCCTGACTGATAACGGTCCGTAAACTCCAGACAATAATCACGGTATCTGGTCATATCACTGTAGAACTTTCGGAAGGAATGCACCGTCTGTCCGAACACCTTCACCGCTGGCATCCCCCGCACATACTGCACCGCCGAAGCATTGATCTGCTCCAAGGAATCATGATACTGCTTCACACTGGTTTTTCCCTTGCCGCTCATCATAAGTGCTGACTGCACAACCATTCCTATGAAGATCGGTAGAAGACAGGCAACAGCTAACGGAGGACTCAGCCAGAACATCGCCACAATCATCAGCACCGTAGACGCCAGCGCGCTGACCAAATCTGGGAGCTGATGCGCTACGAAATTTTCCACCTTGTCGACATTCTGTTCCAGCGTCTTCTTCACTGCTCCGGTCGAAGTTCCATTCAGGAAGCCGAGCGGCAGTCTGCCCAGATGCTCGGTCATTCGTACACGCAAATTATACTGAATACGAAAAGCTGCAATATGTGAGCACATAATACCGCAATACGAGGTCACCAGACCTCCGATCAATCCGCCGAGTGCAATCCATCCCCAGCAAATCATAGCATCACCATCAACCTGTCCAGGAGATGCGGCATGCCGCAGTAGCTCGGCCAATATGAAATAAACAGACAAAAATGGTACCAGCATTAGCACAGCGCTGACAGATGACAATACGCCAGACAGGATCAGCAGGCTCCGCTTCTCTCCGGCAATCTCCAGCAGTCTCGACATGCCAGTTTTGGTTTTACTCACAGCTGTTCCCCCACTCTTTATAATTACGCACAAAAAAAGTGCACTGAGAATGATTCTCTGTGCACTAGTGTATAGGAACGCTCATCCTGGTTGCTACCGTTTCCGGGATTATAATCAACCAAATCAGGAGCATCTGTTTTCGACGCGAGCTTACACCCTTGTTCCTAAAGAACGCTGTCTACCGCTGATCAGATATTCTCCAGGGCGCACACCGAATTTTTTGCGAAAGGCTGCTGAGAAATGGCTGACATTCACGTATCCGACCCTGGATGCTGCTTCACTGACAGTCATATTTCCATCTTCTAGCAGCTGTTGCGCCCTTTGCATCCGTTGTTCGATAACATAGGCATGGACGGTATAACCGAACATTTCCTTAAAGCCCTTCTTTAGCTTGAACTCATTGAGGCAAATGATACGTGAGAGGCCAGCCAGCGTCGGTGGGTGTAAATAATCACGTTGCAGAATTACCTTGGCTAGTCGCAGGCTCTCCATATCATCTCTAGATAGCTTGACTGAGTGGGAAATCCGATCAGCTTCATATAAAGATTCATTGAGATAAACAGCCATTAGCTCCAGCATTTTTCCCTCTAGATAGAGTTCCCGCATACCCTGACTATAGGAACAGTCCGCAATTTGTGACAGAATGAGCCGGATAGATGGTGTAATACCATTTTTGCCAAAAAACAAAGCTGCTCCCCCTCCGGCTCGAAGACGTGTATCCTCGGTCAGTCCGCTGGTCATCCGCTCAAATTGTGCCGGACTCATATCTATGCTGAGGAATCTGTAACCCGCTCCGCTAAGGTATATACAATTTTCACTTCTTACTCCGCCGTGAAGCAGCACACTTTCTCCTGTATCTATGGCAAAATAGTCCTGCTTCAGCGAGGTCCCCCATTCAATTCCATTTCCTATGCAGAATATCAGCTCCGTACGAGGTGTTCTAAACTCGCCCTTCGCTTCGATATCCCGATTAAATTGGAGATCAAAATCCGTCATCTGAAGATAACGCTGAGTAAGCAGGCTCCGGCAGCTGCCCTTCCCTAGCTCTAGCGGTGGTTTTATCTCAAAGTGGCTTCCGTCCAACTGGTAAGTAATATTAAACCCTTCGCATCTAAGCGTCTTATGGGCATCAATCGTTTCCGCTTCATTCAGACCATCGCTACGCTTCATGCTCATCCCTACTTCCCCTTACTTTGGTTTAATTATATATGTATTGAGAATGATTATCAATTGAATGTTCTTTTAGCAAATATGCATAAACAACAAAAAACCTTCCCACACCCCTAAGGGTGAAGAAGGCTTATATGCGTCACTTCCGAAGACATGGCCAGCTATATTTTCAGCTCCCCAAGCTATTGTATTAGGCTTAATCCGTAACCTTCACATTTCCAAACACGGCCTTATTCCTCGAATCATCCCCCGGATTGCTGAGCGCTATGCCAATATACACCTTGCGATTCATCGGAATTTGAACAGTTCCGACCGTTTGCCAGTTATTCCCGTTCGTCGAAATAGCGCCTTTGAAGGTATTTCCACTTCTGGTCAGCTTTAGCCATCTTGGAGCCGAGGCAGCCGCAGTATGGTCGACCATATTACCCGCTGTCTCTGCACGATACTGGAAGGTTGCCCCATTCTCGGGGGTAAGCATCATATCCGCGTGCTTCGAATTATGACCCAGCGACTCCCGAATCATAATACCAGCCTTGGCCCAGCCGTCCAATCGGCTAGTGGACTGCACTTTTACAATAATCTCTGCATTGCCACTCACGGATTGGTATATATAATTCAGTTGATCTCCATTTCCCCAAATATCCGTAGAGCTGCTGCTGAGTGTAAATTGCTTATTGGAAGAATTGTAGGTAACGTTCCCCGGCTTGGAACCGATATTTCGTGCTTTCCATCCGGCTGGTAGTTGAGCCGGATAGTCTTGTTCTACCGGAGGCGTCCAGCCTGGCGTCGGCCAGGTTTCACGTTCCTTGATATTGGCCAATTCATCTTCTGGCCAGGCCCCGTAGGCAAAGAACGACAGGCGCTTCACGTCCGGATAATTCTCGCGGATTCCCTTGTAAATCTCCTGATATTGATCATCAGTCCAGTCATTATCCAGTGTGGCTACAATCTCCACGTCACTGCCGCTGATCCGGTCGCTCGTATCCTTCAGAATGCCGTAGGAAGTGCTGTATACCCAATCACTATTGAACTCCCAGTCATCAAAGTACGCCATCGGTGCGACAAAGTCGATATCATCCTTGAATTTGGCTACATTCTGTCCAACCTCTGTAAATTCCGGCGGCAAAATATACACACCGAGCTGCACATCCGGATTTGAGGATTCGGAAATATCCTCACGGATATCGCCTACATACTGTCCAATTTGTTCAGTTCTCCATTCATTCCACTGCTCACGCTGAGGCGAATCCGTATCGAAGTCAATGCTGAGCGGGGAATACCCGAACTGCGCCTGATACTTCGCAACCGTGTAATCACTGACGTCCATGTTGTAATTGTCAAAGCGGATCCAGTCTAGCACAACACCGTCAACAGCATAATTCTCGATCACTTCCTGAATGATGGAACGCTCATACTGCTGCACTTCGTGGTGAATCGGATTGACGAAGTATTCGTTGCCGTTAGAACCTGTGAACGGAGTCTGAACCCCATTAACCAGCGCTTGCATCTGCCACTCATCGTGAGCAAGGAAGGCTTGCTGATCATGGAACTGGGGAATCCAGGCATGAACCTTAATTCCTGCAGCATGGGCTGCTGTAATGACAGCCTGCAGAGCATCAAAATTCTCGTAGCCTTGCGCGATCGGAGCGATATCACTCTGATAAAATACACTTCCAGACGGAACCTCATCATCTTCATCCTGCTTCACGTTCATGCTGATGACATCGACACCGTAGCTTGTGGACAGCTGAATGAAATTATGGACATCCGCCGTGTTCTTAAACTGGTTTACGGTCCGTACAATAACTTCCGTTTCAAAAGGGTGATTACTCTCCTCATCGGCCTTAACCGGCACGGAACCACCTACTATCGAAGAAACCAATACGAAGCTTAACATTGCTATGCATCTCGATCTCAGAGCAAATGCCATAATATCGCCTCCACAAGTATAAGATTTTATAAAAGTCTTATTTCGTCGCGTTGATTTTCTTGACATTCTCCTGCCATTTTTCGGTTCTGAACTCAAGCAGCTTATCCAGCCCCGCTTTTTGGGTGTTCTTTTTGGCTGTCTCCAGTGCCGACAATACCTCTTCATCCGACTTCGCCTGAACCATTTGTGCGTAAGCAAGGGTATAAATATCCCCGACATTCTGTGCGATGATGCCAATCTCCGTATCCGGAAGCGGATCGGTATTCACAAATTCCGTAATGTCCAGCGCGGTTTTCCAGGTCACCGTGGACTGCGCCACTGTCTCCCATGATTTCTGGTTCGCGGAAAGCAACGCCTCTAAGCTCATTTTCGCCGTATCAATAAAGGTCGTATTTCCCGCCCAGTTAAAGTCCTCGAATTTTCTCATCGTTTCGGTACGTTCGTTAGCAGGAGTCGTCTTGTATTTCTCATTCGGAATTGGTGCTCCGTCTGCGTCCTCCTCATCCCAGTACAAGCCTTTAGGACCGAAGAAAAGCACCTTCTGTCCCTCCGGACCCGTAATCCAGTCAAAGTAAGCGAAGATGGCCTCCGGATCCTTGGCCTTTTTCGTAATGACACTGACGTTCCAACCCAGCGTCTCGAAACCGCTTACAAACACTTGTGTTTTGTCTAGTCCGGCTTTATGAATAGGCCAAATAATTTCATAACCGCTGTCCGGATTACTCGCTGTCAGTGCCCGGTGTCCCTCGGCTCCATACGTAGTGATATTGGATTCGACCATGACCGCTACGCGGCTGGTATTGACCTTTTCTTTGACCGCATCCTGGGTTTGTTGCAGTGCATCCTGCGTAATCAGCCGTTCACGATACAGCTTATTGATATACAGCACCATCTCCTTGTAAGCGGGATCGTCCAAGATAGATGACAGCTTATCGCCTTCCGGATATCCCATGAGTGAAATGAACTTACTGGTGGAGTTCTCCGTAAAACCGCCATACATAATTTCCAGACCTGCCCCCTTCTCACCAACCTCCAGAGGTACTACATCCGGATACTTTTCTTGCACCAAGCGTAAATATTGATACAAATCATCAAAGGTCTCCAGCGTCGGTCTGCCGAGCTCATTATAAATATCTTTATTCACCATCCATCCGCCGTTGCCGAATTGCCCGGATGTATACCAGTTGGGGATTTGATAGATTTTGCCGTCATCTGAACGGAGCAAATTCAGGGTGGATTCCTTGACATATTTCTTGAAGTTCGGATACCTGTCATAGTAATCATCCAGCGCAACGAGCTGCCCTGCCTGCACCAGCCGTTCCACTGAGGATCCCCGGTCAGTAAAAATGACATCCGGTAAATCACCGCCAACGATCATCGTGTTGAGCTTTTCTCCAGCCGCCCCTCCAGATTGTATCGGTTCAACAGTAACCTTGCGGTTCTCCTGAATCCATTTTGTCGCCTCATTATCCCCCCATGGTGATGTCGTAAGCCAGTCGTAGTTTCCATAGAAGCTGAAGGTGACGGGCTTGATTCCGCTGCCGTCATCCGTGGCGACCTCGGTATTCAGATTTTTCTCGCTTGTGTTTTGCGAAGTGTTAGAATTCCCCCCACCGCTACAGGCAGTGAGAAGTAGCACCATCGAGGTCAGCAAAAGCGATACCCATTTCATACGATTACGCATTCTTTTCCCTTCTTTCTACATAGTAATGGAAACTGCTATTCTTTCAATGAACCGATCATTACACCCTTAACAAAGTACTTTTGGAGAAAAGGGTACGTCAGGATAATCGGAATAGTAGCGATCATCATCGTAGCCATGGTCAGTGACTTCGTGGTAATCGTCCGATTTCGGTTCATATGATCCAGCGCAATGGCATTCGATGAACCAATTTGGGTCATAATGTTGGAGTTCATAACCTGCCGCAGCAGGGTCTGTATAGGAAGCAGTTCGTCCTTCGTAATATAGATCGCTCCCGTAAACCAGTCGTTCCAGTAACCGACCGCAGTAAATAAAGCAATCGTAGCCAGCACCGGGCCGGAGACGGGAATAACGATTCGGAAGAAAATGCCGTAGTTACTGCAGCCGTCGATTTTGGCCGATTCCTCCAGCCCCTCCGGCAAAGCGTTGAAGAAGGTGCGGATGACAATCATGTTCCAGACGCTGATGATGCCGGGGATAATCAGAACCCAAAAGGTGTCCAGCATACCCAAAGAGCGAACTAGTAAATAACTAGGGATGAGCCCTCCACTGAAGAACATCGTAATCATGAAGAACACCATATATTGTTTTCGAAAAAGCAATGTTTTCTTGGACATTCCGTAAGCTAACAGGGCCGTGAAGAAGACGGACAATGCCGTGCCGCCGAGCGTTCTAAGAATGGTGATCAAAAAAGAATTCAGCAGGCGATGATCCTGAAACACAATATAATAATTTTCCAGGGTAAATGCTCTCGGCAACAAGGTTACACCGCCGAGCGCCGTATCGCTCCCTAGATTAAAGGAAATGACCAGCGCGTTCCAAAACGGGTACAGCATAAGTAGCGCCAGCAGCGTCAAAAGGATATAAATAGTCCGCTGCATGATTTTGTCGCCTAGGCTTAGTCTCATTGTTCACCTCTCCTAAAAGGTTTATGGAGCATTACTTACAGTCGATACATCCCAATAAAACTTGCATCGGAAGCATTCGCTATAAGTAGTAGTACCTACCAGAGACTAACATCTGCCCGGCGGGCGATTTTGTTGGCCATCACCAGCAGAATGACACTGATCACCGCTTTGAAAAGCCCTACCGCTGTCGCATAAGAGAATCTGGCATTTAATATCCCCACACGGTACACATAGGTGTCGATAACATCGGAGTATGGTCGCAGGATTGGATTGGTTGCCAGCAGCAAAATGTCCTCAAAGCCCGCACTAAGCAGACTGCCGATGGCAAGAATCATAAAGATGATGATAATGGGGGTAATGCTGGGGAGTGTAATCAAGTGAATTTGCTTAAATCGGCTTGCTCCGTCTATGGAAGCGGCTTCATATAAAGTCGGATCAATGCCTGCAATCGCGGCCAGATAGACAATGCTCCCAAATCCGACCTCCTTCCACACATTTACACTTACTAGAATAGACCAGAAGTATTTGGGTAATGCCAGGAAGTTAACTGGCTCCCCTACCAGATTGAATCGCTCCAGCACATAGTTTACCGTTCCGTTGTCAACAGATAACAGCGAAAATACAAAACCGGATACAATAACCCAGGACAGGAAATACGGTAAATAGCTGACGGTCTGGATAACGCGTTTAAAGCCCATATTACCGATCTCATTCAGCATTAGTGCAAGAAGAATCGGTGCTGGAAAAGAGATAATCAATTTAAGCAAGCTAATCACAATGGTATTTCGCATCACATTCCAGAACTCCGGTGCCTCGAAGAACATTCTGAAATGCATAAATCCAACCCAGGGGCTCTTCATCATGCCGCCAAAAATATCGTATTGCTGGAACGCCATAACCACGCCATACATCGGAATGTAGCTAAAAATGAATACAAAGATAATTCCCGGCCAAACCATGGACTGCAAATCCAATTGACTGGTGAATTTCTTCCATCTACTTGGCTTCTCGGCCGTGTTCATCCGTTTTTCCTCCTCTGGACGATTCTAGTGAAACAACGGCAAAAACGCTTTGTTCTTCTCCAGCATTTCATCCAGCAGCTGTTCAGCTACGGTGACCGAAGGCACGAGCGGATGATGAACCATAGCCTGCAGGGCCATACCCCGGTCTCCGTGCACAGCCGCCTCGATGGTGAGGCTCTCGTATTGCTTGACCGCGGCCAGCAGGCCTTTGACCGGCTGAGGAATTTTGCGCAGCGGAATCGGCAGCGGACCTTGTTTGGTGACCACACAGTTCACCTCAATGGAGGCATCATCCGGCAAGAAGTCAATCATTCCGTTATTCCTTACATTCAACGTCTGGATATCGCGGGAATCATTATAAATGGAGCGCATCAGCAGCACTGCCGCCTCGGAGTAATAGGCTCCACCACGCTGCTCCAGCTGCTTTGGTTTCTCCTTTAGCTCAACGTTCCGATACAGCTCAAACAGCTCTTCCTCCACCTTCTTCACTACCTCAGCGCGCGATCCGGTCGTTGCTGCTGCTTCCTTCTGTTCCGCAAGCATCGCGTCCGTCATGTAGTAATAGCTCAGGTAATAAGAAGGGATGGCTTTCAAAGCATTCAGAAACCGGTGGTCCCAGGAATCAAACGGCACATTACTCGCCTTGTAGTTCTGGGGGTAATCAATGAGCTCCTGTAGCTTGCTTTTACCGTCAATTACGATATCGGATACCCAGTGCAGATGGTTGATGCCGACAAACTCCGCGTAGATCTTCTCCATAGGAAGTCCGAAGAACTCAGAGAGCCACTTTTGAAAACCGATCGGCGAGTTGCACAGGCCTACGCTTTTTACCGATGAATATTTGTGAACAGCTTCAGTTACCATACCGGCCGGATTCGTAAAATTCAGCAACCAGGCATCCGGAGCTAACTCCTCGATGTCCTTGCAAATATCCAGAATAACCGGAATGGTCCGCAGGCCTTTCATCATCCCTCCGGGACCCGTCGTCTCCTGACCGATGACATCGTATTGAAGCGGAATTAATTCATCCCATTTTCGCGCTTCCAGCATACCTACCCGGATTTGAGTGCAGATAAAGTCTGCTCCGGCGATGGCCTCCCTGCGCTCAAGCGTCTGGGTCACGGTAATCGGCAGTCCGGACTCAGCAATCATACGCTTGCTTAATTCCGCAATCGTATGCAGCTTCTCCCTTCCCGCCTCAATATCCACCAGCCATACTTCGCGGACGGGAAGCTCTTTATGATGCATGATGATGCCTTCAATAAGCTCAGGCGTATACGATGAACCCGCTCCGATGACAACGAGCTTCAAAGTCTCCTTCATAATAATAGCCCCTCCTTACCCAGTGATAGACGATTAAGAACCTCCTGATTCACACGCACACCGCTGCTTTCCATTGCCAGAACGACCGCGCCTACAACCGGTTCCCGGGTTAGAATCCTTAAAGTGCCATTTGGAGCCGAATGCTTCACTCTCTGTTCAATGGCCCGCCGGATGATGCCTGAGCGATCCCCTTTGGTCAATAGGCTGCCTGCAAGTACGATGTCAAAGGAATCCTCCTCCATAGCCAAATGGCGGATTGTCGATACCGCTGCCAAACCCAGCTCATCCCCTTGCTTGGTTAGCAGTCCGATGGCGACCTGGTCTCCTTCATCTGCCGCTTGAAACAGCAGCTCAGCAATCTGGGGAGGCAAGTCTCTGGAATGATCCAGGTAATCCTCCCTTAACTCCGAAACACTGGAATAGCCCAGCAAATGAATTAAGCGTTCGCTTAAAACAGTCTCTTTCTCTCTTCCATCATCCGCCCGAATAACGCTACGGAATACCTCAATACTTAGATCATAGCCGCCGCCGTAATCACCGAACCGATAGCCAAATCCACCACATTGGTATGTAACGCCTCGCGGATTTTTACCGGCGCAGTTCACTCCCGAGCCGCAGATCAGCACGATCCCATAATTACTCTCTGTACCTGATCGCAAGGCAATCCAGGTATCGCAGGAAATCTCAGTTCGGGGAAGGCCAAGTCTGCTGATGATTGGTCGTAAAATTCGAAAATCGGATTCTCTGTCCGCTCCAGCCAGACCGAACCAGGAATACTCCATCTGATCCTTTGTCAGCCCCGACGCTATAATCGCTCCCGATACAGCCTGGTGCAAACTGTTCTCCGCCTGCTCACGATTATTTTGATGATTCCCGTTCCCTCCCTTGCCTACACCGATGACCGTTCCCTGTTCATTTGCAATCATTGCATAAGTTTTGCTGCCCCCTGCATCGACTCCCAAAAAGTACTTCACAGTTCGTTTCACTCCTAATATTTAGGTTAACCTTACAGATGCGGTGGATTCACGCACGAGAAGCTGAGGAGCGAGCTTCGTTATAGCAGCCGGCATCACCTCCCCATTGATTAATTTCATCAGCAAATCAACACCAATGCTGCCCATTTGCGCCTCAGGCTGTCTGACTGTCGTCAACCGGGGATAAAATTCATCTACGAACTGCTGATCATCAAAGCCAACCACTGAGATATCCTGAGGTACCAGAATCCCCTCCTCACGCAGGGCTTGAACAACACCTAGAGCAATAAAATCGTCTCCGGAAAAAATGGCTGTCGGCAGCTTATCTTCACGAATCCATCTCTTGGCCACCTCATAACCGCTACTTACCGTAAATCCGCAATATTCCGTGCCGAAGGGTGTTAGCCCCGCTTCATCCAGCGCCTGTACATATCCCCGCTTACGCTCCGCTACACTCAGGAATACCGAAGGGCCACCAATATAGGCGATCTGGGTGTGTCCAAGACCAATCAAGTGCTTGGTAGCTTCATACCCCCCTTGATAGTTATCAACGACGACACTGGGAACATCCTCATGCTGAAGCTGGTTATCCAGCAAGACAAACGGAATGTTTTTTCTTTTTAGCTCCTCCACATATTCTTTTTCTTCAATCGGAGACAACAGGATAATCCCGTCAACGCGGTCCTTCTGAAACAGGAAGTTAACGCCTTCATCCTCATTCTCGGCTATGGACAGGGCCAAGAAGTAACCTTGTTCTGCCAGCTTCCGGTTCACCACGCGAATCACGCGGTCATAGAAAGAATCGTTAAAGTTGGTAATCGACATACCGATGACTCCCGTCTTGCCGCGCACGAGACTTCGCGCCGCCGAATTGGGCTGATAATTTAATTCCTCCATAGCACTCAGCACTTTCCGCCTATTGCCTTCACGTACAGAAGGTGAATTGTTAAGAACTCTGGATACGGTCACTACAGAGAGCCCCGACCTTTTGGCTACATCATGAATGTTCATCTAAGCTTCTATGCCTCCAAGTTCAATAGTTTAAACGTTATAACTTTTAGGGAAATAAAAAAGGACTAACTCTTCTCGCCATAACTACGTCCTGACTGAGAATCAAACATTGAATGTCAGTTTTACCTTTATCGAAAGTATCAAAATGATTTTAAAAGTTTAAAGCTTTTAACTTTAACATGATTTTACAACCATTCCCAATATCCGTCAATCCATAAACTGCAGCCAAACTTAATATTTCTAAACCTAAATCGTCGGGAATAACAAAGTCTTTTCGGAGGATATAATCGCTTAAGGAAATATCATTATTCAAGAACCACAACAAAAAACCTTCCCTCACCCCTAGAGGTGGAGAAGGCTTAAACGCGTCACTTCCGAAGACATGGCCAGCTATATTTTCAGCTCCCCAAGCTTGATCAGCTCGACAACCGCTTGTGAACGGCCTTTAACGTTTAATTTTTGCATTACATTGGAGATGTGGTTCCGAACTGTTTTTTCGCTGATAAATAATAAACCAGCGATATCACGAGTCGTTTTGTCCTGCACGAGAAGCTCGAAAACTTCGCGCTCACGATGAGTCAACAGAAATTTGCTGTGGTGTTCGTTCCCCTTCAATGGTGTCACCCCTCCTTGCCCTGGGTTTGTTTGGTATAACAAGGTAAAGGGATACAGTCAAAACATATTATGTATCGATGAAGTTAATGGTGCTGTCATAACTATAAAATGGGCTTAATCATCCGAAGCTGATTACACCGCTTTAGTGAGGACATTCACCTGCAAAAGCTTGAAATTTTCCAGGATAAAATCATCTCCTTACAGGGTAAACTACAACTTGTTGTTTCTTATTAAAAGGAGGTGTACGTATGAGCAACTCGAAAAATAATCAACCTACTAAAGCAGAGGTACAAACTACGAAATTAAACAAATTTCCACTAGTTGGTAAATTTGAACCTGAATTTTCTGCTGAGGAGGCTGCAGAAGTATTCAAAAATCAACCCTCTACAGAACATGAATCCCATAATGAACAATAAAATAAAGACGACCTGCCGCTTCAACAGTGTATTCACGGTCTCCTTCTGATGCTTTCGGACCCAGATGACGTTATTTGCAAATTTATCGCCTTTTGAGCTAAGTTTCGGACTCCAATGCAGCTACTCCTCAGAAAGAGGTCAATATTTGGTGTTTTTCAGGCCAATAGCGACTATAGGGTCCGATAGCGATCCAAAACTCGAAAAATGCTGCATTTAAGGTCATCTGTGTCCTTCAACTGCTGTGTACGCGCAAATAAATGATCTATACAAACGATGCCTCTAGTGATTTAGATCATATTAGGTCCACACAGAAGGATAACTCTGCAGTTTATTGCATGGCATAGAGACAGTGCTTTTCTGTAACAGTACAATTGAATCATTAACCTGCTAATTCCCGAATGAGATTAGCTATATTACTACAAACTCCACTCCCATCCCAGGGAGTTTTTTTGTCGTGCAAATTATTAACTATGAAATACATCACAATTTTATATTGACAGTAAATGTATACGGACTTATGATAAATCCAGCATAAATGATAACGATTATCATTTACATATAAAAAAGGGGTGCTTCATTCAATGAAATTCACATATGCCGTGCCTGCAGGTCTACTTGCAGCCTCCATACTATTTACCGGGTGTGCCAGTAACAACAATAACAGTAATAGCAACACTAGCAATAATAACTCTGCAAATACTGCTGCTAACAGTACCAAGGCAACAAATACATCTGATACTACTACAGCAACTACTGCCGACTTTACATCAGCGGTTGAGCAATATCGTACATATGTCATCGAGCAATGTGATGAATTTGTAAAGCAAACAGAAAATTTCACAAACGCAGTTAAAGAAGCAAAGATTGAGGATGCGAAGGCACTTTATGCGCCAGCCCGCATGTATTACGAACGAATTGAGCCGATTGCAGAAGCACTGGGTGATTTGGATCCAAATATTGATGCCCGCGAGAATGACGTAGATGCTGCTGAATGGCGCGGCTTCCATAAGCTTGAGAAAGCGCTCTGGCAGGATAACACAACCAAAGATATGACCGAAGTTGCTGACCAATTATTGAAAGATGCCCAGCTTCTGCGTGCAAAAGTAGAGACCGTAGAGATCGATGCCAATCTGCTCGTTACTGGTGCTGTGGAACTGCTTAATGAGGTTTCTTCTTCTAAAGTAACAGGTGAGGAAGAACGTTACTCCCACACAGATCTGTATGATTTCGTCGCTAATGTTGAAGGCGCCCAAAAGATATACGAGCTGTTAAAGCCTGAACTGGCGAAAAAAGATGCTGAGCTAGAAAAAACAATTGGTGAACGGTTCGCAGCCTTGCAAGCCGAGCTTGCTCCTTTCAAATCTGGAGATGGATATGTTTCCTATAAAGAGCTGAAAGAAGAAGATGTGCGTAAGTTGAGTCAGAATTTGGATGCCTTGGCTGAGCCATTGTCCAACATGGGAACTATTCTAGGAGTGTGAACATCATGAATAAGCACAACAAATTCACCGGTTTACCAGCGAATGCTGAGGGTGTCCCTCTCAATGAAGAATCCAAGAGCAATCCTATATTAGATAAAAAACTAAGCCGCCGCGATATGCTGCGGCTTACTGGCGCCACTAGCCTTGGTCTGCTATTAGGTGGAGGAGGTGTTGGCGGAATTATGGCTGCGCGTAATGCCGTAGCTGAGCCAACAGTAGCTTCCCAAAGTGATTCCATTCCTTTTTACGGGAGTCATCAGGCCGGCATTCTAACCCCTGCGCAGAATTTTATTTACTTCGCAGCCTTTGATCTCACCACAACGAAGCTATCCGATGTAAAAAAGCTAATGCAAGCATGGACAACTGCCGCAGCTTCTCTTACTACTGGCAGCCTCATTGGCGACGTCAATGACAATCCTAATCTACCACCCTCCGATACAGGTGAAGTGGATGGTTTAAACCCTTCACGCTGTACGCTTACCTTTGGTGTCGGACCTTCTTTTTTTGACAACAGATTCGGTTTATCTTCCAAGCGTCCAACTCTATTAGCCGATCTTCCTGCATTTACGGGAGATAACCTGGATCCTAAGTGGTGTGGTGGAGATATTTGTGTTCAAGCCTGTGCTGATGATCTGCAGGTGGCCTTCCATGCTATCCGCAATCTGGCACGTATCGCCCGTGGCACAGCCGTACTCCGCTGGACACAGGAAGGCTTCCAGCGCACAGGAACAGCAGATCCTAAGGGAGCCACGCCGCGTAATCTTCTAGGTTTTAAAGACGGCACAGGAAATCCAGATACTACGAACGAAGCAGAAATGAACGAAGTGGTCTGGAACAGCAGCGGTGACGGTCCTTCATGGATGAGCGGCGGCACTTATATGGCAGTTCGCCGTGTACGTTTCCGAATCGAGGTCTGGGACCGTTCCTCTCTAAGCGATCAAGAAGCTACCTTTGGACGTCATCGCCATACCGGAGCACCTATCGGTGCAAAGGATGAATTTGATGATCTGAATCTGAAAGCGGCTGATGCATCCGGGAAGCCGATCATTCCACCGGATTCACATTCTGCCTTAGCCCATGGTGACGGCACAGTCAAAATGCTGCGCCGCTCCTACTCCATTTCCAGCGGATTAGATATCGCAACAGGTCAACTCGATGCAGGATTATTATTCATCAGCTTTCAACGGGATTTAATGAAGCAATTTGTTGCGATCCAGCAGCTCCTCTCGAAAAGCGATCGGCTAAACGAATATATGACTCATACAGGCAGTGCGGTATTTGCCTGCTTCCCAGGTATTCGCAAAGGCGGCTACATCGGGGAAGCCCTTTTAGGCTAAGCCAGCCCTAATTTTCCAATCGAATGTTCCTGTCCATTATTGAAAGGGGATTATCCCGATGTACTCTCTTAATAAACGGCTGCTATCGAAGGCAGCCGTACTGATTCTGTTTAGCATCATATGTATACTGATGCTATCTAACCCGGCGGCGCGCGCGGAGGGCGATGGCTCGGTCGACGAGCTGCTGCCGCCAGTCGGCAGCGCGCTCGTCGAAGCCGGCCAGAGCCGCTGGGACGCGGCCGCCGCCGATGTAGAAGCGTTCGCTGCGCTATGGCGCACCGCGAACGCGAACACGCCGGACCCGGCACTTGCCGGTCCGGCAGCCGCTGTTGACGCCGCGCTTGCAGACGCGGCGGCGGCCTTGCGGCGGGCGATGGTGCGCCCGCCAAAACGGCACTGTCCACGCTCGCAGAAGCGTGGACGCGTATGTCACCGCCGCCTCCGGCACGGACGGCGGTGACACTGGAGCCGCCGGCCAAGAGACGGCGGCGAAGCTGCTGCCCGCGGCGGAGCGCACGCGGGATGCGGCGCGCAGCGCCGACTGGAGCGCGGCAGCGGCAGCGTACCGCGACATCGTCAGCGGATGGAAGCCGGCAGAGCGCAACATCCGGGCCGACAATTCCGCCGTCTACAGCTTGCTGGAGACGAAGATAAGCCTGCTGCGCATCGCGCTGCAGGCAGAACCGCTCCGCGAGGAGTCGGCGAAATCAGAAGCAGAAGCCTTATATCAGCTGCTTGCTGATTACAGTGAAGGCAAAGCAATAGATGCTGGCGATACTTCCGGTAAACCAGCATCTATTGAAGGACTGATCAGCCATCTCAACAAAGCTTCTTCCACCGCCAAAGCAGGCAACAGCGCAGAAGCAGCAAATATCATGGAACAATTCATCGTAGATTGGCCCTCTGCTGAAGGACAAGTACAAATTGCTTCTCCGGCGGTCTATAACAATATTGAGAACGAAAGTGCAGCGGTCACTGGCTATCTGCTCTCTAATCCACCTAAGTTAGATCAAGCCTTAAAGATCATGGATAATATGGTCTCTGAGCTAACTCCTTTGGCTGGTGAGACAACCTATAATGCTTGGGATGCTGCGCTAATTCTACTGCGTGAAGGACTGGAGGCGATCCTCGTATTGTCTGCCCTTCTTGCCTACCTGAAGCGTGATGGCAACACCAAAGCACAGAAATGGATCTGGTCTGGCGCAGCTATAGGACTTGTAGCGAGTATCGGATTAGCCGTTCTGCTCACCTATACCATTTCCCGCGCGGCATCTGGTGGAGCACGTGAGATGATTGAAGGCATCACGGGTCTTGTTGCTGTAATCATGATGCTTACCATTGGACGCTGGCTGCATAGCAAATCAAATACCGCGAATTGGAACAACTATGTTGGTCGGCAAGTGGATGGAGCGTTAGCCAAGGGTAATCTCTGGTCATTATCTTCCGTAGCAGCGCTTGCGATTTTACGCGAAGGTGCAGAAACCACTATTTTTTATGTAGGGATGGCCCCTTCCATTAAAGTGTCTCAATTGCTGCTAGGGATCGGAAGTGCTCTAGTGATTCTAGGGATTGTAGGTTACGCAATTATTGCCTTGAGTGCGAAATTGCCGATTGCCGCCTTCTTCCGTACAGCTACACTACTTATTTACTATTTAGTGTTCCGCTTTCTTGGAGAGAGCATTCACTCCCTTCAAGTCGCCGGGAAACTTCCCGCTCATGTACAGGATGGGTTACCTTCTATTAGCTGGCTCGGGATGTATCCAACTTGGGAAACATTAGTTCCTCAGTTGCTTGTCCTTGCGTTTATTGTGTGGGAAATGCTGCGGAATAGAGCACCGAAAGCGTCACAAACTGTATAGCAACAAAGAAAAAAACGGTTGTCATCTTTTAACGATGACAACCGTTTTTTGTAGATTTTAAATGAAGCCGATCCTATGACCTTTGCATTAGAAAATGAAATTAGATGTACCGGTCCGTCACGCCCTTTAGGTTACGCCGGTTTAGTCCGGTAATCCCTTGCAATTACAGTCTAATTTATGAAATGGATTCCATAGCAAGCTTTTTATTTGCGAGGTAATTTACGGACGATATGATAGAATAAAAAGACTATATACTACACACAAGCACCAAAGGGAGGCTGTTGTTCTCGAATGGCTAATATAAAAGAAATCGCTCGTATGGCTGGTGTTTCCGTGACAACGGTCTCGCGAGTACTCAATAATCATCCTTATGTAAGTGAAGCCAAAAGAACCGCTGTCCTTAATACGATTGAAAAATTAAACTACACGCGTAATATGAACGCCGTACATCTAATTACTGGCCGTACCCAAGCCATTGCAGTTATTATCCCTAACATCAACCTTTTTTATTTCTCTGTAATTATTGAAGGCTTAGCTCAAGAAGCGCTGCTAGCGCATTACCGACTAATTCTGTGCCAGACCGATTATCGTCATGAAGAAGAGCTCAAGGTACTGGAGATGCTGCGCAACAAAGAAATTGACGGCGTGGTAATTGTATCTACGAGAATGAGCTCAGAAGTCATTGAAGAATATACAGCGTATGGCCCAATAGTAATCTGCCAAGATAGAGGTGAATGTCGCTTCTCTTCCGTGTATATTGAGCATTATTCTGCTTTTCGTTCCGGCCTCCAGTACTTGAGTGATAAGGGGTACCAACAGATCGGTTACTGTGAAGGCAAACAGCACGGCAGTAGTAGTTCCATCCGACAAATTGCCTTTAATGACTTTTTAGCCGCTACAGGACAGCCTTTTCATGAAGGATGGATGATGTATGACTGTATGAATGAAGAGGATGGTGGGCGTGTACTGCACGAACTGCTGAAAATGAAGAAGCGGCCCAATGCCCTGATTATAACAGGCGATCATGTAGCAGCCGGTCTGATCATCGAAGCGTGGAAGAACGGGATCCGTATTCCTGAGGATCTGGCGGTCATCGGATTTGACGACCAGCCGATCGGACGAGCTTTGGGTCTCACCACCATAGATAACCAGTTGTCCGAAATGGGCGTTACAGCTTTTCGGATCATTTATGATCAGATCCAGAATAACGATAGACATCCGGTACACCATAAGCTTGAGTATCGCATTATTGAACGTTCTACGGTATAGTACGATTCAGATGTTGTTCAAAAACGGTCCACTTCGCAGTCTTCTGTGAGTGGGCTGTTTTTAATTCTCACATATTATCCTTTTTTTATTCATTTTTCCCCCTTGCATCCGGAATGATTTTGTTTTATTCTGATTATGAAAATAATTTTCTTATTTCAAGATATAATTTTAAAAATAATTTTAAAAAAAGTTTCATTAGAAGTCGAGGTGGATTGATGTCCCCAATTTTGTATGCACTCGAGCACGAAAAGTCCAAGCTCTCACAAATGGAGCGCAAGCTGGCGGAACGGATCCTGTCATCACCAGGTGAAATTGTTCATATGGGTATCACAGAACTCGCGGAGCAATGCGGTATTAGTCCTGCTACCATCACACGTTTTTGTAAGGTTCTGCATTTCAAGGGTTTTCCAGATTTCAAAGTAAAGCTAGCGGCTGAGATTGCTCATAGCGATGCAGCACCTCAGGATGGTGGTTCTTCTTATCAGGATATTGTTGCAGGCAACCCACTCTCCGTTATTGTGGAAGCGATGCAAACAAATCACCTGACATCCATCCGAGATACAACTTCACTTTTGGATTTGGAACGACTACAGGCAGCCGTTAATTTATTGTGTCAAGCACGGCGAGTGGACCTTTACGGAATGGCTACTTCCTCCATTGTTGCTCAGGATTTCTACCAAAAGCTAATCCGCATTGGCGTGAATTGTACGGCATTTGCCGATTCCCATATGCAGATTACATCTGCCTCTTCGCTATCTGAAGGCGATGTCGTTTTCGCAGTATCGTATTCCGGAGAAACCCCAGAGACCATTGATGCTTTAACCTGTGCCAAAGCCAGCGGAGCAAGCACCATCGCTCTAACCTCTTACGGCAGCAGCACCTTGGCAACTCTGGCTGATATTCCACTCTTCTCCTCTTCTCTGGAAAAAGGAATGCGACGAGGAGATATGGCCTCACGTATTGCCCAGCTACACATCATTGATATTTTGTTTACTGGAATGGTCAGCACCCGTTTTGGGGATTTTATTCCTAGACTGGAGCAATCTTATCTGAATGTCCAACATTACCGAAACAAACGAGGAGGTCAATTATAATGAATATTCTTAAGTTCAATAGTGATGAAGATTTCGTACAGACAGGTGCAAATCTTATCGCCAGCCTGCTTCAAAGCAATCCTAAAGCGGTGCTCGGTCTTGCGACCGGAAGTTCCCCAGTTGGTGTCTATGCCAAATTAGTTGAAATGCATCAAAAAGGACTTGTTAGCTTCTCGAAGGCCACTTCCTTCAATCTTGATGAGTATATCGGTTTGCCTGTCGATCACCCGCAGAGCTATCGCAGCTTCATGAATGAGCAATTATTCAATCATATTGATATTGATCTAGGACAGACACATGTCCCTAACGGCAATGCAGCAGATATGGAAGCGGAGTGCCTCGCTTACGACAAAATGCTGGAAGAGAACGGACCGGTTGACTTGCAGATCCTCGGGATTGGAAGCAACGGTCATATCGGATTCAATGAACCAGATGCCAATCTGAGCAGCAAAACTCATGTCGTTGATTTGCTTGAAGACACACGGGAAGCTAATGCCAGATTCTTCGACTCTTTAGACGATGTACCACGGCAAGCGGTCACCATGGGCATCGGCGGCATTCTGAAAGCACGCCAAATTCTTTTGTTAGTACGCGGAGCTGGCAAAGCTGAAGCTATCCGCAATGCTGTTGAAGGTCCGATTACTACCCAATGCCCTGCATCTTTGCTGCAAAGCCATCCGAATGTAATCGTCCTTGTAGATGAAGGAGCAGGAAAATGGCTGAAGTAAAGAAAGAACTAGGAAAATTACTGTTTGGTAAGGTGCTGACTCCCCAAGGATTAATTGAGCAGGGCGTGATTGCTGTATCAGGTGAGCAAATCCGTTATGCCGGTGAGGCAACATGGCTTCCAGAAGCTTACGCACATTGGCCAGCCGATGGTCAAGCTTCGGGAGACCTGCTTATTCCTGGATTTGTAGATGTACATGTACATGGTGGAGCTGGCCACGACTTTATGTACAGTGATACCGAATCTCTAAATACCATCACTAAGTTTCACAGCTCCCAAGGAACAACTACCATGCTGGCAACGACTATGACCGCTTCCAAGCCAGCCATTGATCAAGTATTTGCCGAAATAAACGCATATCGCTCCACTGAGATGCCATACACACAAATTGCGGGTATGCATTTGGAAGGACCGTTCATCAGCCCGAAATGGTCTGGCGCTCAGAACCCAGAGCATATTGTTCCTGCCAATATTGAATGGCTGGAACAATGGGAGAACGATTACCCAGGCATGATCCGGCAAGTCACATTGGCTCCGGAACGCGAAGGCGCACTCGAAGCTATTCTCTGGCTACGTAAGCATGGTATTACCGCTGCTCTCGGTCACACCGATGCATCCTTTGAAGAGGTCATTGCCGCAGCAGATGCCGGATTAAATCAAGCTGTGCATATGTTTAATGCAATGACACCACTACATCACCGCAAGCCTGGATCTGCCGGTGCCGTACTATTCGATAAGCGCATACGGGCGGAGATTATCGCCGATGGCATACATGTTCATCCTGCAGCCATCTCTATAGTGGCTAATCTAAAAAAAGATAACAATTTGTTATTAATTACAGATGCTATGTCTGCGACTGGACTTAATGATGGTGAATATACGATTGGTGATTTACCTGTGCTGGTTCAAGATGGCATCGCCACACTTAAAGATAACCCTGCTGCTTTAGCGGGTAGTACGCTTACCATGATCCGCGGCTTCCGTTATCTCATACAGGAAGTAGGGCTCAGCCTGGAAGAGGCCTCCCGTGCTGCAAGCCTTACTCCGGCGATATCCATTGGAATGGAACGTTCCATCGGTTCTTTGGAAGCCGGAAAACGCGGCGATATTCTCCGGCTTGACGCTGATTTGAATTTGCGTGGCGTATGGATTGGCGGTCGTCAAATTACCATTCAATAAAATTGTGTATAACAAAAAAACAACAGTCCTCACCTTTATGGCGAGAATTGTTGTTTTTTTGTTTATAAATCAACTCTAACTATTTATTAATAATTACGCGTTGGGAAAATTCGCTCAACCATCGTCCGGAATTCATCCACAAAACCTTTGATCGGATGACCCGCACGAGCCTCTTCGGCATAAACGTTGACACGATCTACAAAGTCTGGATTTGCTGATACGTATACATCCTTAATTGTTGCATCATGTTTTTTAATTTCGGCAGCGATTTTTGCTTTAATTTCTTTAGTAACTGTATCAGTTTCTTTCGTATGCATAGTGTTATTTGTGCTATTCATGTGAGTCGAATTGGTGCTGTTCATGTGAGTCGAATTACTTCTATAATTCGTACCATGGGTACTATTGGTGTAGTTTGGAGTGGTACTGCGAATGCCCATTCCTGTTCCCAAACCATCGGTCATTCCTGTTCCTGTTGCGTTTCTAGTTCCCATACCCATTCCGTTACCAATGCCCATCCCCATATTAACATCATGCTTCGAACCGTTGCTGTTCAGCAGAGGTCCATTATTATAAGTATGGGTTCTTGTCCCAGTAGTCCCTGTACCTGTTCCCAAACTTCCCATACCGGTTGTTCCATTTCTGTGAGTCCCCATACCTGTCGTACCTGTACCCGTCCCCATACTTCCCATGCCAAGCGTTCCATTTCTGGTTGCAGGTCCAGTGCTTGTTGTACCAGGGACTGTATTCACAGTACCTCTTAAGGTTCCGTTCGTTCCATTCGTTACGGCCCCTGTATCATTCATCCCATCGCGTCCAATTTTCACTCTTCCTGTACCCGACATTACCCCAGTCGGTCCATAATTGTGAGGAACTGTAGACGATTTAGCTCTATAGGATGTAGTACCTTTGGCCCGAAGTCCAGTAGTTGTATCATGCAATGTTACGGCGACATACGCATTCTTACCTGCAAGCATTACGTTCGCTGTGCGAACTTCAGGCATAGCGGCAATACGATCAGCGAGTTCCTGACTGACCTCCATCTTAGTAATATTATGCGTACCCATCGTTCCTCCGCGTACGGAGTTTACACCGATACGTCCGTCATTTACGCCCCGGACACTATTAGTTTGCACATTAGTCTTTTCTGCCGTATTCGTCCCACACCCTGTAATACTCACCAAGCCTAGAAGTAATGCGGCTGAGACTGACATGCTGATCTTGGATCGCATCATGAATTCATCCTCCATCTCTATTGTTGTATGTGTGCAGCGTAACAGTCGTTAGGATGACCTTCCTTAGATCAAGCTATCCTGAAAGGATTTGGAACTGTGTCCGTTTGACCGTCACCTGACCATGCACATCGGCGTATCTTATAAACAGTAAGCCGTATCTCAAGCGAGTCGGTATTGCTCCGCAAAAGTCAGGAGGCGCGTGCATGAAAGTTTTATTCACGTTTTATATACCGAGTGGCGGGGTGGAGACCTTAAACAAGCTGCGGTGTGAGAGTCTCCAGCGTAATGGGATTGAATGCCATGTTTTATATCTAATGCCTGGTTCAGGAAGCCAGAATAAGGCTAACTTTCCGGTGTTCATTTCCTCTATAGATGAGGAGATTAAAGAAGTACTTGATACCCATAACTATGATGCCATTATTGTTACATCCGATTATTTATTGCTGAAGCGTCTGCGTGAGCTCGGTTACGGCGGTATTTTGATATACGAATCTCAAGGACTTGGAAAACGCAGTCATGCGGAAGACCTAATCAAAGACGCTATTCCTTATTTCCGCTCCTACTGTAACGCTGTCCTAATCCCACCAACGGATCATTTACTGGAGCTGTTTATTGAAATCTGTCCATGGCTGCATCGGTATGTCATTCCCAATATTGTTGATGTCCAGTCTTTTCAGCATATCCCTGCCGAGCCTCCCGCAGATCCGGTCATCGCTTGGGTAGGGCGTTTGGAGAGCAACAAAAATTGGCGAGAATATTTGAGAATTGCCCATCAAATTCGCCTTCACAAACCAAACCTTCATTTATGGATGTTTCATGACCCTGAATTAGCCACAGAAGATCAAAAGCTATCCTTCCAAGAAGAATTGCATGCCTTAGGTCTGAATGACCGTTTAAGTACCTTTACCAATATCCCTAACCATGTGATGCCCATTTATTATTCGTCCATAGCTAATTCTGGAGGGTTCCTGTTATCCACTTCAGTTACAGAAGGATTTGGCTATGCCGTTGCGGAAGCCATTTGCTGCACTTGTCCTGTACTTAGCACGGATTCTGACGGGGTTAGATCCTTTATTGTGCATAATATCTCAGGTAAATTTTATCCGCTTGGCAACATCGAAACCGCCGTCAATGAAGGGCTAGAGCTAATGAACAATATGCCACTACGAAATGCACTCCGCCAGCAAGGAAGAAATTATATGGTTTCACGTTACGGTTCGGAAAAATATGCGCAGTCTTTTCGTGAAATGATGAACTCCTTTGCCATCTTCTAACTGAAAAAGAACCTTCAGTCCACTTTATTTGTGGATTTGAAGGTTCTTTTATGATTTGGGACATACTAAGATGGATTTCTTGATACAATCTCAAATAGCACATTTTGAAGTATTTGTGTGCTTTTTTCCCAAGTGAAATCCTGTGAAACCTGTTCACCCTTACGAGCCAATCGTTGGCGTAAAGCCGGGTCTCTGATTAAGGTTATAATGTCATCTGCAAGCCGGTTCTGAAATCGGTAAGACATTAAGCAGTTATGGCCATGCGTGCAATATTCCATATTCCCACCGGAGTAAACCGTAACGAGCGCCGCGCCGCAACGCATAGCCTCGATTCCTGGCAACGAACCTGTATCATACGTACTCGAACTCACAAAAATGTCGCTCTCACTATAATGGAAACAAAGTTCAGCATCATTCGCTGGAGTCCTTATTTGGTAACGTTCATCGTTCACTAGGGTTTGAAGCGTTGGAGATTCCGCTTGTTCTCCGGGAGGAGAAATTAAATAAAGTTCAACCTCTGGATGTTGGGCTTTAACCTTGTTTAATTGTTGAAGTAAATAATTCTGCTCACGGTGAGCTGAGAATCCACCTTCTGTCTTGCGCATAATCGCGGAAATTACCAGCCTTTTTTTAGGATCACGGATTTTAAGATTTCTAAAAACTTGGCCTACACCGATTGGCACGATTCTCCCTTTAATTCCATGATTCATCTGGACAATTCCTTGTTGCCAGCGCGAAAGAACGAGTAGGTTAGGCGTAATATTATACGATGAAAAAGAACGGTTATTGTCAGGTAAAAAGGTTGGCTCATAACAAAGCGCCAATCGAACATGAACGCCTTTACCGTCTTCACTTGCCCGCTGCGATACCTCGACTGTGGTATAGAAGTTGGAGATAATCACATCTCCTACAGGAAAATCGCTTGCTGCCAGTTCTCCTGTTTTTGCATAGACCAGTTCACATTTCATCTCGTATTCTACGACACCATCGCTGGGTAAGAGGATCGTCACTTCATGACCAATTTCTGTAAGACGATTAGTCAGCTCTGCCAGCATACGCTGCGCCCCACCCCTGGTTAGAGTTAGAACAGGAAATATTAACTTCATCTCCTTCTCTCCTTTAGCAACAACCGCGATAGAACCCGGTGATGTCTTGCTTGTACCTGCTCAATCTCCCTTGTCTGCTCCTCTTTGTGAATTACTGAGCCCATCTCGTTATGAACTCGGTAATCAAGCAGCGGTTCCTCTATATAAGACCATGTATAATACGGCAAAATACGCAGCCATAGATCATAATCTTGTGTATATAAAAATTTCTCATTGAATTTTCCAACTGCGCGTAAAATATCCATATGAAGAAGCACAGTACTTCCATTCACCGGGCAGCCTAACATCATGGTCTCAATAAGCTGTGCCCTACTGTCAAAAATCATACTTATCGTCTCGGAAATCCGCTTACCCTGCTCGTTTATATAATAGTAGGCTGTATAATTAAACAAAGTGCCTGTGCTCTTGAGCATTTGCATCTGATGTTTGATTTTATTCGGATGAAATAAATCGTCAGCACTTAACCAGGCAAAATAGGTTCCCGTAGCCACGTCTATTCCTTTGTTTAGCGCGGAGGCGGTTCCTCCATTATTTTTTCGCTTATAAATGATCTTATCCATGAAGGGTTCAAGCTTCTCCCTCCAAAGAGTAGACCCATCATCAATTACAATGATCTCTATGTTCGAGTAACTTTGTTCCACGACGCTTTGAATCGCGAGATCCACGTATGGACAGTTATAAAAAGGAATGATTACCGACACTTTAGGTTCTTCACTCATGCGCTCACCTCCTTCACCTGAAGCTCGGCCTTTATACTGTTTTGCAAGCCAATAAGGCATCTACCGGAGCATGACTTTCACCAAACGCTTCACGAAACGATGGATTTTGAGCATGATGAAAGCCTTTAAGTACAGTTACAGCATACCCCAGCTCCATAAAGTCCTCCGGCTCCCATCCGCTCCGGTGCTTTTGATAATGTTCTCCTTGCAAGTGATAATGGTCCATTCCCTCCTGCGGAAAAAAACCCCGAGGTGTAAATACGACTACACGATTATAGGCGATCCTCTCTGCCATCCCGAGTAATCTCTGTCCTTCCTTCTTTTCAAAGTGTTCTATGGAATCGATAAAAGTGACCGCTGAGAACGTCTTAGGAAGGAATAATTTATCCATATGACAAGCATCCCCGTGCACAGGAATAATATGAGGTGATTTATATTTACGATGCAGTAGGTAAGGTCTGTGAATTTCTAGTCCAAGGACTACTGCGGCTTCATACCGTTCAAGCAGGGTACCGGTGCCGCTGCCGATATCCAGTATACTTTCACAGAATTTCAATTGTTCCAATAAGATTGGTAGAAAGTCATTCACTTCAATTACCCGGTACATAACCTTCTTACCCCCCCATAGAAGAGATCAAATGCTGGAGCGGACCCTTGTAACGAGCGTTAGTTGCAGCTGCTTCTGCCATAATGACATCGTAATATTTAAGCGTCCCCATCCCTTCATGATTACGGTAAGCGGTGAGTGACTGATTCAGCATAACAGGTGCATACCCGTTCAGAATCGCGCGGTACCATAAATCATAGTCATGTGTATAGGGAAGTGATTCATTAAAAAGCCCAATCGCTCCAAACACCTCTCGTTTGAACATCACCGTACAGCCATTAATAGGATTACCCTGTAAAAAACAACGTAAATAATCGAGGTAACTAGGAAACAATTGCGCTGCGTTCATCTGAATCAACTGAGATTGACCGTTAATATAATTGAAGTTGGTATAGGAGATTAACAGGTGGTTTTGTTCCATGAACAGCACCTGATTATTGATTTTGTCTCGGTAAAATAAGTCATCTGAGCTGAGCCAGGCCACATAGTCTCCGGTTGCATGCAAGATGCCGTGATTCAGAGCGGAGGCGGTTCCTCCGTTGCTTTTTCCCAAATAATGAATTCGCGGAAAATACGGTCGAATCAGATCTGCATGAACGGTCGAGCCGTCATCGACGACGATGATTTCGTAAGGTTCCCAAGACTGTGAAAGCACACTTTGCAAGGCATGCTCTATATAAGGGCAGTTATAAAAAGGGATCACTACCGATACTTTCGGTCTCATAACATCCGTCCTTCCCAGTTCGCACGACAATAGTCCAAAATATCTGTTAAGGACTGACTAAACTCGATTTCTGGCTTCCAGCCCAGTGAAGATACATTTTCCTCCGGTGTTGCAGAGGCGTCTGAAGGTGTTGATCGATCCCCCGCCACTCCGTTTTCCGGAATAGAGAGAGCAGCTTGTTCTGGTCCCCAATCCATCGGAACCGAAGCAATGGAATGGCTTATTAGCTGCTCCGCAATATCGCCAAGTTGCCGCTGCGTTCCTGAATCAATTCGGTAGATGGTTCCATTAGTACCTTTGCGCAATATAAAGTCATAAGCTCTTACAGCATCGCGTACATCCAAAAAATCACGTAATGCATAGCGAGAAGAAAGTTTGAAGGGAGGTATTTCTTCGCCTGCATGGACTTCACTACGAACAATATGCTGTGCCAATAAAGAGCAGAAGCCAGTAGAAGGACCGGGACCGATCAGGTTGCAGGGCTCAGCCAGCAGAACGGGCTGTTTAAACAGCGTCCCCCAAGCTAAGGACACCAGCTCTTCTATTGTTTTGCTGAGGCTATATGGGTGTGGTGGTCCTGCCACCACACCGGGTTTGAATTTAAGTCGCGAGCCTGCTACAAGAATCCGACTGGTAGGTAGACTTCGCATGGCTTCTAGCAAATATAACGTAGCCATCACATTCGTCTCCATAAAGAGCAAAGGGTTACGCCAAGACTCAGGCACCGAGTTGTTTCCTGCCAAATGAAGGACAGCCTCCGGTGTAGTTTCCTTTATCATCTCAGCAACGGCCTTCCGATTGCTTAAATCACAGTGATAAACCTTCACTCCTTCTGGAAACAAAGCGGAAGCGAGGACACCCGCTGTCGATGGCGGACGCACCACAGCGGTAACCTCAGCGCCTCCTGCCGAGAACAAATGAACAGCATGTCGACCGGTGAATCCGGCCGCCCCGGTAATCAGTAGTTTTTGACCTTTCATGGGGACATCTCTGACTGCTTCATCCAGTCAGCCAGTTCTTGCAGCATCAAGGGGTACGAAGGCAACGGCAAATTAACATCCGTTCTTGTATTCACTAATGTTCGATCTTGAACATGTTCATCTTCAGGGATGATTTCTACATCCTCTTTATGAAAGGTAGCCTGAATGTGTTGAAGCAGCTCATACTTACTTACCGGCTTCGGATGTGCTAAGTGAATCAGCCCCGATACCGTGGAATCCAGCAGCGTATCCACTGCTTTAGCTAATTGGAGTGTAGTGACTCCATTCCACATCACCCGGCGGTATCCTGATACTTGACCACGCTGTGCCAGGAACCAATCCATCAGACCAATACCGTCTGGGCGGATTTCCGGACCAATAATCGAAGTGCGGATCGTAAGATGTCCAGGTTTTTGCACCTCACCAAGACTTTTTGAAATCGCATAGACAGAGGTTCCATCAGGAGCATCCTGCTCGGTGTACCCTCCGCGTGTTCCTTCAAACACGCAGTCGGTACTGATATGGATAAGTCTTGCATGAACAGCTTCCGCCATTCGCCACAAGTGGTGCGGAAGAAAGCCATTCACGTGGTAAGCCCCTATTTTGTCACGTTCTGCGAATTGATTGAGTACCCCCATCGCATTAATGATGCAATGGGGGGAGACGATATCGACCAGCTTCTCTACTCCGGCTATATCGTTTGCATCTACATACAGCCCGCCAAGATCACTCTTATCCCGGGTTGTATGGAAGACGTGATGCTTGCCCTGGCGGCGAAAATAATCCGCCAGCATATGCCCCGCCATACCGTTTCCACCAAGGATAAGCAGCTTCATTGCAGGAACCCTCCCCGAATCAGGATGCTCTTGATCTCTTCCTGATCCATTAGATTCGTCTCAGAGCTAAAGCTATTAAAAGAGACATGAGGATAAGCGCTATAATGTGCCTTTAACTCTGGCATGTTCAGCGTAGGGAGTATCACTAGATACTGTTCATCGTAGACAACGGTTGTTAAGCTTTCGAAATCGCTCATTAGAATCTCGTGTATTTTCTCCCCCGGACGAATTCCGGTCTCGATAATACTTACATTCGGCTCTCCAGAGGCCTCAATTAACACCTCAGCCAGGTCGATAATCCGGCAGGTCGGCATCGTCATGACAAAGATTTCCCCACCTAAGCTAACCTCAGAAGCTTTAAATAACAATGTAATTGCATCGCGTAGGGTGAAAAAGAAACGGGTCATTTTCATATCGGTAATGCGTACCTGTCCCTTGTCCTTGATCTGCTTCATGAACAAATGCACTACGCTGCCGTTCGTTCCGAGCACATTCCCTCCACGTACGGTTACAAAACGGGTGTTTGAGCCAATTAGATTGGCATAGACGAACAATTTTTCCCCAATCGCTTTGGTCATTCCATAGAAGTTCGACGGGTTCGCAGCCTTATCCGTAGAGATGTAAATGGCCTTCTCAACGCCATTCACAATGGCTGCTTCGATCACATTCTGAGTGCCTACAACATTGGTTTTGAGCGCTTCATAGGGCTGATCTTCACAGACCGGAACATGTTTGAGCGCCGCCAAATGGAAGATATAATCAACGCCACGGCAAGCGGCGATCAGCGCATCCTTGTCACGGATATCACCAATGATAAAGCTGAGACGTTGATCCTCGAACTCCCGACTCATCGCCACCTGAGCGGATTCACTGCGGGAGAAGACGATGATTTCCTTAGGATTTTGCGGCAGAAGTTGCCTAATCAGCTCATGCCCCCAGGAACCGGTGCCGCCTGTGACCACAATCCGTTTATTATTGAACATGCAGGTTCCCTCCAAGCAAAAATTTAACTACCTTTACCGAAACATCCGGAGTCAAGTAACCTTCCGGAGCCTCCCAATCCCGACGGAGCGCTGTCATCAGCTTGACGCTGCGCAGAATACTTTTCTGGTCCACACCTGACACCACGTTACTTCCGCAATCTACCGTTTCTGGACGCTCCGTTGTTCTGCGAATCGTAACGGTTGGCACTTTCATCAAGCAGCATTCCTCCTGTACGGTCCCACTGTCGGTGATGGCACACAAGGCATGCTGTTCCAAATAAACAAAATCAAAAAATCCGAAGGGCTCATGAAATTCAACGAGAGGGTTCATTGGAAGAGAAAGTTGCTCGGTTAGTTTGGAGCGAGTGCGAGGATGAATGCTGCATATTAAACGAATTCCAAAATGCTCAGCCACTGCGTTAAGACCTGACATAATTTGTACAAGGGACTCTGGATCATCTACATTTTCTGCACGATGTGCTGTTACAAGGAAATACTGCCCTGAGGTAAGATTCAGCTGCTCCAGAATACTGCTAGCCTGGATTTTTGGTTCAAAATGAGTCATGACCTCATGAATCGGATTTCCTGTTAACACAATACGTCTGCTTGGGAAGCCTTCGCTGATTAGATGTCTTTTGCTCTGCTGTGTATATGGCATATTAATGGTCGAAACGGCATCTATGACACGGCGGTTTTTCTCTTCGGGCACTTTTAGGTCATAGCAGCGGTTTCCCGCTTCCATATGCACTACCGGAATACCCATCCGTTCGGCCAAAATCGCGCATAATGCGCTATTCGTATCCCCCAGAAGCAAGACACGGTCTGGCTGTTCTTTCTGTAAAATGCTTTCTAGCCCTCCGAACATGGCGGCAAGCTGGCCGCCGAGTCCTGCTTGCTTATCTTGCAGCACATAATCCGGCGCCCGCAGTCCCAGCTCAGAAAAGAAAATACCGCTGAGACTGGCGGTAAAGTTCTGGCCTGTATGCACCAGGATATGCCGCTCAGCATGTTCGTCGAGAAGCGGAATGATTACACTGAGGCGGATGATTTCAGGCCTCGTGCCTAAAATCGTCATGATCTTCATGAGTTCACTCCCCTGCCTGTTTGATGATAGTCTGACTTGGCTCAGTCAGGTGGACTAAGCTTTAAAGAAAATGGGGCGCTTATCGGGACTGGGCCAATCTACGGGATTTATACCGTTTATTTGGCGGTTCCGGCTGGATTCGCGGCGATCGGGGGGATTTATGCCCCTCTTTTCGCTCATTTGGCCGGACTCGCGGCGATCGAGGGCATAAATGCCCTCTTTCCGCTCAGCTTGCCACCTTCGCGGCAAGCAGGGCATTTACGCCGCGCGCCGCCGCCCACCCCGGCGGGCTCGGCGGTGCTTGCCCCCGGCGGTGCTCCGCCGCCGGGCAGAGCCCTTGCGCCGCTTGCGAGCAGCGCGGCGCAAAACCAATGGGCGCCCGCTTCGCTTGCGCGCCCGGGCTTTGCCGCGCCGCTTACGGGCGACGCGGCTCGGCAGGCCCTTGCTTCGCGGCAAAGCCGGCGACGCTACGGGCAATTCAGGCAGGACAGCGAGTGGTTCCACCACGCTGTCAGCCTCGCGCACCGGTGGTGCGCTGCAATAGCGGAGGCTCCACATCTCCGCAAGACCCTGCAGGCGGCTTCGATAAGCCGCTGGACCATAAACAGCGTCAACCCGCTCCCGCGCTTGGGCGCCTATGGTTATCGCCAGTCCCGGCTGCGCCAGCATGACGTTGACTCTTTCGGCCAGCGCGGAAATGTCCGACGCTGGCACGAGATTTTCGCCGCAGCCTGCTGCGTGCAGGATTTCCCGCAAGCCCCCGGAGTCGTAAGCGACCACGGGCTTTCCGAAAGCCAATCCTTCCAAAGCGGTCATTCCGAAGCCTTCGCGGATCAGACTGGGAACAACCAGCACATCCATAGCGCAATAAGCAGAAGGAAGGCATTCAGCATAACCAACAAATTTAAAGCGAGTATACAGTCCCTCAAGCTTTACCTTGCGGACACAGCGATCATAGTAGCTTTTGTCACCAGCTGAGCCTATGACAACAAATTTCGTACTAGGGTGAACCGCGTACACAAGCACAGCCATTTTCACAAAATGTTCCAATCCTTTTTCCTTATTTATAAAGGAAGAAATATAACCGACCAGCTGCTCCTGCGGTTTAATCCTTAGCTCTCGCCGTCGTTCGCCCCGAAGCTTGCTCCAAGCCTCAATCATCATCTCTTTGTCATTCCAAGAAGGGGGAAGCTGAATCACTTTCTCCGCTCTCACTTCCTCTGGAAAGCACGCTGCTGCCGTCTGTGAAATAGCCAGAATCTCATCACTATTCCGATGAATCAGCCCGACACTAATGGATGTATATTCATTGTCTGTTATCGTCTCTGATATTTTCCAAACCACCGGAATGCCCAGTGACTTAGCAGCCATTGCTGGCAAAGCATGCACACAGGTACTTGTAATAATAAACGCCGGACGCAGAGAGGTCAGCCAGTCTGTTAATTCCTGATACTCCCTGCTTTCCTGGAATTTACGAGCATCTGCCTCGAGCCCTGCATAAGGAGTGTACATTCCATATAAAAGAGGAATCGAGAGAAACTGTACACTTATTCCGCAGCTTCGGGCCTGAGTAGTCAGCTTGCCGTCCTGAGGTGCCACGAGAATACAATTAAAGTACGGAGAAAGCTCCTGAGCGAAAAACAATAACAGCTTCTCCGCTCCGGTAATACTGCGTGTATTGGATACATGTGAAAAGAGGACGATTGTAGCTTTATCAGCCATGGCGTTTCGGCGCTCCCTAACGAGGGCCTGGAGCAGCCATTCACCTCCCTAAAAGTTTTACGAAGGATTGCTTACTTTCTTACTTCGCAGTAAAACTTGCTTCGAAAGCATCCGCTTAGTTTTACGAAGCATTGCTAAAGTTTCTTACTTCGCAGTAAAACTTGCTTCGGAAGCATTCGCTTAGTTTTACGAAGGATTGCTTACTTTCTTACTTCGCAGTAAAACTCGCTCAGAAGCATTCGCTTAGACCGAGTCTCGCCCTCTCAGCCCATAACTCACCCTTCGCTTTCGCTCAGCTATACAAGCCGCTCCAGATGCAGCTTCTTTTCATCAGGTTACAGGCATACGCTGAGGACCGGTTCTACAGTATATCGAGGAAAAACAGATGCCGGCACGACACCTGTCCCCTGCTAAGCGCACATTTCTATATTCAGTTCAGGCACAACAAGTCTAGCCGTAGATTACCGTTAACATCTGGGAAATACGCTTTGCGTAGGTGTGATCCTTAAGCGTCCGTTCAAAGGCGCGCAGCGCGATCGCCCGGCGTTCCTCCTCATGGGTTAGGTAATAACGGATCTTATCCATCATTTCCTGAGGGCTCGCAAAGGTCTCAATTTCTTCACCCGGTTTGTAGAAGGAACCCAAATCATCTCTGGCATCTACTAATTGCAACGTACCTGTTGCCGCAATTTCAAAAGTACGCGGATTAGGAGAAACGGCTGAAATCGAGAGAGAGTTGTTGTTAACTACTTCATCAATGTGCGAGCGGTGTAGGTTAATGACAATTTTGGAACCGCTATAAGCTACAGCTGTCTCTTGTGGGGACATCCATTTGCCAATTTCAATACGGTCACCGTACAGCGGAGCCTCAGGCAGACGATCCCACCAGATTCCGTTAATCACTGTGTTATAGTTCATCAGATCAGGAAGAATCTCACGGAAGAAGTTGACCCGGTTCCAATAGGCGGAGCCAATAAAGCTAACTTCCCGATTTACTGACGAACGTGTGGTAGTAGGACGGTAATGTTCCAGGTGAGCAGCAAAGGGGAGATAATGTACCTCAGGGCAACCAAGTCCCCGGTAGAAATCAATACAATTACGTTCAAGAGTGAATACAAAATCGTAATGCGCCACAATCTTGATCGTAAAGTCAGTGTAATAAGGATCATCTGTAAGCCAAATAGCTGTCCGGATGCCACTCGTACGAATCGCATCGATCTGCTCAAGTGGTAAATCCATACCATCCAGCACCAGTACTAGATCCGGTCTTTGCGCTGCAGCCAGCTCTACTAGATTTTGCCGCACATCCGTAATCGTGACTTGAGCTGTTAATTTTTGCAGTGCGCAAAGAACCGCATCATCTAAAGGAGAGTAAGGGTACCCTTTGCCAGAAGCGACATACATGACATGAATATTCCGTACAGGAAATACTTCTTCTGGTCGACCATTCAGAATCGCAAGGCGCCCCCGTAAATAGCCCTCATCATAACCACCCTTGAAACCACTCAGACGACCACGCAGCTTTTCTTCCTCTGGAGGTGTCAGAGGTAATGGCGGTGTAGGCATAATAAATTCATTATTGTTCATAATCCTCGCTCCTTTATCCCGTTATAGATTTCATGCACGTGAAGCAATCACATTCAGCAAATGAGGCAAACGCGCAGTGAATGTATGGTTGCGCATTGTAGTCCGTAATCCCCGTAAAGCGTAGATTCGACGCTCTTTTTCATGCTTCAGATAGTACTCAATCTTCTGCTGCAATTCCTTAGCGGAGCCAAAAGTATCCAGGTCATAACCAGGTCGATAATAATTGCCCAGATCCTCACGAACATCCGTAAGCTGCATAGTACCGCAGGCGCTGATCTCATAGGTGCGCGGATTAATGGAACGTGAAGGAAGGCGGTAGCTATTCCGGTTATCCTGCCCCTCTTCCCACGGGCGGTGAATATTAATGACTATTTTTGCACCACTGTAGTAGTTCGCTGTTTCCTCTGGCGGGATAAAGCCATTGCTGATAAAAGGTGTAAGTTGATCATAGGTTGCGAGGCGTTCCCAGAACCCTCCAGCGATAAGCACCTTCTTGCCCTTAAGATAAGGTGCCAGTTCGTCGAACAGCTCTGTCCGATTACGAAACGCATTGCCAATAAATACAATGTCATACTGATATTGCGGGCCGGTACGCCGTGGGTAGAACATCTTTGGATTGACACATAGTGGCAAATAATGAACCGATGACACCCCAAGGGATTGATAGAACTCCACACAACCCAGCTCATGCGTAAATACGTGATCATAATGCCTACAAATGACTGAAGTATCCTCTGTAAAATAAGGATCATCCACAAACCAGATGGCGGCTTTGATGCCTAGCTTTCTGATCTCCGAAATCTGCTCTAAATGATTTTCCGGGAATACATGAAGCCCGTTCATCACTAGCACTGCCTCAGGCATTTCCCGAGCCGCGGTTTCCAGCATCGTTTCAGGAGTGCTTATTACAAGCTCACTTACAAGCTGCTGCAACGCCTCTGTTACGCCAGTGTCGATCGCCTGAAATCCTTGAGGAACATACATTAATTTAAATGGTCGGCAAGCTTCGACCCCTGGAGTATTCAGACGCTGCACAGCCTCACACATACCAAGATGATATCCTTCGTGATAACCGTCGCGATATTCTCGCGGACGCTTGTGTCTTTTTCTCTTTCTCGCTTTCACGGCCTTCACCCTGCCCCGTCGTATTCTCAAGACAGTATAACTATATGCGGAGTCAGCACTCGCCTCATGGACATCTGTCTTTACTAGAACTAAATTGGCAGATGTCCCCTGTCTTTTGCCCGGCTTGCCCGAACCTTAGAAGATTTCATCCACTCACAGAATGCTGGTATACTATAAAGGTCTAGCTTGAGACTCTAATCTCGTCATATCTGACCGGAAATGATTATTTATGGCATTCACAAGGGGGACATTATGAATAACACCACGTTGTACTTGCGCCATGCAGAACTGCTTCGGGACCAGGTTCCATCATTCCAAACCTATCCATTTCATCTGCCAGCCGTAAGAACACTGGATCGTCTTGTTTTTCAAAAACCAGTAACCTTTCTTGTTGGGGAGAATGGCACAGGGAAATCTACCTTGCTAGAGGGAATTGCTGCTGCGTGGGGCTTTAACCCTGAAGGTGGAACACTTAACTTCTCTTTTAACACTCGTTCCTCGCATTCGAGTCTCTATGAGTATTTTAGAATTGCTAGAGGGGTTAGACGTCCGAAGGACGGTTTTTTCCTTCGTGCGGAGAGCTATTATAATGTGGCTTCCTACATTGATGAATTAGATGAACAGCCCGGTGGCCCACCGATCAAAAACTCCTACGGAGGCAAATCTCTGCATGAGCAGTCGCACGGAGAATCTTTTTTGGCTGCGTTCGTTCATCGTTTTGGAGGCCGTGGCCTTTATATCCTCGATGAGCCTGAAGCAGCGCTCTCTCCCTTACGTCAAATGTCTCTGCTAGTGCGTATGCATGAGCTGGTCGGGCAGGATTCACAGTTTATTATTGCTACTCATTCCCCCATTCTGATGTCCTATCCCGGTGCTGAAATTCTACTCCTGGAGGGAGAAGGAATTCGGTCCGTCGCCTTGGAGGAAACGGAACATTATACCGTGACCAAAGCATTTATGAACGATCGTCAAGGGATGTTGCGTGAGCTATTAGAGGATGAATGACAAGTATAAACGCCTTCGACGTCCCTATAATTAAAAAAACAGCAAGTCTCCATAATCGGAAACTTGCTGTTTGATTTATTTTTTAAATTAAAGTCTTTAAACTAACGTCTTACAATCCCCACTATCTTGTGTACAATCCATCCAAACATGACTACAACCATCATATCGAAGCACACATTAAACAGGAATAAATGCTTACCGATGTCAGCCCTTCCGTCCCCAAGAATCGGAACCAAGAAGGAGAAAATTCCTATCAGTCCTAATAACATCAGCAGTTCACCAGCAACTCTTCCCCGAACATCCCGGCTACGGAAATATTGGAACAGTGCCCCGGCAAAATACACTAGATAAAATAGAGAGAGAAATCCGAGCGTATGCGGAATATGCTTATTCTTGAATTCGCTCCACCCGCTGTAAGTGTAGGATAATGCGCCTGCTGGCTTATTTTCACTCTTCTCATAGTTCCCTAGATAATAAGGACGAATCGCCATACTGTTACTCGCAGCATATTCCATATTATCTATTAACCGTCCCGGATGTTTTAGATAGAAGAACAATACATCCTTATGGGATACTCGGTCGTAGAAATCCGGTACCAGCGAAGGATCATCCTGTTTGATGACCGTATCGGTCTGAAAATAATTCGTACCCGCCAGTACCTCTAGCCGCTCCGGCAATCCGAGATCCTGCAAATCTCCCTTAACATCCGGGGATTCGTTCAAAATACCAAAAAACACGGTCTGATACAGGTTAATATGCTTCAGCTCTTTCGGCGCCGTCATGTACATAACGATGGATACCAGAAATATGGCAATCGAAAAGCGTAAGGCCAGCTTTCTCCATTTTCGCTCACCGTCAAGCGTCATAAACCGCAGGAAGATTAGCGCAAAAGCAATCCCAATCGGCGCATTCTGAATTTTGGAGGTGACCAGAAAGAGAATCGCGATAAAGAACAAGGTTAACCCTTTAGTCGTAGGCTTTTCTTGGCTAGTTAGTCTTAACCCCAGCGCAAAGGTCAGCAGCATGAACACCATTGATACCGGTTCTCCAAACAAGGAGTTAAAGTATGCCAAATACCCAATATCGTAAAATACAAATAATATAGCTGCACCTAGCAACAGCCCAGTAACATAAGAGCCGCGAGCATTATACTTCACCAACAGCCAGGTCGCCAACAGTAAAAGAAGACCGTAAACTGCACCAAGCAATCTAACATCAAAAAAGCTGCCATGGATGAGCCCGCCGATCAACCTCGGTACGAGCACAAGCAAAATCTGTGAAGAAGGATAGAAGCCCCTGAACAAACTCTCATATGCAAAACTAGAATGACTGTAATTAAAAAACTGGTCGGTATACGATGCTGCAGTATCATAGTAGTTCAGACCGATGGTATTCATCATACGCAGGAAATCTCCATTATCGGCAACACCAATAAATGGTCCTACGAAAAGCAGATAAATAATGAGACCGCAGCCGGCAAGGCTTACAAGATACTCCGGTTTCCAGAACTTTTTCATGATTCCCCCTATCTCTGTGGTAACAGCTTCACATATTCGTCGGACAAATTCATTAGCTTCAATACATACTCATAATCGCTCTGATATTTCGAGAAGTCCGTTACCGGCTTGAGCGTATCCAGCGACACAGCTCCACCATCTGCAAATCCTTTTCCAGGGACATAGAGAATGTCATCATTAAAGAAGGAGCCGGAAGGCAAATAATACCTCATCCCTAACACATTACGATCAATGTTGAGCAGGTCATGACCAAAGGCTGTAAAACCTTCTTGTTGTAGTGAAACGCCCATTAAATTAGCTATCGTAGGAAGGATATCTAGTTGTCCTCCCGTACGCTCTACTACCTTCCCTTGCTCCATTCCCGGTACACGCACAATGAATGGGATATTAAAGCGGCTAATCCGGGAATCGTATGGAATACCAAGTGCACTTTCCACTTGCTCTGGTGAAACATCCTGAGGCTGCAGGCCAAAGTGATCGCCATACATGACCAGAACCGTGTTATCCCACAATCCATTTTCTTTCAAACCTTCTATTAAAGTACCTATAGCATAATCAGTATAGTTTATAGCAGTCAAATAATCACCAAGCATCGTATCCTTCAAATTGTCAGGCACAGTGATTTTTTTAAAGGAATCTGGGATTTTGAAAGGATGATGACTGGAAGCTGTCACCATCTGTGCGTAGAAAGGAGTTCCTTTCTTCTGCAGCTCTGCCAATTTCTCGACACCCGTAATATACAGCTGTTCATCGGAAGCACCAAACGCATTAAAATGATCATTCGTAAAATGATCTTTGTCATAATAGCCGTTAAACCCAAGCGCCGGATACAGCTCATTTCGATTCCAAAACCCTACTTTATTCACATGAAAGGTATACGCCTCATACCCTTTATCCCTTAGCAGTCGTGGTAAGCTTGGTAATTCTCTGTCCCCGAATCCGGTAGACATAGCCAAAGTACCAATCGGATAAATAGAAGTGTTGCTCATGAATTCAGCGTCAGACGTATTCCCTGGACCAATCTGCTGATAGACATGAGGAAAATAAAAGCCCTCATCCGCTAGCTTATTCATGACTGGCGTCAGTTCCTGACCATTCAGGGACTGATGCAGCGGAAAATTTTGAAAGGCTTCCAATTGTAGCACAATTACATTTTTACCCTTTTGTGAGCCAAAATAATCAGGAGTCGTACCCACTGGCTTGTCACTAAAAGGATAGGAAGATTGCAGCGCGTCAACCTTCGCAATCGTATCCTTAATATCACCCGTTCCAATGAGATTGTTATCTTCTTTAATCTTAATAGCTGCAACGACCTCATAATTTAGAAACCCGGCGGTTTCTGCCTGTACAAGCTCATTCGTAATCCCTTGAGCAGAGTGGACAGAATATGCCGATAAAGAAAAACCTCCAATAATGGATACCAGAATCACCACCACATGCACGAATCCTGTCTTCCGGGAGCTAAAGCGTTCACGCGGGTAGGTCTTTCCTTGTTTCCATCTGCGAATCAAACCATAGATAGCGAAGATAACAAAATCCGCGAAGAATAAGTAATCAATACTCTTTATGGTAGATTCTACGCTTGCCTTCACTTGAAATACCTGATTGATTTCAGATAAGGCTAGGTAGGTTGGAACAGAACCAAAGTGATTAAAATATACAGCGGCTGCGAACAGCAACAGCGATAAAAAACCGTTAAATATCCAATAGACGGTTGTTCTTACCCGAGATGGCGTAATCACCGTTAAAATCCCCATGATAAATAGGACTGGCGCTACATCCGCTGCAATCCATTCCCAAGCAACTCTATCAAAGAACAACACTCTCAGAAGCAACAGCTTTAACCATAACAATATAACAACGATAAAAAAATGGGCGCGATCCGGCCCTTGCTTTTTCACTTTTAATCCCCTCTTACATGTTCATTTGTTCGAAATATCAAATCTATTCTAGTCATTTGTAAAATATCAGGTTGCTCTAGTATAACAATACTTACTTTTTTTATCAAAATGGTAGAATTATCTTCCACTCAAAAAAAGAGATGCCCCGCTGCCCTTTCGGCATTGGAATATCCCTGTTAACTATGAGTTGATCAATCTTCAGACGATTGAAGTATACTTAAGCAATCTTTTAATAGAACGGTTAGCTTCATTCAGAACAATCTCTTTATCTACAGTCTTCAGCAGACCCCTTTCCATCACGATCTCTCCGTCGATAATCGTGGTTTCCACATCCGCCCGGGTAGCGGAATATACAATTCTAGAGATAGGATCTACGTCGTAGGAGGGGAAGGTATGGAAATTGTAGAGATTCAGGAGCACTAGGTCTGCTTTTTTGCCAACCTCGATACTGCCGATTTTATCTTCCATCCCTACCGCCTTCGCCCCACCTATAGTTGCCATACGAAATACACTGCGGGCATCCATCGTCGTAGGTCCATATTTAGGCTTCTGAATGATTGCCGCGAGCCTCATTTCATTAAACATATCCAGATTGTTATTGCACGGAGCGCCATCTGCACCCAGACTTAGTGACACATGCTCATGGAGCATCCCAGGTGTATCTGCAATTCCGGAGGCTAGTTTCAGATTTGAACCGGGGCAATGACTTACATGGACTCCGCGATCCAGCAAAATCCGCCGCTCCTCAGCATCCAGCCATACACAATGGGCCAGTATTAAGCGCTCATTAGCTAATCCTAGATGGTCCAGATAGACAATATTACGCATGCCGGTCATCGCCTGCACGATCTCAATCTCCCCTAAATTCTCAGAAGCATGGGTATGCACCTTCACATCATACCTTGCAGAGAGATCTCTTACCTCAGTTAACAAGGGTTCGGTGCAGGATATTACAAAACGCGGAGAGAACGCATATTGAATCCGTCCATTCCCATAGCCATTCCATTTTTCAAGCAAATCCACACTTTCCTGTAAAGAAGAAGCGGTATCCTCCTGCAGTGCTTCAGGTACATCTCCCCCTTTTTGATCCATCATTACCTTGCCAGACAAGGCCCGGATTCCACTTTTAGCAATGGCCTGAAAAGCATAGTCTGTATGGTGAACAGTCTCCATATCAACAATCGTAGTGGTTCCGCTGGAGATCAGTTCCCCTATACCGAGCATCGCCGAATAATAAAGGGACTCCTCATCATGCGCAGCCTCTAACGGCCAGATCCGTTTACGCAGCCAATCCATAAGCTCCAGATCATCTCCCTTGCCACGGAATAACGTCTGGCATAAATGAATATGCGTCTGAACAAAACCGGGAACTAACGTACGGTTTGTAGCATCGATTACCTGGTCGTCTCCCTGCGGGATCAGGCCAGTGCCGATTTCTACGATGATATCGTCCTTCACTCGAACATCGCCGACAATAATTTCCTCCTGTTTGTTCATTGTAATGATCTCAGCATTTTTGATCAGGATGTTCCCCATTGTCCTTCTCCCCCTCATTATTCATTCGTTTGCCGGTTCACGGTGTAACACAAAAAGGCCACAAAAATATGCCTTAGCATATTTTCGTAGCCAGAAATTTACGGTTTCCGGTAGAGACCCTTAAACCAATTATTAAGGATATACGAAAAGAGAAGCTATTCTATTCCAAATTTAATAAAGCAATCATAATCCAAAGACAGGTTTAGTGTCAATATAAGTTATTTAAACTAACACAAATTTCTTAAATATAGCTTTTCACAATTAAAATAATGGTAAACCCTAAAATCTATGTTATAAAACATAACTTTTATTATGATTTCCCACACTACTTATCAATAACTTTTAAGTTCCGCTTTTTATACTCGTCCTATTACCCGAACCGTTAGCTTCACTTTTAATAAAGTAATAGCGAGGAGGAGATCCAATGCCAACAATTTCTCAAACCCCAACTGAGTTGCAAGCATTCATCGCCGCTGCTGAAAAAGTATGGTTCGAAGTCTACGATTCTGCCGATTCTCGCAGAGTGATCCGCGTTGATGGCACCGATTATTATCGCCTGCCGGTTAGATTCAGTACCAGAGCTAAGGTCATTTCTTATTTTAGAAAGTACTGGGGCATTACAATGAGCAACACCATGTTCTGTAATTTAAAAACCGTTTCTAGAAACAACAGACTCTATGTAATATCGGGAGATACAGGAACCATTGCTTTTATCCCAAGAAGACTCACCATTACTGGTCGTACATCAACGAGAGTACGCCTTACAGCAGTTCTGTCGATTGATGATATGAGCGATGAAGATATCGTTAACGTTCGTTACCTGATCGGCGTATCCGGTAAAAGACTTCTTATCCTTAACCGGGATCAAAAAAATACCGATACTCGATACCAGACATGCCGTTAAGAGAAATAAAAGAAAAAAGGTCCAGAGGCTAACCCCCTGGACCTTTTTTTATGTTAAGACTCCGGATTAAGTTCCGGTTTCAGTACCTTCTCGAATACTGGAAAGTTCGCCGTGCGGTCCGGAAAATCCACTTCACCTCTACGGTCATATCCAAGACGGGGATAGATTTCCAGCGCTCTAGTATTCTTCGCATAAGTATCCAGCCGAATACTTGTGTAACCATTAAGCGCCGCGTAATCCTCTGCAAAAGCAATTAATCTAGTCGCAATTCCTTTGCCCTGAATATGTGGATGAACTGCTAAACGATGCATAATCAGATGCGGCCCTTGATTTTGCTTCCACTCGATCTTCCTATATTCCTCAGAAGGATTCTCATCCAGCACAAGAATTCCCGCGATGGCTTGACCCTCTTCACAAACATATAAGGTACCCTGTGCGATATCCAGCTCGATAATCTCTTTATTCGGATAGCGCTCATCCCACTGGTCGCTTCCAGCGGCCTGCATAACTTGTACACATTTTGAGATCAATTCCATGATCTCTTCGATCTCTTCCTGTCTAGCTTTTCTGATCCCATTTCCTACTTGCATCCTGCTATCCCCTCTTTCATATCGACATCTGAAAACCGTCTAAATAGATTCTCGTTTTAGAAGTCTATCATATTCGGAGACAAATTCCGATAGTAGGATGATTCCAGAGAGGATGTAGTCCCTCTAAGTTGAGGGACACGGAATGATCAGAAAAACGCGTCATAGATTAGATCTCCGGGTCCCTTCCTCTTAAATTACCTGCCGCTGCTCAGTTAAACTCCAGCTTATGCCCGTCCTCGAAGCCCTTGGCGAAACCGGCGTCGAACCCCACGTTGTATGCTTCGGTGTACCCCTGCTGAAAGGCGTCTGCCGGTGGCGTTTCCGGCGAAACGCCAAGGTCCGGGGGGAGCGGAATGACCTGCGGGGCAGGTGGAGCCTCGATAACCGGCACTACATGAACTGGTGCTTGTATAACCCTTACCTTTCGAACAAGCTTGCGGCGGAGCCTTCTTTTCTTTCGTACCAAAAGACCCTTCTTCGTCTTTCCATAACGAACGATTTTCCGAGAAAGTCCTCTGCGGGGTTTGCGGGCTAGACCTCTACGCACTTTCGTTTTCCGTGAGAGCAGCAGTGTGCGTCTGCGGGTTCTGCCTGAACGTAATGTTCTAAGGCTCTTTTTCTTCATACTTCTATTCCTCCTGTGCTCCATGATCTCTGGAGGTTCCTACGGCGTATGCCTTGCTCAGCCATGGCGCAGCAGGAATTCCCCGTTTCGGTTGATGTAGTGAAATGCCGGACATCATCCGGCACATCGCGCTCTGATACCCACTTAGGACTCTGATATTGTCGCTCAATTTGCGGGCCGTCAGCTCAGATTGCCCCGTCAATTCGGCGATGCTCTCCAAGATGGCCGCCAAAGCAGCCTGACTGCGCGAAATGGAGCGGATCATCTCCAGCTTGACGGCATGTTCAGAGAGACGGTCCCCACTCATTTGCTGTCTTCTCCAAAACTGAATCCATCACCTGACATGTCTCCAAAACCTTCTCCGCCACCATCATCTTCACCACTGCCCAGCACTGCTTTTAGATTGCTGTAGAGTCCATTCTCCAGTTTAGTCAGCCCTTCAACCATCTCCACGATAACTTCGTGAATGGAAATCGATTCCTTTAGCTGCTCACCGTGGGATTCGAAAGCTCTAGCATGGATATGATGCTGTGCCCACTGCTTTACCTTTTCAGCTTCAACCGCCTTAGCCTCCAGAATCAACGCAATGTTCCACTGGATAGTGGCGGTCGACTCCAGCATTTGCAGATATGCTTGTTCTCTGCTCATCATCCGCCTCCTGCTCCTATAGCGCTACTCTTCGTCTTGACCGTTCAGTTCCTTAATGACTCTGCCTACCCCTTCAGCCATCGCTTCTTCCAGATCCGCAAGTGCATTCAAGTAAGCAATGATATTCTTGTTTACCTGAGTTGAGCTTTCGATCATCCCGCTGATACCGTCAAAATCGGGATCCGCATCTGGCAGATCGTGGACAATTTGCGACATACGGACAGCCACGTGGCGCTCGGCGTCTAGAATCCGCGCCATCTGTTCGTGCGTATGGGCCATGTGCTGCAGGACTTTGGTTATTTTATTCTGCACCTTCATGTCTCCTTTGCTCAAACGCCCTGCTACAGCATATGCGGCAGAAGCCGGGACGGTGCCGGGGTTATGAAGGCAAGTTGCGGCTCTTCAAGCAACAAGAATCAAGTTTAAATGCCTTTGGCGTCCTAAAAATAAAAAACGTTTGAGAATTGCTGCATGCATATAAATGGATTAAAATGTGAAATACGAATTCTTTAATTTACAAAGGTTGGAGGGGGAATTATGCAGCTTGGAAGCCAGCGGATCGATTTAGTGCCTTTAAATGCCACAGAGCTCTCGCTAGCCATAGAAAATTACTCGGGGCTTCAGCAACATTTGGGTTTAAACGCCATCAGTGCCGAGCTTGACGATGACATGCAATATGCGATGAAGATACGGCTAAAAAAGGTGCTGCAGGACCCAGAGCATTACCTATGGCTGACCAACTGGGCCATCATTCATCAGAAAGATCAGTGCATTATTGGGTTCATTATTCTTAAGGGTTATCCGAACGAAAAAGGTGAGGTTACTATAGGCTACGTGATTGATGAGAAATATAGAAGAAACGGATATGCTACTGAGGCATTGCAGACGATCAATACGTGGATTCTCAGCCATCCCCAAGCCAGCTATGTAATCGCAGATACTGAAAAAGATAATATAGCCTCGCATAAAGTATTGGAGCGTTTAGGTTCAGAGAGATACCTAGAGACGGAGGATTTGATCTGGTGGAGAATTGCAAACCCCAGAGGCTTACTGTAGTATCATCACAACAAAAAAAGCACTGCCACTTATGGCAGTGCATCCTTGAGCTTTTCTCCCGCCTCCCGCAGAGACTGGAACGTCCCCGCATCGCTCCACCAATCCTTGAGAACATCATAGCTGAGCCTGCGGTTAGCAGCATATATATTATTTACATCGGTAATCTCCAGCTCCCCCCTCTTAGAAGGGGATACTTGGCGGATAATGTCAAACACAGCTTCATCGTACATATAAATACCTGTTACGCAAAATTTAGTCTTGGGATGCTCGGGTTTCTCTTCGATATAAGCAATCCATGCAGAATCTTGACTATCGAACACGGGAACGCCGTATCTACGCGCGTCGTCCACCGGTTTCAGCAATACCTTGGCTGTACCTTCAGGCTGCCGGAGATAGCTCTCCACGTAAGGCGTCAGATCATCCATAAACAGATTATCACCAAGCAATACGACAAACCGTTCCCCAGGGAAAATGAATCCTTCTGCTAAATCGAGAGCCTCTGCAATGCCTCCAGCAGCTTCCTGAATTTTATAGGTCAGTGATACACCAAATGCTGCACCGCTACCTAAAAAATCCGTATACAGACCAGCAGACTGCTTGCTGATGACCAGAAGAATGTCGGTAATCCCTCCCCGGCGAAGCCGATCTATGCCGTAACAGACCATAGGATATTTGCCGACCGGAAGCAAATGTTTGTTCATAAGCCGGGTCAGCGGTTGAAGTCTGGATCCTGTTCCGCCCGCCAGTATGACTCCTTTCACTTACTTTCCTCCTCTTTATCTAAGTCCTTTGCCTTCGGATCTGCACTTTATATGAAATTCGTTGGATCCACATTCCATTTGTTCATAAAAAGCTTACGATTTCGTTCCAACAGCTCCTGTAGTCCGGTGTGATATACCCGCTTAAAGCTCGCACTTCCTTCATGGTGTACAAGGCAATCCCCTGCGATGAGCAATCGGTATCCCTTTAGCCTGGTGCGATAGCAATAGTCATCGTCCTCGTAATGTCCGGGTGAGTATCTCTCATCCAGCAGACCTACGGAAGTAAGTAGCTCTCTTTTGAATAAAAAACATAATCCTACCAAACGTCTAGTCTCCAACCATTTTTGAGGATTGGAACGATTAGTTATCTCTGCAGCCTTATGAAAATCCAGCAAACTTTCATAATCAGTCTTCACCTGTTGACGTCCACTCGCATAGTTTGTCACTGGCCCAACAATACCTACTTCAGGAGCACTATATAGTGCTCTCTTCAGATTGGCTAACCATCCATGGGAAACCACCACATCATTATTCAGCAGCAATAATTCATCCCCCGATGCTAGCAGTAGACCCATATTACATGCGGATGGAAAGCCTCGATTCTCAGGCAATGAAATAAACGTTATACGATTCGCACGGCAATAGGCATCCGTTCCATCTGATGAAGCATTGTCTACAACGATGATCTCGTAAGGCAGCGGAGTATAAGCACGAATAGACTCCACACAGGACCGCAGCAGAGGCAGCGCGTTGTAGGTCGGAATAATAATACTGGTCATCGTCATATCCGGTTCCTCCAAGCGGCTACTTGTCTGCGGTATTCGCGCTGCATTTCGCTATTTCGTAGGCCCCCAACATCCTGCCGGGAAAGTACCTCAAGGAGAGCCTCTGCGTGATCCCCTATGATTAGCTTCTCCACAGCATTTCCAGCGCCTATATTCGCCTGACGCAGCCGATTATGCTTAATCACATTCACCGTTCCAACTTTCTCCACCCTTAGCTTCTTTAATACAGAGAGGGCTTGGGCTTTAGGAGGCACTATTAATTCACGGTAGCCTATGGTCTCAAGTGCTCTCCGGGAGAGTGCGTGGGGGACAGCCGTCATAGAGCTAACTCCGAGATCGTACCGTCCAAGAGCATAATTCAGAAACAGCTTGCTACGAGTAACATCGTCGCATAATCCAAACGAAGGCATCAGTGGATCCAAATCATTAAGAGCCACGTCAATTCCACCATCTACAGCAGCTGTGAAGAATCCGAGCTGAGATGCAGGGATCACCATATCTCCATCCAGGAAAAGCAGAATATCTCCTCGACTCAGCTTCGCACCAATAGCCCGCCCTACATCATGTCCTACAGACTCCGGGCAATGTACAATTACAGCTTGACGATGTTGTCTGGAAATGGGAAAACTGCTATCACTGCAACCGTTAAGCACGACAATAATTTCAGTAGGTTCCAGCCGCGAAACCTGTTGCAGCAGACGTCCCAAGGTCTGCTCCTCGTTACGCGCGGAGATAATTACTGACAAGGTTCCACGTAAACTCGGTAATTTCAGTGCCTCACGACCTACCTTTGATTGCCGAGACAGAATGGGCGACCGAACGGTAGCCGAGCCTCCTTTTACAGAACGATTCGCTACCCTTTGGCGGGGTGCCAGTGTTGTTTTAGCTTGACTAGACGCTGAACGTTTCTTTACCGAACGAGTTGCTGTTCCTCGTCGAACGGTGGAGCTACCAGATACTTGTAACAGAGCAACCATCATCTCACCATCTCTCTGCGCCGGGTTCCGTCGCCAAACCCCGCCCTGTTTCCCCGGTGTTCAAGCAAGAGGGATACAGCCTCCATATGATCTGCTGTAATTAACTGCTGCAAAGGATCTGTGCCATCTTCCTTACGTCTGACCGCATTCAGTTTCCCTACATGTACTTTGTGAGCAGCTACCACACGTAAACCACTCAGAACGGCCTGTGCATGTGCCAGAGGGGGACGCGATAATGATTCAGTCCCTAAGATTTCAAGCGCTTTGCGGCTGATTGCGTGCGGAACTGCCGTCATCGAGCATCCTTTTAGATCCGGACGGCCAAGCAAAATATTGAGTGCATGTTTGGACAGCACCACCGGATGGGGCGAAAGTCTTCGTACTGGTCCGGAATAATTATTAAGCGCTAAGTCTGCGCCACCACTAATAGCGGTGACGAAAGGACGTAGCCCCGAGGCAGGAATTACTAAATCTCCATCGGTAAACAAGAGGATCTCTCCTTTAGCTGCCTCTGCTCCGACACTGCGGCCCGCGTCATGTCCAAGCGGCAACTCATAGGAAATAACATGCGCACCAAGCGAAAGGGCAATTTCTGCCGTTTGATCGGCTGATCCGTTGACGACTACAATAACCTCGCAGCGCGGATGGACCCCTCTAGCTCCAGATATCACTCCCGCAATGGTCCTCGCTTCATTCATGGCCGGAATAATAACGGAAACATAGGGATTTGGATGGTTAACGATAGGGACTGCAGCGACTTGCCGCACTGGGCGTGAAGTCCGCCGCTTGATCCGAGAGACCCGCCGTCCCGTGCGGCGGGCAGAAGTACGTTTGGGCTTCATGCTCATCCACCTTCCTTACAGAGCCTATTCGTCAGGCTGAGGGTTACATCACAGTTTATGTACTACGCCGAACAGGGTAACGGCCTTTGTCTCCTGTCATTTGGAAAACAGGACAAATGTACTCACCGCCAAACTTCGGCTGAGACACATTTGCTTAAACGAAGCATGCTATCGGACACAGTTAGCCCTAAACGCCGAATTATCGCATATTTGGATGGCTATCGGACTCCATAGCTGCTATTGTTCTAAATCACACAAAATAATGACCTTTTTCTAAGGAATAGCTTCAGTGGAGTCCGAAACCAGCTTCAAATGGTGATCAATTTGCAAATAACGTCATCTGGGTCCGAAAACCGCAGCGGGTGATTAGATTAGCCCACTATCGGGTACAGTTAAAGCCGCAGCAGGTGACTAGGACTCGCAGGTGCATGTATCTAACGTAGCTAACGACCAAAAAAAAAAGCAGAGCAGCGATCTCCAATAAGGAGAATCGCTGCTCTGTCTTTTTAAGAAAGACTATTTGAAGTTTAGTCAAACACACGATCATCCACTGCCGGTTTGGCTAAAGGAGCTCCGATAGCAATCCAAGAGATGACCCCGTAGAAATGCGGAGTTTCACGTAATCGCACCACTTGAATGACTGCATCTCCATTGGCTCTACTCTTCAAGGAAGCATAGAAGTAAGGTTGATTAGTCATGGCAACAAGCACATAACCGGTATGACCAAAGTTCTCATCAAACGATACGGTCACCTCCACACTCTCAGCATCCCCATTGAACATAAAGGCTGTCATTCCGAACTGCTGAAGCGTCTCTCGCTTTCCTGCAGTCTGAATCGGACTGAAGGATAGATGTTCAGCATTTACAGAATTCGCTGCCAAATGGGACCCATTTACTGCACCGGGAGCAATATGATAATCCTGAACGCTTTCTTCCTCCAGATGACGGGCTTGAATGGCAAAAGAAGAAATTTTTGAACCCACAACCGCCTCATCCTGAAGCTCTGTCGTCCCTACGGAACCATCGGCTAGATGAGCGGACTCGATGCTGCCTGCCTTCAGCTTAGCTCCGTTGATACTTGCATCAGGGAGCAATGCTGAGCTGCGTGTTTCATCCGCTAGATGCTCCAATTTGATGATACCAGGCTGCAAATGTCGATCAGCTACAATCTGGTCAGCAAGATGCTCTCCGTACACACTCCATGGCTGTAAATGTAAAGAATTCACTGAACCTTCGGCCAGCTTTTCTTCAGTAATACTGCCTTCCGGCAACAAATCGGCACTACGTACCTCTTCTGCCAGGTGCTTCAGAGTGATGCTGTCAGATCGAATATGGCGACTATCCACCGCATCCCCTGCTAAATGACCACCATAGACACTACCAGGAGCCAGATGGAAAGAATGGATGGATCCACCCTCCAATTTTTCTCCTGTGATACTACCGTCTGGCAGCAACTCGGCGCTAAACACTTCTTCTGACAGATGACTCAGGTTAATGCTTCCAGACCGGACATGGCGGCTATCTATCGTATCACTCGCTAAATGTCCCCCGTACACACTGCCCGGAGACAGATGGAAGGCATTAATGGATCCACCCTCCAGTTTCTTTCCAGTAATGCTGCCGTCTGGCAGTAGATCAGAGCTACGAACCTCTTCCGACAGATGAGCCAGTGTAATCTCTCCATGTCGGATATGACGGCCTTTTACTGTACTTGAACTCAGATGACTGCCATTTACACTTTCAGGCATTAGATGAATAGAAGCTACCGATGCTTCCGCTAACTTATTGCCGGTAAGGCTACCGTCTGGCAGCAGATCAGAGCTACGAACCTCTTCTGACAGATGCGCTAGGTTGATCTCACCATTCTGAATATGACGACCTTCTACTGAACCCAGGCTCAGATGACTACTTCCTACACTTCTAGATATTAGATGAATGGAATCTACGGATGCTTCCGCCAACTTCTCGCCAGTAAGGCTACCGTTTGGCAGCAGATCAGAGCTACGAACCTCTTCCGACAGGTGAGCTAGGGTGATCTCACCAGGCAGGATATGACATCCTTCTATCGAACCTAAAGTGAGATGACTACCATCCACACTTCCAGGCACTAGATGAATGGAATCTACCGATGCTTCCGCCAACTTCTCTCCAGTAATACTACCGTCTGGAAGCAACTCGGAGCTGCGTACCTCTTCCGATAAATGAACTAGGGTGATTTCACCATGCAGGATATGACGACCTTCTATTGAACCAGGACTCAGATGACTACTCCCTACACTTTCTGGTGCGAGATGACTAGAATCTACGGATTCTTCTGCCAGCTTCTCCCCGGTAATACAACCTTCCGGTAACAAGTCTGCACTACGCACTTCTTTGGCCAGATGAGCCAGCGTAATCTCACTGTACCCGATATGACGGCCTTCTATTGTATCCAGGGCCAGATGACTGCCATTCACACTTCCAGGTATTAGATGATTTGAATTCACGGATTCTTCCGCTAGCTTTTCTCTGGTAATACTGCCGTCTGGGAGCAAGTTTGCACTACGTGCATCTTTCGCTAGATGAGCCAGTGTAATCTCACTGTACCCGATATGACGGCCTTCTATTGTATCCGGGCTCAGGTGACTGCCATTTACACTTCCAGGTATTAGATGATTTGAATTCACAGATTCTTCCGCCAGCTTTTCTCTGGTAATACTGCCGTCTGGAAGCAAGTCTGCGCTACGTGCATCTTTCGCTAGATGAGCTAAGGTGATTTCACTGTGTCCGATATGGTGACCTTTTACTGTATCCGAGCTCAAATGAATGCCGTTTACACTTCCAGCCACTAAATGAATAGAACCTACCGATTCCTCAGCGAGCTTCTCGCCGGTAATACTACCGTCAGGCAGTAGCTCAGAGCTATAAGTTTCTTCTGCCAGATGAGCCAGTGTGATCTCACCATGCCGGATGTGACGTCCTTCTACTGCTCCCAGAATCAGATGATTTCCATCTACGCTTCCAGGTACAAGATGAATAGAATCTACCGATGCTTCTGCTAGCTTCTCCCCGGTAATACTGCCCTCTGGCAGCAAGTCGGAGCTACGTGCATCTTCGGCTAGATGAGCCAGCTTGATCTCACCATGCCCGATATGCCGCCCTTCAATCGTATCAACACTTAGATGGCTGCCGTCTACACTGCCCGGTGAAAGATGCTGGGAATCCACAGCCCCTTTGGCCAGCTTAGAGCCGCTAATGCTGCCCTCCTGTATTTGAATCGTAGAGATGGAATTAGGAATAATATGGCCATTTCCGATGGACAACGGCCGAATATGCGCCCCGCCGATGCTTCCCGGATTCAAATGTCTGCTCTGAACCGCGCTATCGCTAATGGATTTTGAATGAACTGCATTCACAGATAAATGCTCTGCCTGAACTGCTGACACTGCTAATTTACTGGAATCAACGCTTCCGTCGGCAAGCTTAGCCGAAGTGACCGATAAATCACTAATCTTATCCGTCGATACACTTTCCGGGGACAGCTTTAACGACGTCACCACATGATCTGCCAGATGATGCGGCTGCACCGCTCCAGCGGCCAAATGAATCTCTCTCACCGCAGCAGAAGCGAGCTTATCTCCTGAAACCGAGCCGGACTGAATCGCAGCGGCAGTCACACTATTTTCTCCTAGATGTCTCCGTTCCACGGCTCCAGTGGCTAGATGATCTTTATCCACCACGGCATCCTGCAAGGCACGACCACTCACGCTGGCATCGGCTAAATGTTTCTCCTCCACTGCACAAAAAGCAATATGCTCCCCGCTAACCACTTCACGAGCGATCGTACTTCCGATGACCGATCCTGCTGCTAGTTTAGCCGAGTTTACCCCTCCATCCGCTAACTTGGCGGAAGTAACACTCTGTGGACGAAGATGCTCTGCTCCCACAGATTCTGAGGCCAGCTTTTCTCCAGTAACAGCACCAGAGGACAGATGATCCGTATGAATAGCTTCATCCATAAGCTGCTCCGGGCCCACCGCTTCCAAAGCTAAATGAGAGTGGTTCACAGCCTCACGTTCCAGATGGTTGGAGGAAATAGCTTGCATAGCAATTTGCGGTCCGCGTATGGCGGATTTGGCAATATGTCTTGTGGTTACAGCTTCATCTGCTAGCTTATGTGCGAGTATGCTTTGATCAGCGATTTTCGATGAGGTAACTGCTTGCTCAACCAGCTGTGCAGTACCTACTGCACCCTCCGATAGCTTCAAAAAAGAAATACTTCGGTCAGCCAGATGACGACTTGTTATTTCTCCGTCGCTGATATGGGAACCGTGTACGCTTTCTGCACTTAAGTGGATGCTTCTCACTACTTCTGCACCTAGCTGCTTGGAACCAATAGCACCATCTGCAATATGCGTGCCTTCGATTACACCCGACTGGAGCTGCTCCTTGCCGATCAGCTTGCTGGCAAGCTGCCCTGGTCCAATCGCTCCCGGTGCCAAATGTTTGGCAGTTATCAGAGCATCGCTAAGATGACGACCCTCAATAACAGCATCCGCCAGCTTGGAGCCGCTAATTTCACCATCGGCTATTTTATCACCAGATACCGCTGCATCAGCTAGCTTGGAACGGTCAATACTCCCGTTCGCCACGTGGCGGCCAGTGATGCTGCTGCTTCCTATTTTTTCACCAGTAACCGCTCCATCTTCCAGTAAATCAGCCGTAATAATCAGATCGCTCAAATGACGACTCTCAATAGATTTATCTGCAATTTGTCCACCGCCGATAATTCGATCAGCCAGCTTCTCTGGACTAATACTGCCGTTCTTCAGCTTCTCTCCACTGATGGAATGGTCCAGCAGTTTACCGCCACTTACGCTTCCTTCAGCTAAATGCTCACCCACAATGGATTCAGGCGCGATTTTCGAAGAAGTAACTGCCTTGTCCGCGATATTGATACTCTGCACAGCGTAATCTTGCAGCCATGGTGTACCGATAATACCGAACTTCAGCTTTGAACCGTCGATGGTGCGTGGGGCGATTTTAACCCCAGTCACTGCTGCATCCGACAGATCATCTGTATAAACAGGCTGGAACCGCTCTTTTTCCGGAGCGAACCAGATCGTTTCAGGAAGATTATCCGCCTGTTTCTGAAGCTGCGTTTCCACTATAGCCTCTGGCTCTAGTTCTGGTTGCAGAATTGGAACTGAAATCGGTTCCTCTAGAATGACTTCAGCAATTGCTCCCCCACTTACCTGAACATCCGCGAGCTCTGCTTTACTGACTCCGTCACTGCTGCTCCCCGAATCCTTAGAACTGCTTTTGCTTTCCAGCATGTTCAGTTCCTTTATATTGGGATTATCTACATAGTAGAGTCGTTTTTGTGGACTGCGCGGCTGCTTTTTTTTGGAACCCCTCACAAGCAGTCTCCTCCTTCCATCTATTGTTTCTCCTAGGCATCATATGCAGCGATATGGGCTGATGACACCCTTTTGCGATAAGCCCTTAATAAGATTCTGATGAAATTTAAACTTTCTTATATTCAAAAAAAGGCTTCTGCCGCCGCGCATTCGTCCACCCTGACATGCGGGTACAAACATACAATGACAAGAGTAGTAAAAGCGGGAATCACGTGACCGAAGAAACAGGAGGAACAAACATGGGGCATACGCACGTTGGAATACTACTAAATGCCGATATGCACCGGGGCGTTCCCCGGCTAAAAACAGGACAGGAGTCTCTATCCAATTATGAAGAGGCGGCCGCTGCATACGGCTTAGTCCCCTGCTTCCTGAAGCTCGCAGACATCGATACAGACTCAGGCTTTAGTAGCGCATATATAAAGGGATCTCAAGGATATAAAAGCGTAGTAGTTCCTACGCCCACTGTCATCCATAACCGGGCGATATACAGCCAGAATAGCCCAGGAATGCAACGTCTGCTGCGGCACCATCCTTTGGTGTACAACACTTGCAATCGCTACGGCAAGGATGAGATCCATGAACTGCTTGAGCAGCATGAAGAGCTGCGTGAGGTTTTGCCAGCAACAACTGGCGTGTCTGGACTCAGACAAATGATGAATCGTTACCCCGATCTTATTCTTAAACCTTGCCGTGGAAGCATTGGGCATGGTGTCATGCGACTAGTTCGTAAAGGGCCACAGCGCTGGAGCCTACATTATCTCTCCTCCTCAATGCGGCGCTGGATAAGTACTCCCGTATATCAGGGGGCACTACCAAAAATGCTCCGAGCACGCCTTGCCTCTGTTCCTTATCTCGTGCAGGAGCGTATTGCCCTTGCAGAGATTGAAGGACGTCCCTTTGATTTACGTGTCACCGTTCAACGTGGCTGGGGAGGCGACTGGCAGGTCACGGGTCTCTTTGCTAAACTGGCACCTCCTGGAGGATTTGTCTCCAATATAGCCCGTGGAGGGGAAGCTTTAAGCTCTTCCTTTGCGCTTGAAAAAGCCTTCTCTAGATCAACAGCGGCTCATATCCGTATGTCTGTCGAATCACTCAGCCTTGTTATCGCGCGTTGTCTCGAACAAGACCTTCCAGGTCTGGCCGATATCGGGCTGGATATAGGCATTACTAAAGACGGCCAACTCTTCTTTATAGAATGTAATGGCCGCGACCAACGCTATGGATTTCACAAAGCTGGCCTTACGGAGATTTGGAAGGAGAGTTACCGAAGACCTATGGGATACGCACGTTTTTTACTAGAAAAGAACAGTCTCATATATAACAGTTATTGATTTGTCTCCTATTCTATGTCAATATAATGCAGAGCAGATGGCGGCCACATACGACCGTACTGCTGTATTATGGAAGGGAGATGGGCATGGTAAAACAATTGCTGCGGCTAATGACCGAGCTATCCTCGCACCGATGGCTTTCACGGTTAATGGGGTCTTTTTCTCATAGTAGACTCAGCCGTTTTCTAATCCCGGTATTTATTAAGACTTATCAAATCCCCTCCGCCCAAGCGGAGAAGAATCCTGGAGAATATCTCACTCTTAATGAGTTTTTCAGCCGCCGGCTGAAGCCTGGCATGCGGCCTATTGCAACCGATGCTGACGCTTTAGTTAGTCCCGTAGATGCAATGATTACTGCTATGGGTGACATTTCCTCTGGTACGATTATGAATGTAAAAGGGCAGGATTATAAGATCGAGGATCTACTGAATCATTCTCCGCATCTGGAGCTATACAAGAGAGGTTTTTTCTTCGTCCTTTATCTAAGTCCTACGGATTATCACCGGATTCACTCTCCCCTTACTGGACATAAGGTTGAGAGTGATCATATTCGTGGACGAGCCTATCCTGTCAACGATTTCGGCATGCGACATATGAAGGGCGTACTGAATCGCAATGAACGTCTTATCACGTATATCGCCGGAGACTACGGAGAAACCGCAGTAGTAAAGGTAGGCGCGATGAACGTCAGCAGCATCGGGTATACGGATGCTAACGCTACCGAGTGGCAAATTGGCGATGATCTAGCCTATTTCGAGTTCGGCTCCACTGTAGTACTGCTTATGGAGAGCGGTACTTTTACCCCGAGACCCAAGCTTGAGGTCAACACGAAGGTAAAGATGGGGGAATTGCTGGGGACGCTACATCGGCCGCTTTAGTAAAGCTACGATATAACAAAACAAGGGTATCCCTAACCGATTGAAAATCGGCGCCGGGATACCCTTGTTTTGTTTATTTCACTTTAGAGCTTGTTACGCTAGCATAGTAATCCAGTACATTGTTGATGATCACAGCTGCTTCAGCTCTTGAGGCCGAAGCTGTCGGATCCATTTTTCCACCGCTGCCTCCATTTACAATACCAAGATCTTTGAAGGCATAGACCGCTTCTTTAGCATAACCCGCAATAGAAGCATCATCTGGGAAGTCATGGTTAGTCGGTTGCGGCAATTCAACATTCAGTTTCTTCAATGCATTGAATAGAATTACACACAGGTCCTGACGGCTAATGCTGCTATTAGGAGCAAACATGCCATTACCGATACCATTGATCAGTTGATTAGAAGTCCCAATCTCAACATAGTTTTTATACCAAGCATCTTTCAGAACGTCAGTAAACTGCTTTTGATTCTCGCCCATGCTGAAGTTGAAGCTTTTTACTACCATGGCAACAAACTCGGCACGGTTTACCTTCCCACTTGGATCAAAGCTTCCGTCTGTGCGTCCGCCGATAATATTTCTCTCCACCAGCGCTGCAATCGCTGATTCTGCCCAGCTAGGAATTAGAGTAGCATCTTTAAACTTATTCTTAAGCTCTTGTCTGATTAGCTCCGGTGTCTTCGTTTTTCCATCTGTTTTTGGAGGCTGAGGCTGCTGTTCTCCAGGTTTTACGACTTCTCCAGGAATGGATGGTACTGAAGGTACTGCTGGGTTAGTCGGTGTTGGTGTGCTTGGTTGATTGCCATCTCCACCTGTTCCGCCGCTGTAAGGTTTAACGATCACAGAGATCTGCACCTTCAGGCCAAGCGGATTAGCTATACCCTCCGGCAAGATCAGCTCCCCCTTGATGGTGTACGTTCCTTCCTTATTACCGTTATAGCCTTCCTTGTTCCACTGAACAGAAACGACCTTATTCATCCCGGTATTCAGGGTTACTGATACTGAAGCTGGTAGCTCCAGCGCGTCAAAACCAGTGCCATAAGCAACGCTCTTACTTGCTAGCGCTTGCACTTCCGTGATTTCCGGTATCGTAATAACCTCTGGCAGCACTTCGATCGTAATGGATGCCTTTAGATCCTTTGGATTGCTGATACCTTCCACAGGTACTAGCGCTCCTTTCAGGATAAAAGCCCCTTGCTTATCGCCATTGTAACCGTCACTATTCCAATCGATGGATATCGCCTTTGTCTCACCGTTGTTCAAAGTAGCTATTACAGATGATGGTAGCTTCAATCCATTAAATGGAGTGCCGAATGGAACACTCTTACTTTCCAAATCCTGCACTGTGACAATCTCAGCGACACGAATCACTTCCGGCCTTACCTGAATGGTGATGGAGGCTTTCAGATCATTCGGGTTAACCATTCCTTCTTCAAGGACTATAACACCGTTCAGTACGTAAGATCCTTCTACATTGCCGTTATAACCCACAGGGCTCCATTTAACAACAAGTTCCTTCTGCTCATACGTATCAAGCGTTACTGTAGCTGAAGACGGCAATTCCAACTTATCAAAAGCGGTGCCAAATTCAACATTTTTGCCCTCCAGCTTCTCAACCTTAGTAATCTGGATAGGTTTAGTACCTTCTGGCAGTACAACCACTGTAATAGAAACAGTTTGATGGGTACTATTCAACACACCCTCAGGAAGCTCAAAGCTACCTGCCAGCGTATAAATCCCCGCTTTTCCACCGTTGAAATCTTTACTATCCCATTGTACAGGCAAGTGAATTACCCTTTTGTTGCCCAATGTAGCTTCCACTGTAGCTGGTAAATTCAATTCTCCTGCAACAGTTCCGAACGGCACACTCAGCAGCTGCGGCTGAACAATCGATATAATTTCTTTAGCATGGGTATCTTCTGTCCATTTGGCATAATACACCGTGCTTATGTTCATTACCGTGTCTACTGTTAATGCATTACCGGTCCCTTCTTTATTATCAAACCAGCCAGCAAAAATGTAGCCTTCACGTTCCGGTACCCGAGGTAAGGTGCTTATTGCTTCACCTTTAAATGCGGTTACCTTAGTAGGCGCCGGTGCGTCCAGATAATTCTGATCGAAGGTGACTTCAATCGGATCAGCATAAATGAGTTCAACATATTGTAAATTTGCATTTAATCCGTTAAAAATCATATACACATTTTGTTTTCCAGTCACTTTGGTTCTGTCTAGGAAGGTTTCCGCTGTCAAATAATGATCAATGTAAGAATTTCCAGATGTTTGCTTGGTGCTTGCCATTCCATAATTCCCCCAAGCAGCGCCTGCCTTCTGAGCAAAACTAATGCTTGCAAATTCATTACCGAGTTCGAAAGTACCCCCGCCACTGTAAGCATCAGCATATGCTTTTCCTTGTGTAGTAGCTCGTTTGACTGGTTTACCCGTATTGTCAGCCTCTGTATAGAATTTAAAAGATGGAGACGATCCGCCTTCACGGGCATATTGCACTCTTACTTCCACAAGATTAGTCAAGTCAACCTGACCAAAATAAACAAGGTCATTAGAATTGACATAGCTCATGGCGTCCGTACCACTTTCGAATCTGAACTGGGTATTCGTTGCATAAATCCACGGTGCATTATAAGGGTAAATTCTAATACCATTCTCTATTTTCAGCGTTTCTTTCGGAGCAATATTGATTGGCATAGACGATATGCTCAAATCTGTTATAGCCGCTTTTAAGGAAGCTATGGCTTCTGCAACAACCTCGTCGTTAATCGGCTCAGCAAGAACAGCCTTAACCTCATCCAGCACAGCGTTGAATTTGAGCTTTTTGTAAGCTGTGTATGCATTCATATCGATATTTTGAGCAGCCTTGATATCCGCATCTAACACCGATGTGTCTACATTGTCCTGCTTCAGCTGGAAGGTTAGCCAGTTCAGGTCAATACCAGCACTCTCAAATACAATTCTAAGGGTATGCTCACCCGCCGACAGCTGAATATCAGGGATTCTGAAGGTTTTCCATACCCCTTTAGTCGTGGTGAGGTCGAAGGTACCCAGTAGCTTATCGCCATCATAGATGCCAAAGGACATTTGGGCGACATCCGATTGGCTAGAGCGAATTCGTGATGTGACTTTGTACATGCCTTCTTTCTCTACATTTACCTTATAGGAGATGGCTTCTCCCTTACTTGTGTTGGTGTAGCATAATCCGCCGTCTACATCATTACTGCTTACTGGCGTGATTATCGGAGTAATGGAGGCAAATTCCGTCTCAGCTACCTTCAATTTAGTATTTTTCCCAATCTTCTTTACTGCCAAAGCTACATCACTGTTGATTCTGACATAATCAAAATCAACAACAAATGGATCTGTGAGATTCTGACTTCCATTAGATGCAAGTAATCCAAACTTCGGATTGGCATAATTCGCAGTTGTACTGCCAAGTGAAATATATTCCTTGCCGTCAGCGCTGACATAACCGGAATAGCTATTGCCTATTTTTTTCAAACGTAAATACAGCTCTTTCTTTTCTCCAAAAATACTGGTGAGCTGACTGGCAGACAGTTGTCCGATGGTAACAGGCTCCGTACCTCCGGTTTCTTTGGTCATACCGATGATCTTGCCGCTACTGTATTCATACTTCACCCAGATATAGTTATTGTTATCCTGTGAAGCCGTGATGCCGACGCCGTTATAATTTTGATTTGGCGCTTTGCTCATATTAATTTTCACTGTTGCTTCCCAGTTGCCGAAGGCCTCCTGCTGGAAATAGTTCTTCAAATCTGCATGATCACTCCAGAAGTCACCTCTTTCAGCGATGATTCTCAAATTGCCGAGAGCGGTGCTCAAAGACCAATTTTTGTTGTTTTCTGTATTGGTAGCAGTCTCTTTATTAATCGTCCAGAAGTTGCTTAGATTTGTACTATCGAACTCATCACTCTGTGGTGTCGTACCAAACTGTATCACATAGGAATTCGCCTGATCGGAGCTGATACATTTGATCGTCACTCTTTTATTGATGAGATCTACGTTGGCCGTCGCTTTTACACCATCATTCGTTTCAAACGTAACTTCAGGCAAAGTAGCCCCGTTACTGAGACCTACATCATAACTGAACCTAGTCTGTGCAAACCCCTCAAGCGGCTTACCATCAATAGAGATATTCTTTAAATAAGCATAGGTCGGATTCTCAAAAATAGGTTCCAAACCTTCCTCCGAAGAGAAAATAACCTTGTAGATCCGTTTCTCTCCTCCGGCCGAAGCAGTAATTACAGCAGCCGGTCTATCTTTATCCGCTTGTCGTATACTTACGTCTACACCAGCTATCGCCGTAGCTTTGACTTCAGGATAGCTGCTAGTTTCAGTCGTTTCACCAAAGGCTTTATAGTCGAGTTTCAATGGATTAAATATTTTAATCTTTTTGCCGCCAACCGTAATATCAGAGAGCTGTGGATCTCCTGATTTGTCCGTATTCACCCGGAACCAATCTCTTCCCGGCGTATAATTGACCACATAATCAATCTTTGCCGTTCTTGCAAAGGCTGGAGATTTCATCAAAAAGCTCGTAATATTCTTGGCAGAACGCTGCAATTCTCCCAAGGTCAGACTGCCGTTAGCAAGCGATGTCATCGTATTAAAGGTACTGTTATTCCGATTCTTATGCGTTTCTGCATAATCGTTCGGAATTACCATGTAAAGGTCATTTTGGGCACGGACCATGGCTTTGCCGTTGGTTTCATCATAACGATTGGTAGTGGCATAGAAGCCCTGATCCTCACTCATCTTCGCCCACCAGTCTGTCATGACAATCCCGTCAAAGCCCCACTCTCCGCGGAGGATGGTCGTATTCAGATCATAGTTACTGGAAGCCCAAGTTCCGTTTACCGGACCATAGGACGTCATCACTGAGCGCGCCTTTCCACTCTTCACTGCCATTTCATAACCTTTCAAATAAATCTCGCGAAGCGCTCTTTCAGAGACAAGTGCATTCACAAGATGTCTATCCGTTTCCTGATTGTTCGCTGCGAAATGCTTAATAGTAGGCGATGTACCGTTCTTCTGAAGACCTCTTGTCTGCGCAGCAGCCATGATGCCTGTCAGTAACGGATCCTCTGAAAAATACTCAAAGTTTCTTCCGTTCAGGGGACTTCTGTGGATATTGATTCCCGGTCCAAGCAGCGTGTCGATATTGTTAATCAGCATTTCTTTACCGAGAAGATCAAACAATCTTTCATTCAGCTCGGTGTTCCACGTACAGGCAAGCATCGTCCCGTTCGGGATACTGGTCGCCTTCTCTGCATTGGTCTCCATCCGGATTCCTGAAGGACCGTCGGCAGCACTGTCGATAGGGAGTCCGAATTTCAGCAGATTTTTAGTGACACCACCAAAAGCCGCAGCGGTACCGGCAGTAACTTTAGGGCTAGACATTCCTTCCCCTAAAATAATGGCCCCCAAATCGTTATTGGACAATTGTGCAATGAACTGATCCATAGTCACTTTTTGATTGTATACATCCAATAAGGTATAACCCTTGTCCCCAGTTTGTGCAATGGACGCAGGGAGATTTTGCTTGATTCTTTCATCCAAGTCGGTAGTCCGTGTCGGTACCTTTTCAGTGACGGTCGTAAAAGTACCATTTTCATTCGGTTGTCCTGGTTTGATACGATCAAATTCCTTAGTTGGCGCGAGCGCTTCCTGCAGGGTTTCTACAACCTTCAAAGCATTAAGGCTGTATACTCCTTGCTTTTCGCTGTCACTTACACTGTTGCCTACGTAAATATTATAGTCACCAGCTTCTAGGACATAAGATGAATCATGACCTGTAATTCCACTATCATCATATGAGGCCATATCTTTGGTGTCATACGTGATGGTGATCGACTGTGATTCCCCAGGCTGTAACAGCCGGGTCTTAGCAAAAGCAGCAAGCTCCTTGGCCGGCTTGCCAAGTTTACCTTGTGGTGCACCGTAATAAATCTGTACAACTTCTTTGCCTTCCACCTTACCAGTATTCTGAACAGTTACAGTCACTGCAACCTCATTCTCACCAGCTTTGACATTATCAGTCGTGATCTTGAAATTGGTATAGGACAGTCCGTACCCAAATGGATAGAGCACCTTATCCGGAGCAAAGGTCTCAAAATAGCGGTAGCCTACATAAATATCCTCACTATAAGAATTCTCAGTTTTGCTGCCAAAATGTGCAGTAGAAGGATAGTCAGCAAGTGTAGCTGCAATCGTGTCGCTCAATTTACCGCTTGGCGTAACGTCTCCGGTCAGTACGTCGGCTACAGCGCTACCGCCTTCCATCCCCCCTTGCCATGTGTACAAAATAGCAGCTTTGGGATAGTTTTTAGCCCATGACATATCGATAACGTTGGCTACGTTCAATACGATGGCCACACGGTCGAATTTGGCATAGACCCGGTTAAGCATGTCTACTTCAAGGTCTGTCAGCTTATAGGCACCCTTGACGTCCGTATTATCCTTATCTTCACCGGCTGTTCTACCGATGATGACCACAGCTGTATCCGTTTTTGCTTTTGCTGCATCCACAATTTCATCGGTTAAAGGCATTTCTGCCTGTGACCACGGCTCTGCTGCCCAGCCACCACCGCCATTGTTGAAAGGATTCTTTTTGATCCAGTCGGCATAAACCTTCGCCAGATCTTCATTTAACTTGAGACTGGGATTGTTCCGAAGACCTTCCAGAATCCCATTCACATAATCTACCCTTACCGCACCGCCAGATCCTGTGCCTGACTTGTAATAATGCGCTTGTATGCGGCCAAATACCGATACATTTTCACTCTTCTTGATAGGAAGCACTTGTTCATTCTCATTTACTTGTGATCCTGCTGGTTTATACTCCGGATTTTGCAGCATCACAATACCTTCAGCGGCCACTTCTCTGGACACATCCGCTAATCCCGGGAGAACCTTAGCCAAAACGGGAGAACTGGTACTAGGCGTTATGATTGAGGTTATCAGAATGCAGCAGAATAATATTTTAAGTAAGCGATTACAATTTTTCCTCATACTTATCACCATTCCTTTCGATTAAGGCACAGCTTAGGATAATGGGTCATCGTAAAGAGCGAGATTTCAATTAAAAAACCGATGGGATGAATTTACTTTCAGGAAGGAGTTATTCTCTAAGAGCGCTAGCCGCTGTGGAGTAAGGCTTGTTCAAGTATCAAGTGTGTTACTGATTAAATCTAAACCGGTTTAGATTTTTTGCATAATTCCCCTAACTCATACCTACAAAATAAAGAGTGCGAAAATGTTCATTAATTCCTCCTTTACTTTTTAAACTTACATTGAATACTATCATCAGAAATATCATCCTAACATAGAAAATCCTCATAGATTTATTGAATATACTCATGTATCACAGAACTATATTAAAATAGCAGGGAGAATCAGCATCGCTCAATGCCAATTCTCCCTGCTATAAAAAAACCAAATGCAAGTTCGCGGACTTTCTTTCAAGTAGAATTATTTTGCAGATAAAAGACTCTCAGTAATGTAATTTAACTGCGCTTCAAGCGTAACGGGATCGCTATATGTATCAGCGGTTGGGTCCAGTTGGAATACGTTGCCTGCTTTTACGGCAGGAAGGTGCTTCCATAAGGGGTTGTCATAGACAATTTTCGGATCGCTCGTATCGCCAGCCCATGGGCATGTGAATACAATATCGCCAGCAAATTGAGGTAGCTTCTCAAGGGAGATTGTTGCCCAACCAGTGCCGCTGTCTATAGCTTCTTTCTGCGCTTCAGGAGGTGCTTTCAGACCAAATTCATTATAAATAATTTCTCCACCGCGCCCGTAGCTGTGACCGAATACGAATAGTCCACCGGAAAACGGATTTAGGATAGAAACGGTTTTGTCACCTACAGCTGCTAACACCTTAGGCTTCAATTCGTTGATTTTTTTGTTCCATTGTTCCACCCAAGCTTTAGCTTCGACTTCTTTCCCCGTTAATGTACCGAAATCAAGCATTTGATCTCTGATAGTTTTTGCACCGTATTGAATGGCTACTACTGGCGCTATTTCGGCCAGCTTGTCGAGTCCTTCCATTCCGGAGAATGCAACAATAAGATCAGGGTTCAGCTCTAAAATGTGTTCAAGAGATGGTTCATCCCCAAGGCCTTGAACGCCTTCCAGCATTCCTTCAAAGTAGGGACTGTTTAAGACACCATTCATAACACCAACCGGTTTGATACCTAACGCCAAGAAGTATCCAGTGTCGAAGGAGGTTAAATCGACAATCCGTTTCGGATGTCTGGGTACTTGAATATCTCCGTTACTTGCTTGATATGTAACCATGTCCACTTCGCTGGATGAGTCATTGCTATTTGATGAAGATACAGCACTCTCTGTCCCATCTACTGAGGAGGTGGTATGCTCAACTGCTTGTCCGCAAGCTGCGAGAAGTAACATAACAACCAAAATAAACACAAGGAACAGATAAGTTCTTGTTGATTTAAACAAAATAATTCCACTCCAATCGACATATTATATAATAATGATATTGATAATCATTATCAATTGAATTATATAGTATTATTCTAGTATTGGCAATGGATAATACGTTGACATCTACTGTATTACCTTTTGGACACCTATTATCTGAAGATTGAAAGTTATAAGGTAACAAAAACCCCCTTTCGCTTAAAAACACACTAACAATAAAAGGACAGCCCCCCGGCTGTCCCTTAATCTCTTCAAGTCATATCTACTCTTTACACCTGTTACGCTTATTACACATGACCCTGCTTAGCAACATCAAGCGCCTTGGCGGCAACCTGTTCCGGATCTCCTAAATAAAAGCGGCTAATTGGATTAATGTTCTCATCCAGTTTGTACACTAAGGGTACTCCTGTAGGAATATTGAGCTCCAGCAGTGCCGCCTCATCAATATCCTCCATAAATTTAATCAACGCTCGCAGCGTATTGCCATGGGCTGAAATGAGCACCCGTTCCTTTTTACGTACAAGGGGGACAATGCGGTTTCTCCAGAAATCACCCACACGATGAACAGTATCCTCCAGACTCTCACCACGCGGGATATCCTCCGGACGAACACTGCTGTAGCGAATATCGTTTCTGGCATACCGAGGATCATTAAGCTCCAGCAGTGGAGGCCGAACCGATAAACTCCGACGCCAGAGATGCAGCTGTTCTTCACCGTACTTTATGGCCGTTTCACTTTTGCTAAGTCCCTGAAGTGCGCCATAATGCCGTTCGTTCAGTTTCCAGGACTTTTGCACAGGAATCCACAGCAGATCCATTTCATCTAGAACATAATTGAGTGTTTTGATCGATCGTTTAAGTACCGAAGCAAAAGCCAAATCAAACGTATATCCTGCATCCTTCAACAGCTTGCCAGCAGCCTTGGCCTCTTGGATACCCTTCTCGGTTAAATCTGGGTCACTCCAGCCCGTAAATAAATTCTGCACATTGTACTGGCTTTCACCATGACGTATAAGCACGATTTCGTACATTTCCTCTCTCCTCCCACCTATAGCTCTGGAAATCTGTCACGTATAATTTCTGCGCTCCATTACTTGAATAATACTCTTTTTAGTAATAACCCATTCGCTAAAATAAATATCGACAGCTAGCCCATCATTGGACTTTTAAACGGTGATAATCTTTAGTATGGGCTTTTTTTCACCAATTGAATGTAAGATATGCAACAGAATGCAAAATTACCCTTACAGGAATTTATTCTATTGTATCAAAATAACGCGAAGGACGATAAACCCTTCAGTTTGCCAAGCATAAAGTATGGTGTGAAACTTATACTTTCTTATATTTCAAAAAAACCGGAAGCCTGTTGGCCCCGGTGATTTAAAGTCTTTGGTCATATCCAGCGATTATGTTTAGAACCAGCTATCTATGGCAAAAGCACTCGACTGTTTTAATCGTTTTAAACGGTTTCTAAAAATCCTTGCGCCTCCACTTTTACAATCTGTGTTGCAGATTCGGCGTCTGTTCATCATTCCATGCGTCTCCCCTTCCAAGAAGTTATGTAAATCCTCTGTAAACTAAACTGCAAAGTATTTACCCTTGGATGAAATAACTGAAACAAGGAATTAAATCAGCGGATCTCAGATGGACTTTTTCCGGTATACTGCTTAAACTGGCGGCTGAAAAAGAAAATGTCACGGTATCCAAGCGCATCCGCTACTTCAGTAACATTCATTCCCGCGTAAAGCAGCAAATGCTGAGCACGCTCAATCCTCGCTCGAATGACATAAGATTGAACGGAAGAGCCTGTAAGCTCCTTAAACTTAATTGAAAAATACCGCGGCGACAGCCCTGCACGTGCAGCAAGATCCTCTACGCGATGCGAAATCCCGGGATGCTGGCTTACATAGTTCGCTATTTCGTGAATTATCTCTGTTAAATGGTTGCTGGCATAACGTTCTACAGGCTTCACACGGTCCTCCCTAAGCAGATGAATCATTAGTTGCTTTAGAACAAGCTGCCCTTCTTCCTCAGCCGCGAACGTATCCACTAGGAATAGCCGGACGTAACGAGCAAGCAAATGCTCAAATTCAACCGTCTCTGCAAGTACGCGATAGGGCAGCGGAATATCCGTCACCTCTCCGGTGACATCAAAATGAATATATGTAAGAACAAGCGGCTTTTGCGGATTATGAGTAGCACTTGTATGGTCACCCGGACGGAACAAGAAGCAGCTTCCCTTGCCCACTTGGAAGGGTTCCCCGTTACGTATAACCGTTCCTTCCCCGCTCCATACATAGAATAAATCATAATTTTGCAGCGACTTCTCTCTTTTTTGCCATTTCCAGCTTGGTTCGCACACAATCTTCGCCAAGGCAGGTAATATAACAAAAGAGGACGGCGATGCGTGCAGCATAACGTTCCCTCCTAAAAGTTTTGTTAGCATAATCTACTTGAGTTACTTCGCAAAACTCTCTTCGTAAGCATCCGCTTAGTTTTGTTAGCATAATCTACTTGAATCACTTCACAAAACTTGCTTCGTAAGCGTTCGCTTCTTTTTAATTTCCATCCCCACCATCATACCTTGTCATGTTGCACTTTGTACATCTTCCCACGCCAAAAGCAGGCGCTTTATTCCTTCCTCCAGCTCCACAGCATTCAGATGTGCAAAAGCAAAACATGCGGCTGGCTCCCCTACCGAAACTTGATATAACGCCGCATCTCTGAAATCCGTGCCGCGCCTGCGCGCCGCCACCCGGAATGCTACGAACTCTTCTCTACTGCGCAGCCACCGTGCATAAACCTGTAGCCCCGCATCGCCAGGCAGCAGTTCAAACAGCTCATTAAGCTGTTCCGACAGCAGATTCCTGAGGATGCGGCCACGTTCGCCGTAAATTCGGGTCATCCGGCGCAGATGACGACTATAGCCGCCAGTATTCATGAACCGCGCCAACGCACGCTGTTCCAGCAGCCCTACTGGCAAGGGCTCATATAACGCCTTGGCGGCGATCGTCGGCTTCACCAGCGAGGGTGGAAGCACTGCAAAGCCAAGTCGAAGGCCAGAGAACATCGTGTTTGAGAAGGAGCCAATATACACGACCTGTTCTCCGCGATCTAGCGCTTTTAAAGGCTCAATTGGACGTCCTGACCACCGAAACTCACTGTCATAATCATCCTCAATGATCACTGCATCATGCCGTTGCGCCCATTCCAGCAAGATTCGCCTCCGTTCCAAAGGCAGCACTACACCTGTAGGAAATTGGCGACTCGGTGTAACAAACAACAGACGCGCATCCCAATCCTCGGGAATAAGACCGCTGTCATCTAGCTTTCCTGACAGCAATCGTCCCCCGTTGATCTCTACCGCTCGGCGAATCCCATGAAAGCCTGGGTCCTCGACAACTGCTGCGCCTCCTGCATCCAGCAGCAGCTGTGTCAAAATAACGATGCCTTGCATCGAACCGCTAAACAATACGATATGCTCTGCATCCGCACGAATTCCGCGGGTAATCCGCAGATGCGCAGCAATAGCTTTCCGAAGCCCTTCATCTCCTTGAGGTGGGCAAGTACTTTGAAGCAATCCGCCTTCCTTCCCTCCGGCATATGACAACGCACTACGCCATTCGGAATAAGGAAAATGCTCCATCCGCATACCACTGCTAAGAAAGCTTATAACATTGTTGCTACGCTGCTCATACAAGGGTGTCGGACGCGCAAGTAGTCGCCTTCCCCAAGTCGAGAGTGGGATCATTCTCTCAGATGCAAGGCCTCCCCCAGTAACATCTGCTACTTCACCCAAAACCACATTTTCACGCTTAGTATCTCCAGAAGCTGAAGAGAAGCTATCTTCTGATACGAATGTCCCCCGCCCTGTCACCGTCCTTACATAACCATCAGCAAGCAGCATTTCGTACACCTGCGAGACTGAACCGCGCGACATGTCATAGTGCATAGCCAAACTTCGTGTAGAGGGCAGCTGCATGCCACCCGGGAGAGTTCCCTCCAATATTGCAGCGCGGAGCGCGTGATATAGCGCTAGATATTTGTAGCGGTGTATCGCCAGATATTGATCATATGCCAGCGTGATATTCATTGTTTCCCTCCTTGGCCAGCAAGTGGTCCATTAAAAACTATCTTAATTGGTCCTTTTTAATTGTCAATCACTCTACTATTCTTGAAAGAACATCTACATCGGAGCAAAAGCTCTACACTAATAAGAATGAGGAAGTGATCCCTATGCGCAGAAAAGAATTTCAAGTAGATCAGGAGGAAGAATTGGTCTCTTTTCTAGACGGAATGAGCTTTGGTTTTCTCGGGACAAGCGATGAACAGGGGCTACCGCGGGTGACACCGCTGAATTTTGTATATACAGGTGGGTGTTTCTACTTCCACGGCAGTCATGCTGGCGGCAAAATGAAAGCGATCCGTAATCAGCAGAGGGTCTGCTTTAGTGTAGCGGATGAGTATGCACTGATTCCGTCTTATTTTAGCGATCCTGAGATGGCCTGCCCAGCCACCGCATATTTTAAAAGTGTTACCGCCTACGGCATAGCCGAGCCTGTAGATGACATTAGCGAAAAAGCCACCGTACTCTCCTTATTCATGAACAAGCTCCAGCCCGAAGGTGGTTATGATCCCATTGAAGCTGAGGACCCTAGGTACCGTCCCCGTCTGAAGGGCGTTGCGGTTGTACGTATTACCCCCGATGAGATTACTGCGAAGTTTAAGTTTGGGCAAAATTTGAAGGAAGAAGGACGTTCTGGAGTCATCTCCGGTCTGTCTGAGAGAAATCATCCACGTGATGAAGAAACCATTGAAATGATGAAGAAATTCTGTCCCTTCCACTCCGAATAATAGATACGGATAAACCTGTTTCTCGTACGAAAATCAGCATTACGTATTGTGTAAAACCTATACTTCTTTAAATTTTAAAAAAACGTATCTTTCCAAGTGACGGTTGCAAGCCGCGGTGATATAATGTTAGGCAATGTTAACAGTATGTTATCCCCAAAGAACCCTGGAAGGATGAAACTGATGAATCCACTAGCTGGACAATTAAACGAAAGTATCAAAGCAGGAAATGAACATGTATATGATATGCTCTCTACGCTTGGCAAAGAAATTTACTTCCCTAAAGAGGGCATCCTGAGCCAATCCGCTGAAGCAGGAGCTCATGCCAAGAAATACAACGCAACCATCGGTATTGCTACTGAAGGTGGTGTACCTATGCACCTCGGCGTCATTCAGGATAAACTTTCCGCTTACAGCCCTAAGGATCTGTATAGTTACGCTCCTCCAGCAGGTAAACCAGAGCTACGTACTGTATGGCGTGAAAAGATGCTGCGCGAAAATCCATCGCTAGAAGGTAAAACCATCAGCAATCCTGTTGTAACCAACGCCCTGACTCATGGGCTTAGCATTGTCGCTGACCTCTTCGCAGAGCCAGGTGACGCTATTATTTACCCAGATAAGAACTGGGAAAACTATGAACTCACCTTCGGAATTCGCCGCCATGGGGAGACCGTTAATTATCCGCTTTTCACAGAAGAAATGACCTTTAACAGTGCGGGTCTTGAAGATGCGCTGCTTGCTCAAAAAGAACGCGGAAAAGCGATCGTTCTGCTGAACTTCCCTAACAATCCTACAGGATATACTCCAGGGATTAAAGAAGGCGATGAAATCGTCGCAGCTATCCTTCGTGCGGCTGAGGAAGGTATTAACGTGGTTGTCGTAAGTGATGATGCCTACTTCGGACTGTTCTTTGAAGACTCACTAAAGGAATCCTTATTCGGTAAGCTTGCTCATCTGCACCCACGTGTGCTTCCAATCAAAATTGACGGTGCGACCAAAGAAGAATTCGTCTGGGGCTTCCGTGTTGGCTTCATCACTTATGCCTCTGAAGACAAGGATTTGCTGGCTGCATTGGAGCAAAAAACACTAGGCATTATTCGCGCTACTATTTCCAGCGGTGCACACCCATCACAGACCTTCGTACTGGATGCACTGAAATCTCCACAATTCGAAGAACAGAAGGAAGAGAAGTTCCAAATCATGAAGGGCCGTGCGAATAAAGTAAAAGCACTGCTCGATAGCGGCAAATACGGCGATGATGTATGGACGTATTATCCTTTTAACTCCGGCTACTTCATGTGTCTGAAGCTGCATACTGTTTCGGCTGAAGCTCTTCGACTTCACCTGATCCATAATTACGGACTGGGCACTATTGCTCTTGGTGAAACAGATCTGCGTATTGCTTTCTCTTGTATCGAAGAAGATCAGCTTGAAGATCTGTTCGATCTTGTATACGCGGGCGTTCGCGATTTGGAAAAAGCTTAACAAATCTTTCATATTCCCTACAATCAGCTCCGCTTCTGCGGGGCTGATTTTTTTTCTGGACTCCTCCGGCATTGGCCTATACATGCTTCTTACTCCGCACATACAATACGATGTACTCAAGTACAACACACACCGAAAGGGGAATGAACATGAGCGAAGAAGTAAGAGGCGGATTTAACGGTTGTTGTGGAGGCGGCGGATTCACAAGCACTGGCGCCATTCTGGTTCTCTTTATCCTGTTGGTTATCATCAGCCGTTCACTCTTTGTCTAACTAGAGATGACAGTCTCGGGAGAGAGCCTTGAGCTCTTTCCCTTTCTCGTGGTACACCACATTCCCCACACAAAAAAAGGCTCCCTCATCCGTAGAATGCTCTACTTTTGAGAAAGCCTTTTTTATTTTGAAATAGCTCCTACAAATCCTCGTCAGCCATCCGTGCCGCTTTGCGGGACAAGTATCCCTTAAATAGAAAGGATACCAGAACCCCTGCTACAAATGTACCCAGCACTGGCAATAGTCGGTCACCTATAGAGGCTAAGAAAGGCAACCCAAGAATCAGTGCCACTACCAGATGCGCGCGGAATACGAATTGTGTTGTGTTATCCGCCTTACTGCCTTCAGGAAAGGGATACACTGTCAGCCAAAAAGACTCACTGTGCAATTTGCGAAGTGTCGACAACTGCACGCCTATAATGAATAGGAAGAACAAATAAATCGCGGTGCCAAAATAACTGTCACGGTTCAACCAATTCAGCAGCAAGGCCAGCACCGAAATCCGCATGATGATTCCGAAGATATCTCCCCGGGCGAAGCTTTTAGTCAGCAAATAGCGGTAAGCCGTATCTTTACGCCAAGGTAGCCGAGCCCCCCATTTGGAAAGATAACGACGAGGATACACCCGCTGATCACGGCCCGGTACATCCACGAACCAGCCTAGAACCATCAGTGCGCGTCCACCTTGATTCTTTTCCATGGCGATTAGTCTTTCCCAAGGTACAGCGTGGCGTCCAGGTACGGACAGTGCAACAAGATAGGCTGCTGCTAATAGCGCCATAAATATCAGGCTTCTACCGGAAGGCTGCCACAACCAAGCGGCAATCATTAATCCTCCTACTGCCCAGCGTAAGAAAGTGAATATGCCCGCCATCGGACGCGACAGCATAGCTATCTCTTTCCATAAGCCGTAACTCGCGATTAGCTTCACAGCGATCAGAATCAATATTGTAAATAACAGCCGCTTAGGCGAGTCATCTGTACGTATGTACAACGGCCAAAGGGTAATGAGTACAAATAACAATCGAACAATCTTCCATACGTTCCCACTCACCCACGAAGGTGCGAAATATTCCTTCATTCGATGTCCTTGCGGCAATAGAAAGATCGTATCCGGAGTCTGCAAATAAGTGCGGAAGCTGCTATTTACTGCTGCAGGCAGCAGTATTGCAAGCATAATCCAGCGGATGGGAATGCCTTCAGGCACATTCTGTAACAACGATGTATACCAAGCAGAGAAGACAATCAACACAAAGAGGAAGACCATAGCTACGCCGCTTTGAATGATATATCCCACATAAGGAAGCATACTTCCCATGAATCGACCTCGCCGCGTGCGCCGCAGCTCTTTCAAATCCATATTATTTCCCTCCCTGAACCAGCTCGTAGAACAGCTGCTCCAAAGTCAGCCCCTGTAGTCCAGTGGTTGCCGCAATTTCTGCCAGCGTTCCCTGAGCAATCACCTTACCTTTATGCAGCACAATAAAACGGTCGCAATAATTCTCAATGGTAGAAAGAATATGAGAGCTAAGCAGAATAGAGGAGCCTGATTTTTTCAGATCCATCATGAAATCAAGCAGAGAGCGAATCCCGAGCGGATCCAGTCCTAAAAAGGGCTCGTCGATCACATATAACGCAGGGCGTGCCACGAAAGCGCACATGATCATGACCTTCTGCTTCATCCCTTTGGATAGATGAGTCGACAACGTGTCCATCTTATCTTCCATATGGAACAGCTTGGCTAGATGTAAGGTGCGAGTTTCGTAGTCACTTTGTTCTACCCCATACGCTCTTGCTGTAAATTCAACATGCTCACGTACTGTCATTTCATCATACAGAAGAGGCGATTCAGGGACAAAACTCAAAGCATTGTGATATCCGATCGGATCTTCAGCACGGGTCTTACCCTTTACTGTGATATCGCCCTTATGGGGCGACATCAATCCTAGAATATGCTTCATGGTTGTACTTTTTCCTGCTCCATTTAAACCAATCAATCCAACCATTTCGCCAGGCTGCACCTGAAGTCCAATATCATGCAGCACCGGCTTATTCAGGCTGTATCCACCACTGAGGCCCGTAATTTGCAATACGGGAGAATTATTCATTGACCGTCACCTCTCGGAGTTTTGTCTTTCAACCATTTTGGTGCTCCTTTATTCTTGCGGTTCTTCTCACGTTCCGCATTGCTGCTGCGTTTACTCCGTGCAGGAGTAGCACCTCCACGCGCGCCTGCGGAAGGATTCACACTGCGCTGAGAATCGCGCTGTGGTTCTCCACTTACCTCACTTGTCTGGATCGTAGCCAATCTTTTCGCAGGTTGCTGCCCTGTGCTGGCTGCAGACGGCTGAACCCCTGCATTCCCTGATGTTCTTGCCTGTGGTTTGCTGCTATGCGGAGAAGCTCCATCGCGACGTTGTCCACTGCTCTCGTTACGTCCCCGTCCAGTGTTGCGCGCTTCATCTGCTGCTAGCACCTTGCCACCGACCATTTCCCGCTCTTCAAGGGCAATATCCAGTTCACGCGCAAATTTACGCATGATAAAGGTCTGCTGCTCTGTCACAATCGTTACGGATAATCCGCGTTTTCCCATCCGACCCGTACGACCCGCGCGGTGTACATAATGCTCGGAATCAAAGGCAGGATCGAAACTGACTACCAGTGACAAATTCTCAATATCCAGTCCTCTGGCCGCCACATCACTGGCAACAAGCACACGGAATTTACCCTCGCGGAAACGTGACAATACATTACTGCGTGTTACTTTATCTGCATCACCGTAAAGTGCGGCTGCGGTTAGTCCAAGATGATTCAGCTTAGCCTCTACCTCTGCAATATCATCAGTAGCATTCACGAATACAATCGCCTTATCTGGATTGTAATGACGGATGACCCGACGCAGCATGTCTATTTTGTTGCGTTCTTCAGTAACAACGTAATGATGCTCTAAACTCTCTGCCGTCATTACACCAGGAGCAATTCCAACCTCTGCCGGGTTCTTCATTTCACGATTAGCCAAGGCTTTCGTCTCCGGTCCAATCGTTGCAGACAGCATAACGAGCTGGCGTGAACGCAGCGCGCTGCTAACGATTTTCGTTACCTCTCCGGCCCCGCTTAGCTGGAACATTTGGTCCGCTTCATCTAGAACAATCGTGCTGACTTCATGCATCTTCAACTTGCGAAGTCCAATCAGCTCCCGGATCCGGCCAGGGGTTCCCACAACAAGCTGTGGATGCTCACGTAGTTTGTCAATTTGGCGTTTGATGGCTGCCCCGCCAATAAGACCCATTACTCGAATCCCACGGTGTTCGCCATATCGTTCCGCCTCACGTAAGATTTGCATTGCCAGCTCCTGTGTAGGGGCGAGCACCAGCTTTTGGACCACCTTCTGCTCCGGGTTAATCGTTTGAAGCAGAGGCAACAGATAGGCCAAGGTCTTACCCGTTCCAGTCTGGGAAGCAGCAATAACATCTCTTCCCTCCAGCAGAAGTGGAATCGTCTGCTCTTGTACCGGGGATGGAGCGTTAATACCGAATTCCGACAATCGGGCAACTAGGTCTTCCTGAATGCCGATAGCCGCAAAAGAAGCTTTATTCATAAGTGTAATTCATCCTTTTCGCTTGAGATAATATCTTCATTATATGCCAAAAAGGCCTCTCCACCAAATGGAAGGCCAATAATGCTGACGGCAGGCTCTATTTTCTGTTCATCGCATTATAAGTAAGCTTGTCCGCCAGGCGAGGAAACAGACCATAAAGCCGAATACCAAACCCTGCCAGACCCGGAAGATCAATCTCTTCTTTGCCAGTTTCCATGACCTTTACGATCTTGGAAGAGACATGTTCTGGTGTCATCATCATCCGAGCAACGCTCTTTTCATAATTGCCGGAAGGGTCAGCCGTTTTGAAAAAATCAGTGGCAATAGGACCAGGGTTCACAGCCGAGACGATAATGCCACTCTTGCGCAGCTCCTGACGGAGTGCATTCGTGAATCCGAGAACAGCATGCTTGGTGGCCGTATAAGCTACCGATTTGGCTGTACCGATCTTCCCTGCCATAGAAGCCACATTTACGATCTGGCCACTTCCCCGCTCTAACATATGTGGAACAACAGCCTTCGTACAGCGAACAATTCCCATGTAGTTAACATCCATCATATCGTCAAATTCATGGGATTCCATCTCCGTAAAAGCAGCAAATTTACCATACCCTGCGTTATTCAGTAAAATATCGATTCTGCCGTGTGTCGCCAAAATCTGAGCAAAGGTCTCCTCAACAGCTGCCGCATCTCTTACATCACAAGTATACAGTCCAAAAACGCCCGAAATACCGGCCGCCGTTTCTTTCAGCTTGTCTTCAGAACGTGCTACTAGGATAGGAATCGCGCCCCGTTTACTAAGCATTTGTGCGGTTAATGCACCAATACCACTTGACGCTCCTGTAATTACAACAACCTTATCTTTGAGTACCATAAAAAGTATTTCAGCTCCTAACTCTTGCCTAAGAGATCATCACCTGAATATCCATCTCTCCAACCCCATCCATCAACAATGGAATACTAAGTGCTCTGCGAGGCAAAAAGGACATGCTCTCTAGCTTCATAATTTGGGGCGGGCTGATATCCACCGAAACTCCCTGATTATATAGAATCGTACTAGCATTCCCACTGATCATATTGCCCAGCTCTGAAATTGCACTCTGACCCATCTCATCCATCTCCGTAATCACATAGCCGCCCATCATAATCGATACCATTCGCAAGGCTACCTGCTCCGCGATACCAAATATAATATTTCCGCTCAGCTGGCCTGTCATTCCCACTTGAATCCATATATGATTATCGATCAGTTCAATTTCTTTAATGCCTAAATTCCCAGTGGAAGGCGAGACCTGAATTACTTGTTCTATAACTGTCCGTGCAGATTCTAAAAACGGATTAATTACTTCTGCTTTCATGAAAGTCCAGTCTCCTCCTTTATCGTGCTTTAGTCATATACCAAAAGTCCCAAGTAATATGGATTTATTATACTTTATATATCGGCACAATTCAGCAAAAATTAATGTGCATGTCGAATTCGAACCCAAGTTTGTTTATGCTGCAACATTGCTCTGTCGGGTATTATCTCCTATAATTTAAATCAAATGCCAACATGGAACGTAAGATTTTACCCCATCACTTTCATATTCGCTTGTCCAAAGGAGGTATTCCATGAACATCAGCCAGCTGGAGACACTAATAACGATCTCCAAAACGATGAGCTTTCGCAAGGCCGGAGAACTGCTTAACTTGACCCAACCAGCGGTTTCAGCACAAATCAAGAGCCTTGAAGAAGAGTTCAAAACACAGCTGGTTGACCGGAACCAGCCTGTTACGTTAACCGATCGAGGGACAGTATTTCTGGAGCATGCGGAACAAATTGTGACGATTGTCGAGGAGCTGAAACAAAGACTTGCGGATCTTGAAGACAATCCCCAAGGACATATTATTCTAGGCACAACTACCTCTATCGCCATTCAAATTTTACCGCGTATCTTGTCCTATTTTAAAGACCAGTTCCCTCATATCAAAACATCTATCTCCTCTATGTCCTCGTCTCAAATTTATCAACATGTCGAAAATGGCATTGTCGATGTCGGCATCGGCTATTTGATCGGACGTAGTCCGAGCATGACTACTTCCATTTTATATTATGATACGTTCGAGCTGGTAGTCTCACCTAGACACCCCTTGGCTCAAGTTAAGACCGCAGGTATAGAAGCCCTTAACAAAATCCCGCTAATTCTGCTCTCACCAGATACAGTGGGCCGTAAATTTGCCGATGAGGTTTTCTCTAAGCATGGCATTCAGCCACAGGTAATTATGGAACTGACCAGCAGCGAGGAAGTGAAACGGATGGTAGAGCTCGATTTAGGTGCAGCCATTATTTCCAAGCAGTCAGTGACCGCTGAGGTTAGAGCCGGTTCTCTCAAAATTGTGCCTATTATTGAATTGGAAGTCACGCATCCTGTAGGTGTCATAACGAAGTCTGGGAAATATGTGAACTCAGCCATGAGACAATTTCTTAGTGATCTTAAAGGTATGCCGGAGACACAATTTATTGGGTCTGAGTAAAATACATCCAAAAAGTGGAATCGATACTTCTATGCTTATTGCATAACCTTGTTTAAAGGAGTTGTTCTTGATGAAATTTGACCTGCATACACATCATTTCCGCTGTGGCCATGCCGATGGAACGATTAGAGATTATATTGAAGCTGGAATTTCAGCGGGCCTAGGGGTGATAGGCATCTCTGACCACACCCCTTATTTCGGAAGTCCCTCCGAGCAAGCTTTTCCTCAAATTGCTATGGGTAAATCCGAATTTTCAAATTATGTTGAAGAAGTCCTCTCCCTCAAAAAAGAATACGAAGGTGTGATCGACGTTCTGCTAGGTATTGAATCAGACTACTTCCCTGAGCATGCCGAGCTTTACCGCAAAACATTATCCGCCTACCCATTTGATTATGTAATTGGATCGGTACATAGTGTTGGTGGGGTCAGTATCTTTAACAAGGGGCGCTGGAAAGGACTTAGCAAGAATGAACAGATTCGTGTGAAGTCTGATTATTACCGATTGATTGCTGATTCCGCCCGCAGTGGCATGTTCCAAATTCTTGGACACATAGATGCGATGAAAGGGAACTACCCGGCCTTTTCGGATATTCCTGCGCCTAAGCCGATTGATGATTGTCTGAAAGTGATCAGTGAATGTGACGTGGCGATCGAAATTAATACCTCAGGCGGAACCAAGCTGGTTGGCGGCTGGTATCCATCGGAAGATATACTGGAGCGCGCACATCATTTTGGCGTTGAGGTTAGTTTTGGCTCGGATGCGCATAAGCCGTCCCGGGTCGCAGAAGATCGAGATGCGGTAGCCGCTCAACTCAAAGCGATAGGTTTTACACATTGGGTCTATTACAAGCAGCGCGAGAAAATTAAAGTTTCATTGTAACCAAGAACAAATGCACCAAGCGTTATTGGTTTAGTGGTGGGGATTCCCCCTCCGTTAAACCAATCTCAGCTTGGTGCATTTGCGTTTATTTATAGGTTATCGCAGGTAAACCCTTGCTGCTTCAGGGTGCGCTTCGCATCCCCATATTCCGGATTGATATCGTAAAAATGAGCAATCGTGCTCGTCCAATCTCTTTCCGTCAATCCCTGCTGTTGCAAATATTCACGGTGAGCTTGATTATACGTCTCTATGAAACCTTCCACATCCGGATTGTATTGTTCCTCATGAAACACTGCTTCCATCGGCAGGCGCGGCTTCTGTGCGGCCTCTTCGGCTGGATATCCGACACAGAGCCCGACAATAGGGAATACGTACTCCGGCAGCTTCAACAGATCAATAACGCCTGCTGTATTGCGCCGGACACCCCCAATAGGGATGATCCCGAGTCCCATGGATTCTGCCGCTGCAATTGCGTTAGCCACTGAGATACCGACATCTGTAGCGCCTACGAGCAGAGCATCTACATCTTTTACCGCTTCAAAAGACATTCCTTCAAGCTCACTAGCTAATTTTGCCCTATAGAAGTCCATGCAGAACACCAGAAAGACGGGCGCTGCTGCTACATGCTTCTGATTGCCGCACAAGACCGAAAGCTGCTGCTTACGCTCAGGATCCTTGATAGCTATAATGGAGACCTGCTGTCCATGAACCCATGAGGGCGCTGCTTGGGCGGATTCGATCATTATCTTTAGCTTCTCCGGCTCCACATGTAGATCAGAATACTGCCGGAAAGAACGGTGATTCATTAACGTCTGTATTACATCATTCAAGATGTTACGCCTCCTTCTCAATTCATTCGACTGTTTGTTAATCATAAACGATCGGATTAGGTCCTGACAAAAAAAATGGACCCGAATCATCGGGTCCCAAAGCAGTTATATTTTTAAAAGGGGGTCATGTACTTAGTTTAACCGGACACTGTTAGAGTTTCATAACGGCATTATTTCATTTGTGTAACAATGTGAATACTTTCATTACATCGTCCAAGGAGCCTACTCTGGGCATCACTCGCTCCAGCGTCATGCCGTTCTTAAGCATCACACGTTCGGATCTAATATTATCTCCGCGACAGCGCCCTTCGATCCGTGTGATTCCAAGCGTATGAACACTGTAATTTAAAAATAAGCCAACCGCCTCTGTCGCCAATCCGCCTCCCCAGTACGCCGGGTCTAGCATATATCCTAAAGTAGCCTTGCCCTCACGGCGGTTCCAATGCTGTAAAGCAACAATACCGATCAACTTCTGCTGCTCTTTCAAATAGATACCCGCATGTAGCGCGCAAGGATCGAATGCGAATAACATCCGGTTCACCAGCTTCTCCACCTGAGCAAGGTCTGATCCAGCGCCGGTGCGTATTTGAATATGAGCTTGCACTTCTGGATGGGAGAGCAGCTGCTGCAAATGACAAGCATCTTCGGGCGGGATTTGCCTAAGGTCAACCCCCACACCTTGTTGCGTCTGGAATGATACTACCTCATAAGTACTCACACTCTCCCCCCTCCATACAGCTAAAAATTCAGCCTATTCATCCGATGAATGGTGCAATGTTAGCACCGTTAATTCAGGTCTACAGAGAAAACGAAAAGGAATGACCGTTTCACCAAAGCCTCTATTCACATACACTGGCATACGCTTGGTATCTGTATAATACAATCCATTTATGTATTTTTGGGATCCATAAGGGGTGAATGGCGCACCTACAAACGGCAAACGAATTTGTCCCCCATGGCTGTGCCCGGATAGTTGTAGGTGAAATGAATGAGCCTGTGCTATATCAGCATAATCCGGTTCATGCATCATCAGAACGGTAAAGGTTCCTGCAGGCACGCCACTGAGGGCCTTCACAGGGTCAGGCTCTCCATGCAGCAGATCATCCAGTCCTGTCACAGCTATGACTGCTCCGCCTCTTTTTAGAAGATAAGATTCATTCCTTAGCACCCGGAAACCAGCAGAAGTAAGCAACTCTATAAGCCGTTTCGTATTCTTGAAATCATGGTTGCCTAACACCGCATATTTCCCTAGTGGAGCACTCAGCTCTGACAATACAGGTATGGCGTCTACAAGATCCTCAGGGTTGCTGTCTACGATGTCCCCTGTAAAGCATATAAGATCTGGTTCTGCCTTAGCTATACGCTCTGCAAGCCGAGCCAAATCACGGGCATCCTTATTAAACCCAAGGTGAGTATCACTGAAATGGACAACCTTCATGCCTGAAAAAGCAGAAGGAAGATCTTTGAAAGACAGCTTCAGCTTAGTAATCTCAATCCAGTTCGGCTCCCCTTGCCAAGCATAACCACTTGTAAGCAAGCCTGCGCCGATTACAGTAGCCGCACCTCGAACAAGGAATTGTCGGCGGGTCATTGTTGTCTTGCCCTTAGATCGACGTACAGAGCCGCTAGAGTGGGTGTCTTTACCCGAAAGGTTATTGTTCTTATTGGGAGAAGCCCCAGACGATTGTATCTTCATACGGAGTTTCTCCTTCCGTTCAGCTTTCGTTTCGAGCTGTCAGTACAATTCTACATTCTTCTTCAGGCGTATCCCTGTATGCGGGTGCGATGCCTCTCTTAGCAATTTCTGATTGTTGGACTCGTTTCAGCATAAAGGCTACTTCCAACGTCTTCTTAAATGGAAAAGGATCCAGTACTAACGTTGACTTATCTTTCCACTCCGCGGTTATCGTACGCCCTGACGTAAAACTGAAATCTTCACTGCCAGAGAACCCTTCACGCCACCATGGATGCTCCTCTGATTTCGGGCTACCCGGTTCATTTAAAGCCAAATATAGAGATAAGTCATCGCAGAATTCTAAAAGACGGGCATCATAATACAGCTCATCCTCACCAATTGGCTTGGATACTTCCAGCTCTCGGTGAATGCGGGATCTACGTTCCTCTTCATGCTCTTGATATAAAGTCAGTTCTGGATAATCCAGTCCCGAAATCTTAATGAGTCGTTCAAAATGCAAGCTGCACAGGAGCGCTCCATAGGGTGTCCGCGCCTCGATCTCATCAAGTCCTCGCTTATAGAAGGTCAGCTTCGGCACTACAGGAAAATCAATAAAGCTGTATGGCGCGTGTTCCGCATCGTTCCAAAAGGGTGTCTCATCCAGATCAATCCAGCCCCGGTCATGTTCAGCTACCGCCCAGAGCACCTCATCCCGGCGTCCTTCCTCTGGCACATGCTCTTCCTTGAACCAAATGGCAAGCTCTCCAGCTAACTTCCCGTGATCATGCTGTTTAACCATTACAATTGCTCCATCATGCTCCCGACAAATCACGATTATTCCTCCCTGTTGTTCCACACCTAACGTACGTTAACAATGGATATTATAGCATATGCCATTCATTCTCTGAGCTAGACGAATTTCCTATTCCCTACCAATTATAAACAAAAAAGCTATCCTCAGCGAATATAAATCCACCATTGAGGATAGCTCAATATTAAAGATCTGGCGGTACTACTTATTACACACCTAACCAGCGTTTGAACATATGTTTTGTCGTTTGCTTGTTAATTTCTGCAATGGAGGTGGTAAGAGGAATGCCTTTCGGACAAGCACGCACACAGTTCTGTGAGTTACCACAACCGTCAATACCGCCATCGTCCATCAAAGCGTCCAATCTTTCATCCGCATTCATTTCACCCGTAGGATGAGCATTGAATAGGCGTACTTGAGAGATGGCTGCGGGTCCGATGAAATCCGTCTTCTCGTTGACATTCGGACAAGCCTCCAAGCACACGCCGCAAGTCATACATTTAGATAATTCATAAGCCCACTGCCGTTTTTTCTCCGGCATCCGTGGTCCCGGTCCAAGATCGTACGTACCATCAATTGGAATCCAAGCCTTCACACGTTTAAGTGCGTTGAACATCCGAGTACGGTCAATCACTAAGTCACGCACCACCGGAAATGTCTTCATTGGCTCAATGCGTACAGGTTGCTCCAGATTGTCTATAAGCGCTGCGCAGGCTTGGCGAGGTTTGCCGTTAATCACCATCGAGCAAGCTCCGCATACTTCTTCTAGACAGTTGGAATCCCAGCATACCGGAACGGTGCTGTCACCTTTGGCATTCACAGGGTTACGCTGAATTTCCATCAAAGCACTGATTACATTCATACCTGGACGATAAGGAAGCTCAAATTCCTCAATATAAGATGAACTTTGTGGATCGTCCTGGCGGGTGATGATAAATTTCACGTTTTTGGGAGCTGTAGCTGTTTCCGCCATAATGGTTCCCTCCTCAAATTGCCTAATTTTATTTCGTAAAGCTTGCCTCGCAAGCTGGTTCGCTCCTGAGAAAGATTAATCCTTCGAATAATCACGTACCCGTGGTGGGATCAGTGAAACATCGACTTCGTCATAGGAGATTTGCGGGCCATCTGCAGTCCAGGCTGCTTTCGTGGTCTTCAAGAATTCCTCATCATTACGATTTGGGAATTCCGGCTTGTAATGTGCGCCGCGGCTCTCATTGCGCATAAGGGCTCCTAGTGTCATCGCTTCGGACAGCTCCAGCATGTTCCATAGCTGACGGGTGAAGGCCACACCTTGGTTATTCCAGCGGGACGTATCATTCATATTAATATTGCGATAACGCTCTTTAAGCTCTTTGATTTTACCAATGGTCGCTTCCAGCTTCGGATTGTGCCGCACAACCGTCATATTAGCGGTCATCCATTCGCCTAGTTCTTTGTGAATCACATAAGCATTCTCTGTACCTGACATCGATAGCAAGGACTCATATTTGTCCGTCTGCTTTTTGTGGAAGCTATCGTATACGGAAGAAGAGATATCCTGTGATGATTTCTTCAGACCTTTAATGTATTCAACAGCCTTCGGTCCAGCGACCATCCCACCGTAAATAGCAGATACCAGAGAGTTAGCGCCTAGACGATTCGCTCCATGATATTGATATTCACATTCGCCTGCCGCAAACAGACCAGGGATGTTCGTCATTTGGTTGTAATCAACCCACATACCGCCCATGGAATAATGCACAGCCGGGAAGATTTTCATCGGTATTTTACGAGGATCATCCCCCATGAATTTTTCGTAAATTTCAATAATTCCGCCGAGCTTCACGTCCAGCTCTTTCGGATCCTTGTGAGAGAGGTCCAAATACACCATGTTCTCACCATTAATGCCCAGCCCTTGATCTACACACACATTAAAAATCTCACGTGTAGCAATATCGCGCGGCACCAAGTTACCGTAAGCCGGATATTTCTCTTCAAGGAAATACCATGGCTTTCCGTCTTTATAAGTCCAGATACGACCGCCTTCACCACGTGCTGATTCTGACATCAAGCGGAGCTTGTCATCACCTGGAATAGCCGTTGGGTGAATCTGTATAAATTCTCCGTTGGCATAATGTACGCCCTGTTGGTACACCGCACTTGCGGCTGTGCCCGTATTAATGACGGAGTTCGTCGTTTTACCAAAAATAATACCAGGCCCGCCACTAGCCAAAATAACAGCATCTGCAGGAAAAGTCTCAATCTCCATCGTCTTGAGATTCTGGGCACTAATGCCGCGGCATACGCCTTCATCGTCGATGATGGCCGAGAGGAACTCCCAGTTCTCACGTTTCGTTACAAGACCTTCAGACTCCCAGCGGCGCACCTGCTCATCCAGTGCATACAGAAGCTGTTGGCCTGTCGTTGCGCCGGCAAATGCCGTACGATGGCGCTTCGTACCGCCGAAACGACGGAAGTCGAGTAATCCCTCAGGTGTGCGGTTGAACATTACGCCCATCCGGTCCATAAGGTGGATGATGCCCGGTGCCGCTTCACACATCGCCTTGACTGGTGGCTGATTTGCCAGGAAGTCACCACCATAAACGGTATCGTCGAAATGCTCCCAAGGGGAGTCGCCCTCCCCTTTCGTATTTACAGCGCCATTGATGCCGCCTTGCGCACAAACGGAGTGTGATCTTTTTACAGGAACTAATGAGAATAAATGAACATGCGCGCCGGACTCCGCTGCCTTGATGGTAGCCATCAGGCCGGCCAGACCGCCGCCCACGATAATGATATTTGCTGTTGCCATGATAGTTCACTCCTTTTATCAAAAATATCAGAAAGGATTCTGGAATCTAGTCCTGAGAGGGTAATTCCTTAGATGAAAGTCTTTATGGACTGAGCTACGGAAGCTGCGCTTTGAAATTCAGCATCACGGAAAGTGACTAGCGAAATGAGGAACATGAATGTTACAAGAACAAATATACCGAGACAAAGGTAAGAGGATACCCGCTGTGAACGAGGTCCTACCGTGATTCCCCAGCTGATCAAGAAAGACCATAGGCCGTTCGAGAAGTGAAAGCATGCAGCAACGATACCGATAATATACAGTGTCAACATCAGTGGTTGAGTCACAATATCGTGCATCAGACCGCCCAGTTCTTCGTGCTCTACACTACCAACTGCCACCTGTACCCGGGTTTGGAACAAATGCCAGACTATAAAGATAAAGGTAATAATTCCTGTAATGCGTTGTAGCGTATAACGCCAGTTTCTTTCAATGTTGAAACGGTTCAAGTTCGGCTTGGATTGATAGGCAATATACAGTCCGTATACGCCATGGTACAGCAGAGGAAGCCATATACCGAACAATTCCAGGAAGAAGACAAGCGGTAGGCTATTCAGCCATATCACACTGTCAGTGAAACCGGAAGCGCCACCCTCTACAGCCGCAAAATTCGTCATCATGTGCTCAATGAAGAAGGCTCCAAGCGGGATAACGCCTAGCAAGGAATGAATCTTTCTGGAATAAAATCCTTTCATACAAAGTACCCCTTTCCGATTAAAACAGCGTTTTCATTTTAATGTGTATTCACCGCCGGAACTACAATTGACACAGGATAACATAGACTATGTAACGACAAAACGCCTATATTTACTGTTATCCTTTAGTTTCCCGGACTTTGTTTTCTTTTTCACAAATTGTGAATATCTTGTGTCACTTTTCATGTTACTCCTTTTTCCCTTATAAGGGAATTGCAATCTAATTATTAATCGTTATACAATAAACGCATAAGAATAGATTTTATATGATAATAATTCTCATTTAGAGAAGCAACATTTTCCGACAAAACTTTTATTCCCTTATGGAGCAAGAAGTATTGTCTTCAAGGCTATGAATTTCGTCACCACTGTTTATAGATTGCACTACGAGAGGAACATAAATATGTTTGACGATTTAGATGTTTTTGCAGCGGTTGTAGAGCATTCCAGTTTAAATCGGGCCTCACGCCAGCTCAATCTGTCCCAGCCTGCCCTATCCCGTAAAATCTCCAAGCTGGAAGAACGTCTGGGTGTCGCGTTATTTAATCGTTATGGCAAGCGGCTGGAGTTAACCGAGGTTGGGCGTCTTACTTATTCCTACGCGCTTGAACAACGGCAGCAGCGCTCTAAATTTCTGGAGGCTTTGTCTAAATACAAAGAAGGCGAGCCAAAGCTGGTCACCTTAGGGGCGTCACTCACCTCACTGCAGACCACTCTGCCTCCACTGGTTAATGCATATATGGAGAAATACCCTTCAGCAGAGCTGAAGCTAATCACAGGCCGAACGCATGAGATTGTCTCCTCTGTCAGTGAAGGAAAATCAGATATAGGTCTAATCGCTTCCTCCATCCAAGAGCCTGGGCTGCGCTGTATTTCTCTGTTTGAGGATCAACTTCGACTGGTTGTTTCTGAGCATCATCCTCTGAATCAATCATCAAAGCTAACCATGGATGATCTGTCCCGGCTGCCCATGATCCTCTTCTCCAAAGGCACGTGGTATCGCCGTCTAACAGACGATCTGTTCCAGCGCTGTGGGATTGATCCAGACGTACGTATGGAGATTGACTCCTTCGAAGCCATCGTGCGGCTACTGCCGACGGTCAATGTGGCTGCTTTGCTGCCTAAGTCTTATCTGCGTCCGCAGCTGTTAAACGGCGGCGGGCTGGTATCTCTGCATATTAAGGAGCTGGAGCAGACGCAGCGAACTACCTGTCTGATTTACCGTGACGATGGAAGCCTGAGCACAGCGGCTCGCAGCCTGGTACAGGTTACAGAAGAGATGTTTCTGACGGAACGAGAGAAGTAATCTCTGTTTCTCTTGTGCAACCTAGATTTAAAAAGCCCTCCGTCCCATGTAAGGACGGAGGGCTTAACTATTTATTCTTGGTTTACAACTTCCTCCTCAAATCGATCAATACTTTCATTAGAACCAATGAGTACCATAACGTCGCCCTCACTCAAATGATCATGCGCCGTTGGAGCAACTATAATTCCACTTTCCCGGTTCAGGGCAACAATACTGCAGCCATATTTCGCTCTTGTATTTAAATCCGACAAGCTTTTCCCGTTCATGCAGGAAGGCACGGTTAGCTCAACGATTTTATAATCCTTGGACAGTTCAATATAATCCAGCAAATTGGGCGTCACGAGCTGATGCGCCACCCGAATCCCCATATCCCGCTCCGGAAAAATAACCCGGTCTACGCCCAGCCTGGACAACGCACGACCATGAAGGATCGAGATCGCCTTGGCTACTACTTGCTTGACTCCAATCTCTTTTAACAATATCGCCGCCAGAATACTTCGTTCCATATTGTCACCAATCGCTACAATCCCACAGTCAAAGTTCCGTACGCCGAGCGAGCGCATAATCCCTTCATCTGTAGCATCAGCCACTACCGCATGCGTCAGATGATCGCTCATATCCTCCACGCGCTCCTCTTGGTGATCGATGCCGAGCACCTCGTAGCCCATTTCCATCAGCTCAAGCGCGAGACTTGAACCGAAGCGGCCTAAGCCGATTACTACAAATTGCTGTGCTTTCATTTCGGATTAACTCCTATCCAATAATTATTTTACCTTCTGGGTGCTTATACAATGGTTTACCCTGTTTTGGTCCAAGCGCATACACTAATGTTAATGGACCTAGCCGACCCGCAAACATCGTCAGACAAATCAGAATCTTGCCGATAACAGACAGTTCAGGTGTCAGCCCCATACTTAGTCCAACCGTAGCAAAGGCTGAGGTCGTCTCGAATAGTATTGCTAAGAAATTACTATCCTCTGTTGTGGACAGTAACATCGACACAGAGAGGACCAATAGTAAAGCCAGTAAAGTTAACGTCAACGCTTTATAGATACGCTCCTGAGCCAATCGATAACGGAACAGCACAACATCTTCACGCCCGCGTAGCATCGCGATTACTGCACCAATCATAAGGGTAAAGGTTGTAGTCTTGATCCCGCCACCTGTTGAACCCGGTGATGCACCAATAAACATAAGGATAACCATAAAGAACTGCGAGGCTTGCCGCAGCCCGGCAATATCCACCGTGTTGGCACCAGCGGTTCGGGGCGATACAGACTGAAAGAATGCCGATAATATTTTGCCGCCGAAATTCAGATTACCCAGTGTGCGCTGATTCGTAAATTCAAATATAAAAATGACCAAAGCGCCGATAAGAATAAGCCCTGCAGTGGTAGAGAGTACAACTTTGCTATGCAAAGATAATTTACGTTTGACACGAAACTCCACCAGATCCGACATGACAATAAAACCGATTCCGCCGGAGACAATCAGAAACATCACTACGATATTCACAAGCGGGTCATATACATAATCGGTTAAACTCCGGAAATCCCCGAAAATATCAAATCCAGCATTATTAAACATGGATACCGCATGAAATATCCCAAAATAAATGGCCTTGCCGAGCGGCATATCAAATGCCCAGCGTATGGACAGTAGCACCGCTGCACAGCCTTCGATGACCAAAGAATAAATAAGTACCCTCCGGATCAGTCGAACAATCCCCTCCATTGAGCCTTGGTTCATCGCTTCCTGTAGGATCAGTCTGTCCCGCAAGGAAATTTTACGTTTCATCATCATGGCAAATAAGGTCGCCATCGTCATAAACCCTAAGCCGCCGACCTGGATTAGCACCATAATCACGGTTTTCCCAAAAATGGTGAATGTCGTCCCGGTGTCCAGCACCACAAGTCCTGTCACGCAGGTTGCCGAAGTCGAAGTAAACAACGCATCAATAAAACTCAATGCATTCTGGCTAGTACTCGAAATGGGAAGCATAAGCAGCAAGGCGCCTATCAGAATAATCGATGCAAAACCGAGCACCATAATTTGAGGCGGAGAGAGCTTCAGAAACTTTGATTCAGAAACCCTGCGAAACTGTGAAGCCACTATGCTCACCCTCTTATCTAATTTAAAGAATTCCAACAAAAAAAGCACTGGAAAACCAATGCTACCCTTGGTCCCTGCAGTAAATTAGCCTACGAGGTTAGCTGACGGATTCGGACTGTGCAGGCTGCCCTATTCGTTCCTAGAACGAAATTCACCCCTGATGAATAAAGACACCGTTTACGGCGTATACTCATCTTTTCATTACTTCTTGTGGTTCCCCCGTTTTCACCTGAAATTCGGCTATATACAATTGCATACAAATTATATATGTTATTTCGATAAATCACAAAGACACTATTAATGGTGATTCAAATGAAAAATGCGGTTTGGAGAGGATGTACCAATAGGAGTGCCTTTTCTCATCACTTTTCCGTGTTTTCCCTGCAATTGCATCGATTTTCATGAAAAATGAAGAAATGATCACCTTAAATTCATGGTATATATTCAGTTACCTATTCTATAATATCTCTATTACCCATAAAAAGAATATACGATGATTTTTGTAACTATCATGGCACTAATACTATAATGGAACATAACATTGTCAGTTTACAAGGAGGCGTTACATGAATCCCGTTGGCCAGCCCTTACAGCAACGTGCCCTCTCCAAGAGGCTCATCATCTCGGGCATTATCGGTCTTATTCTATTTATTATGTTTCAGATTGCTCCCTCGGTGCTAAATAGCCCTGCCGGGGAAGATTCTACTGTCATCAGCAAGGCGGAAGCCCGCGACAAAGCGATATCATTCGCAGAACAAAAGCTAAACTACACCCATGCACCAAATGATCAGTGGAATGTACTGTACGAAACGGACTCTTCCTTTTATGGTTATATGTCCCGCGAGAAGCTTTTGGAGGACTATACAAAGAAGAAATTGGATCAACGATATCCTTTTGACATTTTCCGTGTAACACTTAGTCCTTCAGCGGAACAAGAGCCACTGATCTCCGTTGACCTCAATATGTATACTGGCGCAGTTGTCGCTTTCACACAAGGTGCAGAAGGATCAGGTGCCGGGTTACCAAGCACTGTATCCACCAGTGCAAAAGAAGAGGACAAGGGTACTGCCTTGTCTCTAGCACAAAAAGAAAATCTTGCCCGCCCTTGGCTTCAGGAATGGGATGTGAATCCCGCCAAGCTGCAAATTGAGTCGAATACGGGAAACTACGGGCTCGTGTATACAGATCGTTCCGTGCAGATCGGTGAATCCTTGCTACACTATTATTTCGATTTCGCTGGCGAACAGGTATCCAGCTTTAAAGCAGGATTCACTGCTCCAGCCTGGCATACCTCCTACGTGAAGGACCAGACCTCTCTCGCGGAAAAGCTTACTCTATTCGGCTACGGTCTGCCTACCTTAGCTTTAGGACTTCTGGCACTTATCTACAGCATACTTAGAAGAGAACATACCTCCTTTAAGCGTGGAATATTCCTAAGCTCGGCTTATTTTGTAATCATGATGATCAGCACCTATAATATGCTTCCTGAATCCTCAGGTGAAGGACTCGAGGCTCAGATAACTTCCGTCATTATGTTCATCATTTATGCCTTATATAGCCTTCTAATGTCCTCCCTGCTCTATTTTTCTTTAGTTGGAGGGGACGGCCTTTGGAAAAAAGAAGAAGGGATGAATCCGTGGCCCCGTGCCAAAGAGCCTGGCTATGGAAAATATGTACTGGATAGCATCCGGGCTGGATACGTCTGGGCATTCGTGCTGCTAGGGGTGCAGACCCTTATGTTCATCGTATTATCATTTACCTTGCAGAACTGGTCCACTACTGACGCTACTCAATCTCCTTACAACATGAGATATGCTTGGCTGCTGCCCATCGTTGCATGGCTCGCTGGTTTATCCGAGGAAGCTATTTATCGTTTTTTCGGAATTCCTATGTTGAAAAAAGTATTCCGTAGCACGTTCATTGCTTGCCTGATCACCACGCTGGTCTGGGCGTTTGGCCATACGCTGTATCCGATCTACCCCATCAGTTCCCGTCCTATTGAGCTGACCGTGATCGGGCTGCTCTTTAGCTATATTTTCCTTCGTTACGGCTTTATTGCCGTCATGTTCAGTCACGTTGTGTTTGACAGCATTTTGATGGGCGCCACACTGATCTTTATGAAGGAAAGCGTGAATGTTGGGGCTGGTATCTTCGCGATTATCATGCCGTTCATAGTCGCCTACATCGTCTATCGGTTTAATCCTCCGCAAAAATCAGAACCTAAGCCGGTTGAACCTACATCTGTAATTTAAAGAAGTAACGGGTGGATGGAAATCCGATAATGAAAAAAAGGTGTCACAGCAGAAGCCTGCTATGACACCTTTTTATATTTACGTAAATATCATTCCAGCATGTCAAATGCCTATGTCGCTGGCTCTTCATCCTTGAGCGCCTCAAGGATTTGACTAGCCAGCTTTTCGCCAATAGAAAGTGATTTGAAATCCTCTATGGAGGCTTCTTTAATTTTCTTTAGCGATCCGAAATGCTTAAGCAGCGCCTTGCGACGCTTCTCCCCTATACCTGGTATGGAATCCAGCTTAGAGGTCACCATGGACTTCCCACGCTGTTCACGGTGGAAGGTAATAGCGAACCTATGCACCTCATCCTGAATCCGTTGCAACAGATAAAATTCCTGACTATCCCGCGCCAAAGCGACTGGTTCTGGCGGATCTCCAACCAAAAGCTGAGCCGTCTTATGCTTATCATCCTTAACGAGGCCGCAGACCGGAATGAATAACCCCAGCTCGTTCTCCAGAATATCAATAGCTGAGGATATCTGCCCTTTACCACCATCGACTACGATTAGATCTGGTATCGGCAGGTTCTCTTTCAGCACTCGTTCATAACGCCGCCTGATGACCTCGCGCATCGTTCCATAATCATCCGCACCCACTACCGTACGAACCTTATATTTACGATACTCTTTTCGTGCGGGCTTGCCATCAATGAAGACAACCATCGCAGAGACCGGATTGGTCCCTTGAATATTCGAGTTATCGAATGCCTCGATCCGGCTTAAGCGTTCGAGCCCCAAGCTCTCACCTAAGCTAATCGCAGCACCAGAGGTACGTACTTCATCTCGTTCAATAAGCCGGAACTTCTCGTCGATTGCGACTGTTGCATTTTGGCAGGCCATACCGACCATCTGCTTCTTAAGGCCACGCTGTGGCACTAGCACTTTGGTACCGAGCCACTCCTGTAGAATAGAGGCGCCACCAGCGGCATCAACGACACCTGCTGCTGATGCTTCTGCAGCGGCCATCTCACGGGCCTCAGCTTCTTCCGGCGATTCGGGGGTATCTTCCCCCTTTTGCAGATCATCTTCGGCTGGAGCAGCAATGACAATCGCCGGTTTAGCTTCTGTATCAACCACTGCTTCCTCGTCAAGCACATCGGGCAGAAGAATTTCCTGCGGCAAGGCGGGATTATCACTATAATACTGCGTCACATAAGACATAAAGTCACTATAAGCTTCCCCATAGAACGGAAAGACAGAGGAGTGACGCTGAATCATCTTCCCTTGTCTCATGTACAGAATCTGTACACACATCCATCCCTTGTCTACCGCATAACCAAATACGTCACGATCCTTAGTATCAGTGGTGTTAATCTTCTGTTTCTCCATCAATGCATCAATATGGATAATTTGATCCCGGAGTTCCTTCGCCCGTTCAAAATATAATTCCTCAGCAGCTTCCTGCATCTTCTGCTGTAGATCCTTCTTAACCGCATCATGGCCTCCGCTCAGAAAAGCAGCAATATCTTGCGTAATCTGCTCATACTCGGATTTCTGCACTTCCTTCTCACAAGGCGCCAAGCATTGGCCCATGTGATAGTAAAGACAGACCTCCTTCGGCATTACGCCACATTTACGGAGCGGATACATACGATCGAGAAGCTTTTTCGTTTGCTGTGCAGCATAACCATTAGGATAAGGGCCGAAATATTTTGCTTTATCTTTAATCACCCGACGTGTAACTTCAAGCCGCGGGTGAGTTTCATTCGTTATTTTGATATAAGGAAATGTCTTATCGTCCTTCAAAAGTACGTTATAACGCGGCATATGCTTTTTAATCAGATTGCACTCAAGAATGAGCGCTTCCATGTTGCTGGACGTAACGATATATTCGAAATCAGCAATGTTAGCGACAAGCCGCTGAGTTTTACCATTATGACTGCCTGTAAAATAAGAGCGAACCCGATTCTTAAGTACCTTCGCCTTACCCACATAAATAATGGTGCCTTCTTCATTCTTCATCAGATAGCACCCGGGCAGGTCGGGTAATAGAGCCAGTTTGTTGCGGATATTGTCCAAAATGATCCCCTCCAGCTAAATTGGACCCATGATTAGTTGGCATTCAGCACACAAAACGCCTCCGGAATGAACCGAAGGCGCTGAGCGGCAGGGCCGAGGCCCGAACAGTAGCATTTAACAATTATTGATGTTTAGCTACGATATTTTTCAGGGATTCTTTGGAGTTCAATCCCACAACTTTATCTACCGGTTGACCATCTTTGAAGAAGATCAGGGTTGGGATACTCATCACGCCAAAACGGGAAGCCGTTTCCGGATTCTCATCCACATTCAATTTTGCAATCTTCACGCTGTCTCCCAGTTCTGCGGACAATTCGTCCAAGATTGGAGCAATCATCTTACAAGGACCACACCAAGGAGCCCAGAAGTCTACTACTACAGTACCTTGACCTTCCACTTCGTTACTGAAGGTTTGGTCAGACACGTTCACGATAGCCATGATATTGTTCCTCCTCTAAAGTTTTACGAAACATTACTCCACTCTAAACCAAAGCTTAGTTTATGGAAGCTGCTCCGAAAATATAAGTTAATAAATTGTTTCATGTAATATGATAACCAAATTACCACTTACCGACACAATTCCAGTATAACATATCTTTAAGGGATATGTTATATATCACATACAATTATATTGCCCTCAAACTAATTTTTTTAAGTTACTCTTTTCTTTACAATCTCCCCAGCCTTTCGGTATACTCTAAGAAAGCGCATTAAATGTCAATGACTTATTTCATAATAGTCAACTCAATTTGCATCTTAACAATACAGGCATTGTCCCTGTAAGGAGGCAGAAGCTATGGATGTCAACGCGCAAGTACGGGACCCACGAGAACATATCAACGAAGAACCCCGCAATGATCTAGGCGATTTAATGAATGGATTTTTCGGAATGACTGCATTTATGACTGTTGTCTTTTTCGGCATGGTTATCATTAAGTTCATTTCGGAGTAAGGGAATCATCGTATAATAAAAATCCGTTTCTTCCTCAGGAAGAAACGGATTTTTATATTCCAGGCTTATCTAATCGTCCCCCGTTGATTCTCCCCATGCAGTGGAATAACATCCACAAAAGGAGCAATACGATCCATCAAACGTTGGCCTTTATAAATCTCCTCGCCATCCTTGCTTGTAAAGCTAAGATGTTTCTCCAAGCCATCGAGTGGATAATTCGAGGTATAGAAGGTTGGTTTACGGTTCATCCGATAATTCAGAATCGCACCAAGCACATGATCACGCGCCCAAGGATTCAAGTTCTCCGCACCGATATCATCAAAAATAAGCAAATCGCAATTTTTCATCGTATCCACGGTTTCCTTCATCTTCTGCCCGTCCATCATGATCGATTTTAAATCCTCGATAAAATCTGGCATATATACGATAACTCCAGTATAGCCGGCAACAGCAAGTTCATGAAGCAAGTAACACATCAGAAACGTTTTGCCTGTTCCAAAAGTCCCATGTAAATAAATCCCGCGCGAGGTCAGACCCTCTTCTTTAACACTCGTGATATAATCAAATATTTTATTAACCGCCGAAACCCGGCGTGGATCCTTACCCATAATATCTATTTCATCATAACCGCCATTAAGCACACGCTCGTCCACATAAAAGCTGCGGATACGTTTACGGATACTATCCTGATTATCCTGTGCCACTTTAAGGCGGCATGCGGTCTTGCGTTCATATAGATCCGTTGAGCCATTCACTGTCTCTACCGTAAGTTTACTATAATGCCCCTGAAAATCATTTGGACATTTCTCAAGTCCCGGACAGTTCGCACAGTTGCGGCTTTCCTCTACATATTGATACAGGCGGCTCATATGAAGCCGCAGTCGCGAATCGTCCAGCTCAGGATGTTCGGACTGTAATGCCTTCACAAGCGGATGATTAAATAACCCCTGTTCAAGATCACGTTGTCGCTGCCGTAGAGTTGGATTGTTGATCGAACGAAGTACATCGCCCATAGACTCCATAGTTCCACCTCTCTTTCATTACGGCGCTTGGGAAACGCCTTTTTTCTTGTTGGCTTTAATTTCTGCCGCTTTCTTCATCATCGCCGCGAATTCCTCTTCCGATACCGTTCCGGCACTTCCATCATCCAGCACAATCGGAATTTCCGGTTTAGCGGACCGGCCTGTATTTTTGGCATATGAACGTGATCGGGATCCTGCCGCCGTGTTAGTCGTAGCTCCCTTGCCTTTCACTTTGGACTGATCTCTGATATATTTCACAGCCTTCTCGTAGGTGTTCACCTGTTTAACCAGCATATTAGAAGCGATAGCCTCCACAAAATTGCGGTTCATTCGTTGTTCTCCACCTGAGGCTACCATAGTCATTAAATAATGAATAAGTACGTTGATTACTTCACCGCTTAGCTTATAGTTCAAATCTATCTTCTCGAACATATCCATCAAATGACTGGGTACTGCACCTGGGAAAAAGGTTTGAAGCAGCCGCGTATAAGGTTCGTTCCGCAGCATCATATTATATTGGTGAATGTCACATTTGGACAAAAATTGTGGTGGTACTTCTACATAATACTCCATCTCAACTGATTGCTCCGGTGGCGCTATAGAATCATCATTCTCTTCGGAGGTATTGGAACGGATGGAAACAACCTTAGCAGCAGCAATCTCACGCTTTTCTTGTCGTTTCATATCCTGCCTGAAATGCTGGCTCGCTTTATATTGCAGTGCATCCAGAATAACCTCACCTTCCGGTGAGAACACGCCATCTTCATCCAGCAGACGACATAAATCCTGCGGACTGAGTTCATACTTATGAGCTACATAGTTAATAACACCCATTTGAGTATGGTCAAAACGCAGTTTTTCTACATGGGCCCGATTCACGGACTCCCGTGGAAAACGCAAAATAATGTCACTATATCCAATCGCCTGTTCTCCTGATTCATGTATGCCAGGCTGACGTACAGTGGCTACTTCTGCAAGTGCCTGCTCCAGCTCATAATCAATGACATGTGTATTAAGTTGAAAAATATCATAAAAAGGCACGGAGATATTCTCTTTACCTATGGATCTGCGACTCCACTCTTCTGGCTCTCGGTTCCAGAATTGTTCCCGTAAGGACAGCACAGCAAATTTGCCAATTTTATCGCGTAACAGCAACGTCAAATGCTGAGTTGCAAAAAAGTCAGCTGGCGATAGTGGCGGCATTAGCTCATATTCATATAAGTAATCGTCGGTTTCCTGCACATAGATTCGACAGGTCTGTAGCAGACCTACCGCTTCTAACCGGGAAGCCTGATCTATTAAATATTTGCGGCCTTTCTCATTTGGTTCAACGCCTAGCGTCATAAATAACCTGCGCTGTTGCTCCACTCCAGAATAGCCAATGCTATCTGCTGGCACATGTTCAACCAGCAAGCGATAGAAACTGATTGCAAAAGCTCCTACCATAGGCTGATACACAGAGCTAAGCATACGTCCATCTATAACACTAAGACCAAATTCGCGGGAAACGCAGTACCGATGATGTTCGGTGAAATGATGTAAGTTACTCATGCGCATCTACGGATACCCCCTTGTTTTCACGAATTCATACAGGATTCTATTCTATCATAAAAAACGCCGCCGGAAATGTAAATAAACTACCAATTCCGACTCTTTTCGCTATATAATCAGCTTTTTCTTACGAATATCTTCCTCTATTAAACAAGAAGAAACGGCTTCGCTGTCCTCTGGAAGAGGAAGGTTCCGTTTCTCGCAAAATTTCAAAATTGCTTCTTAGCGTAGAACTAAAAGCTTATATGTTCAAAAAAACGACTCTCACATCAGAGCCGCAGGTCTTCCAATTAAATCTTTAAAACATCTTGTAACCGCCAAAGCGCAGTTTTTGAATGGTCCATCCACTCAATATAGCACCTGCAAGACCAGCGACACCAGTTAAGTAATCAACAAAGTGGAAACTGGAGAGATGCTCCCAGAGCGACATCGCGCTTCTATCCCAAATGGAATAGACTACGACGGGTAGAATAATAAGTACGAATAGATAAGCGGGAAACCAGGTTGTCTTCATTAACATGTTAAGAATAAATCCAATACCAAACATCATCACAAAGAATAAAACGGTTAGGATAAACACTGGAATAAACCCCATCTTACCGTCACTACCCCTTTCTATAAAGAAGCGCACATCTTATACGAGCTAGTAGTAAGTTTACTAGAAAAAATGTCACGAAGCAATGAACTTTATTCAAAATCAGGTCTAATTCTCTTACATCGGAATGTCATCATTTGCTCTAAGCAACTTGATTGCGATACAATGCATATAGATTAATAAATCATACATAGTCTATGATGCAAGAGCCTCGTAGCTAGTTTAACGCGACGTTATTTCAAGCGGAGCTTATGCTTCGTAAAACAAAGCGTATGCTTCCGATGCAAGTTTTACGCGACGTTATTTCAAGCGGAGCTTATGCTTCGTAAAACTTTTAAGGAGTGAGATCATGAACGAAGCCGCTATGACACTGGAAGGCTGGTATGCATTGCATGACTTCCGCTCACTGAACTGGACCGCTTGGACGGCAGCAGATGATGAAGAACGTGCCGTTGCTCTGGAAGAATTACATGCTTTCATGCAGGAATGGAGCACTGTTGAAGAAGCTAAGGAAGGCAGCTCCGCAGTATATTCCATCGTTGGCCAGAAGGCCGATTTCGTAATGATGTTCTTGCGCGAAAGCTTGGAGGATCTGAACAAGCTTGAGACAGCCTTTAACAAAATCGCTTTTGCTCAATATACAACTAAAGCCTATTCCTACGTAAGTATCGTTGAATTAAGCAATTACCTTGCGGGGGGCAGCGATGGTAGTGATCCTATGCAGAATCCACATGTTATCGCACGTCTAAAACCTGTTTTGCCGCAAGCGAAGCATATTTGCTTCTATCCAATGAACAAGAAACGCGAGCTCGCCGATAACTGGTATATGCTTGATATGGCTAAACGTAAGGAGCTGATGGCTTCTCACGGATTAATCGGACGAGGTTATGCTGGTAAGGTGAAACAGATTATCTCCGGCTCCGTAGGTTTCGATGATTGGGAATGGGGCGTAACCCTGTTCGCTGAAGATCCGCTGCAATTCAAGAAGTTGGTTTACGAAATGCGCTTTGACGAAGTCAGTGCCCGCTACGGCGAATTTGGACCTTTTTATGTCGGCAACCTGCTGACTGAGGATTCTTTTGAGGAAATGCTCAAATTGTAGTGTGAAACATATAAATTCTTATATTTAAAAAAGGGTGAGTCTCCAGATCTTTATGGAGACTCACCCTTTTTAAATGCTATAACGAAGTTCCTGCTACCTAATCCTCTTCGCTGTCCTCTTCATCATCACGCAGACTTTCCAAATATTCAGCCGTAGCCCGGTCACGTGCTCGCCCTTTTTCCTTTAAGCGTTCAATGCCAGGGAGAATGAGCAAATCAATTTCCTTTTGAACAACATAAGCTAAATCGTACTGATTCTGATCCTCCAGATAAGATCCAACCTCAATCAGTCCGTTGTACCGGTCCAATTCTTCTCGGGTCAGCAATCCACGCACCTGCACGCTGCAGTGACGCATTTTATAAGAATCTTCCTTTTTTCAGAACCAGCGGAATCCCACCGATAATGAACAAATAGCGCATATCCACAACTTTTTTCAATTGAGCTGCGGTCCAGCCCTTATAAGTTTTGCTGCCAACTACAGCAATCCCTTGACCTTTGCCTAGAGAAGCTACTGTTCCTTTATTGCTGAATGCGAATTTCTTTGGTTGTTGATTACGGATCGCAGCCACCAAATTATGCGCACAGCACTCTCCCTGTTGCATAGCAATTTGTGCCGTTGGCGGGTAAGGACGTCCTTCTGGGTTAATCATCAAGGAGCCGTCTCCAATAATGAAGATATTGTCTTGGCCTGGTGCACGTAAATATTCATCTACTTTCACACGTCCACGCATAGCTTCAAATCCTGCAGCTTCAATCAGACGATTTCCCCGAATTCCGCCTGTCCAGACAATTGTAGAAGCTTTAATCTCTTCGCCTGATGCCAGAATTACACCGTTTGGTAGACATTCCTTAATAGCTACGCCCATCTTGAAAGTAACACCCTTCTTAGTGAGCAAGTTCATCGCATACTCAACAAGTTCAGGAGCAAATCCAGGCAGAGCTGTTGGTGCAGCCTCGATGTTATATATATTTACCATGCTTGGATCAACGTCAAATTCTTTGCACAACCCAGGGATGCGGTCCGCTAATTCGGCCACGAACTCAATTCCGCTAAAGCCGGCACCACCGACAACGAAATTGATATGCTCCTGAGCATTGTTTTCGTTCTTGTATTTGGCAAATTGATACTCAATATGTTCACGAATCAAACGAACGGAGTTGATGCTCCGGATCGTCAGTGCGTATTTATCAAGTCCTGGAATACCGAATGTTTCAGGCTCTCCGCCCAAAGCAATGACGAGATAGTCATACGAAAGAGTACCATCCTCCAAAATAATCTTTTTCTGCTGGGTACGAATTTCCTGAACAGATGACTTAACGAGATCGATCTTGAATTCATCGATTAGTTTAGAAATAGACACCCGAGTGTGTTCAATACTATCTGTACCCGCGGCAGGCATATGTAGATGGGTAGTAAAATAGTGGTACTCGTGACGGTTTACGAGCGTGACATCCGCTTCATTATAATTCAAAGCCTTCTGTAAGCGCTGTGCGGTCAAAATACCCCCATAGCCCGCGCCTAAGATTACGATTTTGGGAATACTACTCATGTTCCGGCTCCTTCCAAGAGGTAAATCTGTCTTTGTATTTTTTATTGAAACAATGTACGGTCCTTTTTGTGAATTTATACACTTATATTTAGAAGAAATTCCAATCAAACTTAAAGGATTTCTAAATTGACCATATCCATTGTAAACCTTAGTGTACTATTAATCAAACATTAAAATACTAAAAAACGTCACATTCTTATCGTGTTCTAAAGTCTTTCTTTGCAGGTATGTGTCACAATGTTTATAATAAGAAAGAATACAAGTATGGCAAAATGAATATATCAACTCGGAGGTGTAATATCCCGTGACACAAGAGCAATCCGGCGTTCCTATGAGCGACCTTTTAATCATAGGTGGCGGTCCAGCTGGCATGTTTGCCGCATTTTACGGTGGGATGCGTCAGGCATCAGTAACACTTATTGAAAGTATGCCCCAATTGGGAGGACAACTTGCTGCACTTTATCCTGAAAAATACATTTATGATGTAGCAGGTTTCCCAAAAGTAACTGCACAAGAATTGGTTGACAACCTGACACGGCAAATGGATATGTTCCAATCGAATATCCGGCTGGAGGAGAAAGTAATTTCTGTTCAGAAACGGGACGAACGCCATTTTGTAGTTACAACCGATGTAGCAGAATATCACAGTAAGGCTATTATCATCACAGCTGGTGTAGGCGCTTTTGAACCTCGTCGTTTAGAACTTCCAAACGCAGGACGGTTTGAAAAAGCCAACCTCCATTATTTTGTAAATGATTTAAATGCCTTTAAAGATAAAAAAGTTCTGATTAGCGGCGGTGGAGATTCCGCAGTGGACTGGGCGCTAATGCTGGAGCCAATCGCGGAGCAGGTAACCCTGATTCACCGCCGGGATAAATTCCGCGCGCATGAGCATAGCGTAGAGAATCTGATGGCTTCCAAAGTTAACGTAATTACACCTACTGAAATTACAGAACTGCATGGTGATGAGTTCATTACTAAGGTTACCTTATCCCATATCAAAACCAAGGAAACACAAGAAATCGAAGTCGACAGTGTAATCGTCAATTTCGGATTTGTTTCCTCTCTAGGACCCATTGCAGAGTGGGGTATCGATATTGAAGGAAACTCCATTGTCGTTGACTCACGGATGGAAACGAGTATTCCAGGAATCTTTGCTGCCGGCGATATCACCACATATCCAGGTAAGCTGAAGCTAATTGCTGTAGGATTCGGCGAAGCCCCAACGGCTGTAAATAACGCAAAAGTCTACATCGATCCTGAAGCCAAGCTTTCACCAGGACACAGTAGTAATATGAAACTCTAATTCTATCTACTACAATAAAAAAGGGTATTCTGATAGGCCTATCAATAACAGCCTATCAGGATACCCTTTTATGTTTGTGACTCGCGGTTTATTTATATGTAGCCAGCTACAAAGGTATACTTTGCGCTCTTAATGAAGAACCGCATGAACTGGAGAGTGTAATTTGCGTTTGCGAATCTCAACGAGTAGAAGAGCGATGAAATCATGCTCTAGTTGCAGTTCTATTGCCCTATGGTAAGAGTCTAGAAGCATCTCATCCGACAATTCAACCATAACGTTCATCTACCTTTCCTGTATTTGGATCTGAATCTATCATATCAAACTATCATTTTTCGAACAAGCGTTCGTGTTATCCACAAGTACATGTGGAAATCCTGTGTATAATATGTGCGTAAGCGTTGCAAAGGTGATAACTGCACAGTGGAATATGGGGATAATAGTTATACACAGGATTGAACCACATGTATACAGCTAAAAATATATTTTTATTGTAAATAAAGCACAATATAATTTACCCCAAAAGAACGCAACTAAACGCAATTTTATCTTACTACTCTATTATCGTCAATTCTAAAATATTTGTTAATTTACTGAGGTCTTGTATTAACCTCCAAAATCCATATTTTGCCTGAATAATCCACGGCATAGTCAAAGCCCAGTTCACCTATTCCCGGGAAGTGCCGCTCCATTAGTTCGATACACACAAGCGTTAGCCTGCGCATCTCTGCTTTCTTCGCCGAAGCTTTAATCCGAGGCAACGATCTGCGAAGCCCTTCCCGACAAGAAAGCATCGTGCCCCCTTTACATAAATTCGTTACGAACAGACCGGGCCGAGCCAATCTCCCTACCATAGAGCGGAACTCCCAAACATCACCATTTTTCACTACCTTAACCCGGTAATCAATAGGACGCCCACCAATTCTGGCGAGAGAAATCCCCTGTTGAATCAAATATCTACGTCTAACCTTGACGAAATGGAGTGCACGTCTCATGGATTTAAAGTCCTTGTAAATTCGAGTTCTGTCCATATAAGTAAATCCATAACCTCGACTATCCCGAAACACTTTGATTACACCGTAGCCTCCGCCGCCAACTATCGGTTTAATAACAACATTTCCGTATCTCCGGAGCATGGCTAACAGTGAGTCAGCCGAATACACCCTCGTCATTGGTATATAATGAGAAACCCTCGCATCACTGAGCAATGCTTCTGTCTTTAACCATTTGCTAGCCAATTGTCTTCCCGACATCGTCCTTTCCCTCCTTTCACGTTCCAGCCTACCCTATACATTACTCAGAAAAGGTCCCGCCCTCTTGTATGATTGTCCGTGTAGGAAGAGGCTCTTAGCAAAAAGGGCTTAGAGCTTGTATCGACAACAGCCTCAACCTTTCATGATTAGATTGCAGATTTTGTAGAATCTCATCTCAGTGTATTCGACATTTAAATCGCAATGGATGAGTTCACTATAACTAGAATAATCTTCAAAATCGTTGTATTATTAATAGCGGTTACATTTTCGATTCTAACGATATAAAAATGAATTAGAAGCTTCTTAAAAAAACAGCGCAGGGAGGGCTCGGAATGGCTCAGTTTTTTGAGGTCTTATATTGGGTGGCCATGCTTGGGATGTCCATCGTATTGGCTGGAACTACTATACTGATCTGCGCTATTGGCTTTAAATTCATTAAAGACAGACGCAGAGCACTGGGTGCTGGCTGTATTGCCTTTTCCCTTGGAGCCGCGGCGCTCATCGTGTTTATGATTAATTACAAGTTTATTATTCCAGCTTAATTGTACGCAGGAACAAACAAACGCCCTCTCGCGGAATTCCGTCGAAGGGCGTTTGTTTGTATGTCACTCAAATATCTAGCGAAAGACGGATCATATCCACAACTTTGATCCCATTTTCAACAATCTCTTCACTGTAATGTCTGATAAAAAAGTCTCTGTCGATTCCGGTAATTCTAAATCCACATTTCTGATAAAGAGCCAGTTGTCCTACACTAGAATTTCCCGTGCCGATTTCAATTGTCTTTGCATCAAGTAATCTTGCATTCTGAATCGCATGATGAACTAACTGCTTTCCGATCCCTTTACTTTGATGATTCTCATCAACGGCAATGTTCACTAGCTCCACCGTCTCAGGTCTCGTTTGCAGCAAAACATAGACACCAATAATGCAATTCTCTACTTCAGCCACATAACATTGACCTCTTTTTAAATATGCTTCAACAAGACTTGGGGAAGGATCGGCTAATAACAACAATTGCAAGGGAGGTTGTTCTTCTGCGTTTAACTTCCTAATTAGCATGTCTAGAACTCCTTGTAATGACTTTTGTCATTGAGAATAAAAAAAGCCTCCAAACCCGTGTTGTAGAACTCAACATGGGGCTTGAAGGCGTAGCGTCGCGATTAGCAAGGCTCTTCGTTAGGCTTCCCTGCATCCGTTGCTGTACGGAAGCTTGAGCCGCAGCCACAGGTTGCAGTAGCGTTCGGGTTATTAATGGTGAAGCCACCCGTCATGCCGGATTCTTCAAAATCAATTTCGAGACCGTCCAGGTAACGAAGATTCTCTTTCTCCACGACAACCTTCATTTCTTGAATGTCCATGTATACGTCCTGATCACTTTCATTATCATCAAAGCCCATAGCGTAAGAGAATCCACTGCATCCGCCGGGCGTTACTCCAATACGGAGGAACATGTTCGGCACTTCTTGCTCAGCAAGCATCACCTTTAATTGTTCTGCTGCCTTTTCGCTAATATTAATCATGATCATATCCTCCTATAAATTAGACTTACTTCAACAAAAAAACTTATGTTTAAGGGACCTTCCGGCCAAAAGTTACTTTCTAAAATATATACTTGATAAACTCAGTATAACCCACTATTCCTTTACCCTCAAGTCACAACTGCCTTATGCTTGACCACCCACACCAAAATAAACCATCCATATCCAGCTGTTGATCCCCTTATAAGAGAGGTTTATAATAAGGAAGGCAAACATAAGTAAAAATTCGGAAATTTGTCACGGAGGTTAACCCTCCGATTTATTTTCATGAATGAACAGCTACCATCTGGGTAAGTCTGGGAATTATCTGCGGGCAATGGACCCCGTAAAACTTTCAGGAGGAATTCATAATATGTCTACTCTTTTCACCCCCCAAACAGACGCCCGAATGATGAACATTATTGAAAAAGTTCGCGGCGGCGAAAGATTGAATTTAGAAGATGGCGTTTATTTATATCAGAGTAACGATCTACTTACGATTGGCCAGTTAGCAAATGAAGTCAATCTCGCAAAGAATAACAACAGGGTATATTTTATCGAAAACATGAGTTTATATTTCACCAATGTTTGCGAATCTCACTGTGCATTCTGCAATTTCCGCAAAGATGATGGAGAAGAGGGAGCTTATACCCTTTCCGGTCAGGAAATGGTGCAATATGTCGAACAGCATATTCATCCAGGTGTGCGCGAATTCCATATCGTCGGCGGTCATAATGACAAGGTTCCTTTCCAGTATTACGTGGATTCTTTAAAAGCCTTGAATGAACGTTTCCCTGAGGTAACCTTAAAAGCATACACTGCAGCCGAAATCGATTTTTTCACCCGAATTAGCGGGTTGAGCATTCGTGAGGTGCTGGAACAGCTGCGTGCTGCAGGACTTAAGACGCTTACCGGTGGTGGCGCAGAAATATTATCCGATCAATATCGTAAAAAAATGCGTGTAGATAAGGCTAATGTGGAAGAATACCTAGAAGTTCACCGGACAGCACATCAGCTTGGCATGAAGACCCATACAACTATGCTCTACGGCTCGATTGAATCTCATGAAGATCGTATCCGGCACATGATGCAGATCCGCGATCTACAGGATGAAACCAATGGCTTTATGGTATTCATTCCATTATCTATGCAGCCTAAGAACAAGAATGCAGGGATTATGCGCCGCAACTCCGCTTATGAGGATCTGAAGACGATTGCGATCAGCCGATTGATGCTGGATAATTTCGATCACATCAAAGCTTACTTTATTAATATCGGTCCTCAGCTTACACAGGTTGCACTGAACTTCGGTGCTTCTGACGTACATGGTACTATTCTTAAAGAACGCATTAGCCATGCAGCTGGTGCCTTAACACCTGAAGGCCTCACTCGCGATGAATTGATCTGGTTAGTAAAAGGTGCTGGACGAATTCCAGTAGAACGCGACACGTTCTACAATGCGATAAAGGTGTACGAATAAAAGACTAACTTAGATCCGTTATCCTAATATTGGAAAGGAAGTTCGGTCAGCATGAGAACACTACTCGTTCTGGGCGGCGGCTATGGCGGCTTGGCCCTAATTCAAGAATTGCTCAATAATCACCTTCCTCAGGATATTGAAATTATCTTAATTGACCGAATGCCTTATCAAGGAATCAAAACGGAATATTATGCGCTTGCCGCAGGTACAGTAACCGACTATCACTTGCGGATCCAGTTTCCGGTTCATCCCCGTCTCACTATCCGTTACGGTGAGGTGAGTTCCATTGATTTGGACAGCAGAATCGTTACAATGGAGCCTGACGAGACTGTGTCTTATGACATTCTTGCCATTGCACTAGGCTGTACCGACAATTACCATAACATCCCTGGAGCTGATCAATATACTTGCAGTATCCAGACCTTTGCAGGAACACGCGAAACTTACCAACGTTTAAACGATGTGAAGCCTTATGGAACAATAAACATTGTAGGCGGTGGACTAAGTGGAGTGGAATTGGCGGCAGAGCTTCGGGAGAGCCGTCCAGACCTTAATATTGCTATTCTGGACCGCGGTGAACGTGTCTTGTCTGCCTTTCCTGCGAAGCTGTCACAGTACGTGGAGGAATGGTTTCACCACCATCAAGTACAGACACTTGGAAGTGTCTCTGTATCCCATGTGGAGAAAGATGCGCTTTTTAACGGTGCAGAGGAAATTCTTTCAGATGTTACGGTATGGACCGCAGGGATTCAACCGGTGAAGGTCGTGCAGGAATTAACAGTCCCGAAGGATCGCGGAGGCCGGATCATTCTGGATGAGTATTATCGTATACCAGATTATCCAGAAGTGTATGTGATTGGCGACTGCGCCAGCCTGCCATTCGCTCCAAGCGCACAAGCAGCAGGAGCGCAGGGTGAGCAGGTCGCACAGGTTATTCAAGCCTTATGGCGAGGCGAGACCCCTAAGCTTCATCCTATTCGTCTGAAGGGTACCTTAGGCTCACTAGGTAAGAAAGCTGGATTTGGTCTGATGGGCCAACGCTCCGTCAAAGGACGGGTTCCCCGTATCCTCAAGAGCGGGGTTCTCTGGATGTCAAAACGCACTTTAGGATAAACCTAAGGGCTGCTCTTTTCCCTATTTATAACGGAAAAGAGCAGCCCTTTATTTTCCACAAAAGCATTTAGTCAAGGTCCATGTTGAACCAAGCCTCAAGCTCTTTGATTTTAGCATCAATTTTCTCTTCTAGCTCGGCAACCGTATCTGCAGCAACGATGTCACCTTCAACCATGGCAAATGGAGTTAAATAACATTCCCCACAATTGTTCAGGCATCCGTATTCGATCACATCGTAATCTGGATTTTCCTCCAGCTTATGCATTAGCTTGTCTGTTCCGTGACCCATGTTACTGGCACAAAATTCAATAATTGGTCTCATGATGATCTCCCTATTCCGCCTAACCATTTTATTTTTTAACTTTTTGTACTATAATGAACTTATGAAAGGAGTGATTGAGAAATGAGTGAGAATGCACAAAGCACCGAAATGTATGATGAAGTATTAGAAGTGCTGGATAAGCTTCGTCCGTTCCTACAGCGCGATGGCGGCGACGTTGAATTGGTCGATGTAGAAGACGGCATCGTTAAGTTGAAACTTATGGGTGCCTGCGGCAGCTGCCCAAGCTCCACGATCACCTTGAAAGCCGGGATTGAACGCGCACTTCTTGAAGAAGTAGAAGGCGTACAAGAAGTTATGCAAGTATTCTAATCCCATTCAATAGCCTTCCCGATCCTCCTCTTTAGGAGATCGGGATTTTCTTATTATAGAGGATTTACCCTCCTCCTACAACATAAGCATAAAACCCGCATGCCATTAGGCAGCGGGTTTTATGCTGTAATTAGAGTCTACGTTAGCTCTCTGTCTTAAAATGCTGGAATGATCGAACCTTTGTACTGCTCTTCGATGAATGCCTTAGCTTCTGGAGAATTCAGTGCAGCAGCCAGCTTTTTGATTGCATCGGAATCTTTATTGTCAGGACGAGCTACCAAGATGTTAGCATAAGGGGAATCCGTACCCTCGATGAACAAAGCGTCTTTAGTAGGAACTAGGTTAGCTTCCAAAGCATAGTTAGTGTTAATCAAGGCAAGATCTACTTCATCCAATTGACGACCTAACATTGCTGCATCTAGCTCGATGATTTTAAGGTTTTTCTTATTTTCAGTGATATCTGCTTGGGTAGATGTGATGTTGGTATCATCTTTCAAAGAAATCAGTCCATTTTTGGCAAGCAGGATTAGTGCACGACCACCGTTTGTAGCATCATTTGGGATGGCAACTTTCGCACCATCAGCCAATTCGTCGATGGATTTGATTTTTTTGGAATAAGCACCAAAAGGTTCAACGTGAACTGCTGTAACAGAAACTAGATCCGAACCATTCTTTTGATTCTGGTCATCCAGGTAAGGTTGGTGTTGGAAGAAGTTAGCATCCAGATTCTTCTCTGAAAGCTGAACGTTTGGTTGAACATAGTCAGTGAATTCTTTGATTTCAAGTGTAATTCCTTGCGCTTCAAGCAAAGGAGCAATAGCTTTTAAGATTTCAGCGTGTGGAACAGGTGAAGCACCGACCACCAATTTTACAGGCTCTGTAGATGTCTCAGTTGCAGCACCATTTTTCGGTGCATCAGTAGCAGCCGAGTTAGAAGCATTATTGTTATTGCCGCAAGCAGCTAGCACCACAACCAATGTCAGACTAAAAAAAGTAAGTAGTAATTTTTTCATTTTAAATCCCCCTCTTATCCTTGGTATTTGTATGAATAAGGCTATATATGGACGTACCTTATTTCCGTGTGAAATGTCGTACTAGTCGATCACCGGCCATTTGTAGCAGTTGCACCAGTATGACCATCAAGACTACAGAGATAATCATAACTTCCTTCTCATAACGGTAATATCCGTAACGAATCGCTAGATCTCCTAGCCCCCCGCCGCCTACCATCCCGGACATTGCCGTATAGGAGACCAGTGTAACTAGTGTGATCGTAACCCCAGCAAGCAGACCTGGACGAGCCTCTGGCAAAAGAACACGCATAACGATCTGATTCGTGGAAGCTCCCATCCCTTGCGCCGCTTCGATTACTCCGCGATCCACTTCTCTTAACGCCGTCTCCACCAAGCGAGCAAAGAATGGAGCTGCACCAATCACAAGCGGTGGAATCGTACCGAGTACTCCGATGGAGGTTCCAACAATAGCTTTACTAAAAGGAATTAAAGCCACCATCAGAATGATAAAAGGTACGGAACGCAGGATGTTTACAAGGAATGATAAGACCGAGTAAGTTACTCTGATTACTATACTATTCGATCTTCCCCATAAATACAATAGAATTCCGAGTGGTAAACCAAGAATAATTGTGAACAATCCAGAGAATATTAACATTTGCAAAGTAGCAACAGTAGCATCCATCATTTCTTGCCAGTTTAAATCTGCAAAATTCATTACGAAATCACCTCCACTTCAAGACCTTGAGCGGTTAGCTCGGCTATCGTCACAGCGATCGCTTCAGATGGACCTTCGAACCGAACAATCATTTGTCCATAAGGTACGTCTTTAATCGTTGAAATGGTGCCATGCAAAATGGCAAAGCTAACACCCGTTTCACGTACTACATTGGAGAGTGCAGAGCCATAGGTCTTCTCTCCGAAAAAAGTAATTTTGACGGCCTGAGAGTTGTCCCCAGCAGCAGCGTCAAGCGCCGTACGAAGGGGGCCCTCATTCTGTGATTCACTGCGAATGAAATCGCGAGTAACCTCATGCTGTGGCTTCAGGAATACCTCCGTAACTTTACCTTGCTCAACGATACCACCACCATGAATGACTGCAACACGGTCGCAAATGCTCTGAATCACGTGCATTTCGTGAGTAATCAGCACAATGGTCAGATGGAACCGTTTATTAATATCGAGCAATAGCTTAAGAATAGAGTCTGTCGTTTGTGGGTCAAGCGCAGAGGTTGCCTCGTCACATAGCAGGACATCAGGGTCGCTGGCAAGTGCCCGTGCGATGCCGACCCGTTGCTTTTGTCCTCCTGATAATTGAGAGGGATACTTATCCTGGTGTTCTTCAAGCCCAACTAGAGCAAGCAGGTCTTTCACTTTTGTATCAATATCTGCTCTCGAGGTACCTGTGAGTCGCAGAGGAAAAGCAATATTATCATATACAGTCGCAGAAGATAGCAGATTGAAATGTTGAAAAATCATCCCAATTTTGCGCCGCTGCTCCTGCAGCTGGCCTTGGGTAAGCTTGGTTAGTTCAATGCCATCTACCCATACTTCCCCTTCGGTAGGACGCTCCAACAGATTAATGCAACGGATCAATGTGCTTTTTCCCGCTCCAGAATGGCCGATGACTCCGAATATTTCACCTTTTTCGATAGACAGATTCAATCCGGAAAGTGCTGTGGCTGCATGGCTGCCTTTTCCATATACCTTAGTAATTCCTTTTAGATTAATCAACGCTCGTCGCCCCCTTTATATTTCACTTATTCCATACAAAAAAACCTCCGACGATCGATGCAGATCGCAAGAGGCTCTGTGTGTTTATTTAGACAATGCCTTCTCATCTGCCAACGACCACAAACCTTGCGTCATTGTAGGAATTAGCACCATGACATTTGTACATAACGCTAATCGCGCTGTTTACAAATCGGTTGCCGGGCTTCATCGGGCCTATCCCTCCGCCACTCTCGATAAGATATAAAGTATGAAATTTATGTTTGAATTCATACAGACTTTAATGCAAGCATAAGTATAGTAAGTTTCTTGTTTTTTGTCAAAAGGAAATATCTTGAACGCTTAGGATTGTATGCTCTTTGCCTTGCTAATTTCCTTACGCAGCTGTTCATTGCTGTAGCTAAATGCTGCGATTAATGTTTTACAGTTCATTTCGAGGGATTGCTTTAAATCCTCAAGATGGCTATCTAGATCCTCAAGCTGAATCTTGTCATGCAGGCCTTGATGTCGCTGCCATAAATCATCCTGCATCTCGGAATTCATATAATGAATTTCAGCATTCCTGCGTTTGCGTAGATTCTCCAGTGGATCTCGATAGGAATTCTTGATCTGTTCCAGTTGATCCGCTAATGCAGGATGCACATTCAATAATTGAAGTTGACGAAGCACTGTAAAATAAGAAAAGTGCGTTTTTAATTTGGAGGTTTTGAGGTCATAAAAATGATTCAGTACCGTTCCAAGCTTGTCCAGAAGAGAGAACACACGAATAAATCCATCTTTATAAAAATAAACATAACGCGCATAATCACCTTGCTCCACTGGCGACATATCGTCCATATAACCAGCAATTACCGATTTCCGGTAAAAAGCGGCCGCGAACCAGCTTTGCTCCAATTCATCCAATGAGGAGATCAGTCCACGTGTCCAAATCTCCAGCTTTCGGTATTCATGGTCACTATCCTCATGGGCACTCATTTCTTTGCGCAGCAAGGCTGCAAAAGTGGCCATATTCTCCATCGCATCAGCCAACACACCACTATTCTTTCGAGGCGGCTCTCCAAGTATAACCCGCAGCATATCCCAGTCCTCCTAAAGTTTTGTCCAGCACCACGATATACCGATTTCCACTTTATTATTCCGCAGGTAAAGCCACTCTATCCACGGTGGGAACTTTCTACCAAGGGTTACAACGGTGCCACAGGATTCGTTGGATTATTTTCAAAAACGACATTTCTCGCGCGATTCAGCTGCCAGACTCTTACACTCATATAACATAAGACACCAAACAAACTAGCGATCAACAAAATATGAGCCAGAGCAGCAAATATGTACAATCTTTCATTATCTAGCGTGTAAACGACAGCAGCTCCACTAAACACCTGCATCAAGCACAGCAGAACAGCAGCTACGCCAAGAGCTCTTAGCTCTGGGTAATCCTTATGTTTCCAAAAAGCTAGATGTCCAAGCACCGCTGTAAGAATGAATAAGATCAAAGCCGCAATCCGGTGCGTAAAAACAATACCTACTCCCCCAGACAGTTCGGGAACCCATTCGCCGTTACAGAGCGGCCAGCCAGAACATCCACCGCGTGAATCCGTATGACTAACAAAAGCACCAATATAAACGACAACATAGGAATAAAAGGCCGTAAAGCAGGTCAAATTGCGGAAAGCCTTGCTGACGGGCTTCTTCTGAATATCCACGTTATGATCGTACTCACCTGCTTCATGCCGCCTTTTCGTTCCGAGAGCAAGCATTAGAGAACTTGAAAAAGCGATCAAGGAAAAGCCCATATGCAGAGCCATTACAGCAGCAGATTGAGATTTAATTACTGCAAGCGCTCCCATACCACCTTGAACAATTACAAACAGCAAAGTCATAAATGCATATGCTAGCAAGTCCCGCCGATTTCGAGCATAACGCCAAAAAGCAATCATCGAGGCAAGTGACATTAACCCTGCCAATCCGCTAAACAAGCGATGGGTGTACTCAATCATCGAACCTACAGTATAGGCCGGAATTAATTTCCCATGACAGAGCGGCCATTCATTTCCACATTCCAATCCCGATCCAGTCTTCGTTACAACCGCTCCCCCTAATACAGCGAGGAACATGATAAGGCAAGTAAGATAACTAAGCCATTTCAACTGATTTGTCGTCAAAAAATATCACCCGCAGTTTTTAGTAATGAAGAAGCATTTTAAAAAACCACCGCTTTTGCTCGAACAGGCGAAAGCGGTGGTTTTCCGGAATTACTGTTGAAGGCTTTGATGCACTTGAACCGCTTTATCCAGGAAATTCTCAATTTCCTCGCGGGATTTACGTAATTTATTAACGAATCTGACCAATTCACGTCCATCGGAATACGCGACAAAGCTTGGAATACCCATAATATTTTGTTCCTGACTAACATCACCCACGGCATCAACGTCAACCTCAACCAGCGTTAGACGATCAGCATAGGCTTGCTCTACCTCAGGGATAAAAGGATCGATAAATTTACAGTCCGAGCACCAGTCCGCCTTGAATATGGCTACTGTTAACCGAGGAGATTGAATGGCTACCTGAAATTCAGCGGGAGAACTAATTTTGTCCATAGCTTGTTCAGTCCTTTCTTCCATATCTGTCAAATTTCTATTCTTTAAGTGAAGCAAAATGTTATGCAGAAGTCAAACCTATTCTCTCATACGAACACGCGCAGGCTGTAATTTCATCAGCGGATTCAACAATTTTTGCAATGCACGCGGATAACTGGAGATTTCCTGTTTAGTAAGCACACCTAGTACAATTAGCATGACCAGATAAATAACAACAACTGCAGCCCCTACAACAAGACAAGTGATCAGAAACGCCAGACGTGCAGGCATTAGATCTGTTAACAGAATTCCAGCTTGGTTAAGTCCAAAACCAATACCTCCGGACACAAGTACCGCAATTGCGAAACCGCCCCAACGTTTACCCATAATTTCGAAAGGTACAATGGATTTCAGCATCCGTAAGTTAAGAATAGTAATGACTACGAAACAAAGAGCTGTTGCGCCGATAATTCCATAGATCCCAAATACCTTACTCAGTAAGAAGCTTGCGGCTAATTTAACGATAATACCCACTAGCACATAATACATTGAAATGCGGGATTTGCCCATACCGAGCAAAATGGAGTTCGTTGTCATCATGGTGATTTGAAAGATCGTTCCAATCGTAAGCATCGCCACAATTCCACTTCCGTCCAAGCTGCTGAACAATAAACCATTCACAGAATAAGCCGCAGCCACAAGCGCCAATACAATTGGCATCCCTGTCAGGATAGAAATCCGCAAAGCAAGTGTAATTTGCTTCTTCAAGTGTCCCTCATCACGACGGGCATAAGCAGCTGAAATAATCGGGATCAGCGAGGTACCTAGCGCAATGGCTAGTACTGGTGGAATTCCGGCCACACTTTGAGCACGCGTGGTTAGTATACCCAAAGCTGCTGTTGCACTCTCTCTACCCATCTGATCGATAAGCAGTGGAACAGCCAAAGAAGTATCAATTACATTCACTACCGGAATCGTAAGTGAAGAGAGCACGATCGGAATCGATAGTGTGAAAATATCCTTGTAAATTCCCCAAATCGGCAATTTTTGAGTGGTATTGTAATTCAATCCTTGCTGCTTATCCTCTCGGCGCAGCTTGATTGCAAAATAAATCATGACACCAAATGCTGCAATACTACCAATTACACTACCGAAGGATGCTCCCGCAGCTATAGTTGTATTGTTATACCCCTGCTGTAATAGAATATAAGCTAGTAAAATAGCGACTAGTACGCGAGCGAACTGCTCTACAATCTGTGAAATACCACCAGCCATCATATTGTTGCGCCCTTGAAAATATCCGCGCATCATGGCAATTGCCGGAAAAAGTAAAAGCGCAGGTGCAATAGCCCTAACTGCCATCGCTGATTCAGGTACGTCAGCAATATGTGTCGCATAGAACGGAGCGCCGAAATACAGCAATGCAGTCATAACTACCCCTGCTGCTACCGAAAATATCAATGCTGCATGATACACTTGTCTAGCTTCTTCTGGACGATTCAGAGCGTACCGCTCGGAGACCATCTTACTAAGCGTACTTGGAATACCTGCTGTAGCCACGGTGAGTAGCATTAAATAGATATTGTTCGATACCCCAAATGATGCTCTCCCCACATCATCAAAAATATGATCCAGCGGCACCCGCTGAACAAGCCCGAGTACCCTTGCCACCAAAGCTGCAGCAGCAAGGATAAGCGTGCCTTTTACGAAAGACTCTTTCTTGGACAAACCATTTCCCCTTCTTCACTGTTAAAATTAAAACCGGACGACCCATATAAAAAAGAGGACGACCATAATAATTTGTAGCACAATTTTGACAACAGTACTACTAAACAACCCAAGTATTGATCCTACACTTACTTTGGCAGCTTTAGCTGGTGAAGAACCCACGATCAATTCTCCTATAAAGGCACCCAGAAACGGACCAATAATAAGTCCGAAGGCTGGGATTACAAAAGGACCAATGATTAGCCCAATCGTACACCCGATAATCGATGAACGTGAGCCGCCAAATTTCTTAACGCCCCACGCCCCTACAACGTAATCAGCAATAAATAGAACTACAACGATCAGCGTTTGAATGATCCAGAACCAAACACCAAAAGGCTCGAAAGAAAAGAACCAGCCATATACGAAAAAGGCAAGATAAATCGCAAGCGCACCTGGCAGTATAGGGTACACAGCTCCGGCCAGTCCTACGGCGAATAAAGCAATAATAAGAATCCAACCCAGGATCGTCAATACTTAACCTCCTAATAGCAAATATGCTTTATGGATTCACTTCGCAACAGCTTCATTAAAGATATATTTTTGAATGACTTCTGCAATTCCATCATTATTATTATTAGCCACTACAGCATCAGCCTCTTCTTTTACCGTCTTCTGTGCATTGCCCATCGCAACCCCAAGCCCTGCCTGCTGAATCGCTGCAAGGTCGTTGAGGCTATCGCCAACCGCTATAACTTGGGACATATCTAGCCCTAGCAGCTTACAGACTTCCAAAATTCCGGCGGCTTTATTCACACCTAGTGGATTAATCTCCAAATTATGCGGAGAGGAGTTCGTAATCTCCAATCCACCCATATCTTGAAGACGAAGCAGCAGCTTATGACGAAGCTCATCATCTTCGGTGTGATAACCGAATTTAAGCCATTCTCTGCCTGTGACATCCCCGTCCCAGTTATCCTGTTTGTGGACCTTTTCCGTAGAATAGGCCCAGAACCAAATGTCATCTTCCTTCGCAAGTTCATACATTTGTTTTACCAACATAGGGTCCATCAATGATCGACGATAAATTTCATGCGGCGCACGCCATACCTCACTACCGTTCACAGTAATCATCGGTGTTTCTAGTCCAAGCTGCTCAGCATATGGAAATGCACTTGTAAAAGCTCGGCCTGTCGACAGACAGACATGAACGCCTGCGTCGACCGCCTTTTGAAGCCATTTCACAGTTGTAGGTGTAATAATCTGTTCATCATTCAATAGGGTTCCATCCATATCCAAAGCAAGCAGGCGGTATTTGGCAGTCATTGCCACCCCTCCATTCTTTTATGCTCTCTATAGAGCAGCTGTTTATTTTTCAATCAATATTCACCTTAGTGTCAAAGTTACTGAGTACCTGTAGTCGTTCCTTCATTCGCAGGATCATTTGTATTATTACCTGACTGCAGACTCTTCTTCGGAACGCCATCTAGTCCATACTCCCAATCATAAGCATCAAAAATTTTGCGTGCGACCGGCGCAGCACTCTGGGAACCAAAGCCTCCTTCTGGAATAACTACAGCTACTGCCAGCTTAGGGTTATTTCGTGGGGCATAGGCAATAAATACACCGTTATCGCGAATTTGACCCTTAGCCACTTGTTGGGATGTTCCCGTCTTGCGAGCAAAATCATAAGGGAAATCAGAAAAAGCACTAACTTGACTTCGCATTCCCTGCTTTATTTCTGTCCAGTAGGATTTATCGAAGGCTGTTACTTCATCTATTACCTCACGACCGAACTCCTTGACCACTTTTCCATCAGCATCCGTAATCTTGCTAACTAGCTGAGGTTTGATCCGTTGTCCTTCATTAGCAAGTGTAGCTACGTATTGCGCAAGCTGCAACACCGTATAACTACCTTGTTGGCCGAAAGAAGCATACACAAGTGCCGCTTGGGCGCTACCCGCAGCCTCTATATTGGTATAGTTAATCTGTCCTAAGAATTCATTTGGCAGGCCACTTCCTGTGGATACACCAAGGCCAAACTCTTTCATATATTTATCCCAGATATCTATACCCTTGCTTTTATATTTCTCATACAATCTTTTACCAACCATGTCAACCATGAACGGATTCGAAGATTTTTCAAGCGCTTTTGCAGGGTCCATAGAACCGTATACGTGTCCACCCGCATTTCTTACCTTGGTTTCATGACCGGCTTTACCAAAAGTGGCGTAGCCTATGTCCTGATAATAGGTTGAAGTTGTAAAGAGACCTTCATTCAAACCCACGAGTACGCTCAAAGGTTTAATCGTTGAACCTAGAAGCAGTACAGATCTTAGTCCATTACCTGACGTCCCTGAAGAAATCGGATTAATGGTACCATTCTGGTAGTTATCCATGATACTGTTCCAGACATCTGTGGATAAGGATCCCGATGTCCAAATATTCGTATCGTAGTCCGGCATACTTGCCATACTGACGATATTCCCCGTATCGACTTCCATCGCTACAGCGTAACCAGTTAAAGCATTAGGATGTGTTTTACCCTGTACAGGATTGGAATGCAGCCACTTAATCTGATCCATAATCGCCTGCTCTGTCTTCATTTGAATGTTCTTATTAATGGTTGTCCAGACGTCATTGCCTTTCACAGGAGGGACTACACGTTCGACTTTCTCTGCCATGTTCTGTGGATTGACGGAGATTTCCTGATAGCCGTTTTGTCCCCGAAGCTCTCTCTGATACTGCAGCTCCAGGCCGTCAAATCCGACAAATTCGTCGTCCTTGTAAGTTAGTCCTGGCTCCGGATTGTTCTTCATAGCATTTAAGATATTCTTATAAATATTAAGGCTGTTTGCTGATTTAAAAGGCTTGATATAACCTATCGTCTGTACGGCAACCGTATCTTTATCATAATGACGAATGCTTTCCTCGACAATTTCAAGGCCTGGGTATTCACCCTTATGTTCCATGAAATAGGCTACTTCCTGAGTAGTCAGGTCCGCCTTAATTCGCCGTGCCATAAAGCCAAGTGATTTTCGGAAATATAAATCCAGTGCGTCAATAACATCTTTTTCTGTCATCTTCTCAGCTTTTGGATCACCATATTTATTGAAATCAGCTACCAGCTTGGCTGCCAATGCATCTGACTTGGCTTTAGCTTCTGGAGTTAGGGTAGTTTTACCGGTAATTTTATCTGTTTGCTTAGCGGTATACTCCTTATTGAGCGTAATATACAGCGATTGAACCGGCGTAGAGTACGCTAACTTCTCACCTTCAGCAGCATAAATTACACCTCTCATGGAAGCTAGCGGTACATTTTTGGTATCTCTGCTTGTCTCCACTTCAGTTAAAGTGGGTCCTTCCACGAATTGCAACACAGCCAGGCGTATAATAATTACGCAAAATATAACAAACGTGCTAAAGAAAAACACGTTGAGTCGCAGGCCTATGGAACTTTTACTGTTGGTCTCATCTGGAGGTGAGGCCTGCTTACGGAAAAAACTCACAGTTTATTTCTCTCCTTTTTCTCTAATTATTCTTGAACGGGGCCTGACGCAGGAGTGACATTCTTTTTCGGCACACCATCGAGCCCGTACTCCCAATCATAGGCATCAAAAATTTTACGAGCAACCGGAGCAGCGCTTTTGGAGCCAAAGCCCCCTTCTGGTATAACAACCGCTACGGCTAGCTTCGGATTTTCTCGCGGAGCAAAGGCAATAAATACCCCATTATCACGGTTTATATTTTTTCTGTCTGTTTTTTCAGAGGTACCTGTCTTACGTGCAAAATCATAAGGAAAATCATCAAAGGCACTAACTTCACTGCTCATCCCCTGTTTGATCTCTTTCCAGTAGGATTTGTCAAACGTTATCGTATTAAGCACTTCTCTTTGAAATTCCTTAACCGCCTTACCTTGCGCATCCGTGATCTTGCTAACGAGTTGAGGCTTAATACGTACTCCTTCATTTGCAAGAGTAGAAGCATACTGGGCAAGCTGCAATGTAGTATAACTGCCCTGTTGGCCAAAAGAAGCATAGATAAGTGCGGCCTGCGAGCTGCCAGCCGCCTTAAGATCAGTATAGTTAATCTGGCCCGCTGATTCACCTGGGAGACCACTTTTCGTAGATACACCCAGCCCGAACTCTTTCATATATCTGTCCCATACCTCAATGCCTTTATCCCCCGGATATTTCTTGTAAAGCTGCTTACCCACCATATCAATCATAAATACATTAGAGGAATTCATAATCGCCTTGGCCGGATCTAGTGAACCATATACGTGACCCGATGAATTTCTTACGGATGATTTATTATCCTTACCGAAATAGGTAATGCCCACATCTGAATAGGTTGTTGAGGTATTAAAGAAACCTTCCTTTAAACCAATTAACACAGTTAATGGTTTGATCGTAGATCCCATAAATACAAGTGAACTAAAATCATGACCTGATCTACCAGATGAATTCGAAGTAATCGTACCGTTTAGATGATTATTCATTATTTTATTCCAAACAGGTGTTGGTAAGGAGTCTTTAGTCCATACATTTGAATCGTAATCCGGCATGCTTGCCATGGCGACAATATTACCAGTCTCCACTTCCATTGCTACGGCGTATCCGGTTAAAGCATCTGGATGCGTCTCACCTTGAACAGCATTGGTATGTAGCCATTTAATCTGATCCAATATGGCCTGCTCTGTCTTCATCTGAATCTGCTTATTAATGGTCATCCAAATATTATTACCCTTTACAGGAGCAACGTTCTGTTCAACCTTCTCAGCCATATTCTGAGGAGTCACTGAAATGACCTGATAACCATTTTCTCCTCGCAGCTCTCGTTGATACTGCATTTCCAAACCATCAAACCCCACATATTCTTCTGCTTTATACATAAGTCCAGGGGGAGAATTTTTTTTCATTTCACTACGGACATTCTTATACATCGCTATATCTTCAGTCGATTTGAACGGCTTTCCAAAGCCGACTGTCTGCACCGCTACCGTATCTTTATCGTAGTGACGAACACTCTCCTCCACGATCGTTAGCCCCGGATAATTGTCTTTATGCTCCATGAAATAGGCTATTTCCTCTGGAATTAATCCAGTCTTGATCCGTCGCGGCACATAACCTAAATACTTTTTGAAATCTAAATCTAATGAATCTAAGATATCTTGCTGCGTTAGCTTCGGTGCATTCGGATCTCCATATTTAGCAAAATCAGCCGCAAGCCTTGTTGCAAGCATATCGGAGTTGTACTTCGCCTTCTCCGTAAGTGAGGTCTCCCCCGTTGCTTTATCTGTCGTTCTAGCTGTGTAATCTTTAGTTAATGTAAGGTAAAGCGACTCCGTAGGTGTTGAATAGGCAATCTGCTCTCCTTCGGCAGCAAAAATAATCCCACGCATCGCTGCGAGCGGAACAATTTTCGTTTCCCGGTTCGTTTCTTCTTCACTTAACAGAGCTCCCTCAGTAAACTGTAAACCTGCAAGACGTACGATAATAATACAAAAAATAAAAAAAGTGCCGAAGAAAAAAATATTCAATCTCAGACCTACAGAATTTCTTGAAGATATCCCGTCCTTAGGCGGGGGCTGCTTACCAAACAAACTCACCAGCTTTCTCCCCTTCTACAAAATAATGTCTGACATACCGTTGCCTGCGACATTGCTCTTATGATGAAGGTGATTTCTAAGCTGCTTTATTGTGAGCATGGCCTCGCATTAAAGTTAAAATTGCTGTTACTTGAGTTTATTGTACCACACCCAAGGAGTTCAGCGCCCTCACTCAGAGGGCGTTCTCCCTAATATGCGTTTCATTAAAATCCTTCGGATTGAACCAATCTCCACTGCTCGCCCAAGTCGAATCCAGCGGGATCCAGGCTTGCCGATCACTTATATATACTTCATTCCAAGCATGAGCACCATAACCGCCACGCCCATCATAACCTTGACCTGTTACAACCCGTACCTGTAAGCCCTGTGAACGAGCCATCACAGCATAAAGCCGGGCATAATCTATACACACCCCTTGCCGAGTGTCGAATGTATCCTGTGGTGTCTGTTCATGCCAGACCCTATTTTGCAAATAATTGTCAGCTTTAGCATAATCGTAAGTCACGCGTGTACCTACCCAATCATAGAGAAGTCTTGCTTTTTTCTCTTCATCTTGTGCTTGTCCAACAATGTCTTCTGCTGCTCCTATAATATCCTGAGGAATTTCATGATCGATAACCTCATATTTTCTGCGAAGAATATCATTCATCTCTGCTGCAACGGTCTTCGTCAGAATAGGAAGTTTCTTCTGCACCGTCTCACCAACAATAGGTTCAAATACAGCAGCAGCACTCTGACTATAGATTGGAGAGGACTCCACATAACGACTAAATCCACTCTCCGGATTTAATCCAACACAGATGAAAAGAGCAAGAACAATTACCAGACTGCGCATTAAGCCGATAATTAATCCAACCATTGCTCCTCCCATACGGCTTACCTGCGTAATCTTTCTGTCTTTAAATTTTTTGGTACGCCGCAATTGTGGAAAAGGAAGCAACATGGATAACAATCCTAGGAGCATACGAATTAACAGATAAGAAATCAGGAGTAACAATAGAAATCGAACTAGCGGCGATTCTGATAACACAGACACCGCCGTATAATAAATTTGCTGCCACTGTGTAAGCTTCGTATCAGGAAGACTAATCCCCGATGCCCAAGTCTCTACATATGGATTGAGGTAGGCTGCTGCTGGGATAGCTAATACCAAAGATGCTATAGTAAATAATCCTGTTCCCAGCAGCCCAAATAATCTTCCGGTAGCACTTGAGAAACCTCTGCTCCAGCCTTGCAATAGAGAGAAGACTACAACCAGCAGGAGGGCAATGGAAATGATATTAGCATCACTCACACTAGTCATCCATCCGTTTATCATATCCGCTCTCTCCTTTCAGTCGCGTGCTTGCTCGCATGTTATATTTTTGAGTCCAAGCCTCTTATTGATGTTTTCGGGCTTCCTCGATAAATGTTTTTGTCGTATCTGTAACACTCCACTTCCCAAGACTAACACCACGGAAAGTAACCTCTACTTTATCTTCACCCGCTGCGCCCTTCACTTCAATATTCGGTGTTGTAATCGTAAAGGTCCCGTCTCCATTTGAAGTGTACTTCGCATCCTGCGCTTCTTTAAGCATAACCTCTTGCGCTTCCTTCTTTAGCGTGCTTACCGTTCCATCTGCCACCTTATTCACAGCGTTACCAATTTGGTCCATTGTAACACCACTATAGATGAACAAACCTACAACGATCACAATGACAATCGCCCATTTCAGAACGGTTTTGACCAAATTAACAACCGCAAACAGCAGGACAAGCGCAATTACAATAACTAGCCAATTTTCCCTTATAAACTGTGACCATACCTCTGGATCCATCAATCTCACAACACCCCTATCGCCTAGTTTCGTCCCAAGAATTCTCTTTTCCCATAGACATAACGCCAATATTAATTATTATACATGAATACCCATCATAATTCATGGTTCCACCCTCCGTAAAAGGTATACCTACTAGCAGAATTAAAAAAGCGGTATAAGCCCTCTCTGTCCCACGTAAAGTACAAGTAATGCTTAAGAATTGGTTCTTCATTATTACGCCGTCCTGCATACACTTGTGCTGTAGGTGGCTCTCGGAGGTGTTTCCCTGTGAAAACTGCGCTGTGGCTATACTTATTTCTCTTTTTGGCGTTCTTCGATTTACATGCTCAGTATCCCGTCCTCACGCCCTTTGCCCTCTCTCTTGGTGCGGGACCCACCTTTATTGGCTGGATGATGGGCATGTACTCGTTGACCCACCTTCCCGGCAATCTGCTTGCAGGCGTACTCGTCGATCGTAATGGCTCCCGCCGCTACATCGTCTTCAGCCTTGTCGCAGCGGGAGCTATTCTACTGCTGCAAGCTCATGTACAGCTTCCATGGCATCTGCTAATGCTAAGAGCAGCAAGTGGATTCGTGCTCGCTTTTCTCTCTCCAGCCTGTATGACGTTACTGGCTTCTTTGTCATCGGATGCCACAGAGCAGGGTAAATATATGTCCGGACATGGTATCGTTCATACGTTAGCTTCAGTTGTATCGCCTGCTGCGGGAGCTTTTATCGTAGCAAAAGCGGGCTACTCTGGCACCTTCACCACACTTGGTTGGCTCCTAATCGCAACAGGAATCATGGCTTTTTTCAGTGTACCTGCACCTTCGAGACATATATTAAAGCCGTTAAGCTCAGCGCAATCAGCATTAAAAGTTCCAGATAAACCTTCTATTCCAGCGAAAGAGGATGATCAAGTTTCCAAACGTTATTACCTTTTACCTTTTTTCGTTTCCTGTTCACAAGGTGTTCTCTTTTTCGAGCTCCCACTATCTCAAACAGGGAGTAACAGTATCCTTTCCACAGGTATACTACTGTCACTCCTCAGTTTAGGTGCTTTGGTAACGCTCAGCATGCTCTTCCTGAACCGTCTTTCTCCGGGAGGAAGAATAGCAGCGGCATTACTGGGAATGGCCATCAGCTTCTTTGCACTCGCCTCATTTCACAGGATTCCGACTGCTGCGATTCTTTTTGTGCTCGGTGCAGCCAAAGGAGTGTTGTTTCCTGCAATGGCATCACTCTTCATTAGTCTAGGCGGCCCTGGGAGAATGGGTCGAACTTTCTCCATGCAGTCGATAGCCATGTCACTTGGTGCATTCGCTGGGCCCGTGGCTGCTGGACAGCTAAGGTCCTTCGTTTCTCCTTACTTCATAGCCTTTCTACTACTAATGGTAGCATTGCTTCTTCTTCCACCTAAAAACACAGGGAAACTATCGAGCCTCACTTCCAAATGGAACGGGCGAGCCGCATGATTCTTTGCTTTTACGACATTTCCCGGGGAATGAAGACTTTCCTGCAGAAACAGTTGTTAAAAATGACGATCCTTCGGTAAACTATAATGAGCCTGAAGCTTGGACCCATTCCCGGAGGTGATTGTCAGCTAATGTCCATAACAATTATTGTCGAAGGTAAGAACGATCGCAGCAGATTACGACGCGTGCTGGTACCGGAAGTAGAAATCCTATGTACCTTTGGTACATTAAATACACTAAAATTAGAATCCCTCCGCAAACAAGTAGGAGATGGAGAAGTATACCTTTATTTGGATAACGATAGCTCTGGCAAAAAAATACGCAGTGTGCTCCGGGATGCCTTCCCTGATGCCGATCACATTTATACTCGTCGCGGATATGCTGGTGTGGAAGGTACGCCTGATGAATACAACATCACTCAGCTCGAAAAGGCTGGATTGGAAGATTTCATCGTCTATCCTGAGCCACTTCCATTTTAAGCGTTTATACTTTCTTAAATTTTTTTAAAAAAAACGCCTTTTTCGTAATCCCATCTATAAAAAGGGATTCGAAAAAGGCGTTTTTAATGTTTGATGTTCTATTCCCGAGCCAATTCCTTCAGCTGATCAGCAAGAAATTCAGGAGTTACGTTCTCCGTATCTCCTGCGTCATACAATGCACGAAGTTGATTGTCTCGGTCAACTAACGCTATACGATTGGCATGTACGAAATTTTCTTTGGAATTCCCTGCGATTAGTACCTTAAAAGAATCCGTCGCTAACTTACGAACTTCTTCCTGATCCCCCCGCAAGAAATACCATCCATCATAATTCGCCTGAAACCGGTCTGCAAAAGCCTTAATAGCTTCCCGAGTATCATTCTTCGGATCAAAAGAGATAGAAACAAACTCCGTATCTTTACCAAAACTGCCATCCTCGACCAGAATCTTTTGTGTCTGAGATAACAAAAACGTAGTTATAGGACATACATCCGGACATTGTGTAAAAAAGAAGTATACCAGCCGTGCTTTACCTTGTGTATCAGCCAGAGTAACCTGGTCTCCATTCACATTTTCAAGAGAAAAGTCCTGTACTTCTCCGATTACTGGCAGCTTCTCTTTTCCTAAATTCAAAGAGTTAATTGCCAGATAACCAGCCATAATCAAAGCAAGTAATAGTAGAAGCCAAGTCCATTTATAACGCTTAAAGGTCTGCACGGACACGTATACCCTCCCTCTTCTTAACCGTGAATCGTATTTAATACAAGTACGATCAAACTAACTGTCAGGTAGTTAATGGAGAAGAGGAAGTTCTTCTTCGCCCAGACTTCATCATCCTTAGCCTTAAAGCCCATCAAGGTCAATACTAACCAAGCCAGGGACAACGCTGATGAAATGATTAGAAAAAATATGCCTGCGTAATCGTAGGCGTACATTAACACTGGAATAGGCAGCAAAAGGGCGACATAAGGAATCATCTGGAATTTTGTACGTCGTGTTCCTTTAACTACAGGTAGCAATGGAAATCCTGCCGCTCTGTATTCTTCTTTACGTCTTATCCCCAAAGCCCAGAAGTGAGGAGGTTGCCATAGGAACAACATAGCAAAGATCAGCCAAGCACCTAAGTCAACGGTTCCTGAAACCGCAACATAACCAATTACCGGAGGCATTGCTCCAGATATCGCACCTACAGAGGTGCTCCATGTTGATGTCCGTTTCAACCAAAGCGTGTATACTACAACGTAAACGAACATGCCAACAATTCCAAACAGACCGGCAAGCATGCCAGAAAAAGCAAACAGCACGATCAAACCTGCAATACCAAGCCCAATGGCGTATAATAATACAGTGTTTGGTTTCAGTCGTCCTGTAGGAAGTCCCCGTTCACGGGTTCTTTCCATCTTCATATCTAGATCACGGTCGAAATAGTTATTAAAAACGCAGGCCGAAGCCATAACCAGCATTGTACCAAGCAGCGTTAGAACTAACCTGCCGTAATGAACATCCCAACCCGAGGCCAGCCAATATCCCGCAAAGGCCGCAATAAGGTTAGATCGGATAATACCGGGTTTTGTTACAGCAATGAAATCACGCCAGCTAGCACCTTCCGGTGGAGATTTTGCAGACATGGCTGCAGAGTCGGAAGAAGCTTGAAATGTTATATGATTGTCCACACCTAATGATCCTCCTTCTAAACGAACATGTAACGTTCTAACCGAAGTTGTTTTAACTTCGCTGTTAACTTTATCATAACAAACCCGTGAAGACTTTGACAGTCATGGAACAGTAAGTTCATGAATTCGACAATTACGTGACAATATTTATTTTGTATTTATTACACTCCCCTTAATAACCAGAGCTAAATTTGGGTAATTATTAAATAGAGAACTTCCGAACAACAAAGGAGAACTGACCAATGGATACTGCTACACATTTAGTTATGGGCCTAGGCTTAGCTGGGCTTTCCTTCGTTGATCCCATCGTTGCTTCTGATCCGAAACTGGCCGGAGCTGTTATGCTGGCAACAGTAATCGCCTCTCAGGCTCCTGATGCCGATACTGCGCTACGACTGAAGGACAATGCATTGTATATTCGAAATCACCGAGGAATCACGCATTCCCTACCCTTTTTAATTCTGTGGCCCGCCCTGATTTCCTTCGTGTTAGGGCCCTTATTTGGTTTTACTGATTTACAAGCTCTAAGCCATATTGCGCTCTGGAGCTTCATTGGTGTAGGTGTTCACGTATTTTCTGATCTATTTAATACCTATGGCACTCAGGCTGCACGTCCATTCACGGAGAAATGGATTGCATGGAACATCATCCACATTTTTGATCCATTTATATTTGGTAGCCATATCGCAGCCATCCTTCTCTGGATCACCGGGATCGTTCCACCGCAGCCTTTATTTATTACGCTGTATGCCTGTACTATTCTTTATTATATTTGGAGAACCATCGTTCACGCACGCCTTACGCGTAATATCAAGCTTAAGGATTTACATCATAGTGCTGGCGAACGTTATATTGTAATCCCTACAATTTCACTAAAGCGCTGGAACATAGTAAAGGTGAAAAAAGATGGCAGCTATGATGTAGGGCAGCTAGTCAATAACAGACTGGAATGGTTCAAACATGCTGTATGCTCGACTCATCCCGCTGTGGAGATATCCAAGTCGCACCCTGATATTCAGTCCTTTCTATACTTCACCTCTTATGCAGTAGCCGAAGTGGAGGAACTTCCTTCAGGATATATGGTGCGCTGGGGGGACGTGCGTTATTTACATCGCAAACAATACCCATTTGTGGCTGTGTTAGTGATGGACAATCAATATCGCCCTTTAAATACCTATGTAGGTTGGCTTAGCAGCGAGAAGCTCGACAAGCGATTTTCCATTGACCCTGGTTCTTTAAGATGAAACTGTAGACTTACGCAGAGATCTATTCTATAATCACAAAAAATCCCGGAGTATTATTATCATACTCCGGGATTCATTTTAGCAGACATAGAAAGGAAGGCTCTCCTAATGGGTAAAGGACTTTCACTTTGGTTCGCTTGTTCTTCTATTCTTATTCTTACTGCCGCTTCAATCGCGATCAGTTATAGCTTTTGGTTGGCACTTCTGCTCGGGTTTCTCTGTGTCATGAATATTGGCTGGGGATTTATCCTCAAGGCCAAGATCAGACGCAAACAGGAAAGCCTGAGCGCTGATTAAATTAACGAGCTGGCAGAAATCCCATCCGTTCTTTAACTCCATTCAACGTCTCAGTTGCAACAATACGTGCACGACCAGCACCTTCAGCGAGAATATCTGTAATCGCACCCGAGCTACGAATTTCATTATATTTTTGTTGTAAAGGCTCAAGCGTAGATACAACCACTTCAGCAAGATCCTTCTTAAAGCCGCCATACATTTGCCCTTCATAACGATCGGCAATTTGCTGGAGTGTCATTCCAGAACATTCGGAATAAATACTCATCAAATTACTGATCTCTGGCTTATTAGCTGGATCAAAAATCACTTCACGTCCTGAATCAGTCGTTGCACGGCTGATTTTTTTACGGATCACGTCCGGTGAATCCAACAGAGCAATGTAGCTGCCAGCGTTAGGGTTGCTCTTGCTCATTTTTTTGGTACCATCATCCAGAGACATAATACGTGCACCCACCTCTGGAATGTACGGCTCCGGAATGGTAAAGAATTCACCAAAACGATTATTGAAGCGGCCAGCTAAATCACGAGTCAGCTCCAAATGTTGCTTCTGATCTTCTCCGACCGGCACAAGATCTGCGTTATAAACAAGAATATCTGCTGCCATCAAGGAAGGATAGACGAATAAACCAGCGCCAACAGAATCTTTACCTGATGATTTATCTTTAAACTGGGTCATACGCTCCAGCTCACCCATTGCTGTAAGTGTCGTCATGATCCAGCCTAGTTCAGCGTGTTGTGGCACATGCGACTGCATATAGACATTAGAACGTGCAGGATCAATTCCCGCTGCAATAAAGAGGGCTGCTACGGACTCTGACTGCTCACGCAGTGCCGCCGGATCTTGTGCTACAGTGATCGCATGCATATCGACAACCATAAAGAAACATTGATGATCATCTTGCAGCTTCACAAAATTTTTCAGTGCTCCAATATAGTTCCCCAGTGTAAGTGAACCGCTCGGCTGAATGCCTGACAATACTTTTTTCATAATATAGACCTCCGTTTGATGTCATTTCTAAGTTTCCGAGAACGCAAAAAAAGCCCCATCCGCAAGGGACGTGAGACCGTGGTGCCACCCTTATTCGCTGCTTAATCTTGTTTAGACAAGAAGAAAACAGCCTTAGTCTTCCGTTAACGGGGAAGATCCGGCCGGTCTACTAGGGCATTTAGCTCCCGTTCAAGCTCGGCGCTCAGGGGTCCATTCATCAGGTTTGTCCTACCGGTTCGCATCAACCACCGGCTTTCTGAAGGTGCAATACCTGCCTACTTGTCCCCGTCATCACATTATCATCATGAATTAATGCCTTCATCATAGAACCATAAAGAGAAGTTGTCAAATCACTTAACCACTACCGTATAAATCTGTTATGATAAGGTTATCCATGTTCTATTCGATTACAGTTACGATAAAGGAGCATATCTCATGAAACAGGTGACCAAAGGGCAGTGGGGCGGTTATGATACTTATATTTTGCACAGCCGTGAACTGGAAGTCACGCTTTTGCCGCGACTAGGAAATAACGTGATTTCATTGTTTGATGTAAAGAAACAACGGGAAATTCTACGGCGGCCTGATGAAAGCGATCAAGCTTTCTTTATGCAAAAACCTTACCATTTTGGCATGCCGCTATTAATTCCACCCGGAAGAATTCGCAAGGGCCAATTTCAGTTCGAGGGTACAAGTTATCAATTTGACCAGAATACCGCTAATGACAATCATATTCATGGTCTACACCGAACTCAGGCTTGGTGTGTCAGCGATATTGAAGAAGATGAGGATGGTTGCGCGGTCACTACTGAATTCCGAACGGAAGATGATCCTCACTGGATGGAGCAATTCCCTATCCCACTTAAATTCGAAATGACATTTAGGCTTCAGGAAGCCCGACTTACCCAAACTTTAAAGGTTACAAATCTCGGAGATCATCGAATTCCTTTTGGAATCGGTTATCACACATGGTTTATGATTGATGGAGAACCTGAGCGCTGGAATCTTAAACTCCCAGTAAATAGTATTTATGAACTGAACGATGAATTGCTCCCTAGCGGCGATCTAATTCCACTTGGTGATCTGGAAGCCTTGAACACCGGAATGAACATGCAGGGAACTAATTTTGATACCGCTCTACGTATTGGAGAAGAACAGCCCGTAGAAGCCTTATTATTACGAGATGATGGTTATGGCCTTCGTTATACTGCTGACGAGAATCTATTCCGTCACTGGGTGCTATATACCAAAGGACCAGCAGATCAATTTCTGTGCATTGAGCCCTATACATGGCTCGCGAATGCACCAAATGTATCCGACGATGCTTCCTTCACCGGTCTTTTAACGATAGAACCCGGTCAAAGTCAGAATCTATCCACCGTGCTGGAAATGATCTATCCTGAGATTTAAAGCAGATATACATTATATCGGTCTTCCTTTACGATTACGTAAGGGAAGACCGATTTTTTTTGTTTGATTCCTAGCAATTAAGAAGTTTATATCCTCACTTTTAATTCACTAAAAATTACCATCCTTAAAACCTTTCGAACGGATGCATGAATTAACCTCTTAGCGCTCATACTATCTTCACAACGGGCGAAGGAGGTGACACACATGGGTCAAGCAGGTCAAGGTCGTAGCAGTCGTTCCAATAACCTGGTCGTTCCTCAAGCAACTGCGGCATTGCAACAGTTGAAATATGAAGCAGCACAGGAGCTTGGAGTAACGATCCCAGCTGACGGTTATTACGGGAACTACACTTCTCGCGAAACTGGTTCTCTGGGCGGTTACATCACTAAACGTCTAGTACAACTGGCAGAACAACAACTGTCCGGTCGTCAGTAACAACGTTATCTTAAGTGTTTTATCCGGCTAGGGCGATATCAAGCCTAAAGCCGAGTAGCTTTTGAGCCCTCTCACACTTCTTTCTGAAGCTGTGGGAGGGTTTTTGATTTAAAAAAACATTTCAAATTTTATGTAAATAACGCTTAACCAAAAAATTGTTCGGAACTTTCCACATAGGCATTACGAGGCGATCGAATCATTAGATTCGCCATATTGTAATTGGACTCCAACGTAGCATCTACAATCACCATTCCCTGTCTGATGGCGAACTCATAAGAAATTTCACCATGCGTCCAACGCCGCTTGTATTTCAGACTTTCCAACGCCATTAGTCGAAAAGAAGACTGCTGCCCCTCTGTCATCCCTTCTTTCACATCAGTGAATCCCCCACTCCGTCCAGAAAGCGGATTATGTCGTATGCCGAATTTTCCGATCATGTTATTTCGTATTTGCACAAATACCGTTCCAGAAGTTAATCCCGATAATTCTTCCTGCAGCTCCTTAAACACCATATCCATCTGTCTCGCTAATGATAGTTGTTCTGTCTTAAGCATACTTTTCCTCCTAAAAGTTTTGTGAGCTTAGCTTCGTTCGAGTTCACTTCGTACAAAACTTGCTTCGTAAGCATTCACTTAGTTTTGTGAGCTTGCTTCATTCGAGTTCACTTCGTACAAAGCTGACTTCGTAAGCGCTTGCTTCATTTTGAGAGCTTAGCTAAGTGGTTTTTCTAGCACGCCTTATATAAGGCTTAAGACTCATTATAGGTTACTGATAAAGGGTAAACAACATTATTCGGAAAAATTGGGTTATTATCCCTATAGATGCGCAAAATCCATAGATTAATCGTATATTTATTTTTAAAAATCGTGTTTTTTCGACATTATACCATTAAAAAAAGCCCCTATATCAGGGGCTTTTGCGTATTCATACTGAAAATTAGTTGCTTTTTTTACCGTGAAATTTGTCTTACTTTAGACTTTTTTAAATTAAGTGCTCCGTCATCTCCAAGAACTCATTAATGTCAGCTACGATCAGATCTGTAGCACCTTGCCAGAAGTCCGGCTTCGTCAGATCCACACCCAGATGCTTAAGTACCAAATCCTCTAAAGTCATCACACCAGTATCTTGCAACAAGTTATCATATTTGTCTGCAAAGGAAGCTCCTTCTTGCAGAGCCAGTCGATACAAGCCTGTGCTGAACATGTAACCAACGGTATACGGGAAGTTATAGAACGGCACATCAGTGATATAAAAATGCAGCTTTGAAGCCCAGAAATGAGGATGGTATTCCGAAAGCACTCCACAGAAGGCTTCCTTCTGTGCTTCCACCATCAATTCAGACAGCTCCTCAGCATTCACAAGTCCTTCCTTACGTTTCTCATAAAAGCGAGTCTCGAACAAGAACCGTGCGTGAATGTTCATAAAGAAGGCCACGCTGTTCTGAATCTTCGTTTCAAGCAGCGCCAGCTTCTCTTCAGCGTTGCTAGCGGCTTTAACCTGAGCGTCAGACACAATGACCTCTGCGAAGGTTGAAGCGGTCTCAGCAACGTTCATGGCATAGTTCTGATTAAATACAGGTTGATCGTCCAGCAGATAAGAATGATAAGCATGTCCCAGCTCATGCGCCAAGGTTGAAACATTGGAAGTGGTGCCGCTATACGTCATGAATATCCGTGATTCCTTGCTCTCAGGGAAGGATGTACAGAAACCTCCAGGGCGTTTCCCCGGACGATCCTCAACCTCAATCCAGTTATTATCAAAAGCACGCTCTGCAAACTCGGCCATTTTCGGACTAAATTTGCGGAACTGGGTAACGATATCTTTAGCAGCCTGATCATATGGGATTTTACCTGAAGATTTGCCCACAGGCGCTTCGACATCGACCCATGAGAGAGCATCCAGTCCAAGCAGCTTTGCTTTTCGCTGAAGATAGGTCACGAGTGCAGGCTTGCTGTTCGTAATCACGTCCCACATCGCATTCAAAGTATCTTGTGACATCCGATTGATGCTCAGCGGATCTTTCAGAATATCTTCCCAACCTCTTCCTTTATAGAGCTTCAGACGGAAGCCTGCTAAGTGATTCAAGGTATCCGCACAGTTATCTGCTGCTTCGGTCCATGCTTCTTCCCATTTATGGAACATGGATTGACGTACTTTCGGATCTGGATCATCCAGCTTGTTAAAAGCTTGACCTGCGGAGAGCAGCTTTGTTCCTTCTTCATCCTCAAACGGGATCTTAATCGAGCTTACAATCGTATCATAGTGCCCGCTCCATCCATGATATCCGTCAACGGCTAGTTCTAGCGCTAAGCTTTCCAGCTCTGGACTCATCTTCTCACGGGCCAAGTCACGGCTCTCGCTCAGCACGAACGTTAATGGAGCAATCTCCGGACGTGCCATCCACTCTGCCCATACCTTGTCCGTAGTCTGACGAAGCACGTTACTGAATTGTGAGCTGATGCCTTCGAATCCGGCACGCATACTTGTCACTCGAGCCGCCAGTCTTACCGCACCCTTGTCCATTTGATTCTGAGCGCCCAGACAGTCTGCGAAGGAAGAGACCTCCACAAGTCTTCCTGAACAGCTCTGAAGCAGTTCTATAACCTCGTCCAGCGCCTTTGTAGACTCAACATCCGTTGGAGCTACAGCATTCTTCACCAGACCCTGTAAGGCTGTAATATCTTGTTCAAGATTCTTTAAAAAGCTTTCTAACTCAATAGAGGACGATCCTCCAGGAAATATGGAATCAAGTTCCCAAGTCAGTGATAATGATTGTTTCATGTCTTCTCACCATTCCTTTGCTCTCATTTGGTTTTCTTTGTAATTGACTTAACACCATGGTAAAGTGAATAACGATACCGGAACATTCATAGCCGATAAACTTTAGGAGGGCATCCATATGAAGCCACTACAAATTTCACCGGAAACAGCCATAACGTTATCCAAGCAACTAGGCGTTCCACTGGAACACTTGATGCATATGCCCCAACATATTTTGCTACAAAAAATAGCTGAGCTATCCAAAAAGCAGAATTCACCGCAAGCTGAGGATGGAAATAAAGAGTCTCCTTCTGGGATGGATTCACAATGATTCCTTTTAGTCATACCTGGCCTTATGACATTATTTTAGGCGATATGTATGTGCAGTATTGCCCTTTCTGCAGCTCGGAGAATGTTCTTCTCCCTATGAAGCCAAAAGAATTGCAAATCGTTCGTGACGGCAAGAAAAAACTACTTGTCTTCCCATGTTGCAGCGCCAGTCCCACAGTTGTAGATAACGACGGAGATTACCTCCTATTCGATCGGGCAGTCCGATAAATTGAAGGTCATCTAAATCCCAATCTTACCATTTTTATAAAGCGCAGACGAGAGCATTACTCTCTTCTGCGCTCTTTGTTGTTCGTGAAACTTTAAGAACCTGAAGGCAATCCCTCAGCATCAATATCTACAGCTTCGCCGCGCATTTGCTCTCTTAGCACAACCCACTGCTCCCTGGCAGCTCTTATCATCGCAGCATCCATAATCTTCTGATCATTAATCAGGCGGGAGAACCACATTACAGCCACAGAGAACTCTCCGATGCGCCGGTTAAGTTCGCCGATAAGATACATGAGCCGGGCATCATTGCCAGCTATTCCGTCTTTTTCGTATACCTTCACATATTCAGCTAATGAATAACGCAAAAAGCGTTGTTCCTGTTCCGTATTCCCTTGATAACGATACAACCAGGCAATGTGATGAAGCAGGCTTGCAATAATTCGATCCTTATCGTTAATACTTTGAGCGCATAAAAGCGCCAGTTTATAGGTCTCAAGTGCAGTTTCCCAGCTTCGTTTATCCCCAAAGTCACGGCTCTTCCATCGTTTTCCTACCTGTTCATTAAATGCCTTTCGCTGCAGATCCGTCAGCTTGTCCGCTGAATTTTCTGTAGAGGCAAACCCACAACTCGGGCAGACACGTACAACATAATAATCCGGATTCTCGTTTTTGTAATATGCGCAAAAATCAGCATCGCGGCGGATAGCCTTTTTCAGGCTAGGGCGTACGCGAGAGGTTGAAAATTCATGTTCACAATTGCAACATTTGACCTTAATAGAATATAGGGGTATTAAGTCTGGCAAGTACTCTCATTCCTTTCAGGATCAACCTGTCCCTTATTATTCCTGGGGCATGTTAACAAAATGATGTGCGGGACCTGCAAGGCGACTAAGCACGAAGGAACGTAGCGGCTCTTCTACGCCAGTTTCCACGAGCGCCTCTTTCATACACTGCAACCATTCTTCAGCACGTTCTGGAGTAATGGGAATATGCATATGCCTTGCTCTCATCATGGGATGTCCATGCAGTTCTGAATACAATGGGCCACCGCCAAAAAACTGTGTCAGGAATTGATACTGCTTCTCCAGAACAGGAGAAATATCTTCAGGAAATAACGGACCCAGCTGCGGATGAAGCTGCACTTTGGCATAGAACACTTCCACCAATCGATGTAGCGCCTCAGCTCCTCCTAGGTTCTCATATATACTCTCATTTGGATTCATTGAGGTTACCAGCTCTCTTCCATATTAATGAAACGTTTCTTACTTTATTATACCAAAAAAAAGCACGGCTGGGATATCCGTCGAAAGTGCCCCTAAACGCCAGAAAAAAGACGCTAAACTAAAGTTTAGCGCCTGGAGGTTATTGTCAGTAGGTCCGAAATTCTTCATCACCTGCAGGGACGAGAGAGACCCGGATCACATATACAAAAGCACAAACGAGAACTCCGGCTACAACGCTCATCGCCATCACTCCATCCCATTTATTCTTGTAACAGAGGGTGCATTTCTTATTTACATAATATCATATTCCGAGCGAAAAAGCACAGATTAATGTAACCGCTTCCTTTATTTTTTTTGTGCTGTTTGTCTTTCTTTTTGCATACATCTAACCATAGATCAGGAGGCGTTAATTATGACTTTTAAAAAGATTGGCGGCCCACTGCTGGGATTAACATTAGCGGGCTGTATGCTGCTGATGTTGCTTCATCCGGAGGCATCCCTTGGCGCAGCCTTACGAGGCCTGGCCATCTGGTGGGATGTGTTATTCCCCTCCCTATTTCCATTCTTCGTCATATCCGAAATCATGCTAGGCCTAGGGATCGTTCATCTCTTCGGTGCACTGCTCGATCCATTGATGCGCCCTCTTTTTGGTATACCAGGTAGCGGCGGGTTTGTCGCTGCGATGGGATATGTATCAGGATATCCTGTTGGCGCTAAATTAACCGCTAAGCTGCGGGAACAGAATCTGATTAGTAGAGTAGAGGGCGAACGATTAGTCGCTTTCACAACCTCCTCTGACCCAATCTTTCTGTTAGGTGCAGTATCGGTTGGTTTCTTTCGAGATGCATCGTTGGGGCTCATCCTAGCCCTCGCCCACTATGGGAGCGGTTTGATTGTTGGCTTGCTAATGTCGTTCCATGGACGCAAAGAACAGAGATCTCCGTCCCAAGACCCATCCTTAACTAGTTCTGCTGCCCCCTCTGTACCAGCCAAAAAAGGCTTTGGAAGAATACATGCAGCACTCCTTGCTATGGAGGAGGCACGGCGCAAAGATGGACGGAGCTTTGGGGAGCTATTAAAGGGCGCAATTCAGTCTTCACTAAAGCTTATTATTGTCGTAGGAGGGCTGGTTGTATTCTTCAATGTGTTAATGGAGCTGCTCGCCCGCGCCGGAATCATGTCCTCATTATTTAGCATGGCCGGGCATCTTGTCTCGCTAGTTGGAGGACCTCCCGAATTAGCTCAGGCCTTAATCAGCGGATTGTTCGAGGTCACCATCGGTGCCCGCTCGGCCGGTGAAGCCGCTTCTTCCATCCCGCTTCAATTCAAGGTAGCAGCAGCGGCCTTCATACTCTCTTGGGGCGGCTTATCTGTACATGCCCAGGTGGCAAGTATTCTGAACGGTACTGGGCTGCGGTATCTGCCCTTTTTGACTGCACGTCTAATTCACGCCATACTCGCATCAGGACTGGTCTTGCTGCTCTGGAACCCTGTGATGAAGACAGGACTGTCTACCGCATGGGTAGCATTACCCGCCTCTGTTGCCTTTACTCCTTCTGCCTCCGGGTTCACGGCAAGCCTCGCTCTGCTCAGCCTATTATTAACTGCTGCAATTCTAGTCTCACTGCTTGTTCCTACTTTCATGAAAATGGTTCGATGGATGCGGCGAAGTTGATTAACATATTGTGTTCCGGGTCAAGATTGATTATGATCGGTGTATGACTGAATTATACAAAAGGAGCCTGTACATCTTGAGATATTATGTTCTGGACCGCGGTGATGAACTATCAATCAAACTTGCCGAGCAGTTTCACAAGCTGGCGGCCGAGCGGGACCTGCAACTGGACGCCGAGTCTCCCGAAATCGTCATCTCTATTGGCGGAGACGGCACAATGCTGCACGCTTTTCATACCTTTATCGATCAAATCCCCAATTTAGCCTTCGTAGGTGTGCACACAGGACACTTAGGCTTCTATGCGGACTGGCAAGCTGAAGAGCTGCCCACCTTAATCGACTACATGTGCGGAACCGAGGATTCTGAGCCTCAGAAACCTCGTATCGTGAAATATCCGTTACTTGAGCTGGAAATTCACAAGAAATCCGGTTCTTCGTCTCACATTGCCCTAAATGAATTCACCCTTAAAGGGGTAGATGGAACTATAATGATTCAAGTTGACATCAATGATGTTACCTTCGAAATGTTCCGGGGTGATGGACTTTGTATTTCTACTCCTTCTGGTAGCACGGCCTATAACAAAAGCCTTGGGGGAGCCATGGTTCACCCATCTATAGAAGCGCTGCAGATTGCCGAAATCGCCTCAATTAACAACCGTGTATTTCGAACAATGGGGTCGCCATTACTACTGCCGAAGCATCACCATTGCGATATTATTTCATGTAAGGATCAGCGCTTACTACTCACGATAGATCATAACAATATTCCGGTAGACGACCTGATTTCAGTACGCTGCCAAGTATCGGACAAGAAGGTCAGTTTCGCCAGGTACCGTCCTTTTCCGTTCTGGAACCGTGTTCGTGAAGCTTTTTTGGTTTAAGATTAACCTTCGATCCAACGATTTTCAGTGGCTGGAGATATCCATTTCTCCGGCTTTTTTGTGTGACAAAACTAACACCAACTGATAGACTGAGAGAGAAGCCAAATGGTATAATGAGGCTATTTTACAAAGAGTTACATAAAAGGAGAGAGTACTGTTGAAAAGATTTTTATCCCTCTTAAGCATAAGTCTACTGGCCCTCATACTTGCGGTCCCGGCTTTTGCAGCATCGAAACCAATTGATGTTTATATTAACGGAAGTAAGGTTTCCTTCCCCGCTGGATCCCCATACTTAGCGAACAATTCTGTACTTGTACCCTTCCGGGTTGTCTTTGAGAAGCTTGGACTTCAAGTTCTTTGGGATGCCAAAACTGGAACGGTAACGGGTAAAAGTTCAAATCTTGCGATTACCCTCAAAATTGGCAGTAACCGCGCTACTGTTAATGGAACCGTTAAAAAACTAACCACTGCACCAGTTTCCTCAGCTGGCACTACATATATCCCTTTGCGTTTTATCGCCGAGGCAACCGGGGGCACAGCTGTCTGGAATTCTACCAGTAGAAGTGTACAAATTACTACTCCTGTCTCCAAAGGTAAGGACGAAGCAGCCATTACAGCATTAATCCGTTTGTCTAATCAATATTTCAATGAGGAAAAAGCGACCAGTTTCTATTCTCTAATGGATTCAGATTCCTCTTACACACAATCTGTATCTGATCTTAATGATTCCTTTTTAGCTTTCGACATTAAGAATACAATTGATAGCTTAGATATCCTCGACATTAAAGCTGACGAAGCCACTGTATATACAATTGAAAGTTCTCGCAGAGTAGGTGGGGCTTATACCCCAGATACAGAGGATGAATACATCTATACCCTGGTCCGCAAGAACGGAAGCTGGAAGATCTCATCCGTGGAATCCCAAAGCTCCAGCATTCTCCTTACGCGTGAACAAGCTCTAAAACCAGCAGCCAACATCCCTCAAAATGATGCGGATGCCATCAAAGGCAGTATTACCAAGTATTATCAAGCAATGAACGAAGAGAATCCTACCGCAGTTCTTTCCACGATGACTTCATATGGAGAAGAATATGATTCCTCTCTCAAGGCAGATTTGGATGATTTCTTCGCTTCGTATGATATTACCTATACTCCAGGCATTTCAAATATTTATTATTACAGCGCCAAAGAAGCTGCTATATATGTAGAAAGCAAAGACAAGGAAGCAAGTGAAGAGGAGACTTACGAGCAGGGTCTCATCTATATTCTATCCAAGTCGGATACCGGTGTATGGACAATCGATGACACATATAACGTCTACAACAAACTTGTGAAATCCTAATAAAAAAGGGTGTTTGATTCCATGAAATCCAAAAAAGTAATAAGTGCACTGTTAACCAGCTGTCTAGCTTTATCAATCACATTTGCTCCACTGGCTTCCGCAGCGGATGCTGCTAAAGCTTCCACAGACAACAGTGATCTTATTAATGAAGTAATGAAGCTATTGGAGAACTATAACATTTCAGATGTAGATAAAGATATTTTGATTCGCGGAGCAATTGACGGCATGGTGAACACACTGGACGATCCATACAGCCAATACTTCAATTCCGAGGAAGCGGCGCAATTTGAACATGCGGTTGATCTCGAATACGTTGGCATCGGTGTTAAACTACAATATACGCCAACAGAGCTCTACATCGAAGAAATCTCTCCAGGGTCTCCTGCTGAAAAGGCAGGCTTGAAACGCGGCGATACGATTCTCAAAATCAACGGAATACCTGTTGACGAAACGGATGATTCGGAACTGAGTGGAGCCGCAGGCACCAAGGTCACCCTGCTGATCCTCAGAAATGGTGTCACAAAATCTTATGTTGTCACCCGAAATGAATTGAACTCGACTTCCGTTTTTGGAACCCTCATTGGTCCGAAGATTGCCTATATTTCGCTAAGTGGTTTCACCCAGAATTCTGATGAAGAATTCACAGCTATGCTGAAGAAGATGCGTGCAGCCGGAATGAAATCCATGGTGCTTGATTTACGTGATAACTTGGGTGGCTACATGGATTCGGCATACAACATTGCCTCTAGCTTTATGGATAAGGGCATCATGATGTATACTTCTGATCAAAGTGGCGCGCTAACTCCTGTAACGATTACTAGTGGCAGCAAAATCAGTGTGCCCGTCGTAATTCTAACCAACGAATACACTGCAAGTGCCTCAGAAGCTCTTACGGGCGCCCTGCGTGACAACAAGCTAGCTACTGTCGTAGGCACTCGTTCTTATGGCAAAGCGCGTATTCAAAGCCTACTTCCGGTGTCTAATGGCGACATGCTGAAATTGACCACGCAGAAATATTTAACACCTAAAAAAGAAGACTTTAATCATATCGGTCTCGCACCGGATATTGAGGTAAAAGGCAAAACTGCACAGCTGATTACCGCCCTGCAGATTGCTGGAATGAAGACTTTAGAAGTCACCGGAGATCATCATATCTTAAATATCAATGGAGTTCCTTTTGCTGGTAATGTTGGTCTTGTGAAGCAGGGCGATAAAACTTATGCTTCTTCGCTCGTGCTGGCTGCGCTTGTCGAAGGCGAGATCACTTGGGATGCTAAGAATAAAAAGGTCATCGTAAAGAGCGGAACAGGCACGTCCACCGGCTTTACACTTTCCTCCAAAGAGGCGCTATCCCAGAATGGTGAGACCTACATTGAATTAAATGCCTTTAAGAAGAAGTTCCCGGCACTCGTGTGGAGTTACAACGCTACACAGAAGCAATTGAAATTATCTGTAAAATAATCCATAACGACATAAGGCAGCAATTCTCCAGAGATGGAGGTTTGCTGCCTTTATTTTTTGTACATATCCATTCCAAACAAGCAAAAACGCCTTCGGCGTCCCAAATGGACGGTAAGCGTTGATGCGAGAAATAGAAAAAAGCTGTCTCATTCGTAGAAGGACTCTACTTATGGTTCAGCTTTCATCATTAGGATTGTGAATTTTCTGCGTTTTGTGTATTTGGATTATTTTGAGGCTTTTGTGTGTTTTGTGTGTTTTGGGGCTTTTGGGACTGACCTTGTGGTGGTCTGCTTTGAAATTCCTTTTTGGATTTCTTCCCCTGTGAATCCTTGCCCCGGTGATTTCGGCTTTGGTGTTCTCTCAAGGGTCTATCCTTAGCAGAAGTCATCTCTTTAAATGCAGCAGATGAATTCGAACCTTGCTTAGATGATGTTTCTTTAGCAGAAAACTCTTTATCTGTAGCCGTTCCATCATTATCTTCAGCTTCTAGCTCCGAATCTTCTTCCTCACTCGGCTCTGGAATTTCTTTGATGAGAATATCCTTGAACAAGCCTTCTTGTGGTACCTCTTTTAATTTATGCAGCACAAAATATGCGCAGCCAAAATTGCAATATTCATTAATATAATCGACCATGCCAGAAATAGCTGTATCCCGATTCACCTTAGGGTGGTTGTCCCGGTAAAAGCCTTTCAAACGCAGCTGACTGTAACCCCAGTCACCAATAATATAGTCGTATCTTTCCAGCACTTCGCTATATCTTCCGCGAAACGCCTCCGGATTCCAACCATCCTTATGATCTAACATAAGTTCGTAGCCTTTTCCGCCTATAACGATCAAACCTTTTGTCGCCTGCCTTTCTGTGGGGAGGGTGCGTTGATTATGCCGTCATTTCCGAGAAATATTGGGCTTTCGGTCGCTGTTGTTGATTAATTTCTTTTATTTGAACCGCATTCAGCGGTGAAATTAATCAACAGCGTATGCTTACGATGCTAGCTTTCCTTCGGAAAGCTTTCAGGCGAACGCTAACGCTCCTACAGCTCCAACATTTCTCTCCAATGACTCAAATCAACGTTTTTTATGTGTAACCTATGGGCTGAGTGTTTCAGAACGCTATCGCTCCTTCAACCCTCTCCTTAATAAAACCTTTTTGTGACTTTGTCACTATTTCAAAAAAATCAACTAGAAGAAACCGCGCGCTCCTCACGAGCTTGAGCAGCAGATTTCACCTGCTCATGCGCACGATAAGAACTACGAACAAGTGGGGCTGATTCCACATGGCTGAAGCCACGCTTCAATCCCTCTTCCTTGAGCAGTGCAAATTCCTCCGGTGGATAATATTTCTCCACGTTCAAATGCTTTGGAGAAGGCTGCAAGTATTGTCCTAAAGTCAATATATCACAATTTACGGCTCGTAAATCATCCATTGCTTGTAAAATCTCATCCCACTCTTCACCGACTCCAAGCATAATGCTTGATTTGGTAGGAATGTCCGGCTTCATCTCCTTGGCTCTGCGCAGCAGTTCCATCGAACGGCGATACTTCGCTTTAGCCCGCACACGGTCTGACATCCGTTCCACCGTCTCGATATTATGGTTAAGAATGTCTGGATTACTGTTCATGACAATCTCTAGACTATTCCGTTCTCCCAAGAAGTCTGGAATCAGTACTTCAACACTACATAACGGAAGGCGTTTACGAATTGCCGCTACCGTCTCAGCAAAAATCTGGGCGCCACCATCCGCAAGATCATCGCGGGCCACACTGGTTACCACGCAATGGCGAAGGTTCATACTCTCTGCAGCTTCTGCTACACGTTCAGGTTCCTGCAGGTCCAGCTCTGTCGGCATCCCTGTATTCACAGCGCAGAAACGACATGCGCGAGTACATATATCTCCAAGAATCATAAATGTCGCCGTTCGATTTGCCCAGCATTCATAAATGTTCGGACACCTAGCTTCTTCACATACAGTATGTAAAGTTTTAGAACGCATCATGCTCTTGATTTCCTGATAGTTATCACCGGTAGTTAGCTTAATTCTAATCCAATCCGGCTTAGGCTGCTTTGCTGTTTTATTCGTCAAAATAATAAACCCCGCTTCCTCCTGAATGTGTTGCTGCAGATGAAAGATGCTGCCTCATATTATACCATGTGCGCTTTACAATTGCCTGTTTTTGTGAAATATGCAGGGTACACCAACTTCGATTCCGCCGGAGAATTTACTGGTACCTTTAGACAAGAACGGATAAAAAGTAGCTTTTTGCTTCAATCTATAATAAAAGCTTCAACCGAAGTGCCTACATTCAATTCTACGCCCGGACAAAAGGAGGCTGTTATCTTGCTGGCCCTATTTAAGAATACTAATAACCGGAGAACTATGTTATGTCTTTCCGCGGCCGCTATCCTTTGGGGTGGTTTAGGCCTTCCCGTTCCAGCAGCTGCAGTACAGGCTACAGTCCAACCGGTGGAAAGCAGCGGCAATCCCGTTAATGCTAGCAAGGAATCCATATGGTCTGCCCGCAGGGGAATTTATGATCACCTGAGTGCAGCCACTGGAATCCCTTGGTTTAGATTCGCAGCCATTGATCAATATGAACGCACCATCGCCAAAAAAGGGTCCTCAGACAAGCCCGTCACCAACCGTCTTACAGGAATCATGGTTCCAGCACCCGTATGGTCCGGTCCACTCAATCCGGATCAGGAGGATACTTCTCCTGCCTCCATCACCTTCTTTAACGGCTTCGGCCGTGATGGCTCGGGAGATGGAATCGCAGATCCAGAGAATGATGCTGACGTTCTATATAGTATGGCTAGACACTTGCAGAAATATGGTGATTCAGCTAATGATTTCAGTATCGGTATTTGGGAGTATTATCACAATGGCCGTGCCTCTCAGCGCATAGCTCAGTTCGCCAAGCTATATGAACATTTTGGGCGGCTTGACCTATCAGGTAATGCTTTTCCACTTCCCTTAAGTAATTCTTATTCTTATCGTAGCACTTGGGGAACCGGCAGAAGCTGGGGTGGGGCACGTATCCACGAAGGGACTGACCTCTTTGCACCACAAGGCATGCCGGTACGCAGCACCTGCTTTGGCTTAGTGGAAACTAAAGGTTGGAACCGCTATGGCGGCTGGAGAATTGGAATTCGCGATATCGAGAATCGATACCATTATTACGCCCATTTATCCGGATATAACAAATCCATTTCGCGTGGAGATATCGTCGCACCAGGTGAAATCATTGGCTGGGTCGGCAGCTCAGGATACGGAAATCCAGGAACACAAGGGAAATTCCCGCCACATCTACATTTCGGCATCTACCGGGACCGAGGAATTACAGAATGGGCTTTTGATCCATTTCCATTGCTAAAACAATGGGAGAATCAGGAGTATAGAGACCTAAAGAACAAAAATAAAAAAAGTGCTACGAATTAAAATTAAAAAGAAACGGCTTCGCCATCCTTTGGAGATGACAGCCGTTTCTTGATGAACATTAAGGCCCCTTCTTTGGAAAGAGGCCTTATATTATTTTAATACAACATTAAACAGCCAAACGGTTCCATGCTCACTATAAGCTTGTTAGTATTTTTAAAAGTAGCTCCTGACAGTAAATCGGTTAGCACATTCTTATCCGAACGATATGCATTAAGCTCAATCTCGTACGCGTTCGGAGAATTATTGATAATTAATCCTATCTTTTCATGACCCACACCCCGCGTATAACCGAGAACATTACGTACTTCATCCGTGAACCAAGGTCGGAATGTACCCTTCCGTAGAATATCACAGCTTTTTCTTAGGAAAATCAGTTCTTGATACCACTTCAGCAGCGCTGTATTCTGAGCCTGCTCTTGCCATACCATAGCTTTTCTACAGTGAGGGTCCGTGGCTCCTTCCATCCCAACCTCATCCCCATAATAGATCATCGGAATACCGATATAGGTCATCTGAAAAAAAACCGCCAACCTCATGCGCTGTATTGCCGTACTCTCGCGGTCCCAGCCACGTCCCCCTTCCTTACACGCTGTAAGAAAACGCAACGTATCATGACTGCCAATCAATTGAAACATAGCAGAATTCGCCTGGTCATTATACAACGCCTCCTGATGGAGTACTTGCTCCATAAAGCGATCTGGTCCTGTTGACTGCTCTGCAAAGAATTCCAGCAAGGCATCCCGAAGCACATAATTCATGCCACCATCGAATTGATCCCCTCTAAGCCAAGGCCCAGAAGCATGCATAATCTCTCCGATGAGTAGGATTTCAGGATATTCAGACTTGAGCTCTTGCCGGAAGCGGGACCAAAACGCCGGATTGACCTCATTCGCTACATCAAGACGCCAGCCGTCTATCTTTGTTTCACGAATCCAATACTTGGCAACGTCAATCATATAATCTGCCGTTTCGGGATGATCCATATTCAGCTTAGGCATATGAGCTTCAGCTTTGGCAAACGTCTCATAATTCGGCGCTGGCGTCTGTGTAACGGGAAAAGAACGAATAAAGAACCAATCTTTATACGGGGACTGCTCGCCTTTTTCCATCACATCCTTAAAAGCAAAAAATTGGTCTCCCGAATGATTAAACACGGCATCCAGTATTACCTTAATTCCATGATGATGGGCCACACTGACCAGTGACCTTAGTCCGTCCAAATCTCCAAAGGCAGGGTCGATCTTATAATAATCAGAGGTATTATATTTATGCTCGGAAGGAGACTCAAATACAGGCGTCATGTAAATAACGTTTACACCAAGCTGCTGTAGATAGGGAATTTTCTCCGAAATGCCCTGTAGAGTTCCACCATTATAGCTACTAGGATATATTTGATAGGTCACCGCATCCTGGCTCCATGAAGGTAGCTTTAAAGCCTCAGAACGGTGGAGGTATGCATATTGAAAAGAACCTGCACGCTCCCGATTCTCTGACGCCCCCCTCTCTCCATACCAGACATACTGTCCTGTAGCATTCGCTATATGAAATAGATATCTGCATCTTCTAGTGCTAGTGTGAATAATGGCTTCATGAATCTCATAAATACCGGCCGACCCTATCCGCTCCATCTGCAAAGGAACTTCTTGTCCCGGAGAATCATAACGATCCGAGTGGATTACGGTACAGGATAATTGCTGTCCAGCTTGTGTGAATAGTCTGAGCTTCAGGATACCCGTACCTACTGGATAGGCAAATGGATCTTCACTCGTATGATAAATAAACCATGATTGAGGCATAACTTAAGGACTCCTTCTATACTTTTATCGTTCTATCTACCTGTTCATTCTTCATTAGAGAGACTGCTAAATATGTGTTATTATGGTTACAAATACCGTTTTTAAGTTATGAGGGACGACGATGAAAGTAACGATTTCTGATATTGCCAAAGCAGCCAATGTGGCTAAATCTACCGTATCTAAAGTACTAAATGATTCCCCGAAAATATCACAGGAAACGAAACAAAAGGTTCGAGAGATTATGAAGCAAATGAACTACACGCCGAGCAGTATCGCTACTGGGTTAGCTAGACAAAGCAGCTGCAATATTGGCCTATTGGTCGATATGTCTAAAGAAAGTGAGTTTCTAAACCAATTCTTCTACAACATTATTGGTGGAATCGAGAGCGTAATTGCACCTTTAAAATACGAACTGACCATTTCCAATGTGCAACATAGTAGTCCAGAAGGCCATTTTCTAAATAGGCTTGTGTTTAGCAAACGTGTCGACGGTATTATAGCCAATAACTCCGTGCTGACTGAAGAGCTATCTGAAGAACTGAATCAACTGGGGTTTCCTTACATCTCCATTGGAGAGATTATGGCCCCTGGAAGTTGGGTTGATTTCGATAATGAAGCAGGCGGCAATATGCTGACCGCGCATCTCGTCGAACAGGGTTATTCAAAGATAGCCTTCATAGGCGGGCAGCAGCAGGAGAAGATTTATACCCATCGCCAAGGTGGTTTTTTAAGAGCTTTACAGCAGGCTGACCTTACCGTTCCTCAGCAATGGATCATTAACTGCAAGGCTGATGAGCATGATAGCTATCATGCTGCTCTTGAGCTTTTGCAACGCGAAGAACGGCCAGACTCTGTAGTGTGCATGAACAGTTATGTAGCCTTTGGGGTGCTTCAAGCCGCAAAAGCACTCGGAATTGATGTTCCATCCGAACTAGGCATCGCCGCTTTCGATGAATATCCGCTATCCCGATATACAACACCTCCTTTAACTTCACTTAATATTGATACGTTCAAGCTGGGTGTGTCTTCAGGGCAGCTGCTGATGGAGCGCATTCGTAGTAATGATATGCCCCTCAAGCATTTGCTATTAGAGCCAGAACTAATTCCCCGTGAATCTACGATGAGAACAAAATTCTCTGGAGGAACTTCGTAAATGGATCATTCAAATTCATATCTATTGTATCTTCTGCAATGAAAAAGCTTCATACTACTTACCAAGGAGCGGCCCCACACGGGGGCCGCTCCTTGTCATGTGAAAGGTATTATGATCCACTCGAGTATCAACTTATAGATCTTTCCAACGCTGCACGGTCAGATTCACTATTTGTGCGCCGCCTGCTGGAGTAAGTGTTCGATTGGAAATGTCTGATCCGTTCGAGTTTACTTCCACATTAGTCCAAGCGCCCCGCGTAACTTTATATTGCACCGCTGTTCCTGCTGGTAAGCTAAGTGTGATGGAATACACCCCATCACTACCTTTAGTCAGTTGATAGGCTGGATCCGCTGCATTCCAGCTGTTGAAGGTACCGGTAAGATACACAGGTCCGCTAGTCGGAGTAGACGCTGGAACATTTACACGAAACGTCACACTGTCTGCTTGAGGTTCCCCTGCGCTGATACTTCCGTTCACCAGGTTCCAGGTTCCAGCATCAAAATGATAATTACTGCTGCCGTTGTTATCCCATGTACCACTGCCATTATTAAAGGCTGCGGTCAGTCCGGCTGCAGTACCCAGCTGAATTGTGATCGACTTATATCCTGGGAAAGAAGAAGCCTGAAGCTGTTCACCAGGAGCCGTCGTCCAGACTGTCGATCCGTCCAGCCTGTAATGAATATACGAGCTGCTATAAGCCGTATTCTTATAATAGATCGTTGCCGTGTTGCCAGTTGGTGTAGCTGTTGGTGTTACTGTCGGCGTTGGTGTCGGCGTTACCGTTGGTGTCGGTGTCACTGTTGGCGTTGGTGTTGCCGTCGGTGTCGGTGTTGGCGTTGGCGTTGGTGTCGGTGTCGGTGTCGGTGTCGGTGTCGGTGTTACCGTCGGCGTTGGTGTCACTGGTCCACCCGATGTAATACTTCCTGTTGGCGTATAAGTCCAGGTTCCAGTACCGAATAGATAGTTGCTCCCCCCGTTACTGTCCCATGTGCCGCTGCCATTGTTAAAGCATGCTTCAAGCTGGCTGGCGGAGCCGATATTAATCGTTATTTTGTTGTATCCGGCTACATCAGATACAGGTATAGCCACACCCGGAGATGTCGTCCATGTACCACCTACTGGGCGATAATGAATATAAGGCGAGGTATAACCTTGCTTATAGTAAATCGTGACACTGTTCCCTGCTGGTGTTGTAATAGAGGCAATCGCACTAAGAAGAGATAGATTGCCTGCGGCATCAAATGCTTTTACCGTGTAGTTATAGGTAGTGCTAGCGGATAAACCATTGTCCGTATAGGAAGTAGTCGCCGTTGTGCCTACCTTGACACCATTACGATAAACTTCATATCCAGTTACGCCTACGTTGTCGGTAGAAGCCGTCCAGCTGATCAAAGCGCTAGATGCATTTTGAACAGTTGCCGTTACATTGGTCGGAGTAGTTGGAGGAACTGTTTCTGATGGTGGTTGTTGTTTCGCATAGATTTTGGCTGAATTTGCACCTACAGTTACAGTAATTTGCTTTCCAGTTACTCCACCTGATTGTACAGTCACTGTATCTGCAGTATTCAGCTGATTATACAAAACTGTTCCTGCGGTCAAACTACTCTCGGCGCGCAGCGGGATCGTTACCGTTTGCGAACCATTAGATTGATTACTAAATACAGAGATAGCTTCTTGACCTTGATTAGTTCCAGTGTCGATACGACGTGAGAAGGCGTATAAGTTCTGTGCAGCCCACATTTCACGTTGAGTACCTGTACGTAGTGCTGGGTTATTTTTACGAATCTCATTAAGTTTGGCTACGTGCTTGTAGGTGCTGGCATTTTCATTAAAATAGTTCTCAATTACGTTTCCGCTTGCATCCCGTTTCACCATAGACCAACGGTTCCAAGTATCAGCAATCCCGCCTGTCATGATCTGACTGTTGCCATTGCCTTTGTTCTGCTCTGTTCCTTGGAAGACAACCGGTGTTCCACGAACTGTAAAAATAAAGGTTAAAGCATTCTGCAGCTTATCAACGCTTCCCCCGGCTTCCGTTAGAAAACGGTTGCGGTCATGATTGTCGATAAAGGTAACCATGTGATTGGCATTCCCGTTGTAGTAGGAATCCTGTGCCAAGGTGCTTTTGATATTGGACTCAAAAGACTGCCCATAAGCAAAACTGTTAAGTACGGAGAAGAACATTGGGAAATCGAGCATGCCCCATTCTTTGTTGTTTCCGACCCAACGTGAGACAAATTCAGCATTTCCGTCGAAATTCTCACCAAATGTATTAACGCCCAGATAATTTTGTAGTTCACCAATATCTGTTGGCTTCATCAGCTTGGCAGCATCCACACGTGCACCGTCAGCGCCTGTATAATCAAACCAGCCTTTGATGGAATCGAATATCGCCTGCTTAGCCGCAGGAACATCAAAATCAATGTCATCTAGCCCGCCCAAATCATGATTCTCTAAGTAATCTTGCGCCCACTGGTCATATCTTCCATCCGCTAGAGACCAGTTAATATCTCCATTATGGTGGTACCATGCTGGATTATTGAACGGAGCCACTGGCTGCAATGATGGGATATCATAATAGGCTTGAGAACCTAGCATATAATCACCGACGTGGTTTGGCACAACGTCAATCACTACTTTGATGCCAAGCGCATGTGCGGAATCCACAAGCTCCTTCAGCTTCTCCTTCGTTCCGAAGTATGGATTGGCAGCGTTAGGGTTCTTAACGTTGTATCCGTGATAGGCTGTATTTTTACCGGTACCGTTGTTTTCCCGGTTAGTCATTTGTGGCTCAGCCACTGGGGAAATCCAAATCGCGGTATAGCCCATATTTTTAATATATGATAGCTTGTCGATAATCCCCTGCCAGTCTCCGCCTTTCATATAACGGAAATCTTCCTCAGAGTTTTCTCCATAGCGAATTGCCGCACCAGTAGCATTGTTGGAAGTGTCTCCATCATTAAATCGGTCAACCATAATCTGATAAATTGTGTCGTTCTCATTAATCGTGCCGATGCTGGCCGCTTCAGCCTTTTGCGGTGTTAAGACAAACAAATTAATCACGGTAGAAAGAAGAATAGATGTAATTAGAACGGGTACATACCATAGCCTACGTTTCATTGCGTGCATCTCCCTCTCTTATTAAAGCGTATTCATAACAATCTAAAACCTACTTCCTTGATTAAAAACCAAGCCCGCCCAGTGATGTCTTTAATGTTTTTAACGTCTTTAACACAAAAAACAAATAATTTTAAGGAAACCGGTTTCCCCACTAAAAATTACCATGATTATGAATGCGTTGTCAAGCTATAAAAAAATAAACTTCATAAGAAAAAGAGCCTCCTTAATTGGGGCTCTTTAGGGTTAATTATTTAAATTTCATCCTCAGCTTCCTACACTCTGAATAAAATGCAATACTTCATTCATGATCCGGTCCTTATCTTCACAATGACAAACCATATGGCCACTGTTATCCACCAGAAGTACCTGTTTTTGAGTCGTAGGGATTGTATGCTGCAGGTAGTCAGCGCTCCTAGTCTTCACCAGATGATCTCGTTTACCCTGCACGATCAGGGTTGGAGTCTCAATATGCGGATAGATTGAAAAGCTCTCCCGGACCAGTCGTTGGAACTCTCTCGTAGCCTTTGGGGGCGTTGAAGTGAATTTGTTAATATACGTTTTTAGCATGGAAAAGCTCGCAAGAGTCTTAAGGATCTCCACGGGATTTAGCGGAAATACAGGGGTGGACAATAAAGTAAGAGATTTGATCCAGGGTTTATACCGTACAGAAAGATGTGAAGCAATAAGAGCACCGGTTGAAAAGCCGATCAGATGAACGCCTTCATTCGTCTTTAACAGCTCTGTCAATTCATCTTCAGCACTCTGCTGCCAATCATGTCGATCCGAATGCAGTAAATCATTCCTGCTCCCCCCATGCCCTTTCAGGGTAAACGTTCTGGAACGGTAATTATGCTGCTCCATAAACTGGGACAAGGGAGAGATTTCATGCTCACCTCCGGTAAAGCCATGAATAAATAAACAACTTTCCATAATTGTCCCTCTTTTCACAATTCCATCTGACTTGCAGCTTTATTGTATAATGCCAATCCCCTTTATTTTCTATACATTCCATCCTTTTATGTAAAACCTCAACCCAAGTGGTGTCAAGGTTCAGCTCTGTTAATGGTTCTTAGCAAGAACTCTATTGTTCCCACCAAAGAAGACCCAGCGCTGAGGTAATCGTTAAACCTACGGCGGAGCTAGATGAAGTGACGTTAGCACAAATAGCCGTCCCGGGCGGGACAATGATGCTGCCCGTAAAGTTCTGTGTGAATGCTCCCGGTGCCAATTGATAATTGTAAAGCGTCGTCCCCCCGCTAATGGCTGCTGTGGAGGATTGAACGGTCATCGCACTCGTAGCCGAGCTTCCTAAATTATTATTCGTTGGCGTTAAGGTTGTAGGTGAAGTTACCGTCCCTCCTTTTACAATTGTAAAGCTACCCGACATTGCCGATAACAGAGAAGAACCGCCGATACTGCCGCTTATACGTGAGATATAAACCGTTTTTCCACTGCCAGCAGCATTACTAATCCGAATAGAAGCGATTGCGGAAATAAGACTAAGCACGACCAAACTAGATGCAGAAGTGTTAGTTGAATATAAGACTGCAGCTTGCGAAGCGCTTATTTCCGGTGGTGCGCTAATATCTGGAGATTGGAAGGTATTCACCATATCTACAAAAACAGGTTGATCGTTGTCGTTAAATACAAATTGATTAGGCATATTTATCCCCTCCTGTCTCTAATATTCCCACCAGCTGATTGACGTTGTCGCCGCTGAAGTCCCCGATGAAATCGTTATAGAGGTAGTGATGGAACTTCCGGGAGGAACAACAATTTGTCCCGTAAAATCCACAATGACCGGACCGGCCGCTAGCAATAGAGATACTAAAGTGGCTGGGCTTCCAGTAGGGGCGGTAGTTGAGGTTCTAGCCGTCATAACACTAGTTAACGCACTACCAAAATTATAATTAATCGGTGTAACGGTAGTTCCGGTGACCGTAGCGTTCCGAAGTAGTGTTAAGGTAACTGCCGCTGTCGCTGTGCTGGCTGTAACACGGGACACATACAGGGTGCGTCCGCTGCCTCCCGGATTACTAATCTGAATTACCAGCGGTGCAGCAGTCGTTACCGTAGAAGTAAATGGGATTCCAAACAATAGCCCCGCCTTTGCTGCTCCCCCCTCAGGAGCTGAATCTATACCAGGTGCAACATACGTATTGACTTGTTCTGTAAAAAGTGGCTGGCTACTCTGATTGAATACTGAGTCGTTCGGCATGAGATATCCTCCCCGTACTTAAGCTTATTCTCATTTTATGCCGCTCTCAGTAACAGGTTGTGGGAATGTGCGTATTTTTGCTTTCCCAGCCCAATCACCCCCTATTTCCCACCATATATTAATATCACACCATTCGAATGGCTAAGGATTGTCCCTATCGGTTTGGCTTATTGGACTGCGGTTTATTTGGGCTCAAACGACGGTTTGGGCCTTTTCATGGATAGAGTTCCAGAGACCCCGCAGGTCGATGAAATCCATAACGGTCTGGAGATCCGCCCGAATAGTTTTGATTGTTTTGTAGATTTAGAAGAGATTGTTGTCTCAATAGAAATGAGAGTGCTAGTGCTGAGTCAATTCCTAAAGTGGACTCGAATCTTCGCCTCTTCACTATTTCAATGGGTTTAAGATTGTGTATACGTCCAAGCCCAGTCTTTAGGTATATCTTGATCATTTTATAAGGAAGGGACGAGGAACTTTGCCTAACTATAGCTCTTTTCAAGCGAATCCTGATAATCTACGAACGCTTATATTCGGCCGGGATGCCTCGCTGATTGATCATCCGCTCACTACAGATCCAAGCGGAAATCTAACAACAATTATCCTAAATGGTACGATTTCCAGCGTGCTTGGCGCTACCATCACCGCGGGTACTTTGTCCTCCGCAGGAACAGTTACCAACATCCTTAACGGGACTATTACTAGCGTGCTTGGCGCTACAATTACTGCGGGTACTTTGTCCTCCGCAGGAACAGTTACCAATATCCTTAACGGGACTATTACTAGCGTGCTCGGCGCTACAATTACTGCGGGTACTTTGTCCTCCGCAGGAACAGTTACTAACATCCTTAACGGGACTATTACTAGCGTGCTCGGCGCTACAATTACTGCAGGTACTTTGTCCTCCGCAGGAACAGTTACTAACATCCTTAACGGGACTATTACTAGCGTGCTCGGCGCTACAATTACTGCGGGTACTTTGTCCTCCGCAGGAACAGTTACTAACATCCTTAACGGGACTATTACTAGCGTGCTTGGTGCTACGATCACAGCAGGTACCATCACCAGCGTACTCGGAGCCACCATCACAGCCGGTACTCTATCTTCCGCTGGTACAGTAACCAATATTCTTAACGGTACCATCACCAGCGTACTCGGAGCCACCATCACAGCGGGTACTCTATCCTCTGCAGGTACGGTTACCAACATTCTCAACGGTACCATCACCAGCGTACTCGGAGCCACTATCACAGCGGGTACCCTTTCTTCCGCAGGCACGGTTACTAATATTCTCAACGGAACTATCACCAGCGTACTCGGAGCTACGATTACTGCCGGTACTTTGTCCTCCGCAGGCACGGTTACTAATATTCTCAACGGAACTATCACCAGCGTACTCGGAGCTACGATTACTGCCGGTACTTTGTCCTCCGCAGGCACGGTTACCAACATTCTCAACGGTACCATCACCAGCGTACTCGGAGCCACTATCACAGCGGGTACTCTGTCTTCCGCAGGTACAGTCACTAACATCCTTAACGGAACTATCACCAGCGTGCTCGGAGCTACGATTACTGCTGGTACACTAAGTAGTGTGACCTCTATTTCCCAACGCAGCTTTATTGAACAGACGACTACAGGCATTGCGACTGCTAATACCTATACACCTCTACCTGCCGTTACTACGAGCGTACTGGGAACGTATTCCTTCTTCATTAATAATACTGGGGCAAATCCAGTCAACACACGTGTAGAAATCAGTGCTGATGGAACGAACTATTTCGTCGATACTACAGGAGATAATCCATTAGCAGCAGGCTCTATCGATGTCATAGTGCCAGCCAGATTCCTAAAATATACCCGCCTATCCTATCAATCAGCGAATTCAGGCTCTGCATCCACGATCAATGTAAGCTTCAATGCTCAGGGCACGTAATCCAGATGACTATCATATGCTGTAACAAGAAAGAGTACATGGATATCCATGTGCTTTTTCTTTTGTAAATGCCTTCCAAGGAGGAACAACCGTGAACAATATTACGCTTGGCGTCCACCTCATCGTAAAAGATGAAGCTGATCTCCTGCCCCACTGTCTTGCAAGCGTAGCTGGTGCTGACGAAATTGTGATAATAGATACGGGTTCTACCGACGAATCCATAGCTATTGCCGAAGCGCACGGGGCTAGAGTCTTCCAACGGGAATGGACAAACGATTTCGCTGCCGCTCGTAATGAAGGGCTCATTCATGCCTCAACGAATTGGATTCTTGTTCTCGATGCCGATGAGTGCCTGCAAACCCCACTTACAGAACTCCGCAGCCTTCTGCAGAACACACAAGCTCAGGCTTTTACAGTAAACATTGATAATTGGGTAGGCATTCGACCTGAAGATAAGGTAAAGCACAGCGCAGTTCGCTTATTCCGAAATGGACAGGGTTATCAATATAGCGGAAGAATTCATGAGGGAATTGACACATCAATCCTTAGCAAACATAACCCCTCAGCGATTGAACACAGTCAACTTGAGATTATTCACTTTGGATATTTACCTGAAATCATGACACGAAAAGATAAAATCAACAGAAATAGGTACCTGCTGCGCCTCGCTTTAACCGAACATCCGGATGATCCTTTCCACTCCTATAATTTAGCAGTAAACTGCTGCCAGGACGGTCGTCTTCAGGAAGCTGAGACGTTACTTCGTCAAGCCCTCCAGCATGTAGCACTCGAAACCTCCTATCGTCCTACGATGATTAGGGATCTCTGTAAAATATATCTTTCTCAAGGAAAAACGAATGCGATTGACCCCTTGCTGATGATTGAACTGGAGCGTTATGGCGACTACCCTGATCTACATTTTTTATTAGGGCAATCTTTGGAGAGCCAGGGGCTTTTGGAACGAGCACTATTAGCATATCAACATGCAGAATCCATTCCTGAACATGAGGTATTTAGCGGAAAATATGTATGCGAGCAAGGAATGAGCACCTTTCGCCCCCTATATCGTATGGGTTTTATTTCACAGCGGCTTGGACTGCAGGAGGATGCTGCGAGGTTTTTTCATCGTGCACTTCAACACCATTCTTTATATACGCCCGCCTTACAGGGGATAGCTGCTGCTTTTCAACGCCTAGCTGTACCCGATGCGGAAATTGCCACTTTACTGATCCAGCTCGTTCCGCCAACAACTTCAGCCAGTAGATCCGCGATCATGGATACTTTATTTGAGATAAATGCTTATGAGACCATTACCACCTTATCCCGAGACGTTTTTCCATTGGAATTGGATACTGCAAATGGGATCATCTCTTCACTCATCATCACCGGCAAGCTGGAAGACGCATGTATAGCTATAGAACAGCTGACTTCACTAGCTTACCAAGATAACCTAGGTTTGGAGCATAAAAAGCAGTTATGTACCCTTTGGGCCATTTGCCAATGGGAGCGATATGGGGAATTCAAAAACGACCTACTCAGTCATGCATCACATGAACTTCGTTCTGGACTGGAGTATATTGAGCGATGCCAACGCCAGCAAGAGGTATGTCCGGTAGAAATAGAGGTAGATCACTTATATTCCTCATTCCTTTCAGACCTCATCGGGCAATCCGTAAAGCTGCAACAGCTCAGACTTAGTCATACTTTAGTGGACTTGTTCCCTGCCTATCGCTCTGAATTTGCCACAGCATTATATAAAGAGGGGAACTGGGAGGCCGCAGGAGAGCAATTTATTGTACTTGTACGCGATAAGACCACCGATGCAAGCGTGCTTTTTTATATTGGTGAGATGATCTTTGACAAGGGGCATTATTCTGAAGCCAGTGAATGGTTTCAACAAGCGCTAGAACAAGAGCCTGAGCATGAATCCGCAAGGATCGGCTTATCCCTCTGTTACCTTCAGCAAGCGAAGATGAGTATGGAAGATGCTCTAAAAAGCTTAATTGATGCCCATGTTCATGGCCCATTACAGGAGGATATCAGAGCTATTCGTAAATCCATTTCCTTGCTGAATCGTACCCCATGGCACACACAGTGGAGCTTCCGTCAGAGCGAAGGGAGGTCATCCATATGAACCGTTCAAGAAAAAATCCACTAATTTCCTTATGCATGATCGTTAAGAACGAAGGAGATAGCTTGAACCAATGTTTAAAAAGCGTACGCGGAGTCGTCGATGAGATTATTGTAGTCGATACTGGATCCACCGACTCTTCGGTTCAAATTGCCCTTAGCTTCGGAGCTAAAGTCATACACCACGCTTGGAGCGGCGACTTTGCAGCTGCCCGTAACGCAGGTCTCCAGCAGGCCCACGGACAATGGATTCTCGTTCTAGATGGAGATGAGGAATTGAGTGAGGAGAGCAAAGGAGAATTACTGCTGTGTGCTGAGCATATGGAGTACGAGGCGTTTTTCCTACGTATTCATAATCATAAAGGGCAAACCCCCGCTTCACAGACGATTACCGTCAATCCGATTATCCGGATGTTCCGTAATCACCCTAATTACCGGTTTAGCGGTATCATCCACGAACAGATCGCCGAGGCCATCATAACAGCTACACCCCAGGCACCGATGCATTTGACCACTATAGTCATCCATCATTATGGTTACGCAGAGGGGGTAGTGGTCAAGAAGGATAAAATCAAACGAAATGTCGAGCTGCTCAAAGAACAGCTAAGGCTAAATCCCAAAGATCCTTTCCATCATTTTAATATGGCTGTTGAGTATATGCGTCTGGGGGAGTATCAACCTGCGCTAAAGCATATCCAGCAATCACTAGAAGAAGCTCCTCCTGATACAAGTTATATCCACCTGCTGCACAAATATGAAATTCGCTCTCTTGCAGAATTAAAAGATTTCCCTGGGGCGCTTGCAGCTTGTGACCGTGGGATTAGCTCCCATCCAGATTACCCAGACTTAGCTCATATCAAAGGGGCTCTACTCTTACAATTAGGTGCCTTTGCAGAAGCCAAAGTAGCGTTGCTACAAGCGCTGGTCATCGGAGCTGCTCCTCCCGGCTACCATACTGAGGCTGGGTTTGGTTCATTTTTAACGTATTATATGCTGGGTCAATTATGTGAGGAGATGGGTGATGAGACCGAAGCCATTGCTTGCTACACCAAAACCGCACAGCTTCATCCCGAGCCGATTCCCGTCATTACTCGGCTACTGCGAGCCCTGAAATGTGCAGGTCGCGAAAGTGAGATTTACGGTTGGTTCCACGCTCATCTACCAGACTACACAGTGACTAAGAAAAGAATTCTCCTAGAATTATTACAGAGTGAGGGATGTAGTGAAGCAGCTTCACAGCTGATAAATGCCACGAAGCAGCCCCTCCCTATAGAAGCCGCATTTAATCAAGCTTCTCAACAGGGTCGTTCACAGATTTTGTTAGCGGATCGTCTGCTTGCTTCATTATCCTCTTCAGCTACCTATTCTCCAGCGGTCAAAAGAGCACGCCTCGCACTTCCGCTTTCCAAAGTTTCAGAATAGGAGGGACGTTTCCCATGACCACACCCGATATCACACTTTGTATGATTGTTAAGAATGAGGCGAACCACCTGGAGAAATGCCTGTCCTCTGTGCAAGGAATCGTATCAGAAATCATCATTGTGGATACCGGGTCTGAGGATAATAGCAAAGATATAGCGCTTAAGTTTGGTGCAAAGATCATCGATATGCCTTGGGAGAATGATTTCTCGAAAGCACGAAACCAAAGTCTGAAGCATGCAACTTCCCCCTGGATTCTGGTACTTGATGCCGATGAGGCTGTAGACCATTGGAGGAAGGATCAGGTCCAGGATCTGCTGGGCGCAGCGCATATTCACGGATATTGGCTGCCCATTATCCACTATATCGGTGATGCCCCTGAAGCGGATTTTGTTACCGATCATGTCTGTCGCCTGTTCAGAAACGATAAAAGAATCATCTTTCGTGGAATCATTCATGAGGAGACGGCCAGCAGCATTTGGGAGCTTCCTGAGGGGGAGATCGCTTACGCTGAATTGCGTATTAATCACTACGGTTATTTAGAGGATGAATTGCAACGCAAAAATAAATACCAGCGCAATTTAGCTCTCATCAATAGTGGGCTGCAGCTTCAACCAAGTCAGCCAATCCTTCGTTATGCACTTGGGGTGGAGTATTATCAACAGGAACAATATCATGCAGCGGCAGATGTACTTCTCCCATTGCTTAATGAGGTTCCAACCCAATCCGGGTATACCTCCGATATTTATCTTAAGACTGCCTACGCCTTACAACGATGTGGTCGACAGCAGGAATCCGAGGAAGTCTTTCATGCGGGGAGCTTATTGTTTCCCGATTTCACTGATTTATTAGAGGGGTATGCTGCTTTGTTGCTCGAACAAAGAAAGCTTGGTAAAGCTAGACACTTCCTACAGCAAGCTCTGATGAGCGGGGATACGGCACAGCAATATCCTTCTTCCTCGGGAAGCGGAACGTATCGAACAGAACTACTGGCGGGCAGAGTGTGTGAGAATTTATTTCTGTATCCAAACGCGCAAAAACATTACGAGGCGGCTATACAATTCAAAACAGATTATACGGATGCGTGGAAACAGCTTGTCCCGCTAAGCCTGCTTTCTGGAGAGAGGTTAAGTCTGATATCATTGACCCGCTGCCATATTCACGCGCTCTCACCGGTTACCTTAAGCTATCTTGTGCCTGCAGCGCTCAATGCTCGTGACATTGAATGGCTGACCACTCTCTCTACTGCTCCACAATTACCGCCGGCCGTTCAGACCATTGTGCAGACTTTTCTTCCCTGTACACAGCAGCAAGTGGGGCATAACACCCTCGCATCGCTTGAACTGCTGCTTCATGATCCATCTTTTCTTTCCGAACGTTCATCTATACTTGGCTATCTCTGGGCGTTATCCTGCCGTGCTGAAGATATAGAATCAGCCATGCAGTGGCTTATTTCCTTATTGCCATACAGACCGGGAATGTTAGCGATTCATCATATTTTAACAGGTCGTTCTGACATTAAGCCTGCTCTTTCTGATCTGAGCTACGCTACACAATTGCTGCTTCAGGTCGGTGCTTGGGATCATGTATTAACGCTCTATCGACAATCAAAGAGTTCTTCCTTCCAATGGTGCAAGCTGCCGCAGCCCTTACTCTTTGGATTGCTTGAGGCTCCTATACCTGTAAAGAAACAGTGGTGCTCCATCTATCTCAGTCAAAACCTTCATTATAATGCCTCAACGGACTGCGCCGAATGGCTATTATATGTGGCAATAGCTTGCTCTTGTGGGGAAATTCCAAAGATTGATCTATCAGATGAAAAAGCTTTGCACAGGATCGGGGGAACAACCGCTGCAGTGGGTCTCTCATACTACAAGCTTATGCTCGCTGCAAAAGCTTATCCCTATGGGATATCCTCAGGTCATATTTCATGGGGGTTGCTCGTTAGATCTGCCAGTCAGACCTAGCCGACTGGCAGATTCGGATTTCAGAGCTCTTCCTTCCATTCGACCAAATGGGGCTGCACATCTAGAATCGACTGGTACTGCTCCAGACTCCCCCAACGTCCCTCTGGATCAAGCTCCAGATAACGCGAGTATTTACGTCGAAGCTCTTCGGGTGAAACTGCCCATCCATAATGCTTCACTCGCAGCTCGGCAAGAAAGCCCGGCAATACAGAGTAGGAAAGCGGGAGCCTAGGAACATGATGATCCATTTTCGGAAAAAAATAATGAAAATTCGGCAAGTATCGAACCAGTGTACGAGTATGCTTCGTATGGATATTCCAATGTTCATCTTCACGATAATGGGTGGTGCCACCCCAGAAATCAAATAACCGGAAGGATACCCAGTCATACACATCCTGATCAATCAGCCGTCTCATCTCCCGTTTGGCTGCCTCTTCATAGAACTCATCAGCGTCCACTGAGAGAAGCCAATCCGGATTCGTTGACACCGCCAAATTCCATAACGTCTGCCTTAGCTCCCACTCACGATTAAACAAGGAGGTCTCCAGTGTCACAAGCTTCGTAACCTTGGCAAAGGAACGACATAACTGTGCCGTATGATCCGTACTTCCATCATCTACAATCACAATATCATCCACGAACTCACTTAGTTCTTCAAGCACCTGCTCCAGATACCTACCAGCTTCATTTCGAACCTGCATCATAGCGGTCAAGCGGTTACCTGCTGTTTTGCGGAGAGGCCATCTATGAGTACTCATCCCTCCACTCTCCTTCTCAATCGTCTTATAGCCTCTTCTAGATCCGCCATCTCTGATAAAAGCGGCCACGCCTGATTATCTTGCCCTGCCGCATTCAAGAAGCTGCGAATAGCCTCATGTCGTCTGCCATGTAGCAAATGTATTGTGCCTTCTATAACCCCATCCACGCTTCCATCCAGTTCATGCTGAAGCTCCAGCGCCTTCTCCCATTGGAAGGTCCGAATATAATTCTGAATCAGCAGCCGCTTTGCTTCTGAGGTAGTGAGCGAGCTTAGAATCCGTATTCCCGCAGCCTCATCCTCATTCAAACGGAACAGCTCAGCTCGAACAAGTTCGTACTGCCCAGAGTGAAGCCAGCCCTGCAGTCTTTCCGCCTCCAGCTTCTCTTCAGTTGTTAATGCCGTAATCGTGTACTGTTGAACAGCCGTTTCCAATTCCCCTGTCTTGACCTCTATAGCCGAAAAAAAGCGAAAATGTGAATGAAGACAATCTAAATATTCATACAGGACCATCAGCTCAAAGGATTGCGCCAGATAACGGTTTGCTGCGGGATCGCCCAACAAGTACAGATAGGAAGCTGCCAAATAATGTACAACAGGTTGGCTGGGCAGCTTAGCGCACATGGAAATATAATAATCCGCCCGCAACTCAAGCTGGATACTAACCCAATCAGAGGATATAGTTGGATCCTGCCACAAGTTCACTATCGCCTTCCTCCATAGCACCTCATAATCCGTAAGAAAATGTAGCCGATCTCCCTGAAAGGTGATTCCATAGGATTCCTGCTGATCCCCGCCGAGATAGATCACACCTTCCCTGCGTAAGCTCTGCTCTAGATAAATCCTTTCGGATCGGGTGGCTACAAGGTCAGCTTTTGCGCCAAGCAAGCCACTGTATTTATCCCATAACCACTTTTTTTCTTCTTCCTGACAGCGTTCTAGCAGAGCCACTACATAGGTTGCCTGCAAGGAGAGAACCTCTGAGAGCCAATAGGGAGAAGAGACAAGAACCGTGTATTGCTTCACGTTCAGAGAATAAATATCTACAGCCGCAACGGCCCTAATCTGAGTGTTAGTCTGCTGTTCACGGGTCATTCGTCCAGCAAAGCAGACCTCTTCCCGGTCGGGAAGAAGCTCTAGCAATCTTTTATATTCGTAGTCCTCCCAAGAACCTCCGCTTAGAATTAGATATTTCATGGGTGTGCCTCCTTGGAATCGGACAAATCCCCAATATACCCTATTACCAGAGAGGCTTTAGGGTGAAGCAGCAATTGACGGGAAGTAGACTTCCTATTGCTAATCATCCCAGGCACAATCCCTCCTTTATAAGCAACACGTTCAAGAGGTAAAGTGACCGCTGAATCTCCCCCTGCAAGCAAATGAACCCCCGCTTCCTCCATTTCGGTGGATAAACTGACGATCAGATCTGCCGAGCCTTGAGTTATAGCCTTCATCACTCGTTCAATATAACGTTTCTCATATAGGATGGAAGTGGACAAATACAAGATGATCTCACTCTCATATAATGCAGATGCGTTCTTTAACGCCCGTAGCCATGCATCCTCACCACGAACTGTAATCACTACATCATGTTCGCTAACCGTAAATTCAGGAGTAGCGTCCACCGAAGTATCTCTGATCCAAATCCAGCGAACATGCTTGTAGCTCTGCTGCTCCTGTACAGCTATCCATTGCTGAGTCAGCTCATCGCAATCCTTAGCTTCATCAAAATACACTATGGCCGTCACCAAGGGTGAGACTAAAGGCATCCTGCCCAACGGTATAACCGGATGCGGAAAGTTTAAGGTTTCAGTAGCCGGCACTAAGATTTCTTCATTCCCTATCCCGCTTTCAAATGCCCATTTCTTGCAGTATGTCTGCCAGCCATTCGTCTGTTTGGATTCCTCTTTCGTTCTAAGGTATCTATCGAGAGACTGAATAGCATGAACATACACAGCTTCACTCAGTGCCAGCTTCGCTCCAATCTGCCGCGCTCGGAGACACCAGTCAGCAATCATGAGATACCGTGCTTGAAGCGAAGCGTCAAAACCGCCAATTCGCTGAATCAATTCCTTAGTAAATAGAAGACAAGATCCGGTTAGCACTTCCACCTCGCGCCATTCACCTTGGTACCGCCCAAGGCTATAGCTTACATGGTCAGCTAATTCATGATGAGTGCCAAAGTGAAGTCGTTTCTTCCCTTCCCCTCTCTCGGTAGAAGAACGTGGGGCCACGACTCGAACGGAAGCATCATCAAAGGAAACCCACATTAACTCGCTTAACCAGCCAGGCGATACCATAATCGAATCTTCAAGCAGAACAGCAAAGGTGGTCTCGATATGGGCCAGGGCTAGGTTGGGCATATACTCTTCCTTCTCATAGGGTAAGAAGAGCACTGGCTCCTCCGGCGAGAACTGTCTTGCTAATACCTCGATGGGGAAATTGGGCGTCATTGAAACAGCAATAATGCGCACAGTCGCTCCCGAGTGGAGCAGCAGCAAGGGTAAACAGACCGTTGCACATTCCATACGGCTAAGCTCAACTACAATAGAAATCCCATCATTACTAGGCAAGGGGAGTAGTCCCGCACGTTCAAGGGAACTATATCTCCCTGCCAAGCGTTCCACATTCAGCGATTCATATGACATCAGGACTCACGCTCCATTTATTTAAAGCTACTCTACCTATAGTCTATGAGCGGTGGAGCACGATATCCCTTAATTTCCTCCATTTACACCTTTGTCGCCTTCTTCTGTATGATCTGTGCCTGTATTCGAAGAATTGGATGCAGCTGGCGATGGATTGCTATCCTTTTGGCTATTTCCAGTGCTTTCCTTGCTCTGATCGGATACTCCATTATTATCGCTACTTACAGATGGTGCAGGAATAGCAATTCCCGGAGCACTGCTGCCATTAGCTCCGACAGGCTGGCCTTGATTATCGTAGTAATACATAGGCACGTCTCCGACGACCATCAAATAAGACACAGGAATTTCCGTATCCACTACTTGGGGTTCCATGTCAAAAGGAACAACGACCGCTACCTCCGTAACGATATGGATATAGACCTCAACTAAAATCATATTGATTCCGGCATTTTGCTGGCGAGTGCTGAGTTCCACCTTAACAGCACCTTGCGGTTCAATCTTGATCGGGATATCAGGTCCATAAGAGGCGATGAGGGGACTACCTAATGCCTGACCAAGTGGAATATATTCTGTCTGATTATGCAAATCCTGCAGTGTAGTCTGGATGACCTCTGCTGCTTGCGAAGTAATACGCATATGCTCCGCATAGTTCAGCATAAAGCCTGATATTTTCCCGTTCTTATCGGTCTTCCAATCAATCAGTTCCTCCGCATTTCCTCCGTTCGCAACTTGTGAAGTAATCGCTTTATTTATCGACTCAGTTGCGATTTGCTTCACACGAATTTGTGCTAAATGCAAGATAGGCGGCTTCAAGTGCAGCTCCACATATCGCAGTGCCTGTAACACAAGCACAATCAATACTAAGGATGCAATCAACCAAAATTTGCGCCGGCTTCTTGGCTTACGCGTGTTTCCACCGGAAACGGTCATCTTTCTCTCTGCCCTACTGGACGCTCTCATATGACTTCTGCTTCGCTTAGCTTCAAACCGTGCACTTTGTGGTCTAGCCGCTGCCCTACTAGGTTTTGACTTGAACGCGGAGCTTCTTCCAGAGAACCTCGGCGTCCCGCCCCCATTTATTTTTGGCAGCCGAAGTTGACCTAGATCAGGTAATCTTAGCCCTCGGTTCCCCCATTTTTTTAATCTCCCCATTGCGATAGTCCCTCCCACCTTACGTAGAGGTCAAGCCACCTCCACTTAGTTTAAGGTATTCGGACAGAAGGCAAAAAAGAAGAACGTTCCCTCCGGCGGATAATGCCAAAGAAACGTTCTTCATTCATTAGAAGATCAATTAAAAATATATATTTAGTGCATTCTACTCCGTTTATCTTCCTGCAAATGGTCCCAGTGCCGCCGTATAAAGATACCGATTAGAATAGCGATAAACACGGCATACCAAGTAAGATAACCATCCCATTCTTCCTTAGGGACAATCAAGCTTGATCCGATTGTACCGAATAGCCAAATGTAAGACATATTCCCAAGCACTGTTCCCCAAATAAAAGATGATGCTTTAATCGGTGAAACTGCGGACATAAAATTGATTACATTGTTCGGAATAATTGGAATCGTACGTAGAAGCACCAAAGTCCAGATTCCATATCGATCCAAGTACCGCTGCCATTTGTCATACCTTTTCAGCTTGGACCTCCATTTTCGATCAAACCAATTGTACAGGTATCGCCGAATGAGGAAGTACATCAGTATTCCACCCAGATTACAAGCCAGCCAACTAATTAGCATACCTCCAACAACGTTAAAGACAGACACATGGAGGACAATCAAAATTACAAACGGAAAAAATCCTAATATACTCTGCAAAAGTGCCAATGGAATCGTCACAAATAAAATAGAGGGTCCACTAAGGCCAAGCGTTTGCAGCAGCCAATCTATCCAGGTATTTATGGTCTCTGTCATGAAGCAGTCTCCTCTCTTGACTCCTTGCAGCAGCTGCCTCCTGATTTACTTCGCTAAAGCATAAGTGTAAGCATTAAAAATATAAGAAAAGTACCTATATTACTCTAATTACTTTGCTTATATTCCCAAGAAAAACACCCCTTCCGGGGTGTTTTATTGAATGAGTTTGCTTATGAAGTGCATTTGTAAAGAACAGTGGTTAGCGTACAAGTTACACTTTTGTAATCCATTGATTCTTCACATCATACCACAGAATTCTATCTACTTACAATTCTACACCTTGAATCCATGCATTTACTTTATCAGGGTTATTTTCTACCCAAGTCTTAGCAGCTTCTTCTGGTGATTTCCCACCTTGAACCTCAACCATTACTTTCGCCATATCTTCTGCCGTCCATTCGAATTGATCCAAGAACTTATAGACATTCGGCATGTCTTCTTTCAGACCTTGGCGAACCATCGTATGGATTTGCTCATCCGCACCATATACACCTTTTGGATCTTCCAGATATTTCAGGTCCATATTGGCGAACATCCAGTGTGGTGTCCAACCCGTTACAACGATAGGCTCGTTGTTGTCATAGGCTTTTTGCAGCTCCTGAGCCATCGCTGCCGATGAGCTTTCTAGAAGCGTGTAATCACTAAGACCATACTCCGCAATAGCCTTTTCAGTCGTCGTCATAATACCAGCACCTGGCTCAATTCCGATAATTCGATTGCTCAGTTTACCTGCCAGGTCACTGTTCTTCAAGTCTTCAATAGAATTAATATCCATGTACGCTGGAACTGCTAAACCAACTTTAGTTCCGTTCAAATTAGCACCTAAATCTTCGATTTTCGAACCATACTTCTCTAAATAAGCTGCATGCGTGCTTGGTAGCCAAGCTGCGACCATAGCATCCGCACTACCATCAGCAACCCCTGCCCACATTGGGCCAGCATCTACCTGCAGCATTTCAACGGTAGCTCCAAGCTTAGTTTCAAGTACTTCTTTAACAACATAAGTACTCGCAATTTCGGAATCCCATGCCACATAAGCCAATTTTACCTTTTCGTTACTTGAGGATGAACATCCAGCAATAACAGTAATCATCATAATCACTAACAAGAATAAACCTATATTTTTTTTCTTCATATCTCTTTAAAACCCCTATCTCTTTTTTGGTTTTAGTGCGTTCTGCGTTAAACGGTCGAGTAGAATAGCTATAATAACGATAGCAATCCCCGCCTCGAAGCCATCTCCTGTCTTAGCCTGCGATACCGCACGGTATACATAGGCACCTACACCTTGCGCACCAATCATAGATGAGATGACAACCATCGATAGTGACAACATAATCGTCTGATTGACGCCTGCCATAATCGTTGGCAGCGCGATCGGCAGCTGCAATTTAACCAGTTTCTGAGTAGGTGTTGAACCGAAAGCATCAGCTGCTTCCACTAGCTCCTCTGAAACTTGGCGAATACCGAGATTGGTCAAACGAATTGTCGGCGGAATCGCAAAGATGATCGATGCAATTACACCTGGAACTACCCCAAGTGAGAAAAAAGATACCGCTGGCAATAAATACACAAATGCCGGCATCGTCTGCATAAAGTCCAAAATAGGCGTAACAGTATTTCTAACCGCATTTCTCTGCGCACACAAGATACCAATCGGTACGCCGATTACTACAGCCAATATCGAGGCGGTTAGAACAAGGGCTAAAGATTGCATCGAAGGTCCCCATAATCCGAGATTATCGATTAAGAGCAGTCCGATGACCGCAAATAAAGCCATGCGCCATTTCCCAATCCAATAAGACAAGGCTGCAATAAGTACGATAAGCACTAATGCAGGCAGGAAGGTCAGTGCACCTTCAATTGCAGAAACCATTCCACCGATAATCGTAGCGATAAAGTCAAACAAGGGGCCACAATACGTAGTTAGCCAGTTTTCCAACCACTCGAGTGCCTTTCCTAAAGGCAGTTTTGGAATGTCCATTAAGATCCTTCTCCTTCCGGTACCGCGTTACCCGCGAGTGCGGAAAGAACGGCTCCCTTAATCACAATGCCCTTTAATTTATCCGCTTCATCTACGACGGCTACAGGCAAATGTGTCTCAGATATTAGTTCAAAGAAATCATTGAGCAGCGTTTCTGGATATACACGAGGGATCTCCCGCCGTGTAACCTCTAGGATAGATTTATTATCTTTCAGTGCCTGTGCTGCATCCTCAGCTGTAATAACACCCAAGAGCTTGTTTTCTTTGTCTACCACATACAGGCTGAATATGCCGCTATCGCGCATCAGTTGAAGGGCTACACGAGGTCCACGCTCAGGTCTAACCGTTTCTGGTTGCCGCATCACATGAGCTGCAGTTAGCACCTTGGACAAGTCCACATCCTCCACGAACCGCTCTACATATTTATTGGCAGGTTGAATGAGAATCTCTTCCGGTGTACCAATCTGCACGATAACGCCGTCTTTCATCAGCGCAATCCGATCACCAATCCGCAGGGCTTCGTCTAGATCATGAGTGATGAACACAATCGTCTTCTTCACTCTGGACTGCAATTCCAGCAGCTCCTGCTGCATGTCTTTACGAATCAGCGGATCCAGTGCACTAAAGGCTTCGTCCATGAGCAGGATATCAGGGTCATTAGCAAGTCCTCTTGCTAGTCCCACACGCTGCTGCATCCCTCCGCTTAGTTGATCCGGGCGATGGTTCTCCCAGCCCTTTAGACCCACTAGATGCAATGCCTCCATGGCCCGTTCAGTTCTCTTCTTTTTATCTACGCCCTGAACCTCAAGTCCGTATTCCGCATTCTCCAATACCGTCCGGTGTGGAAACAATGCGAACTTCTGAAACACCATGCCGATGTTCTTGCGCCGAAATTGCCGAAGCTCCTCCGGGTTCATTTTTACGACGTCTTTTCCTTTAAAAAGGACTTGTCCCCCTGTAGGTTCAATCAAACGGTTCAATAAACGAACCAACGTTGACTTCCCACTGCCGGACAATCCCATAATGACGAATATTTCTCCTTCTTCAATGCTGAATTCGGCTTTGTTGACTCCGACTGTCAACTTTAATTCCTGAGCGATCTTTTCCTTCGACCACCCTTGCTCTAATAATGGAATCGCCTTTCCCGCATCATGACCGAATACTTTGGTTAGCTTTTTCACCTCTATAATAGCCATGCCGTCCTCCTTCTCCCGAAGATATATCCGGGTTTAGTTCACTTATAGTAGTGTACCGGACTATTGAAAATTCATGCAAACACCATATACGGATAAAATTTAGTGTACAGTTTTAACTTTACGTACTTTATATATAGAATACTCTGTTTTACACCAAATTCCTTTCTTCATGATTTCTTTACTTATGGAGGGGGATTTGATTACAATACATTGTATAAGGTTGCAGCAGTCTATCGACCTATTCCTCAGGAGGGACATCATGAACGATTTAGAAGGGTTAACACCCGAACAAATAGAGAAGATTAGTAAGGCCCGTGAACGCGTGATAGACTCTATCGGTAAAAATATGGACCTATACGGCATCACTTTATCAATTGGGCATTTATACGGTTATATGTATTTCAATCAAGGTCCAGTGACACTGGACGAGCTTAGCAAAACAATGGGAATGAGCAAAACGTCCATGAGTACGGGAGTCCGTACCCTCCTAGATCTGAAAATGATCGATAAAGTTTGGGGGAGAGGGACTCGCAAAGACCTGTTTACCACCGTGCCTGACTGGCATCAGAACTTCAGTGATTACTTCTCTATTAAATGGAGAAAAGCCGTCGAAGGAAATATGATCTCACTAGCGAAATCACTTGCGGAAATTAACGATATGAAAAAAGAGTATAGTGACGATAGTAAACTTATGCAGCTCTTAAATACAGATGAAGAGAAGATTACCGAATCCATTAATTACTACCGCTGGTTGCTAAAATTAATAGAATCTTTTGAGAATGGTAAGATCTTCGAATTTATCCCTAAAGAAGAATCTTAATTCCAAGCCAAAAAAACGACAGTGCTCCTGTAAAAAGGAAAACACTGCCGTTTTTTCGTTTAACCTTCGATTAAACTTACATCATCCAAATAAATCGTGCTGCCCGCACTAATTTCACTATTCGTCTCCGTACTGTTTCCATCAATAAGCCCTAGTAAAAAAACAAGATGTGCCCCTGCGTCTGTCGCACCGTTCATGGTAAATGTGTAACTGAATTCTTTCATATTCTCGGTCAGAGCTACAAGCTCAGCTTCCATATATTTGGTGTAATCCCCGCCTTTATGCTCCACAGCTACCTGAATATTACGGTTTACCGTAGAACGGGCCTTAAACTTCAAGATGTACGTCTTCCCCTGAACAAGCTTCAGGTTTTCGTAATCCACTTGTGCGCTGTAGGCAGCTTCCCCTGTGCCTGTCAGGTCTATCGCAAATTCCCCATCTTTTACAGCAGCAGATCCAGTTCCATCAAAATACTGGCTCCATCCTTTGGAATCCAAATCAAATGTTCCATTATCCAGCGTGCCGCTTGGTGGTGTCACTGGCGGACCACCTTGTACTTCCCGAACCACAATATCGTCAAAAGAAATCGTATGTGGCGTACTGTTAGCCGTAGGATCAGCGCCCAGCGATTTGCCGATCAGATAATTCAGCTTCAGCGGATTGCTGTTAGACACCGTAAATTGTGCGCCATAAGTTACCCAATCAGCAGTAATATCAAACTTAGCTTGAGCAGAAGCTGCAGAAGTATTGGAGTATTCTAGGATGATCTGCCGCGGAACCGTTGATTTCGCCTTAAAGCTCACCTCATATGTTTTTCCGCCTTCCAGTGGGATACCTTCTTGGTAAAATTGTGTATGCCACGCCTCCCATCCTGCTGACGTAATCAAGATTTCTGCCACGCCATCCTTCACAGCAAACGCAGAAACACCACCTTCTCCAGACCATGTAGACCACCCCGTATTACCATTGCCGAACGAGCCATTTATGACTAGATTGTTATCGTTAGCAAGTATCGTCTGAAGTACAGATGCATTTGCGTAATGGTCAGCTTCTACAGTGATTGTATAGCTGCCCTCGGATGGAAATACTGCTGCATCGATTGTGATTTTTCCAGGCTCAATGGTGTACTGTTCAGTTTCAAGTGTTATACCATTAACCTTCACTGCAACGATTTTCTTTCTCCAATCCTCATGGTCTATGAAGGTTAGCTCAATCGGCTGCGAAACTCTGTTATTGCTGCTATCGCTTAGTAGTTCCTGCGGTTTAGCCGGTGCATTTTTGATTTCAAATTTCACATTATCGATGATAATATCATGGCTTTGAGGAATACTAATCCCCTCAACCTTCCCAAGCAGGAATTTAAGAGACAATGTGTCCTTGCTGCCTTGACGGAATTCGTATTTGTAATGATTCGTTGCTGGTGTGAGCTCTACAATTTTTGTAAATGAAGCCTGATAAGATGCATTTTCAACATTTACTCCGATTTTTCGGGCTATGGTTGAACTGGCATCAAACTCCAGCACATAATCTATTCCACTGGCAGCTTTCAAATTATTTTGAAACAACATCACGGAATATGGCTGACTACCCGTATTCGTAATGTTAAACTTTGCTGTTCCATCTGTAGCAGTAGCGGTGCTCTGTCCGCCCTGCTCCGTCAACAGCCGATCCCAGGCATGAAATTCAGCGTTGAATTCACCATTCACAAGCGGGTAGTAGACAAGTGATGGATCATAATAAAAGCTCGTGCGCAGCAACTTGAAGTTATCCAAGATGACTGTATCGGTAGCACCGTTCAGAAGTAACACAAATTGTCCCTCATGATCCGTTGTACCTGCAAGGTTGGTGAAGACTGCTTTTATTTCTTGTTCACCTTGGGCTAAATTAACTGACTGCTGCGCATGTACGCTGCCGTCTTTTCCAAGAAGCTGAACTGTAGCAGTACGTGCAGAGGATACTGCAGCATTAAAGGTAAGCTCATAATCTTGGCCCTGTATGAGCTGAATTCCCTTCTGAAGCAATCGAACTTCGCCACTTTCGCTGCCGCCAATCTGCAGATTCAGCTTTCCTGTATCATCTACATTGGCAGTGGACGTTGTACCATTGGCTGTTTCTACGTGCCAATAGCTCATCCGATTGGGCTCACCAAGATCGAAAGTGCCATTGTACAGATGATTACCGCTACCGAGCGGTGTTTTTATTCCATCATGATCAAAAGGAATACTATCTACCTCTTCCAGACGGACATTACCTAACCAAACTGGTGAAGCGTTAGTTCCCATATTGAACTCTATCCGTGCTGCAATATCAGAGTTGTCCTTCATTTGAAACATCGTTTCGTAATGGGACATCTCAGAAGTCAGCTCTGCCTTAAGTGCCGGAGAATAAGCAGCAAAGCCACGTGATTCTCCCCCCGTTAATTTAACGCTAATATTACGTGACACATCTGTTTTCGTATCGAAGCTGAGCTTATAGAATCTACCTTTAGCAACGGATACGATCGCTTGAGGTTGAACGGAATACGCATTGCCTCCAGCATTACTGATATTTACCTTTAGGAAGTTATGTCCCCCAATCGGTACAGTGGAGACAGCAGCATCAGCTCCTGGTTCTTTAAACAAAACCCAGTGTGAAGTATTCGGTATGCCCATTCCATTATCTCCCGGAACCTGCTCCGTGAAGTTGTTGTTATAGACAAGGTTGCCGTCAGGAAGTGCTAGCTTTGAGCCTTCCAAGTAAGGTTCCTTATCCAGCGTAACTGGCACCGGCTCACGATACTCACGGCCTGTCAGTTCATAGACTCTGACATAATCAACCTGCATCGATTTTGGAAACACGGTTTCTGGTGTTGGATCACCATCGAAGTTGCCGCCAACAGCTAGATTTAACAGCAGGTGGAACTCCTGATTGAACGGTGCTGGATAAGCATTATTCGCAGGCTGCCCATTGCTGATGCTGTACCAGTCATTTTTGGTTAAAAACAGTTCGCCATCTACATACCAGCGAATTTCTCCCGGCTCCCACTCAATAGAATACGTATGGTATTGCTCAATCGTAGAACCTTCCGGGAATACATACTCTTTGCCAGAGTACACATTGTTAGGCCATTCGCCGCCGTAATGGATGGTGCCCGCTACCGTATTAGGTCGGCTGCCCCAGCCCTCCATAATATCAAGCTCACCAGAGGAAGCCCAATTTCCGTACTCGTAGTTCTCCGGCAGCATCCAGATCGCTGGCCAGTACCCTTTTCCGGTAGGCGCTTTAGCCCGAATCTCAAACTTCCCATATTTCTTACTAAACAGACCTTTCGTTTTAAGTCGCGAAGAAGTGTACTCCTTGCCACTTACTGCTTCTTTACGCGCAGTAATCACTAGATTACCATCCTGTATCTTTGCGTTCTTCTCATCACTTGTATACCATTGCTTCTCGTTGTTGCCCCAACCTGGATTGTTAAATTGCGAACCATCTCCAAGGTCATAGGTCCATTTCGTAGGATCAATGGTTCCTTCATTGAATTCATCTCCCCAAACCAGCGTCCACGGATCATTGGTTGGTGTGGCGGTAGGCGTTGCCGTTGGTGTCGGTGTTGGTGTTGGTGTTGGTGTTGGTGTTTCGGTTGGTGTAGTAGTTGCTGTGGCTGTTGCTTCAGGTGTAGAGGTCGGTGTCGATATTGGACCTCCATTACCAGAACTGCTTGAGGCTGAAGTTGCTACTGGCAGTGTTGTTTTACTAGTGTTTCCTTTCTTTAATGGCGAGCCGCCAATCGTTACTCCATCGGCTTTGTTATCTATTGAGGTTACGCTTCCGCTGCCTTGAATCGCTGTTCCTCCAGCGCTCGCAGTCAGGATTAACGCGGCCACCTGTGCATTGTTCTCCAGAGTCAATTGTGTTGGGCTGCCCACCGTAAGACTGGCAACAGTTCCTGAGATTCTTAGCAAAGAACCGCTGACTGCTGAGTCTGCCGAGCGAACCGCTGCAAATATCCCTCGAAGTGAGATAATGTGAGGAACGACGTCCATCTCAACATCCCCAAAGCCTGCTCCCGTAAGATCGCTACTCTCTTCCAAAATAGCTCCGGATTGCAGTTGCACAGTACCCACAGCTGTTGAGCCGCTGGCATAAATTCGAACCTTCCCGTTAGGTTTAGCTACTTGAAGCGGCCCAAGAGAAGTATTGTGTAAGCCAATACTCTGCTCACCGCCTCCGCGTACAAACGTAGTCCCTGTTACCTTTACCCCTTCAAGCTTCGCATTCCCTTCGGCGATCCCCTCGGTTAGATAAAGATTACCTTGGATGACCGTGTCTTTAAGAATCACATCGGCCTGATTAATGACTATATTGCCCTTTACTGTTCCAAGCGAAGTCTCTCCAGATTTCAGGAGGAGTCCCGAAACCATCCGATCAGCAAGCTGAGCAAGCTCTGCACGTGTAATTCCGCCCCCAGGCTTAAACAAACCTCCAGGGTAACCTTTAATAAAGCCAGCACTCGTTAGGGCTACTATCGCTTTCGCAGTTTCATCATTGACTCCGTTCAGATCAGTGAATGCTGCCGTACTGCTTTTGTCCGTATTGAAACGAAACACTTTCTCCAAGGCCAACGCCGCCTCAGCGCGCGAAAGCGCACGTGAGGGATAAATGTTGTTGTTCTGATCACTGCTTAAATATCCAGCTGCAATTCCTTTGGCAATATCACTTTTATACCAGTCTGTAGCCAGGACATCCGCTGGAAGCTTATCCGATTGCTCCTGATAATTAAAAATACGATTCATAATAGCCGCGAATTCTGCCTTCGTGACTTCCTTGCCCGGTCGAAACGATCCATCGTCATATCCACTTATGATCCCATTTGCGCTCCAGCGCTGTAATGGACCTGCAGCCCAATGGCTTGGAGATACATCCGTAAACGCTTTCAATACATCGATTGCTGCACTTCCTACTTTCGTTGCCGCTGAATCAGGTGAGTTTGCCTTTAATGCCTCTGCCGCTGAAGCATTCATGCTCCCAACCGGTGATAGCAGCCCGGTGACAAGGAGCATAGCAGTTATTGCAGCTGTGAAATTCCTCTTCATCCTAAACATCACTCCTCGAATTTCGTAATATTCGTAATTCAAACGAAGAATCGAAATCGGTTTCGACAATGCTATTGTTACTTAGATTTCCATATTTGTAAAGATGTAATTTTGAATTTTTTTACATAAATTTTTTTCGGAATATATCTCAATCTTAAAATATCCGTTTGACTTGTTTCGGCAATAAGAATAGACTTAAAATAACTGTTTTACTCTTCACCCCATTCAAAAAAACTCATAAATAACCGCTCTACTACAGTCTTTCCCCCATATTTCAACTATTAAGCGGAGGGTGGCTTATATTACATATGAATATCAAAATGATTGCCGAAATGGCCGGAGTTTCTGTCTCAACCGTTTCGAAAATTATGAATAATTACAGCGATGTTTCGGAAAAGACCAAGAAAAGAGTCTTGGAGATCATCGAGCAAACTGGGTATTCACCATCCAACTCCGCCAAGACACTTGCAACCAAGAAATCGAATTTGATCGGTGTGATTTTTGCGGGTGAGCTTAATGTAGAATTTACGCATCCTTTTTTCGTTGAGGTATTAAATTCCTTCAAGAAACAGATGGGTGTCTTAGGATACGATCTCATCTTCTTCTCAAACGAGAAATTTATTAGCAGCGGAGATTACTTCGCGCGCGCTGTTCATTTTAATGTGGATGGCTGCGTCATTATATCCGGACAGAAGATGGAGCCAACGATCCACGATCTGGATATGAGCAGTATCCCTTGTATCGGGGTAGATCTCGAACTAAAAGGGAAGAAGTCAGGCTTTGTTATGTCAGATAACTTCCAAATATCCTCTAAGGTCGTGGAGCATTTTTACCTTCTTGGTTATAGGGAGCTTGGTTTTATAGGAAGTGCCGCGGATTCAGAAATATCCAACCTACGGGAAGCAGGATATACCAAAGCTATCGAAAGTTTCGGTCTCCCTTTGAACCGGCGTTGGTTTGTACATGGCGACGATTTCTTTGAGTCCAGCGGGTATACGGCTATGCAACAATTAATTCAAAGCGGCAGTTTACCAAAGGCTATTTTTGCTGCCTCTGATTTACTAGCTTTAGGAGCCATCCGTGCTTTAAAAGAACATGACCTTCGTGTCCCTGAGGATATCGCCATCATCGGCTGTGATGACATCGAAGCCTGCAAATATACTACCCCAAGACTGTCTACCATCCGTCAGAACAAAGAACGTCTTGGTATTCTCGCTGCCCATATGCTCTATGATTTGATTAACAATCAGTCGGGTGGCGGTTCATTTGTAGTGGAGCCCGTACTTGTTGTGCGCGAGTCCTGCGGAAACCAATTGAAATTCTAGGGCATAACATTAATAAATCCCCTCAAAGTTTACAACGCCTCGACCTCGATACGAAGTCTAAGGCATTGTCTAACTTGAGGGGATTTTTCATGTCGGAAGCTTAAAATTTCATTCTAGAATTTCGCAAGTAGATTGGAAATACTCTGAGCTGCCTCGGCACGGGTTGTCATCGATTGCGGAAGGAAGTTACCCTCCTGATGACCCGACAGAAGCTTAGCTTCTAGCGCACCTTGTACATAGGTTACTGCCCAAAAACTAACTTTAGAGCTGTCATTAGTCGGATGGAATGAGCCTGCTTCCGGCTTAACGCCCGTACGATATGCAAAGGCTCTTACCAGCATAGCTGCCATTTCCTCGTGAGTAATCTGTTGATTTGGTTCAAAACGATCCTCGGATACGCCTAGAATAATGCCTGCCTCAAAGGTAGCATTAACGCCCTCTTCATACCACGATCCAGCAACTACATCTTGGAATGAAGTCGAACGGCTCGCAGTTAAAGAAAGGGCTCTGCTGAGGAGAGCTGCATATTCCGCTCTTGTGATGGAACCCGATGGGTTAAACATAGAGTCAGATTGGCCCTTCACGATCTGTTTAGCAGATAGTTCCTGAATGGTCTTGTATGCCCAGTGACTTTCAGGTACATCACGGTAGCTGCTTTGTAACGAAAGAACAACGTATTGACTAAAATGACTCAAATCTACGGTAAGACTGGTTTTGGACGGATTCATTGTCCCCCCTAGATAGGTAAAGCCACCATTTTCCTCGATACGATAAATACCCGCCAGTGCTGGATTGTTTCCATTCAGAATCGGTAATGTTATTTTCACAGGTACAGGGAATTGCTTCAGTGAATAATTATTACCAGACTCATCTGACATGATTAATGAGAAGTCCATGATGTCACCAACCCGTAAATACGGTGGAGCTATCGTCAGATGATTCGATTGAATGGCCTCCATCTTCAAAATTATCGTTGCTGTCTTCGCAGTGGATGGCAGAAGCTTACGAAGCTCATTCAATACTTTGGAGGACATAACGGCACGAACCCCATTCACTTGAATCTCTAGATCCCTATTGCCGATCTGATCGAGTTGATCGATTGGAATCATAACTTGATTCTTATCCGCTTGAAGCTGCAAAATGATGTTTCCTTCAGCACTCTTCGTTAAGAGTTCATCTGGGATAACAACCGCCCCTGTAGGCAGCTCCGGCTTCACCACCACTGGCAGCGTAACATTTAATCCCGGGTTACCCCCACTCGTTGGTGGTGTTGTCGGCGTATCATTTTCACGCATAACAGTAATTGTGTAGATCTGCTTGGTCCCATCTTGAGCTGTCACAGTTACGGTGATCATATTAGTGCCGACATATAAATCTCCACTACCTGTTATCGATACGGTAGCCATAGGATCTGCTAATGTATAGGTTACTCGCGTAACGGTTGTAGTGTAAGGTACAGTCATTTCATAGTTGTATTGCCCAGAGGTAAATCCACGCACCGTAGTTCCGTTAACACGAAGATCTACCAAATCTGCATTGCTTGAAGACTCCGCTTCAGGCTGACGCGTAATGATGATCGTATAAATATTTAGTAATTCGTCTTGAGCGGTCACGGTAACCTTCACGACGTTCCTACCAACCTCAAGGGCTCCACTACCCGTAATCTTAACTACGCTAGTCGGATCGTATGCCGTATAGGTAATATCCGTTACCGACGTACTATAGGGAACCGTTACGTTATAGTTCAACGTACTAGGTGCAAAAGCTGGCAGAGTTTCCCCATCCATTCGTAGATCGGACAGCAGAATTTGGTTAGGTAAGGATTCTGACTCACGGATGACGATAATGGTATACACATTCGAGCTGCCGTCTGGAGCTTGGACATGCACTTCCACCAGATTCTCGCCTACTTGCAGAGATTTACCACCTATGACATGAACGCTTAGCAAAGGATCTGCTACCTTATAAGTGATCTCTGCGACCGAAACATTATTCGGTACACGAATCGCATAGTTCATTTGATCCGGTGTGAAGCCGATCAACGATTGACCGTTTACCTGAAGATCTACTAGTGTTGCCTGAGAGATCTGTACTTCTTTAGTTGCAGTGGTCAAATTCGGCATCGTTTCATGCCCTTTCGCATCTGCAATCATCGCTTGCGTAATTTGTACAGCAGTAGCCTTTTCTTGTGGTGATACTCGTAGCTTAAGAATCGGAGCATCAGCTTGAATGCCATTCGTTGAGGTTAGAATGATTCTTGTTACTCCATTAACCGTCTCCTTGCGCACAATCTTAACGCCAGGTTGAGCCGGTTCAATCGATGAGAAGTTGAGATTGCTGGAGTCCACATTCAAATCAATGGCTGTCACATCTGAAGTCGCATTGTTGATCGATACTTCATAACCGTTAACCTTTTGCGTAGCAGCATCAACTAATTTCGTGAATTGCAAGTCTGCAGCACCTGGTTGTTTCTGTTCAGTCTGCGGTATGAACATACCGTCAATGACATGAGAATCTCCAATCGTTGGATTCAAGCCAAGTGCAGTTAGAACCGTTGCAGCCAAATCTCTCGTATTCCCACCTTGCAACAATTTTTCCTTCCCTGCTTCAGTGGCTACAGTTCTACCATTCGCCGCGAAGAAGATTGTGGTGGCAAGGGGCTCATCTTGCCCATGACTTGTTGCCATGCCCAAAGTTCCGTCTGCATTCTCTTTACCCCCACCATGGTCAGGTAGCATGAGTATGAGCGTGTCTTCCAACAAATGATTGTTCTTTAAAGCATCATAAATGGTCTGGATGTTCTTATCCGTCTTCTTTATTTGCTCATAATACGACTTCGTATAGAATCCATCACCGTGGCCCGCTCCATCCATATCATCCAATTGGAAGAAGATTAACGAGGTATCTTTCGCTTTGCCGCTAGCTGCGTATTGCGTGAACGCCGCTACATCAGCTTCATCTCCTAGGGAATAACCTTCGACACCAACAGAAGGTTCAATATGCCCCTGAACGATGTTGCTCCAGGTGGAGAATACCGTTTGTTTAGTAGCAGGCAATGCCTCCCTAATTTTTTTGAATACCGTTGGGTAGTCCCATGATTCACTGTATGTGTAGGCTGCGGTATCGTCATTATATAGACCATGCTTTTCATAACCAACACCATTGATCATCGAGCCCCAGTTTGGAGATGAGCTGGAAGGTAATGTAGTTTTAGCCGTATAGCTAATAGCTCCATGCTCGATAATATTCCGAATGGCTGGAATTTGCAGGCGATCGCCTACCTTTTCTTTCTTGGCGCTAGGCGTCTCCCAATAAGGAGCATCCTTGGAGACCGCTATACCCCCACCATCAATCCCGATAACAATTACACGTTTATAAGGTTGGTATTGGGCTTGGGCAGCTATATCTGCTAACTCTTTATCTGAAATATCTTGCGCAAGTGCAAGGTCACCTATCGTAACATAACCATCTGCATTAAGATCTTCGGAAACTTTAGCATGGATCTGAATAACGGCAGGCGCCGATTCAAATGCCTTAATCGTTAGTTTTGTTGATCCAGTATAGAAATCCGCATGCTTAACTTCAATGATGCCTTGGCCGGAAGCACCAAGCGTATTGAATTTGAGCTCCGAGATTCTGGACTTTGCATACTCCAGCGGATTCTCGATGTTATAGACATTACCTCCTGGTAGTTCTAGTCTAACGATACCAGGGGTCGAAACGTCTGTCTTCGTTGCGCGCGAGGCGCTGACAAATTCGAACTGTTCTGAATCATAGGCAATCTCAACGACAGCTTTGTCCACTTTAGTCGTCATGTCAGGTGTACGCAGATCTAGGTTATATCGGAATTGCGTACCTTGAACCGTATGCTTAGCTCCAATCAGATTTAATGATCCTGAAAAATCCTCAATAGAAGCGAGCGGCGGAGCACTATTATACATATTAGAAACTTCCTGCGCAGTTAATGTTCTTCCATACATATGAAGCTCATCAAGCTGTACTTGCAGCGCGTTGCTGTAATTGCCTGTACCATCATTGCCGATCATGGTTGACAATCCGGTATCCAGGGTACCTGTCCGACCTGCAATGGTCATAGTGCTAGCGATTCCCTGATAGTTCGTGCCATTGACTTTGGTCACATTAACAGGAACACCATCTTTATAAAAATCAACTCGCCCTGAAGCACGATCATGCGATATGGCGATATGATGCCAGGTGCCGTCTACAACATTTGGAATTTGGGCATCTGCACGCGATTCGCCGGATGTATTAAAGTTCCATTGGAGTGCACTTCCCTTCAGCGCTAAGGCATAACCTACATTTGCACCGGAATCCCAATTTTTGTTGGATAGAATCGCAGGGTCTCCTGAGACAGAAGGCGATTTAACCCAGAATGCGAACGAGAAATTCTTGTCCTTGCCGAATTGCAGACTTGCTGGCTTGCCAAGATCAACATATTGCAGCGCTGAGCTCTTGGAATCGATACTCAAGGCTTGTCCGACGCGACCTTTCACGAACTGTGGATCTTTAACCGGTGTTGCCGGTATAGCATTTACAGATTGATCCTCCAAATTATTCTCGAAGGACATCTGTAGAAGTGTATCCGCAGAGAGCACTGAGCTACCGGTAAAATCGATTTCACTCATACTGGTGAATAAAGCGGTTGGGTTATAGGTGCTCGTGACAACAAATTTCACATATCTACCTTGTATCGCTTTATCCAGCATATTGAAATCTTGATAGCTCGTGCCTTTCCAGGTTTTCTGGAATGTGCCGCTCGCTTTATTCGCCGGATTGCTCAGGTACGCCGGATCGGTCAAATCCGATAATTGATCCGAGGCGTAGAGTTCAAAATCCTTTGGAAATTCCAGAGCCGTCTGACTTAAGCGGCTAGTGCGCCCAATACCAGTTAAGTTCTTACTGCCCTTCATGTCGATAATCACCCAATGTGGAAATGAAGCGACAGGCTCCTGCCATTTGGAATGCCAAATCGTAGCCGTATCGTTATCTAGGATGTTCGCAGCATTGGCATTTTCATTGTCCGCATAAGAACTAAAGGAGTTGATAGTGAATGCGTTCTTAGAAATAAAGGAATATATTGCTGCCTGTTGTATTTTTTTATAGACCCACTGAAGCTCGACATAAGCAAGGTCAATTTCGGTTGGGCTATTACTTGCCGTCAGTTGTCTGGCTTTCTGAAGTTGGTTCGCAAGCTCGTCCAGTTGGTCTTTCGGGTAAGATACACCACTGACTTTATCGCTGTTCTTTTGGAAGGAAGCAGCATCATGAATTAATGTGGTGAGCTGTTCAAAGGTAAAGAGCTGAACACCCTTATAGGAATCCGACAATGCTTTGTTTTCCGTAGCTGTGAGCGATCTCTTCCAGATTCTCAGATCATCTATGGTAATCGTTGCTCCGCCATTTCCTTTGTTGCCATCCACACCAATCAGCGTGTTAAAGGTTGTATCTACACTTTGAGTACCAAGCGAGGCAATACTCCCCGATGCCTTCTCCGTCCCATCTACATAAACTTTTGCTAAGTTGTTTGTTCTGTCCGCTGTAATGGTAAAGAGATGCCACTCCGTTCCGACACTTGATGCTGTAATATCCGCTCTTTTCGTTCCATCACTGATATTTAAGGTCATGCCATTGGTGGAGGCAGGTCCAATATACCAGCCTAGGTTACCGCCACTATTCCAGTTCTTATTGGAAAGGATAGTCTGATCTCCGGAAAGATTGCCTTTGTGCCAGAAAGACACGGTGAAGATTCCTGCTCCGAATTTCAAATCATCTCGTTTTCCCAAATCAATATAATTACTATTGCCCGCTGCAATGATCGCGGCTTTATTGGATTTACCATCGACATACGTTACATTGCCTGCGAGACTTGCAAGCCCTGTCACGTCTTTAGCATCATCAGATAGGTTTCCATCCAATTTCATATCGACAACTAGATCTTTCCACATGGTCGATGGATCAATTGGTGTCAGTTCAGGTGCTTCATTGCCGGCTGTAAACGATTGCTCTAGCGTTGCAGAGCGATTCCCGTAGGCATCAACAGCCGTCACTTGAACAATGTACGAAGTTTGAGGTGCAAGTCCTTCGAGTGGAATATTCATTACATTCGGAATCGGGGAAAAATAGTAGTCAGAGAATACATTTACTGATTTGCTGCTGACTCCAGATCTTTTATCGATGACATTAATCTCATAATGATGCATAGATTGATCATCTTTCGCTTGCTTAAAGGAAAGTAAAGGTATCTTATCCTGATTCGTTATGTCGAGTTCACTACTAAATACAGGAGCAACCTTATTACGGTTGGCCGTCGTGTACTTGAAATTGCTCTTAATCGCTTCATTCGTCGAGCCTTTTAGCTGAATGACCCACTTGTCTCCAGCAACTGAACCCGCACTGTTGAATGGAGGCTGCGGCTCAGCCGTCCATTTGCCGTCTGTGTAGATATCTCCAGGATCTGCGTTAAACGCAATCCGATCCACTTCAACCCGATCCGCATACACCTCAATGAAGTCGGCCTGACTCACAGGAAATTCAAAACGTCCTTCAAGTCCCTTCTTAGTCACTTGGGAGTACCCGCGATCGGATTCAATGTAAGACATGGAGCCGAGGTTGACCGAAGTAAAATCCTTCTGGTAGATGGAGCGATCATCACTAATATTCAGATGGGAGTGTCCTGAGAAGGTAATCACTTGAGGATAGTCTTTGAGATCGGAATAAAGATTAGGATTCGATGCCTGCTGCCCATCCATTACCGTATTCGATATAGGTTGGTGTACATTCACGAATATGGGAGTATTCTGATTTTTCGGATCAGCTGTGAGCTCTGCAAGTCTACCCCTTAGCCAATTACGCTGGCCTGTATCTGAGTTGTAGTTGTTCCCGTTTAAAAATAAGAAATGATAGCCACCGATTTCAGATTCATAATAGCCATTCGGCTGGCTTGTGAACCAGTCCACAGGATAATGTTCGTTGACTTTAGCAACGGTGGAATCGTGGTTACCTATAGCCATTCGGATCTGAGTGTTATTCCACTGCTTTCTAGCTAAATTTTGCTCAAAAATTTCCCGAACCATCACATGATCATTGGGTTTGTCGTTCCCATTATCATTAATCATATCACCAACGACGAGTATCGCATCCGGGTTCGGGAAAATCGACCCTATGGTATCAAAGAATTGGGTGTAACGTGCATCTGCTGAAGCATGTGAGCCTACATGTACGTCAGACATCGCTACAAACTGGAGCAATGGCTTTTCTTTGGTTTTGATGATATAAGAGAAGGTTACTCCTTTACTAGCTACACCATCCTTGATCGTAATGGCAGACAAATTCGTTGTTTTGGAAATCGAGATCGGCCCGTTATATTTCAAACTATGAACATCCGGAAGTGTGCCGTCGAGTGTATAGTAAATGTCAGCATTCTGCGTTGCAGTTGTGAGGTGGATCGTCTGCGCTTCTTCATATCGGCCGGTGGGTACAGAAGTCGTTGGTTGATCTACAGATAGAATCTCAGATTCTTCAGCTGCAAACACAGGGGTGATATTCGGCATCGTAGAACAAATCACTGTGAGTGCCAGTAATAATGCAACAAATTTCCTACCTTTTCTGAACAAAATCATCTCTCCCAAGCATTATTTTATAGTTTTGAATCCCATGAGAACTCTCCATCGACAAAAGAGCTAACTACCCTTATCTCGGATATATTCGATAACTCCTCCTTTCTTCATCCTATTCAAATTACATCCCATACTATTTTTTTGGTAGACTGGGGTCTGCTGTGTTTATTGTAGGTATGGATTATTTGCCTAGCATTAAATATCTGTAAACTTCAAAAGATGCATCCAAAGGCTGTGATATGGGTCGAAATGACTAACTCAATCCCAAAAGACGCCTAATAGATGAACAAAATATGCATATCATTAGCCGAACATGATCATAACAGTAGCCAAATACATGCATAACATATGCCCGAAAATACTTTTAGTAATGAAACAAAAACGACCATCCCTCGGAAAAATACCGAGAAATGGTCGCAGCTTTAACAATATTTTATTATTTATGTTTACTCGAACAACTCACAATAACGTTGGCTCCCCTACTAGTTCATCCAAGTTCAGCTCCACCAGTTGGCCCGCCTGCGTCAGCCCCGCACCAAAGCCATACATCAGAATCTTGTGCCCGTTCTTTACTTTGCCTTCACGAATGCCCAAATCAAGAGCCAAGGGAATCGTTGCGGCAGAAGTATTGCCAAAATTCACAAGACTATGCAGCACTTGCTCCATTGGATAGTTCAAGCGTTCGCAAATCGGCTCAATCATTCGCATATTTGCGCTGTGTGGAATAAACCAATCGACTTGCTTCAGGCCTACTTCTGCTTTTTCAAGCAGCTGCTGTACACCGAGAGGAACAGTTCTGACCGCCCAGCGAAACACCTCGCGTCCGTTCTGTACGAGCATCTGTGTATCTACCAGTTCAATATTATTCACCGTATGGGCTAGACCCGTGCGATACACATGATGCGCGCCGCTGCCATCACTAGCTAGCTGAAAGCCTAAAAATCCCGTCGATTGCTTATCACTCTCCACAAGCACTGCACCGGCCCCATCACCAAAAAGGATACATGTACTGCGATCAGTATAATCTGTAATCTTGGAGATCGTATCCGCACCAATCACTAGAACCTTACGGTGCATCCCTGAAGCAACATAGCTATGAGCTGTATGAAGCGCATATACAAAACCTGCACAGGCTGCGCTCAAATCTATAGCTCCTGCAGTCTGCGGAATATTTAAGCGGTCTTGAATCAAAGAAGCTACTGAGGGAAAGGAAAAATCAGGTGTACTAGTAGCTACAAGGACCATATCCACATCCTCAACGCTTTTTCCATAACGTTTCATTAGATCCTGTACTGCCGATACACATAAATCGCTTGTGTATTCATCCTGCCGACTAATTCTGCGTTCACGAATTCCAGTACGCCCCACAATCCACTCATTATCAGTATCCACCATCTGCTCAAGATCGGCATTGGTCAGTCTTTTAGCCGGGACATAAGTTCCGATAGCTGTAATTTTTGCACCTGTCATTCCAATCACCTCTTCATTTAGTATCTGATATTAGTACTTGGTACTAATTATAACTCTACACCTGCTATAAAGTAAAGAATGCCGGTAAAGCAGCATGGCTTCCCGGCACTTTCAATACATATCTCGAACTACTTAAGCACGATTTACTTTGCGGTGTTTTCTTTTTCTGACGAAAAATAGAATCGCAGCAATGATTACCACCACTAGGATGATTAACACGATCACTATATTCCATACATTTGGCACATAAAGCTGCATTTTGATCGGCTCCGTATCCCCCAGGGTAACATTCCAGGTAAGTGTTCTGCCTTCATCAACGGCTGCATTATTATCACCAATTAGGTCTATTGGCAACGTTAATTTAAAATCAAATGCCAAGTTTTTCAGCACCGCCCGAATAATCGGCTTTGATAAACTCAGCGTTCCCATGTTATCCATAATGGTATCCATATAGCTATTAAATTGAGGCTGCGCCTCAACATCATACGTGGTATATAACAAATTCTTTTTGGTAACGAGCTGTAGATCCACAATATCTAGCCCAGTAGAGGTTGAACCTATATCCTCAAATGAAGTGTAATTTTTCTGGATTTGATAGACTGTAGATTTTCCCTCTTGTCTGCTCTCTAGCTGAATCCCTTCCTCCTTCAGTTTGTCTGTCAGGCTCTTCTCCATTTTATCGCTGATCAATGCTTCTGTTCGGGAATCCAATTTCACATTCATTGCTAAATCTACACTTTGATTCTTATTCACCGTGACGTGAACGGTACCATTAGAGCATCCCGATATTAGTATCATCATTAAGAGCAGTGTTAGGATCGTCAAGCCTCTCCATTTTAACGGCATTTTCCTCAAACCCTTCAGTAATATGTATTCATAAAACAGGTACCCATGCTCTAAAGGCTAACTCATTTATATCATAGAATCAAATTCTATATGAATGAATAATCAAATTTCAGAACCATCAAACTTAAACTTTATACTCGCACAAAAAAGAGGCTAAACCTTAAGTAATAATTACTCATGAGGTAGCCTCTCTTAAAAACATCACCCAACACCCACAGCTCGGTGGGAGTTTGCGCAGCAGATGGGGATTGTGCTTGGCGCGCATAGGGTGCTCAGTGGTGCTTTGAATGCTTGATGTTTGTTGACGCTTGATATTTGTTGACGCTTGATGTTACTTGCAGCTCTCAAAGTTGCTATTGGACTCCAGAGTCGCTATTTCCGAAAAAACGCCTCTTTGGGGCAACTATCGGACTCCAGAGACACTACCGGCGCAAAATGACAGCATTATGGGCAATTTTTCGAGGAATAGCGCCTCTCCAGTCCGAAATTATTCAAAAAAGGCTCTAAATTGGCAAATAGCTGCATCTGAGTCCGAAAGCACATCGCCCTTCAGCAAACACACTCCGCTGCCGTCACAAAATGCTACTCAACAAACAAAGTCCGACTCTAAAAGCACTCCATTGCCCACCAGGGTGGACTATAGAGTTCCGCTCATGTAGTTAACGAAGCGCTTCTTTTCCCGGCTCCATGTAGTGAGGCATTCTCTTCACTCAAGCCGATATCCGCCTGACGGAGAACTTTTCTCCCTCTCCAGCGCATTAGAACAAGCATCCCCCGCACAAATTCATCAGCAATCATACAGCAGTAGATCCCCGTGAGCCCCCAGCCTAAGCTGATTCCAAACCAGTAAGAACATCCCACTCCAATAATGGACATAGACACGATAGAAGTATACATCGTATAACGGGTATCGCCGATGGCGTTCAGCGCATTACCCATGCCCATGTTCAGCATTTTGCAAGGTTGCAGTAGGAGATTTAGGGCCAATAGGGAAATCCCAATCGCAATAATCCGCGGGTCAGAAGTGAAATAACCTAGCAGATTCCTGCCGAAAAGAAATAGCAGTAACATGTTCGCTGTTACAATGGCCAAGCCGATATACAGTGTTCGATATGCACTACGATAGGCCTCTTTCAGTTTGCCTGCCCCGAACAAATGCGCAATCTGTATCTGTCCGGCTAGCGCGATTGCATATCCTAACGTGAAGCAAAAGGACTCTAAGGTATTAAGATAAGTCCGTGCGGCTAACGCTTCAGCTCCCAGTGCGGCTAGAAAGGAATAAACAATCAGCTGCGAGAACACCCAGCAGGAAGAATTAATTCCAAGTGGCCAAGCAATCTTTATAATTTCCTTGAATAACTTACCGTTGAATATACGAAAATCTCTAAGTCTAATCTTAATCTCGAACGAACCTCTAAACATGCTATACAGCATGATCACTCCGACCAGTCTACTGATAATACTTGAGATCGCAATTCCCGCAAGCCCTAGCTGTGGCAGACCGAACATCCCGAATATAAAAATATAGTTCAGAATAATGTGGATGACATTTATGATGATCCCTGTGTACATTGGTCCTCTGGTGTTCCCTGTATTACGAATCGCTGTACCAAGGGAAGCAATCATCCCTACCAAAAACAGACCGCCGCCGACATACGAGATATAGATATTGGACAGTGATAATAGCTCAGGCGATATATTTAGAATCCCCGCTATTGGACCCGCATAGAAGAACAGGATGATACTCACGACAATACCAAGGATCAGACTAACCGATACGCCCATAATTGCAATCGTACGCGCTTCGCTGAAACGTTTTGAACCCATTCTTTGCGCGATCAGGATACCTGCCCCACCTGCAAAGGTGGTAAAAAGTGTGGTCAACGCACCGAACAATTGATTGGAAATGCCGACTACGGCAACTGCATCGTCAGAAATACGGCTGACCATGAGCGTATCCACCGTACCTAGCAGGGTCTGTAGAATCACCTCTATAAATATAGGCCAAGCCAATACCCATAGTCCAAAGCCCTGTCTTTCTTTTTTCACTAAACAAACCCTCCTCTTAAACCAAACATATAGACTGGACCAAAGAAACAGCATATTTTTTCTTTAGGTCAGACTAAATTATAGATGATATACTTTTGGTGATGGTACAGATTTCAAACCAATAATTTCATTATTCCAACCTCATAAAAGGAGATCTCTCCATGAACATTTTTAATTTTACCGTCCCGCCAATGCTCTACTATATCGTAAGTGGATTGCACTCCTTCTCACCCGGTCATTACCACATGAGCCGTCACAATATCAAGGTGTTTGACTTGCTTGTAGTCAAGCAGGGTTGCCTATATATGAATGAAGGAGGTCTCACCTTTCAGATTAGAGCAGGTCAGGCACTGCTTCTTCGCCCAGATAGTCATCATTTCAGTACAGACAGCTGTAAAGAGCCCACCTCTTATTACTGGCTTCATTTTCAGACAGTGGGCGATTGGACTCTCTCCGAGGCTACGGCTACAGCACCAGAGACAGAACACACCAGAGCGGAGCATCCTCTTCATTCTGACGAATTTAATATACGCACTTTTACCTTACAGCTGCCCCAATATACCACTTTGCTACAACCGTCCAAGATGGAAGAACTGCTCTCGCAGCTGAATCAACTAGCGCCTAATTCCCATTTGAGCGATACTCCATTTCAGCAGCAGTTGCTATTCCAAGAGGTTCTTCAGCAATTATCCGCCTCTCTGAGCCAAGAGCGTCCCTCTCCCTCGAAAATATGTGCGGAGCAAGCTGCCTCCTATCTGCGCAGTCATTTTCGCGAGCACATCACAGCACAGCAGCTTGGGGAGAACCTGAACTTTCACCCTGTATATATCGCTCGCTGCATGAAAAAGGAGTATGGCTGTGCACCCATGGATTACCTACTGCACTACCGGATTCAGCAGAGTAAACTGTTACTGATGCAGACTAGTTATACGATTGCCCGGATCGCCGAGGAGGTCGGTTTCAATCAGGCACCTTATTTCAGCTTCAGCTTCGTCCGTATTGAGGGGACCACTCCACGGGAATTCCGCCAACGTTTCTCGTAACCCTAAACACGCTAAAGAACGCAAAAAAGGGCTGCTCCCCGCCACATGGCTTAAGGAACATCCCTTGCTGCTCTTTACTTCAAACCCTTCTCCTGTACGTAAGCATCCCACTGCTTGATATATTCGGTCTGGATTTTCTCAAGACCGGCTTGCTTAGCCTTTTCCATAAAGGTGGCTAGACCCGCATCAACATCCTCTACCAATCCAGCTTGCAGCGGATACAGGTATTGCTTCTCTACCTGCTCCAACGCCGCTTTTTCAGCCTGATAAGAAGTATAATCCTCTGCAAATCCTGTGAAGATATCCGGTTTCTGAATCTTATCAAGCTCAGCGAAAATCTCTTTGACGCCATCATAAGATTTGTCGAATATCATAAATTCCGGATTCCGCCATGCCCAGCCGTTCATCCCTTCACGAGTGAAACCGTTCGTAGAAGCGTCTCCAATCAGTTCATAATAACCATTCGCATCAACCTTATAATTTTTTCCTTCAACACCGTATTGCGTCAACTGATTATAACGTTTATCCATAACCATCTTCTCATAGAAGGCTAATGCACGATCCGGGTTTTTGCTGCCCTTCGGAATAGCGAACCCATTATGAATAGGGTGCACCGGTGTTGCGTAACCGATGGTTTTACCGTAAGGATAATAACCCAGCTCCCAATCTGGATGGGCTGCTTTAACTTTCATCAGCGTATCGTTGAAGCGGGTCGGGTTATCTCCAAAAATACTTGCCGCTTTTCCTGCAATAATCGGAGCTTGAAGAGTATCCTTCACATTCAATACATTTTTGGAGATTAAGCCTTTTTCCTGCCATCGTCTCATGGTCAGCAGTTCCTCTTTATGTTCCTCCGAGCCCCAGTAAAGATAAGCCTTCGAAGGATCGCTGTACTTGATTCCGATACCATAAGGCAGCGGGCTTCCGACCATAGCGGTAAGTGTGGTGTAGACATCATGCAGATTCCCCCTAACATCACTGTTAAAGGATGCCGGCGACATCTTCGGTTCATTCTTCTTTATACCTTCCATATAAGCCTCATAGCTGGCCAGATCGGTTGGCTGAGGCAGATTATATTTCTTGCGAAGATCCTCACGCCATACGAAACCATTCGTTACATATTCCTTATAGGTCGCAGGTACAGTGTAGATCTTGCCATCAATCTTAACTGCATCCCACATATCCTGCGGTACAAATTGCTGGAGCGCTGGAGCAGCCGTCGGCAGCAAATCATCTATAGCTAAAAAAGCTCCTTTTTTAGCGTAAGCTTGATACTGTGTCCAGTCCGCAGTGAAGATCAAATCAATCGATTGGCCAGAAGACAGCAGCAATTTATACTTCTGATCCCAATCTGTCCAAGTTGTATAGTTGAATTTAACGGTAGCATTCAGATCTTCTTCAGCCATCTTATTAATTTCCGCTTCAATGCTCGAAAGATCCTTAGGGGCATCGCCCAGCATATAAAATTGCAGTTCAACCTTCTTCGATGTATCCAGCCCCGTTTTCTCCTCTGTCCCGGCGTTGGTACTCTGAGCTGTCTCCCCTCCGTTGTTGCTCTCTTTTACCGCTGCATTATCCCCGTTCGTGGAACTAGAATTTCCCCCACAGCCTGCCAGTAGAGCCAAGCTCAGTACTGAAGTGAGCAGAATAGACATGCTTTTGCCCCGTAGCTTATTCATCTGAATCCTCCCTTTTCACTATGATTCTATGTTAGCCGACTTTACCTAAGCCCGGGTAGGGGTAAGGTTGCGGTTCTAACCTTTTACAGCTCCGATGGTCAACCCTTTGACGAAGTAACGCTGAACGAACGGGTATAGAAATAGAATCGGTCCCGTCACAACAATCGCCATCGCCATTTTGGTAGACTCAGCAGGGACTTCCGTAGCCAGCGACACCCCAGTTCCAGCTCCCATTTGCGCAATGAACTGCGCTGAATTGATAACATTGTACAGATAGAATTGCAGTTGATATTTATGGGTGTCATTAATGAACAGTGAAGATGTGAACCAGTCATTCCAGTAATACAATGCCAGGAACAATCCAACTGTAGCGATCCCTGGCATGGAGAGCTTGAGCACGATCTGCCAGTAGATTCTGAAATCACCGGCCCCGTCTATTTTTCCAGAATCGAACAACTCCTCGGGGACTGCTGATTTAATGAAGTTCTTCATTAAAATAATCAAGAATGGCGTCATCAGACCAGGTAGCACCAGTACAGCATAGGAATCTAGCAAGCCGAGGTATTTGGTGATCATGATGTACCACGGGACAAGTCCTCCACCAAACAAAGTCGTAAAGTATATATAGAAGGAAAAGGTATTCCGATATTTAAAATCCTTGCGGGCTAACACGTAACCGGCCATTGTCATGAAGAAAAGCCCAAGTATCGTTCCTATCAAAGTTGTGGTGGCTGTGACGGCATACGCACGCAACACTTCATCCGGGAAGATGAATACTGTCTTATAGCCTTCAAGGGAGAACTGCCCCGGAATCAGATGATAGCCATCCCGGATAATAGATTCATTACTAGTCAATGACGCCGAAATTATTAGCAAAAAGGGCAGTAAACAAGCTATCGACAGACCAATGATGACCACATAGGCAATCCAATGAAGCATTCGAGTATATTTATCCGTTTGAATTCTCATTTCTTATCCTCCTAGAACAGGGCGTAGTCATCGTTTATTTTGCGAATAATATAGTTGACCGTCATAATCAGGACAAAGCCGAACAAGGATTGATAGACTCCGGCAGCTGTTGCCATGCCCACATCGAAGGTTACTTTAAGCGAACGGTATACATAGGTATCAAGAATATCTGTCGTATTGTAGAGCAGCCCGTTATTGCCTATTAATTGATAGAAAAGATCGAACTGGCCTTTCATGATACTGCCGAGCGCGAAGAGCAGCAGCACTACAAAGGTTGATTTCAGCATCGGCACCGTAATATACCAAATTCGTTGAATAATATTAGCGCCATCAATCTTGGCCGCTTCATAATATTCGTCACTGATGCCTGTAATCGCCGCCAGATAGATAACCATGCTGTAGCCGAGATTTTTCCAAAGATAAAAGATTATGATCAGAAAGATCCAAGCCCAAGGTTTACTGTAAACGTCGACCGGATCAAGGCCAAATTGGATGAGCATTGTGTTTAAGAAACCGCTGTCATAATTAAACAAGTTGTAGACGATTACGCTGAGAATTACAAAGGATACGAAATAGGGCAGAAACATTACCGATTGGCTAATCTTTTTAAACCATTTTCCATTGAGTTCACTAAGCAGGATTGCACAGGCAATCGCCAGCACATTCCCCAGTACAATAAAAGCGATATTGTATCCTATCGTGTTCATTGTGAGCTTCACCAGCGTACCGGATCTCCAGAGAAACTCGAAATTCTGCAACCCGACAAACTTGGAATTGAACATACTACTGTTGAAGTCGAATTGAGTGAACGCATAATAGATGCCTACCATTGGAAAATAGGAATTCACCAGAAAAAAGATCAAGGTGGGCAGCAGCATCAGAAACATTACCCGATTGTGCACCAGTTCATACAGAAATCCTTTCTTCTTTCTTCTCGTTCGTAAGCGTGCTCTACCATCAGCCTGGATGCCAAGTTCGACGGTTGAGATTCCTTTGGATGAGGTTTGGCTCAAGTTCTCTCACTCCCCTTAATATAGAAACTGCATAATTCCACTATAGGGAGATTCTCCTGAACACAGAAGTGAAGCTTACAAGCCTTATTGCACAAACTTGCGAAACAGGGACTGAACAATTGGGGTATTTATGTAAAAGTACTCAAGAGCCTTCGAAAGACCTTAAGGCTTGTCTATTTCCGATTAACGCTTATAATTCTTGTAGAAAATGCTGTTATGTACACAAATATTTAGTTTGTTCACTACCTGCAGATAGGAAAAATACAGCATTCTAAGGTTGCTTCACTGTTCCGTTCACTCTTAGCGATTTATAATAAAAGAACTTCATAAGATGAATTCACCCAGAGCCTTACCCAAGGAAGTTATATGATGATCAGGGGGGACGGTATGAAGAATAATGATCTACGAAGAAAAAGACTACTGTACGGCAAGCTGCTCACCACCATAACCCTTTGCATATCGTTAACCCTTCTTGTCTCTACATTTGTCTACTATACGTACTACATCGGCGTCGAGAAGACGCAGACCTTTCGCTCCGATCTAAGAGACCTGACCCAGACTGGCAAAAAAGTGGTCAACATGGCTGAAGTCGCGCAAACGCTTTCATTTCAACTGTATCGAACCAGTACGATTTCCCATCTGTTGTTCTACAACAAGCCTTCTATTTATGAAGTGACGGCGGCGATGTCCGATCTCGGAAACTACTTAAATTCCATGCCATATATTGAATCCATCTACGTATATAATCCGAACAATGACACGGTTTATATCTCGGCTGCGCAAGGGCAGAACGGAGTGTACACCACACGAGAATTAGAGGACACTGAAATCATACAGATGCTGAATCATTATCAGGATTACAAAACCTTCACGCCGATTCCGCGAACCTATTCAATAGATGATCCTGAAAAGAAAACCATCTCAGTCTATACTTACCTCTGCTATGATGCGATCAATTGGGACCGCTCTATTAATTCTGCGGTTATTGTTAACATCTCTGCAGCTTGGATCAATAAAGAACTGGCTAACGGGAACACTCCAGGTAGTGGTAGTACCTACATTTTGGATGACCAAGACCGATTTCTGTCGGGGAATACGCTGACACTGGAGAAGCTGTCTGGGGAGGAAAACAGTTGGCTGGAGCATCAAGTAAAAGCACGTTCTGCCGGCTATTTTACCGCCCCTTTTAGAGGGAATAAATCACTGGTGTCCTATACCTCACCCGATTCGCTTGGCTGGCAATATGTGCGCATTACTCCTTATGGGTTAATCACTGAACAGACCAATCAAATACGTAATACTACACTTCTGATTTCTCTAATTATTTTATTGTTCGGTCTTGTTATTTCTAGAGTGCTGTCCAAACGACTCTATCTGCCGATAGATTCCATCGTAAGCCGAATGAATACGCTTGAAGCGGATAAACGCAACAGCATGTTTACGATTAGACAGAATTCATTACGTAATCTTGTTCTCGGTATAAGAGCCCCCCACAGCAGCCGTTCTAGTGATTTTGAACAACTAAGTATTGCTTTCAGCTTTAACGAAGGCTATCGGCTTGTATTGCTGCGTATTGATGAATACAATATCCTGCGACAAGAACGAGGTGCTTATCTACTTGCATACAAGTTCGCCATCATGAATATTGCCTCAGAAATTTGCGGTCAGACTTATCAAGTGGAAAGCGTAGATATGAACGATGACAGCGTAGTAATGTTACTTAGCAGTATGACGTCCGCGGAGCATCTCGATTCGGAATTAATCGAAGTGTTGCTACGACAAATTCGCGTAGCCTGCTGCGACTATTTAAAAATCGGTCTGTCGCTAGTATACAGTCCCATCAGTGATAATCCAGATGTACTAAACCGGGTATACAGTCAGGCTAGAGAAGCCTCTAAGCATAGGCTGTTTTATGGTCACGGCTGTCTGATCAATGCCGAGCGTATTAGTGAGCTTAAGAACAACCTCTACGCCTATCCGGCTGACAGTGAGAAGAAGCTGGTCGACGCCCTTACGAGCGGAAGAACCGATGAAGCCCGCAGTCATTTCTCCGAAATTCTACGTGAAATGGAGCAATATCCGTATCATGTGCTGGAGTTGACGGTTTCAAGGGTGACGCTAACGATTAAACGAATCGTCGACAACATCAGGAAGCTTAGTCCTACCTCCACAGAAGGAATAATGGTGATGCCAGCGCTTGAAAATTATGAGACCATAGAAGAATTTGAAGCAGCTTTTTACCAGCTTTTTGATCATATTCAGGAATTCCAGGCGGATAAGCGCAGCTCCAAGCAAAGCGATCTGATCCGGCAAATCAACCAAACCATCCAGCAATCTTATATGGACCCCTGCCTGAGTCTAAATCAAATTGCCGATGAACTTAATATGTCTCCGATCTATGTCAGCAGACTATATAAGCAGCAGACCCTAACCACTATTGTGGATGTCATCATGGATGTACGAATGAAAGAAGTATGTCGCCTTCTGGTCGAGACCGATCTGTCGGTATCAGATATTGCTGAAATGACTGGCTTCACCAGCAGTTCTTATCTCCATCGAATGTTCAAACGCAACTTCAGCCTCACACCGATAGAGTACAGACGTGCCAAGAACAGTTCATAGTACTAATGACCTCTCTACTCCAAAAAGATGGGTGCTCCAGCAGCCATTTCAACGGCCTTTGGAACACCCATCGTTATCCTTTAGATTATTAAAATACCTTTACAACATTGGCTTCATTCTCGCCTGCAAGAATAGTGAACTCTTTTTGCTGAATTTCAACAATTCGAACAGCTTCTGAACAACAGGACGTTCTACCTGAGCATCAATTTCATCTTTAGTATAATAATGGCGATTAATGTTACGTCCTTCTTTTGTGCTTTCGAGCAGTTCAACTGAACAGCAAGGCATTCGAGTGCCCGAGCAACTGAAAATCATCGGTTATGATTACCACAGCTTTACACGCATGCTTCAGAGTCCTAAATTAACTACCATTATGCAGCCTAGTGATCTAATCGGGGTCATGCCGACAAATACCCTCCTGCAAATGATCGAAAGTGCTGACGGAGAGCTGATCGCAATACTACTTAACTTATCTATTAAAAAGGCAGACTACCGTTTTTTGGTAGCCTGCCTTTTTGTTATGGTTACATTTATATCGACTCTCACCGTGATTATTGTAACAACTTCCGCTTCTCAGAATATGCTGATTGGGCAGGTTCCCAATTTTTAAAGGAATGAAGAGGAGAAGCTCAAGGAGGAGATACAGAAACATGTCGGATCATAATCATAGACCCTTTAAAGGTGAAGCTATCCTAAACAAGCAAGGAAGAATAAGCAGTCCTATTAGAAAAAGGGAGTGCGCCGCTCTATTAAAAATAGTCACTGAGCTCTCTGCAGTGGTACCTCCCGCACTTACGAATCCCACAACACTTCATATTACGAATCTTCAAAGAGTGTTAAGAGAACTCATGGAATTCTTGCATGACGCTAAGATATGCAGCCCTTTTAGAACGGAGCTTCTTTCTGTAGTAGAAATAACCATTGTATCTACTGAAGTCAGTCCCTTCTCAGTCGTAAGCGTTGGCACCAATCTTCAACAGCTGTTAGCCGAGTTATTATCTTTTATTCTCGCTACGAAGATTGACACTCATTGCAAAGATCAGTTGGTAATTCAAATCAGACATATTCAGGCTTCTATTTCACAAGCACTTGGCTTACCTATTAAGGGTGCGACGGGGCCACAGGGACCCCAAGGGCCACAAGGACCTCAAGGACCTCAAGGGCTTCAGGGGCCTCAAGGATCTACTGGTGCAGGGCTGCAAGGAATTGTAGTCTTTAATCCCACACAAAGTCCTTCTTATCCAGCAGGTCAAGTAGTAACCTACAATGGCAGCACCTATATAGCTACCGTTGCTGGACCTACCGGAATACCAGGTACTTCACCAGATTATTTATTAATTGCTGGTGGAGCTACTGGAGCTCAAGGGCCTCAAGGACCTCAGGGACCACAGGGACCTCAGGGGCCTACTGGAGCAGGGTTGCAAGGAATTGTAGTCTTTAATCCCGTACAAAGTCCTTCTTATCCAGCAGGTCAAGTAGTAACCTACAATGGCAGCACCTATATAGCTACCGTTGCTGGACCTACTGGAATACCAGGTAGTTCAACAGATTATCTGTTAATTGCTGGTGGCGCTACGGGACCTCAAGGGCCACAAGGACCACAAGGCGTGCAAGGGATTCAAGGGCCAACAGGTGCGCAAGGACCAACGGGTCCAGGCGCAGGAGCAACGGGCGCTACAGGCGTAACGGGCGACCCAGGTGTCGCAGGGGCAACGGGCGCTACAGGCACGACAGGGACTGCTGGCGCTGCGGGGGTTACCGGGGCGACAGGGACCGCTGGCGCTGCGGGGGCTACCGGGGCGACAGGGACTGCTGGCGCTGCGGGGGTTACCGGGGCGACGGGGACCGCTGGCGCTGCGGGGGTTACCGGGGCGACGGGGACTGCTGGCGCTGCCGGGGCTACTGGAGCGACGGGGACCGCTGGCGCTGCCGGGGCTACCGGAGCGACAGGGACTGCTGGCGCTGCGGGGTTACCGGGGCGACGGGGACTGCTGGCGCTGCCGGGGCTACTGGAGCGACGGGGACTGCTGGCGCTGCGGGGGCTACCGGAGCGACAGGAACTGCTGGCGCTGCGGGGGTTACCGGGGCGACGGGGACTGCTGGCGCTGCCGGGGCTACCGGGGCGACAGGGACTGCTGGCGCTGCCGGGGCTACTGGCGCGACGGGGACCGCCGGCGCTGCGGGGGCTACTGGCGCGACGGGGACTGCTGGCGCTGCGGGGGTTACCGGGGCGACGGGGACTGCTGGCGCTGCGGGGGTTACCGGGGCGACAGGGACTGCTGGCGCTGCGGGGGCTACTGGCGCGACGGGGACTGCTGGCGCTGCCGGGGCTACCGGGGCTACCGGGGCGACAGGGACTGCCGGCGCTGCCGGGGCTACTGGCGTAACGGGTGCTATCGGAGCTACTGGTGTTACAGGTGTTACTGGCGTTACTGGGGCTGGTGCAATCATTCCGCTGGCATCTGGAGGACCTATTATTATGACCACGATTTTAGGTGGTTTGGTTGGAACAACAAGCCTTATAGGCTTCGGAAGTTCAGCCACAGGCATTTCTCTTGTTGGCGGTAATATAGATTTGACAGGTACTGTCCTAGGTCCGCTTATCAACTTTGCATTCTCGACTCCTCGTGCAGGAGTGATAACATCACTTGCAGCTTACTTCAGTAATACCATAGCTTTATCGCTGCTTGGTACTACGGTAAATGTAACAGCACAATTGTACGAATCTGCCACACCAAATAACACATTCACTGCTATTCCAGGCGCAATAGTACCACTTCCACCTATCACCGGTACTATTAATTTAGGAACTTTTGTCAGTGGAGTTACAAATGGTATCAATTTCCCTGTAACAGCGCAGACACGTCTTCTCATGGTATTTTCAGCTACTGCAACAGGACTTAGCCTTGTAAATACAGTCACTGGTTATGCAAGTGCTGGCTATACTATTGATTAATTAATCACACTAATACAAACTAAAACATCTGCCACTCCATAAAAGGAGTGGCAGATGTTTTTATAGTAATATAAGATTTAAAATTTCTTAATCTTTCGGACTCAGATGCCGCTATTCGTTCATTTATCGCCTCAAAGAGGGATTTTCGGACCGGAAAGACGCTATTGAGCAAAAATGGGGGTCAACTTCGTCTTTTTTGTGCAAATAACGCCTCTGGGGTCCGATAGCAATCCAAAAGAGGAGAATACTACAAATAAGAGCCCCTAAGTCCGATAGCAAGTCTATTTTCTCGGAATCATACTAGTCGCCATTAGCTACTCCATTCCTGACAATCTACTATAACAAATACGCTTTCAGCTTCCCGATAACCTCATCGATCTCCGCTTTTGTCGTATACCGTCCCACACTGAATCGAATCGCTCCCTGCCCAATGTCCTCCGAAACACGCATGGCCTTTAATACAGGTGAGAGCGAGGTTTCTCCAGCATGGCAAGCTGAGCCTGTTGAGGCAGCCACATCTTCTAGCGAAGCAATAACTTCGTGACCCACCGCTCCAAGAAAACTAACGTTAAGCGTGTTGGGCAATCGCTTATGCAGATGACCGTTTAAATGAATTTTTTCTCCAAAAGACTCCTGTAGATTTTCGAAGAAATAGTCTGTAATTTGCCCAACTCTCTCTCTGGAAGCAGAGTCCGCAGCAAGCTCACAGGCTTTTCCTAATCCAATAATATACGGTGTGTTTTCCGTTCCGGCACGTCTTCCCTTCTCATGCCCCGCTCCATGAATTAAAGGTTCAATATGAATTCCTTCTCGGATATACAATGCCCCGATCCCCTTAGGTGCATATAATTTGTGACCTGCAAGGGTCAGAAAGTCTACCCCCAAATCTGCCACATCCAGCACTACTTTTCCAGCGGACTGCGAAGCATCAGTATGAACAAGAACACCCCGTTCGTGGCAGGCCTCGGCTATTTCTTTGATCGGTTGGATCGTTCCGGTTTCGTTATTAGAATGCATAATGGAGACGAGTATGGTTTGATCCGTAAGCTGCTCTTTTACATCCTCAACAGCAACCATCCCATACGAATCAACAGGTACATACGTAATGGAGTAACCCAACTGCTCCAGATACTGACAAGGTTTAATCACCGCAGGATGCTCTACAGCAGACACAATAATATGATTGCCTTTATGTCGATACGTTTGGGCGACTCCCTTAATGACAGTATTATTCGATTCGCTGCCCCCGCTTGTAAAAAGTACCTCACCCGGCGTACAATTCAGAAAATCAGCCACCTGTTGTCTCGCTTGCTCTATTCCGGATTTCGCGTCTCTTCCCAAACTATGACTGCTCGAAGGATTCCCAAAATACCCATAAAGATATGGAATCATAACCTCTGCTACTTCCTTATCAACAGGTGTGGTAGCGTTATAGTCTAAATAGATCATCTGTTACGCAGAGCCTCCTCTAAACCCTTCATACATTACGATACATAAAGCTTATACTTCCCGATCATTTAAAAAGAGCGCACCGCAGCCTCAGCTTCGTCCAAATTGTTCACCTTAAAGGTAACTCTCTCAATGCCTTCATACTGAGTAGAAGTATAATCGTATTTAGGATCATAGTAGTACTCTAACAGCAGAGCCACAGCTTCCCCGAATAAATCGGCTTGTAAGCACCGCTCGATTTCTGCCGCAATAGGGATATGAATTCGGGATTTAATACTCCGAAATGCTGAAATGCACTGCTCTTTAAATTCTTCTGGTCGATAATCCTCAAGGATTTGCTGCACTCTGGCTTGCAATGGCATCTCAATCCAAATCTGTGTTCCGATCTCTTTCTGCTCGGCCATAAATGGGGGCATTACGACCTTCCCAATCTTTTTGCTTTCCGCTTCAAACAATACATTAGGAGAATCTCCAAGCTTAATTAATTCCTCCATAAGAAGACTATCGAACGTTTTCTGATTGTTTGCATGAAGTCCGATCTCGCCAAAAATAGAACCGCGGTGACCCGCCATCCCCTCCAAATCCAGAACAGGATAGCCCTGTGCCTTCAGGCGGTGCAGAAGGTTTGTTTTACCTGTACCCGTATTACCGTGAATCACATAAGGCTTCGCCTTGAATTTATAGGACTCCAGTTCGTCGAGTACCCATTTACGGTAAGCTTTATAGCCGCCAATCAGTCGGTAAGCGTGAATATCCATTAAAGAAAGTACGGTCGCAGTTGTACGACTGCGCATACCTCCCCTCCAGCAGAATACAGCCTTGTCGCCTTGAATCGCAGCGAATTCTTTGACAAAAGACGGTAGCTTCGCCGCAGCAATCTCCAGACCGCGTTCTTTCGCAGCCTGCACACTTGTCTGTTTATACAACGTACCCACTTCTGCCCGTTCCTCATCGTCAAAAAAAGGAATATTCAGGCTCTCCGGCAATGTCGAATCTTTATATTCAGAAGGAGATCGAACGTCGATAACGGTGATCTGCTTCTTATTCTTTAACACTCTTAGTTCTTCCAGTGTAATATCCTGAAACAATGCGCTCTCTCCTCTGGTGGCTAACTTCGTAGGTTGCCTCTAAGCTGAACTCCATCGTTATTGTGCAGCTATAACTGCAATCTGACCCGGATGATCTTCCGTTACCTCTCCGATCAAAGCCGCTTCTACACCTGCATCTACTAACTCTTTTAGCAAATCCTCGCTTTGTTCAGGAGCAACAGAGATCAGCAGTCCGCCAGAAGTCACCGCATCACACAGAATATAGCGGCTTAGTTGGTCCATCTCTTCCGGATAAAGAATACTGCCCTCCAAATGGGCAAAGTTATTTTTAGTGCCGCCTGGAACAAAGCCCTGCTCCGCAAGCTCTCTAACTCTTGGCAGCATCGGTACATCCCCTTGACGAATAATCAGGCCGTGATTGCTCCCTTTAGCCATTTCCGAGGCATGTCCCAGCAGCCCGAATCCGGTAACATCTGTACAAGCATGAACATCATAGGGCTCCATGATTTCAGCCGCTTTTTTATTCAGTGTAGACATTACTGTCGTAAGGCGTGTGGTTTCTTCAGGAGATAGCTGATCCTTTTTAATAGATGTTGTTAAGATTCCCACACCGATAGGCTTCGTTAGTATCAGCTTGTCCCCTACTTGCGCGCCCGCATTCGTTCTTACTTTGTCCGGATGCACAAGGCCCGTAACGGCCAATCCGAATTTAGGCTCTTTATCGTCGATAGAATGTCCACCTACAAGCGTCGCTCCAGCTTCCTGTACTTTATCCGCAGCACCACGCAAAATGTCACCTAGAATACTTTTGTCCAGAACAGAGATAGGAAAAGCCACAATATTTAGCACCGTAAGCGGCTTTCCGCCCATCGCGTAAATATCGCTTAACGCATTGGCTGCTGCAATTTGTCCAAAAGAATAAGGGTCGTCCACAATTGGCGTGAAAAAATCAACAGTTTGTACCAACGCTAAATCATCACTTAAACGATACACGCCTGCATCATCACTAGTATCCAGACCTACTAGTAGATCCGGGTTAGGAACGGTTGGTGGCAGACTGCGAATGACCTGCATAAGATCGGCGGGACCGATTTTGCAGCCGCAGCCCCCTTTGAAGATAATGAAGTCAATTTTATAGTTTCGGCTTGAGACATCATGACTCAGCTTCCTTTAGATAGTTAATATCGAATATATTTAATCTTACATCAGTAGACAGCATTGTACAAAATACAGATATACAAAAGAACGTCCCGTAGCCAGTTCATACCCCCGGCTATAGGACGCCCTCATTTCTCACTTCAACGCTAACTCTCCATATCAGACGCGCGAAGGGCTTTATGCATTCTCTGATGCTTCCACCACTAGGATCAACTGATCTGCTGAGTGTCCTGCTGTTTCTCCAAAAACCGCTGAAGAATAGCATTAAATTTCTCCGGCTGACACAGATTACTAGGATCTAATGCGTTAGGAATAATCACTAACTGAGCATGCGGCAGCTGAGACACCATGTCCTTCATACAATTAACTCCAAATTCACTAAAGTCACCAACAATACATAACGCGGGACGCTTAAAAGTCTTTAGGCATCTAGTGTAATCCACATGGCTCGTAGCCAGCCTTTGCCGATACAGTTCCCGTGGACGTTTGTCGAGAAGTCCTCTTCTAATCTCGTTATAAGCCAGGTTCCAGCGTTCCCGATACATCATACGAATCGAAGGCAGTACAAGCTCACTTGGGGCATAATACATTAACCAACTGCAATAGGCAGCCATAAGCTGGATTTTACCGACTATCGTTGACGCCTGACTTCTACAGAAGCTATCCGCGACAACAATCGCTTTTACTCGCTCTGGATATTGTTTCGCTATATGTTGAACGACGAGCCCCCATAGGCGCTCCCGACAAAAACAGCCTCACGAATGCCCAAATCATTCAATAGCATAATTATATCTAAGCATTGGGTTTCAATAATCTCGTTTGGGGCCTGCAGCAATTCACCTGATTTGCCATTCCCCGTAAATCACACAAAATCACTTTATATTTATCAGAAAAATACTCCAATTGTGGCTTAAACATACTATGTGTTAATCCATGTCCATGGATAAACACAACCGGAGTCCCTGTTCCATTGATTTCGTAATAGAGCGAAGTTCCATTCAGTTTAGCAATAGGCAAAGTTAACACCTCTTTCATAGATAGGTTCTACAACGATATGTGCTTTTTAACGCAGCAAAAACCACAGAGGGATACTCTGTGGCTATTCATCATCAAATACGCCATTCATCCTCTCTCCATACGCTTACGAGGTTAGCTGTCGGATTCGGGCAGTGAGAGTTGCCCTACCTGTATGGATGCACTACTATGCACCTGTAACAGGATTCACCCCATAACTAGTAACGACGGTTACATCGATTCCCAGTTGTTGGTTCCCCCGCTTTCCATAACGGAAATTAAGCGGACTTCTTATGTAATTGTCAGTTATGTGATGAATCATACTCCGTGTAAGGTTTCTTGTAAAGTTGAGCCTTGGGCAAAATAATGTTGAAAGCCATGCTTTTCATTTCATATTGAGCATGCACTTCGTTTTCTCTTTCTTTTGCTCTTGTTTACTCGGTTTATTAAGAAAAAGCCGAGCGGTTATCAGAGATCAATCCCTGAACCACTCGGCTTCTTTATACAATCATATGGCTACAACAGATCGGCGTTTTTCAATGCATGCTCCCAGCTTGGAAAAAGAACAGCGCACTTCTCATAAGATCAGGATCGCTTTGCTTCACTTGTTTTTTGCTGATCGAGCTTCCGTCATTTTGAAGCTTTTTGATACGATTTAACACTTCATCAGCCTCCAAAGGAATTTCCATTGAAACACTCCTTTCTCAGTGACCTGGTTTCCAATCATTTTCTCCATAATATGCAAATTTATTCTTCATTTCGATTCATACGGATTAAACCAGCTGATAAATCGGTTGTTCAGCAATAAAATAAGTAGGAATCATTGGGTACTTCTCTGCCAGAACTTCAGCTAAATATTTCATCCCCGGGGCTTCACTCTCCGCGTGGCCTAACATGATCAGCGCATTCGATCTGCCTTGGTGGACTGCATCCCTCACATATTCCGGTGTTTCCCATTCGGGACCCTCGCCAGCAATAATTAAATCAAGATTGTGCTGATTAAAAGAGGAATAGCCATCGTCCCGCCTCCTCTGTAACCTACTAATATCCCCACATGTCTGCAGGTTTGAGATAGGTCGCCGGCAACACGTACATAGGGGATGCCTAGCATTCTTTTTATATACTGAGCCGCTTCACTTACTGTCATGGCCGGAATCGTTAGGATTGAAGCAGTGGCCTGCTGCTCATCCACATAGGCTGACCACTCAAGCTCTCGTAACAAACCCGCCATGATCCCATCCGGTTTATGCCGATGCCAATAATCATGATAACGAAAAATAGCCAGTTCAGAACGCTCAATCAAACTCAATTTCGTGCGATACACAGGGTCACCCTTTAACCACTCACTCGTCTCATGATGACTGTAATACACACCTTCATGTGTAATCAGCAAATTGGCGTTCATAGTAATCGCTCGCTCCACAACATATTGTGTAGCACAAAATGCCGTAACTATCCCTGTAATCACCGTTTCTGGATTACCTGGCTTAAGTATATCCACAGTCTCATCTATCTGTTCCACAGTACCTATTAAATCTTCCAGAATCGTTTTAATTGTGATGCTCACTTTAAACCTCCCTTTGAGATTTATTCTACTAATCTATCAACATAAATAACCCGTCCTTATTTGATATAAGGACGGGTTATTGGTTCACTCCTAGAGCGAACTATACACTCAAGGATTCCGTGGCAGAAGCGATAATCCGGTGGAAGGCTGGCTTCGGCTTATGCCCTTCATCAAATAGAAACGGCCAGTTCTTCCGTCCACGAACAGGGAAATCATCCAGCCAAGTATAGTCATCTGCTGCTCCCCAGAAAGTAACCGAGCTAATCACGTCACGGTATTCTTTCAGCAGGGCAAACATCGCTTCGTATCGTTCTGCCTGCAATTCAAGCAGATCAGCTTGGTGCAGCCTTTAGATCCTTACGTTTGTCATCGAAACGAAACATGGATACATCCAGCTCAGTCAATTGGAGCTGAAGTCCTAACGATGCATATTTCTCAATAGCTGCTCGTATATCGTCTAAGCTCGGATCATATAGATTCCAATGTGCCTGCAATCCGACGCCATGAATCGGCACTTCCTGCTCCAGTAGCGACTTCACCAGTTCATAGATTTTGTCGCGCTTAAAGGGATGGGATTCGTTATAGTCGTTGTAGAATAATAATGCCTTTGGATCGGCTTCATGGGCGAATTCAAACGCTTTGGCGATAAAATCCGGGCCCACAATGTCGAGCCACTTCGAATGGCGAAGAAGTTCTTCTCCCTCATCAGCGATTACCTCGTTTACAACATCCCAAGCATAAATATCTTCCTTATAACGTCCTACAACGGTCTGAATATGTGATTTGACTCGTGCAAGTAAAATTTCTTTGCTTACAAGTCCTCCGTTCTTATCCTCAAACAACCAATCCGTAGTCTGATTGTGCCAGACCAAGGTATGTCCGCGCATTGCCATCTTATGCTTCCGGGCGAAGGCAACCAACTGGTCTGCCGCCCTAAAGTTATAAATATCCTCAAGTGGATGCAAACTTTCAAATTTCATTTCATTCTCAGCGGTTATACTGTTGAAATGATAAGCAAGCAAAGGCTCCTGCGATTGGATCGTTAATGGGCTAACGGCTGCGCCAATCTTAAAATCGTCTGCGAATACCGTCTTTAGTGCAGGCTCTGTAAAATCACTAGCTTGTCTCAACAATCTCCCTCCTAACAAATGTATTAATATTCCGTATTCGAAGTATTATGAACGATAATCGAACCAATCAAAGTAGGCAGGTACCTCAGCCACTTTGCCATGAGCCGTCGCATATAGGCCAATAACAACACCTGTAAATCCGTTTCCTTTTACAGCTTGAGGAGATAATGGGTACGCTGCCGCTGTAGATAGCTCGATCCATTCCTGACCATCCAAAGAATAATATAAGGCGTATTCCGTTAGCTCCGCACAAATTTTCAGATACAGACGCCCAGCAGTCGTCGGAACCTCAGCCGCCACATGTGTTGTTCCATCAACGGTTAAATAAGCTGCAATCACTCTTTGTCCATTTCTTTGCGATAGAGCAATTTCATAATGTGCATGCTCATCCAATCTAGCACACAGTCCCGCTGCTTCACCGTCCACACTAGGATTAAACTCCAGTAATGTGCTCCATTCTGCTGAAGTATGCTGCTGTCTTCTTCCTATAAAAGCTACCTGTCCGATTTCACTGAGACCCTCAGATTGACCCCGAAGAGATAACCAGCCCGGGCGTTTATTTAGAGACCAGCTTGCCTCAGTGGGATTACGAAGAAAGGTCATTGCGAACGGCAATACATCGTCATCAAAATCATATCTTCCACTATAAGCAGGTGTAGGCGATGAGCCGGGTACTCGAGAGACCTTCATCTCCAGTCCTACGGTATCTTCATTATTATCAATCATGGGCCACCCATCTTCTTTCCACTTTACAGGCGCAAGAAAAGTCTCCCGCCCAAGCACGGTGTACTTGGATTCCACCAGTCTTACTCCAAGAAATACAGCCCACCAATCCCCGTTCTGATCTTCGATCAAATCGGCATGTCCTAAATACTGAATGGGATTCTCTGTACGGCTGTGGGTCAATATCGGATGCGGCAATCGTTCAAACGATCCATACGGAGAGGAGCTGCGGCCAATGATCTCGCGATGCTCCTTAGCCGTTCCACCTGAAGCACTCATGATATAATACAGCCCATTTATTCGATACAAATGCGGCCCTTCCGTCCAAGGCCCACCATCTCCGGTCCAGATGACAACAGGCTCAGTTAATGCGCTCCCCGTAGCAATATCAATCTCATATTGAATAACATGGGAATCATAATCCGCGCCCTGCTGTGTGGTAACATATACGGTTCCATCCTCATCAAACATCAAGGAGGGATCAATGCCCCCATAGGGGATCAAGATCGGATCTGACCAAGGACCTGCTGGATTCGTAGCCGTTACGTAGAAATTACCTTTTCCACGTACATCGGTTGTGATCATATAAAAAGTACCGTCATGATACCGGATCGTTGGCGCATATATGCCATCAGAGCTGTTACAGCTACGTATATCTAGCTGACTCAAACGATCCAGTACATGACCTATCTGTGTCCAGTGAATCAAATCCTGACTATGAAATATCGGTACTCCAGGGAAATATTCAAAGGAGCTACAAACCAAATAGTAGTCATCCCCTGCCCGTGTGATGCTTGGATCGGGATAGAAGCCCGGAAGTATTGGGTTATTGTATGTGATTGAAGACTCTATCATGGGTTAACAGACAACCTTCCCAGCTCTGATTAGTAATAGAAGAAAGCTGTTTATTCCTTTACACTTCCTACGTTCAAGCCCACTACAAAATACTTCTGCATAAACGGATAAACTAACAATATAGGTACGGACGCTACAATTGTGATCGCTGCTCGGATCGACAGCGGAGTCACCATCGCTTTTGCCGATTCCTGATTCATCCCTACCCCCGCTGCGACGTTAGGGTTACTGTTGGAGTTCATCGTTGAGGACAATAACTTCATCAGCTCATATTGCAGGGTACTCAGTTCTTGTCTAGAAGACGTATACAGGAAAGCATCAAACCAGGAATTCCAAGCGCCTACAGCTACAAAGAGCGCAATCGTAGCCAATACTGGCTTACATAGAGGGAAGACCACTCTCATAAAAATCTTAAAATCTCCAGCTCCATCTATTCGTGCGGATTCAAGCAAACTCTCTGGAAGCGTGCCGATATACGTCCGTATAACGATCATATTAAAAGCGCTCATCATAGATGGTAAAATGTATACCCAGAAGCTATTAAGCAAATGTAGCTCCTTGATCAAGAAATATCCAGGGATCAGACCTGCACTAAAATACATCGTAAGTACAAAGATGATCGTGATCGGTTTCCGAAACACATACTCTTTCCGGCTTAAAGTATAAGCAAGCATTGTGGTCAGGAAAATATTCAAGATCGTAGAAATCACTGTTCGTGCTACCGAAATTCCAAATGCATCGAAGATGGTTCCTGAAGCAAAAATGGCTTTATAGTTTTGTGTAGTCCAGACCCGTGGCCATAAGTAAATCCCGCCGCGGATGGTATCATTACCTGTATTGAAGGAAACAGCTATGGTGTTGAGAAAGGGGTATAAAGTAATTACGACCAAACACACCATAAAGATTGTATTAAAAGTGTTAAAAGAATCGGCTCCAGGCCGTTGTTACCTAAACGTCTCTTCGCGATCACACCTGCAGTTTTCTGAGGGCTAATTTGTTGGTTTGCCATGATTATAACAGCCTCTCTTCCCCTAGCCGCTTCGCAGTCCAGTTCGCAAACAGCAGTAAAGTTACACTAACGACAGTTTTGAAAATACCGCCTGCAGTGGCCAATGAATAATTCCCTTGAGCAATCCCGTATTTAAGTACGAAAATATCGATGGTTTCGGACCAATCCACAACCAGACCGTTACCTAGTAGATATTGCACTTCAAAACCTGCTTCGAGCACATGCCCCACGGACATAATCAACAAAATCACGATGGTTGCTTTAATCCCCGGCAGAGTGACATATGCCATTTTCTTATAACGGTTGGCTCCATCGATTTCAGCAGCTTCATATAAAGCTGGATCAATCGAAGCAATGGCGGCCAAATAAATAATCGTGTTCCAACCAACTTCCTTCCAAACATGTGAAGCCCCAACAATTCCCCAGAAGTACTTTCCTTCACTAAGCCAGAGAATCGGTTCCTTAATCAGATGTAGCTTCATCAGAACAATGTTGACAATACCATCATTGATCGAGAGAGAAGTGGCAACAATTCCAGTTACAATGATCCACGAGAGAAAATGGGGCAAATATGAGATGGTCTGCACTGTTCTTTTCCAGAATACCTTCTTGATTTCATTCAGCAGCAGAGCCAGAATTATAGCTGTTACAAATCCTAAAATCAGATTAATGATACCCATCGCAAGCGTATTGCGCAGTACTCGCAAGAAGTTATCGTCCGTAAAAGAAACTTGAAATGTTTGAAGCCTACCCATGTTTGTTCGCTAAAAGCACGGGCTGGTTTATAGTCTTGAAACGCCATGGTCCATCCCCAGACTGGGACGTAAGCAAAAAGAATGATATAAAGCATCAAAGGCACAGACATCCAGATCAATTGCTTCTGATTCTTAATCAAAGACCAAGTAATAGGCTGTTTCTTTTTTCTTTTTGGATGCCGGTCAACTTTTTTCCTGCTAAGATCTCATCCATATATAGTAATCTCCCCACGCAATCCTATATTTCAGTAGGTGGAAGGCTCGATAGCCCTCCACCTACTGATCTTATTCATAGAATTTCTGCTTATTTACTCCACTTTTCAATTCTCCATTTAATTTGCTCGTTGATTTTATCTTCATAGGCTTTGACATCAACTTTGCCGATTTGTGCTACATATTCGCTCCAAGCAGAGTCGAATTCGTTTGGATTAGCCAATATTACTTTTGGCAAGTACTTAGTAGAGGTATCATTAAGCTTGGTGTTAGCCACCTTAGCGTCAGACCCTTCCACCAAGTCAATAGACCAGGCTGGATAAGCTACAGGATTGGCAGGAGGTTCACTGAAGAAATCCACATAACTATTAAATCCGTAAGCATCAAGAATTTCTTTGTCGTACGGCTTTAGACCCGCTTTATATTCTTCAGGCTGTGCAGCGGCGTCTGTCGCATTCCCATCACTATAGCTACCCTCTATCTTAGGTGCGAAGGCCATAAATGATTTTGCTTTATTGGCTAATTGCCATGTAGCATCAGCAGCTTGATCGCGTTGCTCTTGTGTTCTCATAAATCTGCCATTCTCAACGATGTAATCTTCTCCTTCAATTCCCCAAGAGAGCGTCTTCTGCCAATCTTCTTGAATTAACGTATCTAGAAGCTTGATAATCTTCACTGGATCTTTGGCATTCACACTAATCCCGAAGCCGTTATTCAAGTTAAGCACCGCAAGATCACGGTAATAGTCTTTCGTAGCGGTATCATATACAAGTGGAAGTCCTACATATGTTCTTTCGATCTTCCCTTGTGTGGTCAGGGAATCTTCTGCAGCATTAAAGTTCCAATGCTGATCAAACATTCCTAGAACAGTACCACTGGACAATTTAGCCATGTATTGGTCGTAGTTCTGTACGAAAGCTTCTTTATCAATCAGCCCTTTTGCATTCGCTTCGTTAAGTTTTTGATAGTATTGCTTAGCATAGTCTTTATCTGCAAATATCTCTGCTACACCATCCTTAACAACAACTCCACCATCGTTCGGATGACCGATCAAGTGCTGAGGAGCATTAAAGAGACCCCAGTTTCTCCAGTCATTGTTAAGAATTTCAAATCCGATTGTTGGACTTCCATCAATCGTTGGGTACTTTTCTTTATATTTGGCAATAAGGTCGAAATACTCATCCAGCGTTTTCACCTTTGGATAACCAAATTCTTTAAGGATCGCTTTTTGAATCCAGAACGCAGGTCCTGAATACCAAGAGCTATTTACTTTACCGTTATAAACGCCATAGTTAGGCAGAATATAGATGTGACCGTCATTAGGGTCTTTCATCATGTTCCAGTAATCTGCATAATGCGCTTTCAAATTTGGTGCGTATTGCTCGATCAGATCTTCAAGCGGAATAAATGCGCCCGCTCCTGTCAATTTCGTATTGCCTGTCATCACATCCGGATAGTCCTGACCAGCAATCATAACCCCAAGCTTCTGGTTGATATCCCCTGCCAAAAACTCAAAATTAAAAGTGGCACCTGTTTCATCTTTGATTTTCTTGTAAATTTTGTTGTCCGGAGTTGGCTGTTGACCCGCCTCACCTATGAAAATACTAACGTCAAATGGTTCTATCTTCTTGTCATCTGTTCCAGCAGCAGTTGCAGCTGCTGATTCTGCTGGTTTGTTCTCTCCCTTAGCAGTATTACTGCTGTTATTTCCACCGCACCCTGCTAGGGTTAAACTTAGGGATACCACAGCAATCAGACTAAGTTTGAACTTTGATATTGACTTGCCCCCATAAAGCACCTCCATATTTTGTTGGTGTAGCAATATTGTAAGCCCTTACAACTTAAATTATAGAGGTGATAATGCATTGATAATACGCCAGAACTAAAGGTGTACCCCCAAAAAGTTTAGGTATTCTGATGTTTAAATTCATTAGGGCTCATATGCATCTTTTTTCAAATTGTTTGAGGAACTGACTATAATTGGAATAGCCTACTTTCTCAGCGATCTCACTGTTTTTCAGCTTGCCATGTTGAAGTAAACGTGTGGATTCCTTAATCCGGAGGTCATGCAGCTGCTCATTAAAATTAATGCCATTCTTCTTAATTAATAATTGCCCTAGATAAACTGGATGTAGGAAGAATACCTCCGACAGCTTCTTAATCGTAAGGTTTTCGCGATAATGCTCTTCAATATAGTTGTTAATTTCCTGTATAATCCCCTGTGATTTTTGGCTCTGTTCTTTCAGAAGAATTTCAATACTCGCCTCACCACATGCTAGTAAATTCCGCATTAAATCGTTCAACTTCATCATCGAGTCCCGCATTTCAGGGATTGTTATTTGAGTTAACAAGGATGACACCTGAACTTCACTAGCTTCCGAAGTAAATTCAACAATCTTATACATAATATGAATAACGATCTTCTTCACAACCTCTGGAGCGATGCGCATCTCACGAAAACTACGAGAGGCCAAGTCCACAGCTTGTTTAAATCCTTTTGTGTCCAGTGTGTTAATAGGTCTCATTAAGTCATACATCAATTGAATTTGATCATAGTGATAGCTGAACTGACTATCCTTGGTTCCCTGATAGGTCAAAAACCCCGAATGATCAGAATTGTAAAAATAATACATTAACGCTTCTTTTGCCGTTCGATAACTATTCGCAATTTGAAGCAAGGAGCTCTCACTAGCCCCTACTGCAATATACATGGCTTGCTTGGGGCGTTCATTTAGCAAGGGAGATACTGCAGGGTATATTGCGGCACCTTCATTAAACTCCGAAGGATATCCGTATACAATTCCAAAGCAATAGGCCTCCAGATCAATCAGAAACATCGATTCCGTATTCGTTAGGAGAGCTACTGCCTTCTCTCTTATTTCCGTATACATCGTCGGGTCTGTCTGTAGTAAACAAATATTCCAAAGGCTTTGGCCTTCCGATAAACAGGTAAGTAATGTGAAATCCGATTTATCTTCCGCTTTCTCATTCAGAATATTCTTAAGAAGAGAGATAACTTCCTCTGAGGTTGCCATTTGATTTAGGCTTCGCTTCTCTGTTTCCTGTTCTAATTCCCGATAGATCTCCTTCAATTCTTCTGCCGCCTCTTCTTCGAAAAGCGGCTTCATCAGATAATGATTAATGCCGTAGCGTATAGCTGTCTTAGCATATTCAAACTCACTATAACCGCTGAGTATGGCAAACTTAATCTTCTTAGTCTCCTCTTGCTGCCAGGCTGCAACCATCTCCAGGCCATTCATCAGTGGCATATTTACATCTGTAATTACAAGATCCGGCAGAAGCTGCTTCATTAACTGTAAGCCCTCTTTGCCATTACTGGAGGTTCCACACACCTCAAAGCCAAGCGCCTGCCAGTCTATCCATAATTGCATCCCCTCTAGGGCACTGGGCTCATCATCGATCAACAATACTTTGTATTTCATAGGCTCCCTCACTTTCTAGCTATTTTTTCGTTCCAGGAGCTTTAACGGAATGCCGAACGTGACAACAGTCCCTTCATTTGGGATACTGTTGATTTCAAAGCGAACCTGATCCTCATAATATAACTCCAGTCTGCGATACACGTTGCGAATTCCGATATTCGTTCCCGAGGAGGCTTCTTCATTTTGAACATTAAATAATATTTCTTTAAGCTGGCTCGGTTCGATCCCTTTGCCATTATCTGAAATCGTAACTTGCAAACGGCCATCCAAGATTTCCGTCTTTACTTTAATGATGCCGAGTCCTTCTATGGTTTGCAGGCCATGTTTACAGGAATTTTCTACTAACGGCTGCATGCTTAGCTTCGGAATTTTATATTGTAGCGACTGCTCATCGATCTCAAATTGATATTCAAATTTATCTCTGAAGCGGAATTTCTCAATTTTTAAATACATCTCAATAAAAGTCATTTCTTCTTCCAATGTAACGAGATCTTCCTTCCAGCTAAGCAGTCTTCTTAGTAATTTGGATAAGCTCTTAATGATATCTGTAACATCGGAGTAATTATTTTTGGTACAGACTACTAGAATGGCATTTAACGTATTAAATAGAAAATGAGGGTTCATCTGACTTTGCAGAAAATTCAATTCAGCCCTTACCCTTTCCATTTCCAGACTATTCTTCTGAATCTCCAGCTTGTATACATCATTGATCAGAGAATTAATTCTAGTCGTCATCATGTTAAAATTGCGTATCAATCCGCCAATTTCATCCTGACCTTCATCGATTCGAATCAAATCAAATTTCTCATTCGTTACCTTCTGCATATGTCTGGACAACCGTTTTACCCGATAATTGTAGGATCTCAACATTACATATAAAAAGGCGGTAGTGAGCAAGGTTACGATGGAGGCCAGAATACCGGCATAAATTCGAATCTCCAGTATTGCCTGAGCAATACGCTCCCCTTGTGTAACCCCTATAATTCGCCAGCCTTTTATATAACTAGCCCCGCCAACGGACACACTATGTACGTCTTCCTTGTGCTCATCATCAAGTAGCTTGAACACAGGATAAGGATCCTTCGTACCTCTCTGATACCCGCTCTGTGCAGACATAATGATTTCATCCTGCTCGTTGACCAGATAAAGACTCAAATAATCCTTTTCTCTGATAATGACGTCATATATTTTACTAAGATCCAAGTCGATTCTAAGCAGCTTCTCAAATGTATTCAGTGAGCTGTACACGTCCATTCGCTCAATCACACTCAAATAAGGGGCAGTAGAAGCCACATTAGGTGCTTCGCTCATATGATAAGCAGCAAGAAACACATGTTTATTTGCAGCCCTGAACTGCTTATACCATTCGCTCTCCTTTACCTTGTCAGTGATAACCTGATAGTTACTACCGGAAACAATGGTGTCATTATTCGTAAATACAGTAATCCGTTCAAGCTGATTGTTAACTGGCATATAGCTGTTCATCCGGCCTCGCAGCTGTTCGTCGAAGGTATCATAAAATTCAATAGAGTTCCCATACTTCCGCTCAAGCAGTTCATACAGATTCTTATCGGAGGACAGCGTATAGCTGACTGCTACTCCACCCTCAATAAAATCTTGAATATCCTTTCTGGCTCTCTCTAAAGAAATTTCTAAGTTCTGTTGCTCTCTAGATTTAATCAAATCTGAAATCCGATCCAAAAAACAAGGTTAATAATAATGATAGGAAGGAGAACGCCTATAATGTAAATGAGGGAAAATTTATAGTTCAGTGGAATGTCATTCACTACTTTTCTAAATCTAAATTTTTTCTCTCCATATGAAACACCTTGCTTCCCCTAGAGCTAATGGTTTTTATTTTCATTTTTATAGACGGATGGTACTACCCCTACAATCAGCTTGAACTTATCTATAAAATAGTCTGTGTTTGAGAATCCCACCTGCACCGCTATATCCGATATTTTCAGCTGCGTTCGCTTTAGCAGACTTTTGGCTTCCTCAATCCTTTTGGCATTTAAATATTCACTAAAGCCCTGACCCGTTTGTTTCCTGAATAGCTGGCCCAAATAGGTAGAATTGATATGAAATTGCCGTGCTAAATCCTGAAGCTTCAATTTATTCCGAAATTCACGATCCACATACTGAATCACCTTGTAAATCGTATTTCGTTCATTCTGCTGCTCTAATTCAGATAGATAGACCGTCGCCAGCATACACAGACTTTGAACATAACGGCTTAATACAAAATAATCATTTAATTCACCTAGATTTCCATACTCTTGCTGAAGCTTTATCATCATCGTATCCGGGACACCATTCATTTGGGCTATCAGTGTACAGATCGTAAACTCTAAATGGGCCACCTGGGCTTGCACGACCTCAATCGTCAGCAGATTCTCTACGAAAGAGGCGAACGTTTCTTTTATACATGGCTGTATCTGTTCTATATCATTTGCCAGTACCTTATCCAGCAGCAGTTTGAAGTGATCCTCATGGTGTTCTTTCTTCTTTAGGATCCTAAGCTCGCTATAATAAAAGATCCCCTTCTTCTGCTGATGTGTCTTTCGTTTCCATACATCTAGTGCCTGCATATAGATTTCTCGAATCGAGCCTATGCCTACCATTCTAGCGCTAATCGCTAGGAGTACCGGTTCATGTAATTGTTCAGCGATATCCGAACGAATCTGGTTGAAGATAACTTCCAGACTCTCATTCCCAATAGAAGCAGACTCAAGAATGATCCCTGTTCTTCCCGATCGATCTTGAAAAAACGGGTACATCCCTCTGGAAAATAGTCGACGATCCGTAGATGAAATGGACTCATAGACGTGGCAGGTTCGATGAGAATACACATTAACTCTGCATTCGCTTGAAGCTTCAACGTGCTCCGGGTTAGAAGCTCTAAATTTTCGTTATACTCGCCTTGAATTAGACGGTTGACGATATTGTTTACGATAAAGAATTGCTTCTTATTAAGCTCTTTATTGGAAGCGATTTCATTTTGGATCATAGGCGTAATCCTGCTTAATAAGGACTCTATTTCTTCATCATCAATAGGTTTTAATAGATAGTCATTCACTCGTTGTTGCAATGCCGTACGTGCATATTTAAAATCATCATACCCGGTCAATACTACAAATTTCGGAGGGTTTGTCATCACTTCATTCAGCTTTGCAATAAGCTCGAGACCATTAATAACCGGCATATTAATGTCCGTTAGGACCAATTCCGGTTTATATTCTTGTATAAGTCTCATCGCTTCTGAGCCATTATGGGCTTCCCCGCACACTTCAAAGCCATATTTCTCCCAGTCAATCATCGTTCTCAGCCCTTCAAGTACCCAGGGCTCATCATCCACGATCAGAACCTTCAGCATGATGTTCGCTCCAATCTCCTAAGATAAGGCTCACTTTTCTTATGAAAATATATATTATGCTATCACAATTGGATATTGTTGTGAATTCATAATTTTTCCTTCTTTTGCTTGAACTAGTGTTTTCCTCCTTAAAAAAACAACAAAAAAACGATGCATCTAGACTCTCAGACACATCGAAATTAGTACACTTTTAGTAGATATTCTACCTAGGAACTACGGTTGTTCTCATGATTGATTAACCATTCTTTTCTTGCAATCCCGCCGCCATAGCCGCCTAATTCACCGTTACTATTGATCACTCGATGACACGGGACCAAGATCGATAATTGATTCGCTCCATTAGCTCTGGCTACCGCACGACAAGCAGAAGGGTTGTTTATATTCTCTGCAAGCTCCTTGTAAGATACCGTCTGACCTACAGGAATTCTTCGGAGTTCATTCCATACCTTTTGCTGAAAATCAGAGCCTAAATAACGAATCGGCGTTTGGAATTCCGTAAGATTACCTGCGAAATAGAGAGTTAATTCCTCTTCAATCTGCTCTAGCACGGGTACTTTTTCAGGCAAAAGAGTTGCATTTAAGCGGGTACGTAATCTCTTAATCTCGTTCTCAAGTCCCTTTCGATCCACGAATTCCAGCAGTAAAAGGTACTCTTCATCTGCGATCGCAAGCATAGATCCTAATAACGTTTCTATCCAGGTACAGTACAGCACTTTAATCTGCTTGGAGTGATTCGGGACCGTCCCCATCGTTCGTGAAAAAGCATCTCTAAATCCATTACTCGAATCGTATCCGCTGTCCAGCTGTGCGTTAATGATAGAATCCCCATTCCTGATATGTTTGAATGCCAGCCCTAAACGTCTTGAACGTGCATATTCAATAAAGGTCATTCCAAATTGCTTCTTAAATTGTCGGCGTGCTGTATTTGCACTAATCGACAGCTCATCAAAATCTTTATCGGTCCATTTTCTTTCCGGATTATGCTCAATAGCTTCAACAAGAAGCTTTACTTCTGAAGACATTTTCGTGGGATTGGACAAGGGTTGGCATCTTTTACATGGTCTATATGACGCTAACAAAGCTTCTTTGGCTGTTGCGAAAAACTCGCAATTTTCTTTATATGGCTTTTTAGCCGGGCAAGTTGGCCTGCACATAATACCTGTTGTTTTTACGCCGACAAAAAATACACCTTCATAATTGGAGTTTTTTCGACTAACATCTCATAATATTTATCGATTTGCTGTTTATTAGTGATCATAGTATCGTTAGCTCATTTCTAAATAATGTGCGGGTCGCTGCAGAATGATTCGAGCATTATCTTGAATATTATGCTGTGCTTGAAAGTAACTATACGGACCATAGCTAATTCTTTTTACGCCAAGCTCCTGCAATTCAACATTTGAAATCATACCATCCATTACCATAACATTTACAGGCAGTGGTGACTGTTGCACAAAATGTTCAATCAAACTTCGATCAGTGAGCCCTGGTATAAAAATCCCATCCGCTCCAGCCTCAGCGTAAGCACAGGTACGCTCTATGGCTTCATTCACTAAATCCAAAGAATGCTTCCCATTTTTAAAAAGAGATCGGTTCTGGCGTTAATAAACACCTTCTTCTGAAGTTTGGCTGCCACTTGCTGTATAGTTCGTATACGATGACTTTGTTCCTCGATCGCCCATAATTCATCGCCCGGATGATTCACCTTTTGATCCTCAAAATTAATCCCACAGATGTCTAGCTGGAATAATTGTTCCATGTTATTGGCTAAGGACTCTACATCTACAGCATACCCACCCTCAATATCTACCGTCAATGGCACCGATACATGTTCTGCTATTCTCAAAACAGACCACAGCAGCTGCTCAAATGAGAGCTGTTCACCGTCCGAATATCCCCATGCGTCCGCCATAGCGAAGCTACTTGTGGCAATAGCCTGTGAACCCGCTTTTTCTATCGCTTTAGCCGAAGCTACATTCCAGCAGTTATACAGCATTAGCGGATTTTCTTGATCGTGCAAAGACTTAAAATAGTCATAGTCATTTCGGTTCATCAGTGGTCATCTCCATTAAATAGAATAGCACCACTATATAATAGCCATTGATCCGTCATACCAGAAAAATTAACACCAATCTTTTACGCAAAAAAACACCGATTGATGATCTCATCCTATAAGGACCTGATCATATCATCGATGTTAGTTTACAGTTTAAAGTTCTGCCTTACGGAGTGATGGTTTGGAGGATGGTTTGGGTGACTTTTTCCCTGTTCGCATCGGTATGATTTGTGGTGCCGCGATTCCGATCAGAACGACGAAAATCCCAACCCACCGAAGCAGGGACACTTCTTCTTGCAGGACTAACACGGAGGCTACAACAGCTGCCGGCAACTCCGCCGCACCTAGAATCGTTCCCAGACCTGAACCCAGTTTCGGAACACCGATAGAAAAGAAAAGCACAGGAATAACTATACCAAGTAGTCCTAAAGGTAGACCATACTTCCACAGTCCATCTGTAAGTGCTCCGTCATAAATAAAGGAAGGCGAAAAAACAACCATAATAATAATCATTGCACTTGTAGTCATATACAAGCTTTTATTCACAGCAGGTACCTGCGTAGCCACTCTTCCACTGACAAAAATATAAAAGGCAAACGACACCGCAGACATCAAACCAAAAACAATACCACTCGTAGTCATTTCGCCTACACTAGGTTCTAGAATCCCCCCAGCTAATATTGTTCCTATCAGAAGGATAAGCATCGAAATTACTTTCTCTCGACTAGGCCATTTTCTATCTACAACAGCCTCCAGAATCACACCAATCCAAGTAAATTGGAATAAGAGAACGATCGCAATCGAAGCAGGTAATTGTTCAACGGCAAATCCATAGAAGATCCCCGTCATACTAATGGTAATCCCAGCGCCTAATAACGAAGCACCTACTTTTAACCCGAGTTTTTTCGAGAAAATAATACAACTAACAATAGCAGCATGCACCATCCAAAAAAGTATTGCGACCCGACCAGTTGCTGCATTCGAAAGCCATCATTCATTCCAAGCTTGACGATCGTGGAGAGCGATCCATAACTACATGCACCTATAAATACTAGTAATGCATATTTGAGTAACTTCATATTCATCGTAATTCTTTCCTTTCTGTTGAACCGTCCTATTGAACCGTTCAAATCACATAATAAAGCCCCTTGTCATCGAAATGACAAGGGGCGACTGAAACCAAAGAATACATCTTTGACAAAATTCCGCCACTCCATCCACAGGATAGAGTTTGGTTTATTTACTTATAACAACACGGATTATAATATGATAAATCACACAGGGTGTCAACTTGAAATGTTTACATTAGACTCATTTCGGTTATATTTCAAATTCTTCTGTAGAATTTGAAAGACCACCATTCTGTACACCACTATTATTGGCTACAGCAAGAACATACACCTTATATTTGACACCTTTAACAATTGAATCGCCGTTAACATCCCTTGTCGCAGTGGATATGGAAGGATTCGTCCCGTTAGGGGTTACAGACGTATAATACGAGGACCTCACCTCAATAGCATCCGCAGAACCAAAACCTTGTTTGGAAGGAACCACCAATACTCGATATTCTGAAATATTGGACTCATTGGCTGATTTTACGAAACTAATCAGGATTCTCCCATTCTCCTCTTTATACGTTACATTGGTTACAGAGCTCACTGGGCTCTTAGTCGTAGATAACGTAATAACCGATGACTCCCAGGACAAAGCATTTGGACCGGCATAATTCCCACTACCGACAGATAACACATACACTTTATAGCTGGTTCCATCCTTTATCAAATTGCCACGTACGTCTCTGGCTGAGGCATCTAATACTTGACTCGTACTATTGCCTGAAGTACTTACCGAAGTGTAGTTTGAACTGGATACATTATTCGCTTCGGATAGGCTGAAGCTGCTGTAATAGGACGTAGGTACCACCATAATCCGGTATTGGTTAATGTACGTTTCATCTGTGGCATGGCTAAATGACACCTTCAAATCTCGGCCATCGCCATAGTCGTTAACATCACTAACACTCAAGTTTGTAACGGCCTTTACGCTGGAATCATTCAACAATGTAATGACTGATGAAGCGGATGAGAGCACATTCGAATCCCAATAAATCCCGCTTCCGATGGTTAACACATACACTCTATAGCTAGTTCCATTCTTTATCAAAGCGCCGAGAACGTCTCTAGTTGACGAATTCAATACTTGACTGGTAGAAGACCCAGATGTACTCACCGATGTATAGTTGCTACTTGAAACATTATTCGCTTCAGCTAAACTAAAGCTGCTGTAATAGGATGTGGGTACTACCATAATCCGATACTGGCTAATATAGGTTTCGTCCGTCGCATGAGTGAAGGATACTCTCAAATCTCGGCCATCACCATAGTCGTTAACGTCACTGACATTCAAGTTTGAGACGATACTCACACTAGAATCATTCAACAACGTAATGACCGATGAAGGTGACGAAAGCACATTGCCAGTATTACTGCTTCCAATAGAAAAAATATATACTTTATAGTTGACTCCATTCTTTATCAAAGCTCCACGTACATCTCTGGTTGATGAAGTCAATACTTGATTGGTTGTAGTACCTGTTGTACTCACTGCTGTATAGTAGGCACTGGTTATATTATTGGCTTCAGCTAAACTAAAGCTACTGTAATAGGACGTCGGAACTACCAGGATACGATACTGGCTAATATAGGTTTCGTCCGTCGCATGAGTAAATGATACCCTCAAATCTCGGCCATCATTATAGTTGTTAACGTCGCTAACACTTAAGTTAGAAACTCCTATGTTGGACAGCGTAATTGCTGATGAAACAGAAGACAACACATTATTTGCTGCATTACTGCTATCAATTGCCATGGCAAACACTCTGTAGCTCACGCCAGTTTTAACAAGAGCTCCGTCCACATCTCTGGCTCCTGAAGATAAAATTTGCGTGATATTATTACCCGTCTTGCTGACTAACGTGTAATTAGCACTGGTCACATTATTTGCTGTAGCTAAATTAAAATTCGAATAATTAATAGCTTTGACAACAAATATCCGATAAGAACTTACCTTCGACTCATCTGACAGCTTATTGAAGCTTACCGATAAATCTCTTCCATCCCCATAATCGCTTATATCATTTACTTGTACATTATTTATTGCCGCTACAGTCTTATTCACTAGTGTCATAATGGAGGACCCACTAGAAAGTGCACTAGTATTACTTCCTTTACCAACCGTCAAGACATAAGCCACATACGCTTGATTACTCTTAATTGAATCACCATCAACCGTCCTCGAAGCAGACGTCAATTGAATCGAAGGATTAGTGCCTGTTGGTAATACCGTAGAATAATTGTAAGAGGTTATCGTTTGTGCGGACGACAAGTTGAGAATATTCCCTGATTTCACAATCAAAACACGGTAATGATCCACTAGTGACTCATTTGCCGCTCGAGTGAAGCTAACCTGAAGATCACGACCATCACCGAAATCACTCACATCCTGCGCTACTACGTTGGATACTGGGCCTGCATTTCCAACGTTAGAGGCTGAAGTCGTTATTGTTACTACTTGCGTCTTGGGGTTCCATCCCACTTCATGACCCAGTGCTTCACTGACGAACCTTGTTGGAACCATCGTTCTCCCCTTCAGATTCAAACCAGGCACGTCTAGAGTTACAGCCTTATTGTTAATGGTGGCGGTCTTTGAGCCAATCTTTAACATAATCGTTGTATCATCTTTAGTTGCAGTTACAGTTTGTGCTTTTTGATTCCACTTGATGGTGGCATTAAAGGCTTCGAAAATAGCCCGCAACGGCACCATCGTCCGTCCATTCACCATCACCGGTGCTTGATCTGTAGATAATCGAACCCCGTCAATAATAATACTGATCGGAGTAGCAGCCTTTACAGAGGATTGAAACATCATCGGAAAGACTACTAAAACTACTAAAATTGAAATCCATAACTTCTTCACAGATCCACCCTCCTGGAATGACGAATACATTTTTTACCTACTCATCTGACGCTTCTAAGTATATAAAAGTTTCATGATTTATAGGTTACAAAAAATAATCTAGACTCTCCCCTCCATCCTCCACACCCCCTCTTGGAAAAGAAAAAGGAAAGAGCAGTGCGCTCTCTCCTTTCAATTATTCGTTCATATTTTTAACAATATTTTTTCGGAATTCCATCTAATCCATACTCCCAATCATAAGCATCAAAAATTTTTCTAGCTACAGGTGCGGCGCTATTTGATCCGAATCCACCTTCTGGAATGACTACAGCCACAGCAAGTTTTGGATTATCACGTGGTGCAAAGGCTATGAACACTCCGTTATCCCGGTTAATTTTTTTACTATCCGTTTGTTGTGAAGTCCCTGTTTTACGAGCAAAATCATAGGGGAAATCACCGAAGGCACTTTTAACGTCACTGTTCATCCCTTTCTTGATTTCCCGCCAAAAGGACTTATCAAAATTGGTCACTTCATCAAGCACTTCCCGTTTGAATTCTTTGATAACCTTCCCGTTCGAGTCAGTAATTTTACTTACTAGCTGTGGTTTGATTCGTTGCCCTTCATTGGCTAAAGTAGCTGCATATTGCGCCAACTGAAGAACTGTGTAACGCCCCTGCTGTCCAAATGAAGCATACACAAGCGCAGACTGAACGGATCCAGCTTTCGCTTCAGCTTTATAATTCAAATCACCCAAGTATTCCCTAGGTAAACCTATCCCTGTTGGAATACCGAGACCGAATTCTTTCATATATGTGTCCCATACACCAATAGCCTTAGATTTGTATTTGTCGTACAATTTTTTCCCGATCATATCAACCATATATACGTTTGAAGATTTTTCAATTGCTGTGTGAGGATACAAAGAGCCGTATACATGATTCGATGAATTCCTTACAAAGGTCTCATGTCCCTCTCTACCAAACGAGGTAATTCCTTTATCTTGATAAGTAGAAGATGTATTTATAAAACCCTCTTTTAATCCAATCAGTACACTTAATGGTTTTATTGTCGAGCCGAGCAGCACAGTGGATTCGAAATTATGCCCCGATCTTCCTGATGAAAAGGGAGTGATCGTTCCGTTTTGATAATGCTTTTCGATTTGTTCGTACTTCTCCGGTAATATCGAACCCGTAGCCCAATAATTGGTATCATAATCAGGCATACTTGCCATCGTAATAATATTGCCTGTATCGACCTCCATGGCTACAGCGTAACCTGTTAAAGCATCAGGATGTGTTTCCCCCTGTACTGTATGCGAATGCAACCACTGAATCTGCTCTTTAATGGCCTCTTCGGTCTTCAGCTGAATTTTTTATTTATCGTGGTCCAGATATTGCTCCCTTTAACCGGGGGTTCAATATTAACGATTTTTTCCGCCATGTTCTGCGGATCTACTGAAACTTCCTTATAACCATTCTGTCCCCGCAGCTCCTTCTGGTATTGCAGCTCCAAGCCATCAAAGCCTACGAGCTCATCCTCTTTATAGTTAAGTCCAGGGTCCTGATTATTTTTCATCGCCTGAAGTACATCCTTATAAAGATCTAAACTTGTAGAGGATTTAAAAAACTTCACATAGCCAACAGCTTGTACAGCCACTGTATCGGTATCATAATGCCTAGAGCTTTCCTCTAACACTTCAAGATTAGGATATTCGTTTTTATGCTCCAAAAAATAAGCAATTTCTTTCTTGGATAAGCCTGATTTAATTCTTCGAGCCACATATCCAGATGATTTTTTAGAATATAAATCCATGGCCTCAAGGATCTCTTCTGTTGTTATTTTTTTATCATTAGGATCACCATAGGTTTCGAAGGCTTCTGCTAACTTGCCAGCCAGTGCCTTAGAATTATTATTTGCCTCAGCAGTTAATGTAGTTTTTTGGTCGTTTTATCTGTTTTTGTAGCAGTATATTCCTTTTGCAAAGTTAGATATAAAGATTGAACAGGCGTAGAATACGCCAATTCCTCACCTTCAGCCGCGAGAATACTCCCTCGGATAGCCGATAATGGCACTATTTTTGTATCCCGATTAGCCTCAGCTTCAGTTAGCGTAGATCCTTCGACAAATTGCAAGACTGCAAGACGAAGGATAATCACACAAAAAATAATAAAAGTGCTAAAGAAAAAAATATTGATTCTTAATTCACCAGAGTTATTTATAGTTTTGCTGCCGCCTCGTATACCTTTTCCGTCGAAGAGTCTCACATAATCCCACTCCTTATTTCCAAAATTCTACAACATAAGAATCAAGTATAAACTAGCAAACTAAAATATACAAAATTAAGAATAATAGTTAAATAATTGTTCACAATCGATAATATCCAATTAAAAAGCAGCGATCCTCGGGATGGGAGAATCGCTGCTCTGTGTTTTTGGGCGGTGGTAGCCTGCACCTATGAATTGTCATCATTTGCTGAAGCTTACGGACCCAGATGACGTTATTTGCAAGATTTTAGCCTTTGGAGCTTGGTTTCGGACTCCAGCGACATTATTCCCTTGGAAGAGGAGCAAATTGAGTACTTTTCATGCCAATAGTCGCTATGCAGTCCGTTGTCAATTCAAATGCAAAATAAAGCGGCGTTTAAGTCAGCTGTGTCCGATAGCTAGCGTAAGCGAAAGTCTTAATCGAATGAACCGAAGTTGGAGGAGTTCTAGATCGAGTAAGCCCTAACTAATCAGGGGTGCCTCATCGGCCATTTTTATGGCTTATGGGCACCCTGATTTTTTCTCTATAGCAAAACCTTACACTTTTCTAACCTGAGACCGGTACATCAAGAACAAGAAATACGGAGCTCCGATCAACATTATTATAAGACCCGACGGAATTTCTTTAGGCGCCATAATGGTTCTTCCCAGCGTATCCGCAATCACGAGCATTAATCCGCCAAGTAATCCTGACAGAACAATGGATCGTCTCGTATGATGCCCAACCATCATCCGTACTCGCATGCGGCGCCATAAGTCCGAGAAATCCAATGGTTCCTACACTGGCAACGGCTCCTGCTGCAAGCATCACACCGATAATCATGGCCCAGAGCCGAGTTCCGCGAACGGGCAGGCCCAGACCAGTCGAACTCTCATCGCCAAATGCTAGCAAATCGAATTTACGTCCCAAATAATAAGCTATTGGAACGAGTACAATCAGGAAGATAAATAAGCTATTAAATTGATTCCAGCTTCGTCCGTAAGTCGAACCTGTTAACCAAATTAAGGAGCTGCTGCTCCATAGACTGCCCTTGACGATCATGACCTGTATTCCCGCAGAGGCAATTGCTGATACTGCAATTCCAAGCAGAATAAGGACAGATGGATTCAAGGCTCTACGCCATGCCATAACAAACACAAAGGCTGCAGCCAAAGCACCACCCGCAATTGCTGCAATAGGGACTGCTAATACCGTCAGTGCCGGAAAAGCAACCATTACGGTTAACGCCCCCAAGCCAGCACCAGAGGTCACACCAATAATGGAGGCGTCAGCTAGTGGATTTCGGACAGCGCTTTGAATCAAGACACCGCTAATGGCAAGCGCGATACCGCCTCCAGCCGCAACGAGTGTACGTGGAAGCCGTAAATTCAGCAGGACGGAATAAGATCCATCTCCGCTGTGGACAAGACTGCTCAGCAGCTCGCTGATCGGTATTCTCGTTCCCCCAAGTGATAGACTCACAAGGATAACAACGATGAGCAGTGCGCTCATAAATATCACCGTCGGAACAAAGCGCATCCGAAGCGCAGTTCCACCTATATTCATAGATGACTGACCAGAGCCTGAACCTGATATATTTTTCATCTTGGTGAGGACCAGCCAAATAAGCCAAGGCGCTCCAATAATCGCCATAACCGCCCCAACTGGCATCTCACCTACACTGCTACGAACCATACGCGCAAGCGTATCCGCTGCCGTAATGAGCAGTGCTCCCCACAGCGCACTCGCAGGAATGAGCAGGTAATGCTTTCGAATACCGCTAAGCCGAACCAGATGAGGAGCCACCAGACCCACAAATCCGATCGGACCGACTACACTGACCACGACCGCAGCCAACAATACAGATAAGCCTAAACCTAACCCCCGTGCCAATCCAACACGTTGCCCGAGTGAACGAGCAGTGGACTCATCGAGCTCCAGCGCATCAAACTGCCTACCTGCGAGCATAGCTGCTATAAGCAATGGAATAACAAAAGGCCAGGCATACTTAACACCGTCCCAATCTAGCTGAATCAGTGAGCCTGAGCCCCATAAGAATAGGTTTTGTGTTTCGTTCTTGTTAAAAATATGTAGGGCCGATGTAAACGCGCCGAGAACCATAGACACGATCATACCTGATAAAGCCAGTCGGACAGGTGTAGCTCCCTTGCCACCGCTAAGCAAATAGGCGGCTAAGGCTGCAAGCAATCCCCTGCTACTGCAAGCAGAAATGGGAACTCATGCTGCAAAGCTGGAAAAGTAACCATACCAAGGACAACCATAAAATAAGCTCCAGCATTAATCCCCAGTGTATCTGAGGAAGCGAGCGGATTCTTCGTTATCGTTTGCAATAATGCTCCAGCCGCAGCCAGAGCGGCACCAGCCAAAAGGCCAATCACCGTACGTGGCATCCGGATATCCCAGAGCAGATTATGTTCCATCACATCCTGGCGATTTAGCAATCCCTCCAATACCGTAGCTGCAGGGATTTTGGCTTCACCGAAGCCTAGGCTTAGAATGGACAGAACAAAGAGGGCGGCAAGGCCGCCCCCAAATATTCCAATGATTCGCCAAGTCATTCCACTTGAGGCTTCTTTGCTACTCTTCCCGTTCATAAAAGCACTCATTTCGTTAATGTATTTACTACTTCATCCACGATAACTTTGGAGGAAATCGGACCGCCAAACACCCAAGTAGTACTGCTCAATCCGAAAGTACGATTCTCTTTCACAAAGTTAAGGCCGTTCCAAACGGAGTTATCCTTCAGTTCTTTCGTGAAAATATTATCATCCTTCTGAACGATATACATCAGGTTCGTATCCTGAACAGCCGGCAATGCTTCAACCGTTGATGTAGTGAAGCCATAAACTTCGAAATTTGCAGGTTTCCAGTCGTTCTTCAGACCAATTCGATCCAACGTTTGAACAGCCAGTGAGTTGTCTGTAAAGAGACGCATCGTTGCTGCATTCTGATAGCTGTAAGCTTGTGTCAGCACGTAATTCATGCCTTCTTTACCTGCTTCAGCCAGCTTTGCCTTCGCTTCCGCATAATGTGCATCCAGGTCAGCAAGAACCTTGTCGCCTTCCGCGGTTTTACCAACAGCCGCTGCAATCGTTTTGAAAGTATCTTCCATTAACGTATACTGATTGCCTTGTCCTTCTTCCGGATACAGACCGAAAATCAGTGTTGGAGCGATGCCTTTTAATTGATCATAAATTCCTTCATGTCCACCCGTATTCGCAATAATCAAATCTGGCTTTAATGAAGCAATGGTCTCTAAATCCGGCTCGTCGCGTGAACCAACATCCGTTACACTTGCATCGAGTGGTACTTCAGAAGTTACATATAACTTGTAGTTTTCGTTATCGGCGTTCCCCACCGGCTGCATTCCGAGCGCAATAATATCTTCTGTAAATGTCCACTCCAGAACTACAACCTTTTGCGCAGGCTTATCCAGCTTAACCTCGCCTTTAGAATCTTTTAATACGATCGGACCGCCTGTAGATTCACTACTTGCGTTTTCAGAAGCTGGTTTGTCATTTGCTCCCGCGTTCGATGTTGAATTATTCTTTTGGTTAGTACCACAGCCCGATACTACCAATATGATAGCAATAACCATAAATAAACTAATTAGCCTTTTTTGCATTTTCTTTATCCCCCTGTATGTAACACTCGAAGTTATATTCTATGATAATTGTTATCATTCTATTGATAATGATTATCATAGATAACATAATAGTTATCTTATACGTGATTCCACCGAAAGTCAAAGTTAAAATTTAAGATAGAAGGACTTCCCTCTAAAAAAAGCCCTAATAAATCAAGGGCTTCCTTGATCATTAGGATGTTTGCTACTCCATTTTTTGGTTTGTGATTCTTTCAATGTGTATAGTGAGATAAAGCATCTCATCATTTGTTAATTCACGATTGTAGGTTTTATCAATATAGATTTTTATTTTCTCAACGCTGGCAAAAGCTTCTTTATATTGCTCCTTCACTAAATTAAATAAGCCATTCTCATTATCTGGCGGTGGAGTACCGTTGATGAGACGTTGTGCAAAAAATTTCAAGTGAGTGATAAAGCGATAATAAGCAAGGGATTCCTCGTCGTACTCTAGTCTGAAATGGTGCTTCACGATATTTAAAATGTCATTCATAATCTTCGTAATATTCACCATATTCGGCATCTCTTCATTCAGTTCAGCATTCACCAGATGAAGAGCAATATGTCCAGCCTCATCCTCGGGAAGCCTAACGCCGAACTTTGAATGAATAATTTGAAGTGCAGCTTTCCCAACCTCATACTCTTCCTTGTAAAATTTTTGATCTCCCAAAGCATGGCGTTTTTAATCCTCATCCCTTTTGAGAAACGCTCCAAGGCAAAGCTGATATGATCGGTCAGACTGATGTAGATACTATCATCCAGCATTTTACCTAATTGCAGCTTGGCGAAATTGATAATCTCTTCTGAAAGCTCCATATGCTCTATTGGAATCTCAGAAAGCAGCGTTTTTAGCTTATCAGAAAGCTTTTGATTGCTTAAAGTGAAGATCTTTTCAATTTTGTCTTCTTCTAGATAGTCCCCTTGTTTTTTCTTAAAGGCAAGTCCTCTTCCCATGACTACCAGTTCAAAATTTTGATCATCTATGACAGTAACAACATTGTTGTTTAACACTTTTCGATCCGCATACGGCAACCCCTTGTACCAAAAATTAAAAAGGCAAAACCAAAAGTAACCATTAAACAAATGGCTAAACTTCGGGTTTTGCCTGCACGACCAGTAACAATCCACAATTATTAATTTATAAAAATCATACCATGGACTTATTTAATCGACAAGCATCTAGCAATCCCTTCCATTATGCGCAACTAGCTATATTTTTATTAAGTTTTTCATAAAAAATCGACCTCTCAGCATCCATACTAAGAGATCGATTTCGTGTTAATTCTTATGGCCAGCCACTAAATCAAACTACAACCGTCATCAAATCCTCGCCCGGCGTGATCGCTGCCTTCTTGGTGCCAATGACATCACTATAGTTAGCTGTATTGGTAATAATGATTGGCGTTGTGCTTTGATAGCCTTCATTTTTTATTTGTTCCAGATCAAATTCAATCAGTAGGTCGCCCTGTTTAACCGTTGCTCCTTCTTCCACTTTCACATCAAAGTATTTCCCTTTTAACTTCACGGTTTCTATACCGATATGGATCAGGACTTCAACGCCATCATCCGATACGACTGCAATACAATGACCTGTTCTGAAAATGGTGGATACAACCCCACTTACCGGGGAGTACAGCTTGCCTTCTGAAGGTTCGATTGCCATCCCCTTGCCCATTGCTTCAGAAGCAAATGCAGCATCATCTACTGAGGATAAAGGGATTACGTTACCAGCAAGAGGGCTTACAATAGTTGTACTTTTCACAGCGTGTGGAAGAATAACTTCGCTCTTTTCAGTATTCGTATTCGTCTTTTCTTCTACACCATTCGATGTTTGTTCCTCAGCACTCAGTTTCTTTTGTCTTCAAAACCAAAGAACATCGTAATCACCATAGCCAATATAATCGTCCCAAGAGCTATAAGCGCTTGAATAGCTAAAGGAGAGAATGCGGGAAGACTTAATACACTCACAAATGCGAATACTTCCATTTTTACACCAGCAAGACCCGACATCGCTCCACCTAGACCACCGGCAATAGATACATAAATAAAAGTCCGTTTGTAACGTGTCAACAATCCGTAAATAATAGGTTCAGTTACGCCTGAGAGCGCGCCAGGTAAAAAGGTACTTCCGGCTAATGTTTTCAACTTTTTGTCTTTTGTTTTCAAGAAAATCCCTAAGGCTACACCAAGCTGGGCGAAAATAGCCATACCTGCCATTGCATAGATCGGATCTCCACCCTTAGCAATGTTTTCAAGAATAATCGGAACGAGTCCCCAGTGCAAACCGAGCACGGTCAGGTACGTCCAGGAAATCCCCACAATTGCACCCGTAATAATACCACTCTTACTGCTGAGGAACACAATAGCGTCTCCGATTAAGTTCCCTACATTCACTCCAAACGGTCCGAAAACCAAAATGGTTAAAGGAACAATTAACATCAAACATAACATAGGTACCAAGAACAATTGTAAATCCTTGTGTATAAATTTTCTTAGTTGCTTATCTAGTAAAGCATATATACAGATGGCGATGAAAATCGGAAAAACGCTCGATGAATAATCCGACATTACTAAAGGAATACCTAGAAAATGTGGAGATTCAACACTGGCTAATCCCGTAATATTAGGTTCGAGTAAGGCCGCACCGATAGCGCCCCCTACATAAGCATTTACACCAAGTCTAATCGATAACGTAATGCCTAGGAAAATTGGCAGAAAGTAAAACACAGCATTACTAGCGCCGGCTAATACTTTGTAAGTCTCTCCATCCGCCGCTAAAACATTTAACGAAGTCAGTACAGTTAATAGCGCTTTCAACATACCCGCACCCGCTAAGGCACCAATTAAAGGCGAGAAGCTTCTAGAAATCACATCAAAAATCAGGGTTCCTATAGGTTTCTTAACCGTATTATCGCCAGAATTACTATTAGGGGATATGGATTTGCTTATCTCTTTATAAACATCAGCAACATGAGTACCCACAATAACTTGGAATTGTCCCCCTTTGCTAACTGCACCAATAATCCCTTCCATTTTATCCAGCTTTTCTTTATCAACTTTCTGTTCATCATTAAGCGTGAATCTTAGTCGAGTAGCACAGTGAATTACGTTGTTAATATTTTTCTCTCCACCGACAGATTGAATGATGTCTTTACCTAGCTGTTCATAACTCATTATCCTACACCCCTTTGGTAACCGATATATTAATCAATCGAGAAGGAATGAACGCAAAAAACCTAAATCGCATTCATGCACGAGAGAGAAATCTCCCGTAAACATAAATGAAACTTAGGTTTTGCCTGCTATGCAGTAGCAATCCTGATATCCGATTAATTGTTATTTACAAATTAACATGTTCAATTCATGATGTCAACCGACATCCTAGAATAGGTTCTGCCCATTGGATTCAATCACTTCTTTGTACCAGTGGAAGGACTTCTTCCGGTATCTATCAAGAGTACCCGAACCATCATCATGACGGTCTACATAAATGAAGCCATAACGTTTCTTTAGTTCGGCGCTCGTTGCGCTAACCAAGTCGATGCAGCCCCAGCTTGTATAGCCCATGACTTCCACTCCGTCGGCAATAGCCTCCGCGACCTGAACCAGATGATCTCGTAAATAATTGATCCGATAGTCGTCGTTTATTACCTTTTCGCCGTTCCCATCTACTACCAGCTGATCGACAGCGCCAAGACCATTTTCCACGATAAACAGCGGTTTCTGATATCGGTCGTAGAACATATTCATAACATAACGCAAGCCTTGCGGGTCGATCTGCCAGCCCCATTCGCTCGCTTCCAGATACGGATTAGGCACCCCGCCCAGCAGGTTCCCTTCTCCTCTGATCTGTTTCTCTGGATCAGCCGTTTCACAAGTGCTCATATAGTAACTGAACGATATGAAATCCACAGTATGCTTCAGAATCTCTTCGTCCCCTGGCTCAAAATGAATGTGAATCCCATTTTCTTTGAAGAACCGCTTCATATAGCCGGGGTAATACCCTCTAGCATGAACATCCGCAAAGAACATATTTTTGTGATCACTTTGCATCGCCTTGATCAAATCATCCGGATGCGGAGTGAGCGGATAAATCGGCATACTGAGCACCATACACCCGATTTGGAAATCAGGATTGATTTCATGGCCGATCTTCACAGCCAGAGCACTTGCTACGAACTCATGATGAATGGCCTGATACAGATCCTGCTTGCTCAATTTCTCCAACGGCGTATTGATCCCGCCACTCATAAATGGGAACTCAAGAATGGAGTTAATCTCGTTAAAAGTCAGCCAATATTTAACCTTGTTCTTGTAACGATTATATATCGTTCTCACATAGCGCTCGTAAAAATCCACCATCTTACGGTTAACCCATCCATCATATTCTCTTGCCAGATGTAGCGGAGTTTCATAATGGGAGATAGTCACCAGTGGCTCGATGCCGTATTTATGACACTCATCGAATAGGTCGTCGTAGAACTGCAGACCTTTTTCATTGGGCTCCAGCTCGTCCCCTTTTGGAAAAATCCGGGACCAGGCAATGGACGTCCGGAACACTTTAAAGCCCATTTCCGCGAATAGCTTAATATCTTCTTTATATCGGTGATAGAAGTCGATCCCTATTAACTTCATATTATCTTCGGTAGGTACCTCTGTAGGCGCAGACTTAATTCCCTTTGGGCATAACATCTTGGGTGGACCACCCTTTACCATCTTCCTGATATGCTCCTTCAAGCTGGTTCGCTGCTACAGCACCGCCCCATAAGAATCCTTTTGGAAATTGCAATTCCATATTTTTTCCCGCCTTTGCTATTGTGATAGTATAGGATTACTGCTCTAATTCGAATCCTAAACCTTGGAACGCGTTACATGTCAAGTACTAATCATGCGAAGGAGAACAAGCCGATGTCCACTCTTGACGAAATTGCTAAACTGTCGGGCTTTTCCAAAGCCACGGTGTCCCGCGTCCTAAACGAATCGCCCCATGTTAGTAAGGAGACTCGTGAGAAAATTCTCGCCATCATGAAGGAGGCGGACTATGTCCCTAACCGCAATGCCATTTCTTTATCCAAAGGTCAAACGCAGCAAATCGGCATGATCACCATGGACCTAAACGAGCTTATTCTGAGCTTTATGAACAGCTTCGTCGAAATCTCCGATCATTATGGTTATCAGACGATTATTTATACTACCGGCGGGGATAAGCAGAAGGAGCTTCAGGCCTTTGAGGATCTCAAAATGAAACGAGTCGACGCCCTGCTCATCCTGACCTCCGTCAACGCACAGAATGTTATCTCTTCCTACTGCAAATACGGACCAATCGTATCCTGGCAGCGTATGGACCATCCTGAAATACCGTCCGTTGCCATGAACCAGTATGATGGATATGCACTTGCTCTGGAGCATCTGATAGAGCGAGGTTATAAGCGCATCGCTAATGCTTTCGGCCGTCCTAGCAGCATCAATACCCACAGCAGACGCCTGGCCTATGAGCAAATCATGATCAAATATAATCTTCCCGTTATCGAGAAATGGTATTACTCCACGATCTATGGAATCCGAGATGGAGAGCAATTGGTGCGGACCCTAATGGGACAACCTGATCAGCCGGATGCTATTCTGTGCGCCAATGATTTGGTTGCCGTAGGCGTCCTTAGCGAAGCGCGCAGGCAGAATTTGAACGTGCCTGGGGATCTCGCTATCGTTGGTTTTGATAATTCGGAGCTGTCGCAGACGCTCGGAATCACCACTGTACGGAATCCGATTGCGGGACAGGCGGAGAATGCTTTTCTTCTGTTGGCTCCAGCGCTGCTTGGTAGGGACATGGAGCTGCAGCCGCTGTCGTTTCAACTAATCCAACGGGAGACAACCTAGTTTGCCCAACCACTAAAGATTTTGTCTTTAGTACTTTTATCAATTAGAATTATGGGAAATGCGGACAAATCCGAAACCTATTGGAGTGAAACCATGATTAAGATCCTCGTTGTGGAAGACGATAAGCATGTCAGAAAGCTGATGAACGCTGTCCTGAAACGGGAAGGTTATGAAGTATTAACCGCCGAGAATGGAATCCAGGCACTGGAGGTTCTTGAAGTCCAGCATATTGATCTAATTATTCTCGATATCATGATGCCGGGGATGGATGGTTATGAATTTGCCGAAGAGCTAAGGAATGCCAACAACATGATCCCGATCCTCATGGCCACGGCCAAACAGCTTCCAGAAGATAAGAAAAAGGATTCCGCCTCGGAACCGACGATTATATGACAAAACCTGTGGATACAGAAGAAATGCTGTTGAGAATACAAGCCCTTCTGCGCCGCTCGCAGATTGTAAGCGCCCGTAAGCTTGTAGTCGGTAAAATTATTCTTGATTTCGATGCGTTAACAGTAACTCGAGATAATGAAAAACAGATGCTTCCCCAGAAAGAATTCCATCTCCTCTATAAGCTTTTATCCTATCCTGAGCGCATTTTCACTCGAATCCAGCTGATGGACGAAATCTGGGGGATGGACAGCGAAACTACGGACACTACGGTTAATGTACATATCAACCGCTTGCGGAAACGGTTTGAAAACTATCCGGAATTCGAACTTGTGTCCGTCCGCGGTCTCGGATACAAGGCGGTGAGAAAATGATCAAAAAGCTAAGCAGCAAAATCAGTCTGCCAATCTACTTCTCGATTGCTGTATTCATTATTTTCCTCATCACAGTGTTAATCACCGGAATTCTGACCTACTTGTCCTTGGCCTTCGGCCTGCTCGATGAGCGGATTCTTCAGGACAAAAAATTCTCACCTTGATTATATTGATTGCCTGCATTATTATCGGCACCGTCACATCAGTAATTACCAGTCGCAGGATGCTGAAATCAATCCGCTCATTTATTGATGCTATTGACCAACTGGCCGGAGGCGATTTCTCCATGCGGCTGCAGCTCAAGCACCCTCCTGAATTCAAGATTCTTTCAGAGAATATTAACCGGATGGCCGAGGAACTGGGTGGCATTGAAATTCTGCGAACAGACTTTGTAAACAATTTTTCCCATGAATTCCGTACTCCGATTGTATCGATTAAAGGGTTCGCTGAAATCTTGAAGGATGACGAGCTGAGTAAGGATGAACGGAATGAATATCTGGATATTGTTATCGAGGAATCTACCCGTCTGGCTACACTGGCCTCCAATGTATTGAACCTCTCCAAAGTGGAAGCACAGGCAATATTAACCGACCGGCAGCCCTTCAATGTCGGAGAACAAATTCGCCAATGTGTCCTGCTACTGCATGCTAAACTTACGAAAAAGCATATTTCCTTCAAAGCCAACGTACAGGACTATATGGTACCTGGGAATAAAGAGATGCTGAACCAGGTCTGGCTGAATTTATTGGACAATGCGATTAAATTCACTCCCGAGCACGGCGAAATCGAAGTTACTATGAAGCAGATGAAAGATCAGATCGAAATTACGTTCCGTGATAATGGAGCAGGCATCAGTCCAAGTGCACTTCCCAAGGTCTTCGACAAGTTCTATCAGCAAGATACCTCTCACTCTACTGCCGGTAATGGCCTGGGGCTTACGATTGTCCGAAAAATCATTGATCTGCACGGCGGAACCGTCACCTGCGACAGTGTTCCAATGCAAGAAACTATCTTTACAATACTACTCCTGCTTCGCAAAAGCCTTGATAGAACCGTTGGGTTCTTTCAGGGCTTTTCACTTTTTCAGTAAAAGTTAACTTTCAGTTTATCATTCTCCGTTAAGATCATAGCAACGATAATGCAAAGGAGTCATTCTTATGTTGAAATTACTCAAGAATCTGGAACCCAAAGAATGGTTCTTATTCGGTATCAGTCTCATGTTCATTATCGCTCAAGTCTGGCTGGATTTAGAACTGCCTGACTACATGAGTGATATTACTCGGCTGATCCAGACACCAGGAAGCGAAATGAATGAAATCCCTTGTCGCAGGCGGTTGGATGCTGCTCTGTGCTCTTGGCAGTCTGGCGACCTCGGTTGTTGTAGCGGGCATTGCGGCGAGAATAGCGGCCGATTTGTCTGCAAGATTGCGTTCCAAATTGTTCGATAAGGTACAATCCTTTTCGATGGAGGAGATCAGTAACTTCTCAACAGCCAGTCTAATTACCCGTTCCACGAATGACATTACGCAAGTACAAATGCTGATTGTGATCGGCTTACAGCTACTTGTGAAAGCACCCATCCTCGCAGTGTGGGCGATACTCAAGATTTCGGGCAAAAGCTGGGAGTGGACTCTTACGACAGGTGCCGCGGTCGCATTGCTAGTGGTTATTGTCGCAGTCTGTATCGTGCTCGTCCTGCCTAAATTTAAAAGCTGCAGCTGCTTACAGATAATCTGAATCGTGTATCCAGAGAGAATCTTAACGGTCTTCGTGTCATCCGGGCGTATAATGCCGAGGAATATCAAGAACAGAAGTTCGCTGTAGCTAACAACGAGCTTACCAGTACCAACCTATTTGCCAACAATGTAATGACCCTATTGATGCCGAGTATTACTTTGATTATGAGTGGACTCAGTCTCTCCATCTACTGGGTAGGTGCAGTACTCATTCAAGCAGCCGAGGGCACTGCCAAGATGGGCTTGTTCTCAGATATGATCGTATTCTCATCTTATGCCATGCAAGTGGTTATGGCCTTTATGATGCTGATTATGATCTTTATTCTACTGCCCCGTGCTCAAGTATCGGCTAAACGTATCAATGAAGTGCTAGAAACATTACCTAGCTTGAAGAATGGATCAGTCACTCAATTCCCTGTAAAGCGAGAAGATGAAATTGAATTCAAGGGGTTAGCTTCAAATATCCAGATGCAGAGGAATATGTGTTGGAGAACATCAGCTTCACGGCGAAGCAGGGGGAGACGGTTGCTTTTATCGGATCTACAGGCTGCGGGAAAAGTACACTTGTTAACCTCATTCCCCGTTTCTATGATGCTACAGAAGGCGAAGTGCTGGTAAATGGTATCAATGTCAGAGAATACGACCAGCAAGCGCTGCGGAATAAAATGGGCTATGTCTCTCAGAAGGCTGTTCTATTTGGCGGAACAGTGTCCTCCAATATTGCATTTGGTGAGAACGGCTCCGGTCAGGTCCTCAGTTCAGATATTGTAGATGCGGTGTACACTTCCCAATCCTCTGAATTTGTAGAAAAGCTAGAGGGGAACTACGATGCCCATATCGCCCAAGGCGGATCAAATCTGTCTGGCGGGCAAAAACAACGGCTGTCGATTGCCAGAGCGATTGCCCGGCGCCCAGAAATATTAATTTTTGACGATTCTTTCTCGGCGCTTGACTATAAGACTGACCGCAAACTGCGCAGTGAGCTTAAGAAAGACGCGAATGATTCAACGATGCTGATCGTTGCACAGCGTATTGGTACGATTAAAGATGCCGACAAGATCATTGTGCTGGAAGCCGGACGAATCGCAGGTATGGGAACCCATGACGAACTAATGCAGTCCTGCGACGTCTATCAGGAAATAGCTTATTCTCAGCTTACGAAGGAGGAGCTTGCATAATGAAAACCAAAAATAAAGGCCAGAATACATGGAGCAAGCTGCTCCGCTACTGCCGTAAATATGTTCCGGTTATTGCGATTGCGCTAATCTGCGCGGCAGCTGGAACGGTGCTCACGTTATTCGGTCCGGACAAACTCTCCGAGATCACCGACAAAATTACAGCTGGTCTTGCCAGCAGCATCGATATGGACGGCATTACTACCATTGGTATTACCCTCGTCGTAATTTACGGCGTCGGTGCGTTGTTGTCACTCTCGCAAGGCTTGATCATGTCGATTATTACCCAGAAGGTCTCGAAGAAATTAAGAACTGATCTGGCTCATAAAATGAACAAACTTCCAATCTCCTACTATAATAAATCGGCCACAGGTGATATTTTATCCCGGGTAACGAATGATGTAGATACTATCGGGCAATCGATGAATCAAAGTATAGGTAATGTCGTGACCGCCATAGCTATGTTCGTCGGTTCGATCGTCATGATGCTGAAGACCAATGTAATTATGACCCTTACCGCTATCGTCGCAACGATCATCGGCTTTGGCCTTATGGTGGTCATTATGAAGAAATCGCAGAAATATTTTGCTAGCCAGCAGGAGTATTTAGGTAAAATCAACGGTCATGTCGAAGAAGTGTACACAGGACATAATGTAGTTAAAGCGTATAATGGCGAAGCGCAGATGCGCACTACCTTCCAGGAATTAAATCAGGGGCTGAAGAACAGCGCCTTCAAAGCGCAATTCCTCTCTGGGCTGATGCCACCGCTGATGGGCTTTATTGGTAATCTAGGATTCGTTGCCGTCTGTATCGTTGGTGGTGTACTCGCCATGAACGGCACGATTTCATTTGGGGTTATCGTCGCCTTCATTATGTATGTACGTTACTTTACCCAGCCGTTGTCCCAGATTGCCCAGGCAGCGCAGAGTCTGCAAGCTGCATCTGCAAGCTGGCGGACGCGTGTTCGAATTTCTGGAGGCTGAGGAAATGGAAGACGAGAGCCACAAAGAGAACACACTGCCAACTGCTAAAGGTAAAGTGAAATTTGACCAAGTACAATTTGCGTATGAGACTTCAGAAAAACTGATTATCAATAACTTCTCGACAGATGTAAAACCTGGGCAAAAAGTGGCTATCGTTGGTCCTACCGGCGCAGGCAAAACTACGCTGGTCAATCTGCTCATCCGATTCAACGAATTGACGGGCGGAGAAATCTACATCGATGACACGCCGATCAGCAGCCTGACGAGAGAGAATATTCATGATCTGTTCTGTATGGTCCTGCAGGATACTTGGCTGTTTGAGGGTACCATCAAAGAGAACCTGATTTACAATCAGCAGAACATAACAGACGAGAAGCTTATAGAGGCTTGCAAGTCCGTTGGCCTGCACCGCTTTATTAAATCCTTAAGTGAAGGATACAACACCGTACTGAACGATAAGGTTAATCTGTCCGCCGGACAAAAGCAGCAGCTGACCATCGCTCGCGCGATGCTGAAAGATGCGCCAATGCTCATTCTTGATGAAGCTACAAGCTCAGTGGATACCCGTACAGAGCTGCTGATTCAACAGGCGATGGATAAGCTTATGGAAGGCAGAACCTCTTTCGTTATCGCACACCGGCTCTCAACGATCAAGAATGCTGATGTGATTCTGGTCCTGAAGGACGGCGATATCCTGGAAAGCGGCAGCCACGCAGAATTACTGGCTCAGAACGGATTCTATGCAGAGCTCTACAATAGCCAGTTTGAGCAGGCTTCATAATCGAAGCTTGCAAATCCTCTCTTATTTCCCTCATAATAAAAACGATAAAAAACTGCAACTCAATCATGAGCTTGCAGTTTTTTATCGTTAATACTCTGTTCCTTTTTTAAAGCAGCTTAAACCTTCCGCTGCCGCATTCCCTCAAACAGCAAAATCGTCGCTGCCATCGCCGCATTCAGCGATTCCGCCCGCCCTGCCATCGGGATAATGATACTCTTGTCCACGAGTCGCGCCGTTTCCGGCGAAATCCCCTTACCCTCGCTGCCAATCAACAACCACTGGCTGCCATGAAAATCGTGCTCATAGCATGATTCTTCACCCTGAAGCGAAGTGCTCACCAGCAGTGTCCCATTTTCCCGGGCCTGTGGCAAAATCTCACTTAAATCTCCCTCCACCACAGGGAGATGGAACATTGAGCCCATCGTGGAACGAATGGTCTTCGGATTGTAGAGGTCGGCACACCCTTGGCCGAGGATCACTCCGTCTGCTTCCGCTGCATCCGCGCTGCGGATGATGGTGCCGACATTGCCGGGGTCCTGGACACCGTCCAGGACAACCACCAGACTATCCTTCTTCGCAAGGATAGCCTTTACCGCCTGCTGTTCCTTCCGCACGATTGCGAACACCGGCTGCGGTGTATTAGTGCTGCTGCATTTCGAAATGATCGCCGCTGATACGCCAATCACATCCATGCCCTGAACGGACTGAAGAAGCCCCTTGAGTTCAGCGGGCATTCCTTTGTCGAGGTCATAGGCCAGACATTCTACATCAACTTCTGCTAGCAGCGCTTCCTGTACCAGATGAACGCCTTCTACGATATATTTACGAGCCTTGTCACGGTGCTTTTTCTCCTGTAGCCCGGCCCACTCTTTAACCCGCGTATTTTGCGGAGACATGATTTCCATAAAGTCTTCCTTTCTTATGCCTTGCCATTTATTCTTGCTCTTATATCTTTGCTTTTTGCTCTTTTACTCCCCTATAAACCTGATGATTACGTTACCCCTCACCTACTGATACGCGATCTCCAGCTTAGTCAGATTATCTTTATGCCCAACGATTACAAGGATATCCCCATCGATCAAACGATCCTCTGCGCGAGGGGAGATGTTCATCTCTTCACCTTGGCGAATAGCCATTACGTTACAGCCATATTTTGCGCGGATATCGAGCTCTTGTAGATTTTTCCCGATCATTGATCCGGATACCTTCATGTCCAAAATACTATAATCAGGCGACAGCTCAATATAATCCAATATATTAGGCGAAGCCAAATGATGCGCAACCCGCATTCCCATATCCCGTTCAGGATAAATCACCTTGTCCGCACCAATTTTTCCTAATACTTTGCCGTGCAGCTCACTTTTGGCTTTTGCGATAATGGCTGGTACACCAAGGTCCTTCAGGATTAAAGTTGTCAAAATGCTTGCTTGGATGTCCTCTCCAATAGCCACAACCACCACATCAAAATTGCGAATACCAAGTGCTCGTAGCGCTTCCTCATCTGTTGAATCTGCAGATACGGCGTGTGTTACTATATTTGAAATCTCCTGTGTCCGCTGCTCGTCTGCATCAATCGCAAGTACGTCAAACCCCATACCGCTGAGTGCTCTTGCAACACTGGATCCGAAACGCCCCATGCCAATGATGGCATATTGTTTTTTGGCCATGTCTTATGTACCTCCCGTAGCATTTCTATATCTAAAACAGTATAGCATAAGCGAACAAAAACTTGAATTTCCAGCATCTATACAGGGTACATTAAAACGAAGTGAATATCACTATATTTCAAAAAGGAGGTACTTTATGCCGGTTACTATTGACTTACGCCAGGCGATTATTCATAAAGTGCATGGTCAATCTGAAGAAGATTTGCGGCATATGATTGAAGGCTCGGTAGACGGACCGGAAGCAGCACTCCCGGGACTTGGCGCCGTGTTTGAAATGATATGGAAGGACTTAGACACCGCTAAACAAGATAATTTGGTTACTATGCTGCATGATCACCTGGAGACGATTACTCCCGGGAATATCACTTCATAACTAGCCGCAACTAGTGAAAAACCTCCGCTTTCCCATTGTGCAATTGCACGCTGAAGGCGGAGGTTTTTATTAGCAATCAGGAGGTTGGAGCTTCCTGACTATAGTAATGCTTTTGGAGCCATCTCTAGGAACTTAGCTGTCGGGTTCTTATCCATCGCTGTCCGCATAGCATATTCATTCTCGAACAACACGACAAAATTGCCCTTCTTATCTGTAACGAGCGTAGAGTTAATACGGAACTTACTCGCATCTGGTTTAGCATCATCTACGATCCAACGCGCGAACTGATATGGCATACGCTGCAACTGAACATCCACACCATATTCACCCTTCATGCGGTACTCGAACACCTCAAACTGCAGCTGTCCAACTACGCCGAGCAGAATATCGTCAAAGTTAACCGTACGGAATACTTGAATCATACCCTCTTCAGTTAGCTGGTCGACACCCTTCTGGAACTGCTTCGATTTCAAAGCATTTTTAATACTCACTTTAGCAAAAATCTCTGGTGAGAATGTTGGCAGCTCATCGAATTCCAAATCTCCAGCCTGACTCAGTGTATCTCCAATTCTAAAAATACCTGGGTCAAACAGCCCGATAATATCTCCCGGATAAGCTTCCTCTACGATATCACGATCTTGCGCCAAGAATTGTTGCGGCTGGGCCAGCTTAATGTCCTTACCCGCACGTACATGCTTCACACTCATGCCCCGTTCGAACTTCCCGGACACAATACGTAGAAAAGCAATCCGGTCACGGTGAGCCGGGTTCATATTGGCTTGGATTTTGAACACATAGCCAGTAAACTTCTCGTTCATTGGTTCTACCAAACCTGTAGTACTACGGCGTGGTTCAGGCTTCGGTGCCAGATCCAAGAAATTATCGAGGAAAGTTTGTACGCCGAAATTGTTGATCGCACTACCGAAGAACACAGGTGTGAGTTCACCACTTAGTACTTTTTCATAGTCAAAAGCATCGCCTGCTACATCCAGCAGCTCCAGATCCTGACACAGTTGATCATGCAGATATTCTCCAGCCATTTCACGAATGATTGGATCACGATATCCGTCGACCTTTTGTACCTTGATTACGGAGTGATCGTCACCTTGGAACAGCTCCACCTGATTCTTCATCCGGTCATATACGCCGCATAGCTCACGTCCACTACCGATCGGCCAGTTCATAGGCACAGAGCGAATACCCAGTACCTGCTCCAGCTCTTCCATTAGATCAAACGGACTGCGTCCTTCACGGTCCAGCTTATTGATAAAAGTAAAGATCGGAATCCCACGTTTAGCACATACCTGAAACAGCTTGGTCGTTTGGGTTTCCACACCTTTTGCTACGTCGATAAGCATGACCGCACTATCCGCTGCTGTTAGTGTTCGGTAGGTGTCCTCACTAAAGTCTTGGTGACCCGGTGTATCCAAAATATTCACACGGTGATTCAAATAATCAAACTGCATCACAGAGGAAGTAACAGAAATCCCCGTTGCTTTTCAATTTCCATCCAGTCACTCGTTGCATGCTTGTTCGCCTTACGGGCCTTAACCGTTCCCGCCAAACGGATAGCACCACCGAATAACAGTAGTTTTTCCGTTAAAGTTGTTTTACCCGCATCCGGGTGGGAAATGATCGCAAAGGTTCTGCGTCTATCCACTTCCTTTTGCAGCTTCTGATCTATTGCTTTGTTCATTACACATATCCCTTCATATATAAAATTCCTGCTTCTGCTTCAATTACACTGGGGTTATCTTCAAATCGGTGCTCTGCTCATTGTTCATACCCCTTCATTTCTAAATGAATAGCTATCTTAGGTCTAGCTCCAGTCCGCTTCAAGTGAAAGCATCCTCTAAAGTATATCAAAATCCGGCAGACATTATCTACTAAAAAGCTTGTGCAGCAAAATATCTCCCAAAACAGGTCTATATCCTGTTCACCAGTTCCCATAGCTCAAGAAGAAAAACGCCTGACTGCGTCCTTATTGCACTTATTCCCTAATAACAATCCCATTCCCGGGTGATTCAGGGCAGATAAGAGCGCTAGCTCGTTTACGTTATCGGAGACACACTGTATTCGGTTTTTCGCATACAATCGGCTCGTTTACGTTACTGGCAGCACATTGTATTCGGTTTTTCGCATACAATCGGCTCGTTTACGTTACTGGCAGCACATTGTATTCGGTTTTTCGCATACAATCGGCTCGTTTACGTTACTGGCGGCACATTGTATTCGGTTTTTCGCATACAATCGGCTCGTTTACGTTACTGGCGGCACATTGTATTCGGTTTTTCGCATACAATCGGCTCGTTTACGTTACCGGCGGCACATTATATTCGGTTTTTCGCATACATTCGGCTCGTTTACGTTACCGGCGGCACATTATATTCGGTTTTTCGCATACAATCGGCTCGTTTACGTTACTGGCAGCACATTGTATTCGGTTTTTCGCATACAATCGGCTCGTTTACGTTACCGGCGGCACATTGTATTCGGTTTTTCGCATACATTCGGCTCGTTTACGTTACCGGCGGCACATTATATTCGGTTTTTCGCATACATTCGGCTCGTTTACGTTACTGGCAGCACATTGTATTCGGTTTTTCGCATACAATCGGCTCGTTTACGTTACTGGCGGCACATTGTATTCGGTTTTTCGCATACAATCGGCTCGTTTACGTTACTGGCGGCACATTATATTCGGTTTTCCGCATACATTCGGCTCGTTTACGGTACTGGCGGCACATTGTATTCGGTTTTTCGCATACAATCGGCTCGTTTACGTTACTGGCGGCACATTGTATTCGGTTTTTCGCATACAATCGGCTCGTTCACGTTACCGGCGGCACATTGTATTCGGTTTTTCGCATACACTTGCTCGTTTACGTTACTGGCAGCACATTGTATTCGGTTTTTCGCATACATTCGGCTCGTTTACGTTACCGGCGGCACATTATATTCGGTTTTTCGCATACAATCGGCTCGTTTACGTTACTGGCAGCACATTGTATTCGGTTTTTCGCATACAATCGGCTCGTTTACGTTACCGGCGGCACATTGTATTCGGTTTTTCGCATTCATTCGGCTCGTTTACGTTACCGGCGGCACATTATATTCGGTTTTTCGCATACATTCGGCTCGTTTACGTTACTGGCAGCACATTGTATTCGGTTTTTCGCATACAATCGGCTCGTTTACGTTACTGGCGGCACATTGTATTCGGTTTTTCGCATACATTTGTCCGTAAGCTCGACTAAAACATGCATTTCGGAGGATAAGGTCCGTTCGGTCGTCCCAAAGAGGTGTGTGTTAATTGAAAACAAGGCTCCCCATGGCCCCCCGTTGAATATAGGCCCCTCCCTTGATTTCGTTTCCCATTTCTCCGCAGTCTCTTATAGTAAAATAGTTGTATTTCCTACACTTATAAGAAGTATTAGCATTTCCAATCGCCTTTAGTTGTATTTGATGCAATTAAAAATTCAATGTGCTAGCTATTCGGCCTTATGCGGAGAAAATAGTTGCAGAGAATACACTTAAAAGACTAATTTCCACCCAATATGTGATTTTAATTATACAAAGTGCAGTTATTTGAAAAATACTCCTGTCGCCCGAGCGGCATTTGTAGCCAGTGTGGCCTTGGGAGGCTGAGTGACCTTGTTGGCCCAAGCGACCTGGCAGGGGCTGAGTATTCTCTAATCTCAGCATTACAAAAAATCTCCCTGCATCCTCTGCAGGGAGATAGCATTAACACAAAGTTTAGTTATTCTTCAGCCATACTACATTATCTTCTTCCTGACCGTTTACCGGCCACCAATGGAAGCCATCCTGAGCGAGCAATTGATCCGCTTCAACCGGACCCCAAGTGCCAGCAGGATAAGCAGATAGATCACTTGATTCTTCCTTCCAAGCCTTCGCAATACGATCCACGAATGACCATGCCGACGATACCTCATCCCAACGAGTGAAATAAGTGGAATCTCCGCGTGCGGCATCATGAAGCAAGCGCTCGTAAGCTTCCGGAGAATTGATTCCAACCAAACAGCTCTGACAGAAGTCCATAGCAAGCGGTTGAATTTCAGACTCGGAACCCGGCTTCTTGGCATTGATCTTTACATAAATGCCTTCCATTGGGTTCACACGGATAACAAGCAGGTTAGGCTCCAGTGTATGCTTTTGTCCCAAATAAACATTGGTTGGCATTCCCTTGAACTCAACTACCACTTCCGTTGTCTTCACCGGCAGACGTTTACCTGTACGAATGTAGAATGGAACTCCAGCCCAGCGGAAGTTATCTACAAACACACGGGCAGCAAAATACGTCTCAGTACTCGATTCAGGATCAACCTTATCTTCCTGACGATAAGCAGGAAGGGTCTTCCCATTGTGCAAGCCTTGAATATACTGTGCTCTCACGACATTCTCACGAACCTCGTCAGATGTACCATAAGGACGAAGTGAACGAAGTACCTTCACCTTCTCGTCACGAATATCTTCTGCAAGCAGACGGCTTGGTGGTTCCATCGCGATCATAGTCAGCAGTTGCAATATATGATTTTGGCCCATGTCCCGTAAGGCTCCAGCATGGTCATAGTAACCACCACGCTCTTCAACACCTACGGTTTCGCCAAGTGTAATTTGAATATTGGCAATATGCTTATTATTCCAAAGCGGCTCGAAAAAAGCATTGGCAAAACGAATGACTTCGATATTCTGAACCATTTCTTTACCAAGATAATGATCGATCCGGTAGATCTCCTCTTCCTTGAATACCTCACGGATCTGCTCGTTCAAGCTGCTCAGCTGACTCCAGGTTATATCCAAAAGGCTTCTCGATGACGAGGCGATTCCATCCTGTGCTATCCAGCATGCCGCCAGCCTTAAGGTTGAACGAAACACTACCGAACAATTCAGGTGCGAGCGCAAGATAGAACATCCGATTGCCCGGAATTCTGAACTTCTCTTCAAGAGCTTCTGTTTGAGCTCTTAATTCACGGAAGCCATCAATATCGTTGATGTCCAGAGATTTGTATTCAAAATGCTGTACAAACTCATTCCATTCGCTCTCTTCTCCCGCTTTATAACGGCAGAATTCAAGGATGGATTCCTTCACATCACTTCTAAATTCTTCCTGAGTACGCGGGCGCCGCGCCACGCCAATTACCGCAAAATCATGTGCCAGCTTACCTTCACGGTACAAGCTGTAAATCGCCGGGAAAAGCTTACGCCGGGCTAAATCTCCGGTTGCCCCAAAGATAAAAAAGACAGCACCGGGTGTGTGCAGTGCATCAAGGGTTTGATTTTCAGCCATGGCTCCTCATCTTTCTGTATGTAATATAGTTTATTGACATTCTCAGCGTCGAGAAAACGACGTTATGTCATTTTAGCATATTCCTAAAAAGGATGCTATCAGATTCCTGACAAATACTCTCGGGATTTCGCAAATTTCAATTAAAATTTCTTATTACTACCTATATCTCCGCTTATAAAAGAGCAATATGTCAATATTCTATGGTGATTAATGGAAATCCAATCGTTAGGCGATTCGTCCCATGTTGATCTTCCTGATGCACTGCGATTTGCGCTGAAACCGAATGGTTGCCGCTAACTATAGAGCGTTTTAAATCAAGAATTGAATACGTACGGCTGACTGTTGCTACATCCTTATAGCTCTCTTTCTCATCCACGGCTTTAAACTGCTCTTTAAGTAATCCTTCTGTTTGTGACAGTACGCCTTCAGGTCCTCCCTGTTGGTCAGCGATTCCTTGAAGGGATACGTTCCATTCTGCCTTGATGTTACTTTGTTCTAGAATTGTACTTACTTCATCAGCAAGCCCCTGAAAGCTAGCTTCATCCTTTAAATCAGCCGTATCTAACGTCACAATAACATAACTATTTCCTTCTTCAAGCTCACTCCAAAATAAGGAGAGACGTGATCCATATGGTTTTACCGCTGCTGAACGATAAGTCATATGCCCATCTTCATCAATACCTGACGGTACTGTCAATCCAAGACGGGTGCTAAGCTTAGCCACTTCTACAGAAGGATCATTGTAACCGCTGATTGCCCCTTGCCATTTTAAGACGATACGTAGTGGTGAACCAGATACCGTTGTTTTCGTCCCGAGATCTATTAAACTCATCAGAGAACCATTCAGTTCTGATGTTACTGATGCTTGTGAAACAACTTCGTCTTGATCGATTGATTTTGCTTTAACACTTTGAAGGTTTACCAGTAGAGCTACAGTGAAGCACAGGAATAATAATATAAAAAGAGTCCCTTTTTTGTTCCGTTGTTCAACATAACCTTCAGCATAATTTATTCTCCCTTTCGAACCTCTCTAGCAATCTACTAGACAGTATGTACGAATTAGGAGATTCTAAACCTGGTCCATCATTAAAAAAAGACTGAAGCAAGAGGCTTCAGTTCTTTGGTTTCTATTCAGCTAGTCCATTTTTATATGCATAAATTGCTGCTTGGGTTCGGTCTTCCACACCCAGCTTCGCGAGAATATTCGTTACATGAAATTTCACAGTCTTGATCCCAATAATTAGTTGGTCCGCGATATCTTGATTCGATTTACCTTGCGCCAGCAGACGTAATACTTCCATCTCGCGCTCCGTAAGCTCTTTATAAGCAGGTGATTCACCTTTTGCATTGTTTCGAAAACGATTCATCATTTTAGAGGCGACCTGTGACTCGAGTACAGACTGCCCTCTTGCCGCAGCGCGTATAGCATCCGCCACTTCGCTAGCTCGTGAGGTCTTTAATAGATAACTGAACGCACCCGCTTCAATCACCGGATACATTTTTTCATCATCCAGATAGCTTGTCAACACAATAACTTTGATTTCGGGATACTGCTTCATTAGCTGTTTGGTCGTTTCAATCCCATCCATGCCGTCCATTACGAGATCCATCAAAACTACATCCGGATTGTACTCCTGTGCCAAGCGGATACCTTCTTCCCCGCTTCCAGCTTCCCCTACGACTTCAATTCCGTCTTCAGTACCTAGAACAGCAGCTAGTCCGATCCGTACCATTTCATGATCATCTACAAGCAATACTTTAATGGCTTCCTCCATCTCCATGGTCACTCTTTCCTCCTATTATTCATTGACTAACGGAACGGTAATTTCAATCCGCATTCCTTTACCCGGAGCGGTAATAAACTGAATGGAACCTCCGATTTCATTCATCCGCTCCTGCATATTCGACAAACCGTAGGAAGTTTGTTTACTATCATCCAATTCAAAACCGATCCCATCATCACGGAGCGTCAAACGAACCGTATCTCCTCGCCGGTGAAGTCTGATTTCCATCTTTTCTGCTTTCGCATGACGAAGCGTATTGGAGATTGCCTCCTGTACAATACGGAATAAGTGATTCTCTACCCCTTTTAGCAATTGTACATCAGGGTCCATCTCAAACACGATTTCAATCGGAACCTTAACCTTAAGTTCCTTGATCAACTCCTGTAGCCCCTGCGCCAATCCCTTACCTTCCAAATAAACAGGTCTCAAATGTAGCAATAATGCTCTCATCTCTGATTGAGCGACAGCAGACATTTCTTCAATAAGTGCAATTTGCCGTTGCGCCTTGTCAAAATCCTTCTCCAGCGTCCGACCTACAGCCGTGGCGGTCATAGAGATCGCAAACAACTGCTGTGAGACAGCATCATGCAATTCACGCGCAAGCCGCTGGCGCTCTTCCATAATAGCAGATACTCGTGCTTGCTCTGCGAGCTTCGCGTTATTTGTAGACAAACGCTGTAGCGTTGTCACTTGGTTTTCCCATTTTCCGCTGATTCGACCCAATTGTTCTCCGAGCCTTCCCAGCTCATCGTCACCCAAGTCAGGCATAGATAGCGTTAAGTTTCCCTTCTCCCACAATACGAGAGTTTCTCTCAGGCGTTCCAACTTTCGCTTTACCCGGAAGCTCTGATAGAAACCAAAGCCAACCCCGAAACCCATAGGCAGTAGAATTAGAGTAAATGCCGTGCGTAATCCAATCATCCAGCTTTCAAAAGGCTTCAAATAGCCATATGTATACATGGTGTACAATATCACAAGCAGCATGACAAAAGAGAACAGAGCCCCTCACCCATACTGCGTGACATCATATTTTTGTTCTTTTTATCCATACGGGGACCCTCCCTTCTGTATCAAACTAATCAGGATAATCGCACATCCAAATCTCCCATTAAATAAGACACACTAAATTTCACCTTATATTCACTGCTCTCATAGTTAGGGACTTCCAATTCAGACGGTTTAGCATACCAGTATCACGTTGGTTACCGAATTCAATCGATCCAAACAGCACAAAGGCTTCGATTTCTATACCAAAATCATCTGACAATTGAATGTCCATATCACCAAAGATCCCTTGAAACAGCATAACCGTTTCCTTTTGCTCCGCCATAGCCAGTGAAAGATCAAGATCGGCCTCTCCAAGGATATGCCATGAGCTGAGGCTATGCATCACCCAGGGTGAGCGATCCCAGTCAAATCTAGACGAAAAGTTCTGCTTCTGCATAAACCCTTCCTTACGCTGAACTCTTTTGGATTTAGTAAAAACATTCCCAGTGAGATCAAGCAAATCCCCAACACGAGCACCAAATGATCCAGCAAAAGCAATATAGCGCCAATCCCGAGCAGCTTATAACCCTGCTTTACTTTGCCTGACGTCGTGCGGTAGACCCCTAGAAGCAGGAATAGAAGCGCGACAATGGAGAAAAAGCCGAGCCATCTACCAAAAATCATCATGCAGCCAACACCGATCAGTCCGATGGCAATCAAACGGTTTCGTTTATCCATTTCGCACCTCCTATAAGTTTTGCGTAGCCAAAACTTTGTTATATAGTATCCGTGAATTAATCGTCACTACGAGGAATGTTTAGACTTTCGGTCGCTGTTGTTCACAGATTTCTTTATTTGAACACTCGATAGAGGTTGAAATCCGTGAACAAAGGCGAACGCTATCGCTCCTACAGTTCCAAACTTCCTCTCCCTGACTTTACACCGGCTTAAAGTTTAAATTTTGCTTCGAAAAACCATCTTCGTCAATATATTATAGCCAGCTGCTACAAAAGCCATATCGGTATGGAGATCCATACCGTATGGCTTCTTCTTGTCCAGCATATCATATCTACTTAAGTTTTAGGAACAGGATTTAATCTTCTTTTTTGTTTAAAGAAGGAGCAGCCGGTGTATCATTCAGCTTGCTTCTCAGTGCAGCCAGTTGCTCATCCACTTTCAGTTGTTTCTCAACATCGACTGGTTTAGTGTAAGCAGCGGATGGGCTGTAAGGTGCACGCATTACATCTGCTTCTGCTTCAAGCTGCATAATCTTCTCTTCCATCCGGTGGAATCCGAGTGACGCACTGCCACTTTCGATGGAATGTACGCTACTGATTTGTGTCATTTGTTTCTTCGCTTTAGCCATTTGAGCGCGGGATACGAGCTCGTTACGTTTGTTGCGAAGCTTGTAGAATTCATCCTTCATATCGTGCAGCTGCCCAACCAATTCCTTCGCTTGCACTTCAGCTTGAGCATGAAGATCGCTGTATTCCGCTTGTTTTTGATCGAAGTATATTTTTTCTTCCAACAGCTTGCGGGTAACTTCTTCTTGGCCGTTTTTCAATGCCAATTCAGCTTGTGCTCCACGTTGTGCGGACATTTTTGCTGCTTCTTCCACGCGTTGCTTCATGCGACGTTCGTTCGCCATTTGCTTGGCAACTGTAACTTCTGCTTCGTGGATTTCAGCCTCCATATCGCGCAGATATTGGTTAAGCATTACGATTGGGTCCTCTACCTTATCCAACAAGTCATTTACCGACGCCTTAGTCATATCTTTAATTCTTTGAAATACTCCCATGATTTACAATTCCCCTTTCTCATATTTAGACAGTTTTTGTTTGAGTTCTTCAACTTCTTTTTGCAGAGCCTTCTTCTCGATATCCTTCATCATCGCATCCAAACCGGAATCCGGTGCGGAATATGCGTTGTTCTTCTCAAAATTAGGATTGTAGTTAGGTTGGCGTCCGTAAGGTCCATGTCCGCCATTAGCCTGCGGTCCGTGTCCATGTTCTGGTCTACCTGAGTAAGGACCATCGAATGGGCCACCCGGTGCACCAGGGCCTGGTCCGAAAGGATTATAATGCGTAGGCTCCTTCGGAATGACCAGCGCTGCAATGAAGTACACTGGAATCACGGCACCTCCTGTAAACGGAATGCTGACCAGTAACAGAATCCGGAATAGCGTGGAATCAATACCGAGTGTCTCAGATAATCCACCTGCAAGACCCGTCATCACTTTATCTCTAGTTGAACGATATAATCGACTCATAGCGCTACTCCTTTCCACCATTGTTCAGTTTCTCCTTTAAGCGTGCCATTTCTCTTCGAGTACGGTTGCTACAGTCTCACCTGCTTGCACCGCATATTCCTGTCCCATACGACGTACATCGCGCAGGCTCTTCGCTTCTAATTCCCAATCTGACATCCGATCTTCCAGACGTCCGAACATTTTGGGAACATCACCGCCATTACCATAAGCACTTGCTCTTTGGTTCATACGTTGCTGTAGTCTCAGCGACTCCATCCGTGCCGCGTAATACTGACGTTTGCTGTACACTGTCTGATACTCTATTTTCAGCTCATTCAGCTGTCCTTCAAGTTCAAACAAGGATTGCTTACTTTGTTCAAGTAGCCCGCTGTACTGCTCCAACTTTTCCTCGTGAATGATCTTTTCTTGTAAAGCCAACTTTGCCAGATGATCTTCGCCCGCTTTTAATGCGAGTAACGCCTGTTCCTCACGTTTATTTCTCATGGCAGTCGCTTGATTCACTTGCTGCTGCAATTGCTTCGTATGGGAAGCGTATTGCTGATACAGTCTTTCAGCTTCACTGATTTCCTCGCGAGTTGAATGTAGAAATTGATCAATTAGCTTCACAGGATCTTGACTTTGCTCTAGACGTTCATTTAGATTAGCTACTGTAATATCCCTCATGCGACGAAAAACACTCATAATCTCCTGCTCCCTCCCTGCTTCTTGTTTAAGTACAATTCTTCTTAATAAGTACCATTTCTTCTACCCTTTAAAGCTGACACTCCCCATACGATCAACGCCACACCTAGCAGTGGTCCGATGATCCAGGAAAGCTTCGCGATCAGGGACATGACACCAATGAACATTAGTACCCAACCGATAACCTTGCGTCCACTCTTAATTCCATAGTACCCGAGAACAACCAGCAATACTGGGAACAGTAGTCTGAAAATACCGTGAATCAGAGGAAGCGCTAAACCGAGTAGCATTACCGCACCAATCACAATCAGTACAACCGCCAATCCGTTTCCTTGTCTTCTTTGCATTATTTTCTCACCGCCTTTCGTTGTCCTTAACCTTATAGCCTTATTCTAGAGCAATTCGCAGACTTTCAAAACAGACCAACGACGGTTTTTGGTACTGGACCTTAGTCGAGGTAGCTGTACGACTGCAGACCACTATAGGGCTAGCAAAGCACTTTTCATCAATGAAATAGCGACTTTAATGAGAAAAAACCCCAATTTAGGGGTAAGGCTTGGAGTATTTTCAGAATCAGCGTATCGGCAAAAATATAGAAAAACACTCCCTTTACTTAGCTCGGATTTCACCTTTATATATCCACCCTGCTCGGTCACAATTTTACGGGCTAAATAAAGACCTATGCCAACACCTTCAGTTCCATTGGAACCCGCACCTCGGTAAAATCGTTTAAAGATGTCATTAATCTCAGTGACAGGAATTCCTATTCCAACATCGGCAACATCAATCCTTGCAAAAAGCTCATACCTGCGAATCGTAATCCTAACCCTCCCGGACCCAAGTGTATATTTCAGAGCATTATCGATGATGTTATAGATAGCTTCTCCCGTCCACTTGGGATCATGTTGCAGCGTAATCTCCTGATCGGTTTCAAGTAAGATTTCTATATCCTTTAGCTCTGCTGCTGGAAACGCCTGTTTAATGGCTGACAACACCGTATTCTCAAGATTATGCTTCTCCGCATGAAGCTCTATAATACCGGATTCAAGTCGTGATAACTTGATCAGATTCACCATGAGCCAAGATAACTTCTCAATTTGACTACCCATATGACGAGTAAATTCACTGCGCTTTTCAGCAGGGAGCCCTTTATCCATCAGAAGACTGTTATACATCCCTAAATTAGCTAAAGGGGTCTTGAGTTGATGAGAAATATCAGAGATCAATGTTTTGACCTCGTGACTCTCTTCACGATAGCGCCGCTTCTGCGAAGACAACAGCTCAGATAATTGAAGGATCTGATGCTGTAATTTAGAGAGGAGTGTATCCTCCTGCACCGGGAACATCTGAGTCATTTGTCCATTGATAAGATCTTGAATCAATCCCGACAATGAAGATAGAGTGTTTAACATTTCTTTACGAAGAGCGAACACAAAACCTGTAAACAGCAGGGCTATCACGCTGACAAACACCACGTGATCCGATAACTACAGATCTCTCAGGCTTATAATAGATAAGCATAGAGCCAAACAAAGCCACGACTACAACAAAAAGGGCGAAAGAACTCCAAATTATTTTTATAAAAGGGTTCTTCATCCTTACTCTCCCCATGTGTAGCCGATACCGAATACAGTTTTAATATATTGACAGTCTTTAGGATCATCCTCTATTTTGGCCCGCAGCCTACGAATATTTACGCTCAGCGTATTCTCATCCACGAAATTACCTTCAATATCCCATAGCTTCTCCAGCATCAACCTCCGAGTAAGAACCTGTCCTCTATTCTCGGTAAGAATGGCCAGTAGACGATACTCATTGGTAGTTAGTTTTATTTCCTGTCCATATTTGTAAACCTTCATTTTGGCTGAGTTAATCGTAATATCCTTGTATTGAAGCAGCTCTGAGCTACCACCAGTGGCTGTTCGACGAAGTACAGCCTTCACACGCTGTAAAAGAACAACCATACTAAACGGCTTAGCGATATAATCGTCTGCCCCTAGCCCAAATCCAGTGACCATATCCTGCTCAGTATCATTGGCCGTTAGAAAGATTAACGGAATGGAATTCGTTCGCCGAATTTCTTGGCACAGTGCAAGACCACTCCCATCTGGCAGATTAATGTCCAAAAGGACCAGACCGATGGTCTGATCCTGAATCGCAGAGGCCCCTCCTGGTAAGAAAAGGCCTGAATAATACTATAGTGTTCTTTTTCAAGCATGAACTTTAGCCCCTCATTTAAGAGACTGTCATCCTCTACAATTAGAATGGTTGTCATTGAAACTCACCTCTATACCTATCATTGTAACAAGCAGAGGAAGGCTACGCTGTAAATTAAATAGCTCTATTCCATTTGCCGTAGACGTTCCACAATGCTGTCCTTTTTAATTTGCTTATAAGCAATAAGCGGAACACTCAGGCAAACCACAAAAACGAGTACAATTGCAATAGAAAGCGGAAGGGTTGGGAAGCTAAACACAGCATAAGTAGCTTCTTGGCTGAACAGGCTATAAGCACCATAACTGAGTAATGTGCCTATTGTTGAGATTAACAATGTCGATATGATCGCATAACCTGCCCCTTCGAACAGCAGCAGCTTTCTCATCTGCTTAGAGGTCATCCCCACGCTCTCCATCACTGCGAACTCCAGTTTTCGGGCCACAACGCCAGTATACATAATATTAATGTAATTCAATATTCCAATCAGCGCTAGAATGAGTGCAATGCCTCCACCCATAATATAAAAGGTTAGCTTGGCCGATTCCATGAACTTTTCCATATACAGCTTCGACTCCAGCTTCAGCTCACCATCTCCGCCGATGAGTCCTTCCAATTGATCGGTAATCTGCTTCCAGTCTTTTGGGTCAGCATTAATATACACTTTACTTATAAGTGGGTTTTTCATGTATTTCTCCATAGCAGTATGACTGATGTATACATTCGGAGCTACAAAATGTGACGATCCTAGCGAGCTGAAATCAGCAAGCCCTCCAATTTCGAAAGATTGTGCAGCTTCGCTGTTTATAGGACTGATTTGAAAGTTATCTCCCATCTTAATACCACCGAGATTAAAATTGTCCAGCAGGGCAATCTCACCCTTTTCAAAACGTTTCATATCCACAGTGATTCTTAATTTCTCTTCCATCTTCTTGAGCTGATCTGAATCTAGCCCAATAACATGGGTCATTGAAAACATGCCTTGAGGCTTAGCCAATTGTTCATCGGTAGGGCGATCTGTGTGATATGATTTTGCGAATTCATCCATATACTTACTGAATACCTCAGGATCATACTTGATCTGACCTATCCCAGTGTAAGCTTTGAAGACCTCTTTACTCCCTTTATATCCTGAATTTCCTTGATCATATCCTCTGTAATCTTGGCTTTCTCTTCCCCTCGAATCCAAAGGACATCGTTTGATTGGACAGCGTGAAGTCATTATCCATGTATTCAGCAATAAAATGATCCGTACTCATACTAAGTACAAGTGTATTGATTACCAGAAAAGTCGTGAGCCCCAGAAATAAAGAGAGAAACACAACCATCGCCCGTTTTTTCACTCTAAAAATATTACGCCAGGCCAGTCGATGCAGCTTAGATCCGCCAGTTCCCCGCTTCGTCTTAGCTTTAACCATCGTCCCTGTATATCTCACCGCTTCTATTGGAGAGACTTTACCAGCTATAGAGGCAGGTTTGATAGCGCTAAACATGGTGGTCAACCAAGCAAACAACGCAGCTCAATAAAGATTAACGGATGAAAAGAAATCACCACGCCCGTATCCAAATCCATTGTACTCATAGCCAGGGGCACCATTACGAAGGAAGTCACAGCTCCTGCGGCAAGTCCCAGTGGGATAGCGATAAGCGCTAACCGTGAGGCTTGTGCCCTGACTATTTTTTAATTTGCTGCTGTGTAGTTCCTAGCGTTCTAAGCAGACCGTAGAACCTTGTATCCCGTGAGACAGAAATATAAAGCACATTATAGATCAGTAAATATCCGCTCAGCATAACAAATAATATAATTCCAGCGTAACCGATCAAAGTCGCTGTTCTATCCGAAGAGGTAGACGATTGGTTAGAAACAGGTTCGAGCTTTTGATTTTTTCCAAAGGAATATCCTGTTGCAAACGTGAGATAAGTTCATCCGTGTTTTTCTCATTAAATAAAACAGTGGCATTTTGGGATTCCCAAGATCTACACCATGTGCTTCAGCAAAAGCCCCCGATACCAGCATAGCGCCAGTATTTCCGGTACGGGCATGACTGTAATCGGTAAACCATCCACTTAGTATGAAGTTGTTACTCTCTTGAGATTTCACCCCATCGCGCGTAACGGAGTAGGTAAATGGCAAGCTCATGCCAATCTGCGGATCATCCATCCCCATCGACTGTAATATCCATAAAGGAACGGCAATTTCATTGTCCTTCTCTGGGTACTTGCCCTTGAGCCCGTCGATTACAGGCTTACGCATCTCTGTCCATTCCGTAGAGTCATACCAGAGCAAAGCTAAACTAAGATCTCCCATTTCAGGAGTTTTGACAACATTCCCTACTTTGGACTGAAGTCCGATGGTCTTAATATAGGAAAGCGTCTTTAACTTGTTTAATTGCTGTTCTGACGGTGAGGTCAAGTAAACATCAGCCATGGTTCCGTTTATTTTCAATTGCTGCATTTCAAAGGTTTTATAGTTGCTCAGTCCAATACTAAAAAAGAAGTAATGAGCCAGGTAGTAAGCACGATGGCTAGAATTACAAACCAGTTTCTGGTCCGGTTGGCTTTCAGGCTTCTGCTCGTCAGCTTTTTAACAATCGGCTTATTGCTGTTTGGAAACATCATCACAATGCCCTCCAGTAATTTTACCGTCCTCTATCCGGATGGTCCGGTCTGCAAGCTGAGCAATCTCTTCATTATGAGTAATCATTAGAATCGTCTGATTAAACTGTCTGCTTGTTACTTTGAGTAATCCAATGACTTCTTGACTAGTGATGCTATCCAAGTTCCCTGTAGGTTCATCGGCTAGGATAATGGATGGTTTAGCAGCTAAGGCCCGTGCGATAGCAACCCTTTGCTGCTGACCGCCTGAGAGTTGACCTGGGAGGTTGTCCAATTTTTGCGAGAGACCTAACGTATTCACAATATGATCCACGAATTCCTTGTCTATCTTGTTCCCATCCAACTCTATAGGTAGCACAATATTCTCGTATACATTCAGAATCGGCACCAGATTATAGTTCTGAAACACAAATCCGATCTTTCTTCTTCTAAATACGGTTAACTCATCATCCTTCATCCCAAAAATATTCTTACCATCTATGACCACCTGACCCTCTGTTGCTCGATCAAGCCCGCCTAGCATATGTAAGAGCGTTGACTTCCCACTTCCTGATGTCCCGACGATCGCTATAAATTCACCGTTGTTTACCTCTACGTTAATACCATCCAGTGCCTTGACCAGGTTACTTCCCTTACCATAATGTTTACTGAGATTAACCGCGCTAAGTACAGCCATATTCCCATCTCCATTCCGCTTTGTTATTCTACAGCCCATTATATAGAGCAGTTCTTACATTCTAGTGACACATCAAAATATCCCCACAATACATACTTTCTGATATGTAAAAAAGACTTGCCCATAATGGACAAGTCTCTATAAATTGCTGACCTAGCTATTTAAGCTTATTTAAAAGCTGGCAACGCGATATCCGCATAATTATCTTCAAGGAATTTCTTCACTTCTGGTCCGCTAATCCGTTTAGCTAGCTTCTGAATCGCATCAGAGTCCTTGTTGTCTTCACGCGCAACCAGGGTGATCGTGAATTCAGAATCCGCGCCTTCAGTAATCAGTGCATCTTTCTTCGGTGTCAATCCAAGTGGGCTAGCATAAGCCGGAGTCATTGCCACTAGATCTCCATCATCCAGCATACGAGCCAACATCAATAGATCTACTTCCTCAAACTTAAAGTTTTTGGATTCTCAGTAATGTCTGCTTGTGTAGCCTTGATGCCTACGCCTTCTTTTAGCTTAATCAAATCCGCAGCAGCGAACATTTGTAAAGAACGACCGATATTTGAAGGGTCATTAGCCATTACTAGTGTTGCACCTTCCGGCAGATCCGCAACATTCTTGTAACGCTTGGAGTATCCACCGTAAATAGCGTCATAGACAGGCTGTACCTCTACTAGATTGGAGCCTTTGCTTTCATTAAACTGCTTCATATAAGGAACGTGTTGGAAAAAGTTAGCGTCTACCTCTTTATTCGCCAAAGCCTCATTGGGCTGCACATTGTCAGACAGAACAACGATTTCAAGATCAATACCATCTTCCTTCAGGAGTGGCTTAACAATGTCCAGAATTTCCGTCATTGGTGGAATTAAAGTAGCAATCTTTAATTTCGTTAGCTCATCGCTACCTTTTGCAGAATTGTTCTCGGCTGCTTTATTAGAGCCACAACCCGCTACTACCAATACCATTAACATAAGCACAACTATCATTGATTTTTTCATTACTACAACTAACCCCCAGTTTATATTCAATCATTTTGTATAACATATATTTGAAGTACAGGATCAACGCTTATCTAACAGCCGTGAGATCGTTCCTCCTGTGAATTGAACCAATTGAACTAATACAATCATCACAACAATCGCATAGATCATCACTTCAGTCTCAAAACGCTGATATCCATACCGGATCGCAAAATCACCAACCCCGCCCCTCCAACAACCCCCATTACAGTCGAGTAAGAGATAAAACTAATGGTAGAGGTAGTAAGTCCGAGCACTAGACCCGAACGCGCCTCTACATACAGGAATTTAAAGATCAACCCCAGCTTCGAGGCTCCCATAGACAACGCCGCTTCTATGACTCCTTTAGGAACCTCCAGCAATGACTGCTCCACCAGACGAGAGTAATAAGCAATAGCAACTATGGATAATGGAACCGTGGCTGCCATTGTTCCAATCGCAGTTCCGACAAGGAAGCGAGTGACGGGAATAAGTGCAACGACAAGCAGCAGAAATGGAAATGAACGGATAATATTTACGATGCTGTTAAGCACCAATGATAATGTTTTATTCTCATAGAGCTGCCCTTTCCGGCAAAAGAACAACAACGTCCCGAGCGGAAGCCCCAGCAGCAGTGCGGCACCAACAGAAATGCCGACCATTATAAAAGTTTCTCCGATCGACTCCCACATCTGTGCCTGATATTGAAGTACACTATCAAACATGAGTTTCCCCGCTTTACCCAGAATTTGATCCCGGTACGAGCCAGTACGAACTGCAGCAGGTCGGAAATCACCGTCATTGCGAGAGAACGAATCTACGATTCGACCATTTTCCATCACGGATACGTGCGTGCATATGCTTTGACAACATCCATCTCATGCGTAACAATCACTACCGTAACCCCAAGGCCCCCATTAATATGCTTCAGGACATCCAGAATATCCGCAGTTGTACCTGGATCTAGTGAGGATGTTGGTTCGTCACATAGCAATAGTCCTGGACTGTTCGAAAGCGCCCGGGCGATCGCCACACGTTGTCGCTGTCCTCCACTTAGCTGTGCAGGATATTGCTCTGCCTTATCAGCCAATCCGACAAAATCGAGACATTCCTTCACCCGTTTCATCCGTTCACGTTTCGGCACCCCTGCCAATTCCAGTGGGATCGAAATATTGCGGCTTACCGTGACGTTATTTACCAAATTAAATTGCTGAAAAATCATCCCTATCTTTTCCCTAGCTTTCCGTAGCTGTTTACTCGGCATTTCGGTTAAATCATGCCCATCTACGGTAACTGTCCCTTGATCCGGCTTTTCCAGCAGATTAATTAGTCGCAGCAGCGTGGATTTCCCTGCCCCGCTTTCACCAATAATCCCGTGAATCGATCCTTTCTTCACATCCAGCGATACATCATCCACCGCCTGATACATGCCGTCCTTCAGCTTGAATGCTTTACTCACCCCACTCAGCGATAGGATTGCAAACTCCCCCTTCCTTTCCATTTATACTGGAACCTTCTAAGCCAAGGTTTGTACTATAATTATTTAAAAACTGTTTTACTAAAAATCTCTTTAAATAATAAGGCATTTTATGTTCTGTGTCATCATTTTTCTTTAAATGATATATCAGGAAAAAATGGTGATAACATAAAAACCCTTTATACCGGGCTATTTTTACGTGTTTATCTCCCTAATAAATTACTGTACAACTCCCTCTTCAAATCAGGATTCTCCTGTTACCTAACTCCTAAACCCCTGTTACATCTATTTCAGGAACTAGATAGCCACGAAAAAAGGATGTCTAAGCTCGATAGCTTAAGACATCCTATAATTCTTTTCGTATTCCCTGATCTAAGACTTTCCGTCAAGCTCCTTGCGAATCTTCAAGAACACCTGATAGCTGCGCTCGGCGCATTCCGAAATCGCTATCGGATGGAACCCAGGCAGATCCGCATATAGCGTATCATGGAGTGGTTCAACCCACGAAGCCGGCAGCACACTTGCTCCAAGCTTCGCTCCCATGATAGAGCCGACAGTAGCACCGTTACAGTCTGTGTCCATTCCTCCGTATACGGAAGTAACGACCGCTTTTTCAAAATCATTCCCGCCATAGACCAGCGAAGCAGCTACAAGAGCAGCATTATTATTGGTGTGCACCGCATCATAGTGGCTGAATGTATCCCAAATCTTACTTACCAACTCCCGCTCACTTTTGGCCTTCTGCGCAATATCTATACCTCGTAGAACGTCACTTGCCAGACGACTAGTACTAGGGATCTCACTAAGACCAATCTCAAGAATACGCTCGTTATCCTTTTCAGCAAAAGCTGCCGAAATCATCGCCGCATTAAACATCTCGCCATAGATCCCGTTCTTCACATGTGAAAAAGAAGCATCGCGCCAGCCTAACTCCGCCGCAAGCTCAGGATGACCTGCTGCACCATAAGCCAGTCCATCTGCGCGTATAGCTGCACCAATCCACTCCCGGTATGGATTTAAGTGCATCCGCACTCTTTCCTGCCGCGCCAGCCAATCCGCAGGCTTCTCACCATGCAGATGAGACGTTTCCTGTGCAAAATTCATATATGACTGTGTTTCCGCCGTACATACCTGAGCGTATGTCAGATGTTTATGCCAGAGCTTCCCGATATCCCAAGAATCCCAGTTCAGCCCCTTTTGCTCCAGCAACATAAGGCCTAGAACCGTGTAACGAATATCATCATCGCTCTCCATAAACTTTATAGTCTCGCTGGTACTCGCATACGTCCAATCACTTAAGCCAAGGCCATATTCTGCCTCTGCCCGCGAATGCCCAGGCGTATAGCCAGTAATGGGCCATGCATCGGCACCACGGAACCACAGCTCAATATTCTCCCAGCCCGGACGTCCATCTTTACCGTAGAGGTAGTCCCAATACTCCAGTGGTTTTCCAAGTGCGCAACCGACACTTCTACCTAGCCAAGCTCCGTAGAACTTATCTCTCCATTCTGCTTTGCTCCAGTCAGTCTCAAGCTTGCGTGGACCTTCTGGACGAAGACGACGAATCTCCTCCAGTGAAGATGGCTCTTCATAAGGAAAGTCCTCGGCAATCGTGAGTTCCATCAACTCGTTGTATACTTGCACCAGCTTGATCTCATCGGCACCTGCAGCGGCTAGTTTTTCCGCGAAGCCGTCAATCTTGCAGCCTTCTTCTCCACGCTGAACCAATTCAAACTGAACCGTCTCCTGAAGTCTCTCCCATCCTGCCATAGGTTAGTTCCCTTCAGCCGCAAACAGCTCTTGATCTAGCTTTTCCAGTGAATCAAAAATCAACTTCATAAATGCTTCCCGGTCTACTCCCACCAGAACTTCTACATTTGCTGGACGATCTGTTTTCTTTCTTTTGTCTGCAACCGTCATTCCACGTGTTAGCTTGCCTTCTGTCTCCACCGTTACATACAGATGCTCGGATTCAAACAGTTCTGGGTGCAAGAGCCAAGCTACTGCGCATGGATCATGCAGTGCACTACCGACATAGCCCATTTTCTTTCCGTAAATCGAATAGAAATCTAGCAGCTCTCCGACCATAGTGGACACTGGCCCACGCTCTTTCAATGCTACGATCTCATCTTCGAAAATCGCTGCCTTATCGGTCACATCCAGACCACTCATCGTGATCGGAATACCCGATTCAAACACGATACGAGCGGCTTCTGGATCTACATAGATGTTAAACTCCGCAGTAGAGGTTACATTTCCATAAGAAATTCCTCCGCCCATCAGTGAAATCTTTTCAATTCTTTCCTTAATCTCTGGATAAGCAGTGATTAGCAGGGCGATATTTGTTAAAGGAGCCATCGGTACGAGCGTAATCTTCTCCTCCGAAGAACGGATAATATTTAGCATAAATTCTACAGCGCCTTCTTCTACAGGCCGGAATTTACTTGGTGGCAATAGCGGACCGTCCATGCCAGATTCACCATGTGCCTCTTCCCCTGTAACAAGCTTGCCGAACAGCGGACCCGCAGCCCCTTTGGCTACAGGAATATCAGCATTCACAAAGCTGATCACTTTAAGTGCGTTTTCTGTGATTTTATCGAGGATCTGGTTTCCACCAACCGTTGTAATCCCGCGCAGATCCAGCTTCTCCGAATTTGCTATTGCAAGCAGGATAGCGATTGCGTCATCATGCCCTGGGTCGCAGTCAATAATAATAGGTGTTCGCATAGTCATTCACTCCTTAGTTGTATAGATCCTCGTTACTCCTATCGCTATTTCACTAGTGGGCTCTTAAGCTTTTTGTTCTTCTTCCGTGTCTCAGATACGGCATAGATCACTAGTCCAATTACCGTTGCTACATAAGGAAGCGTCCCGATCAGTTCTGCTGGAATCTTCAGGACTTGTAGCGCATTCGACAAGGCGTCTGCCGTACCAAATAATAGAGAGGTCAGCGCCGTACCCACTGTCGTACTTCTACCCATAGACTCTGCGGCAATCGCAATCCAGCCCCGACCTGCGATCATATCGCGAGTGAACAGTGACAGGTAACCCATCGACATATAAGCCCCACCCAAACCAGCGAAAAATCCACTAAGCAGCAAAGCCATATACTGTATTTTCACAACACTTACACCCACAGATTGAGCCGCATGTGGATTTTCACCCACTGAACGAATGCGCAGGCCAAGCGGTGTACGGTTTAAGAGATAGTAGACAACAAACACAGCAATGATAGATACATACGTCAAAATGTGATGCCCCGATAAAATAGGCCCTAGCACGGGAATATCCTTCAGCAAAGGAATCTCTACACTAGGTAGCACTTTACTCGCCAGAGAAGTAGAAGATCCCTTGTCTCCACTTAGTAGATAAAGAATAAACACGGTTCCTCCCGAAGCGAACATATTAATAGCTACGCCGCCCAGAATGATATGTGTTTTAAATTTCAGTGTGAAAAAGCTAATATTCCAGCGATCAGTGTTCCGGACATCACGGCCCCAAGTAAACCTACCCACGCGCTATGCGTGTAGCTGCTTACAATGACACCAGCTAACGCCGCGACAAGCATGATGCCCTCCATACCGATGTTGATGATACCAGCCCTATTAGAGATTAGCGCTCCCAGTGCGGCGAATAGAATCGGTGTCGTCACTCGAAGGACGGAGAAGGCAAAGTCAGTCGTAAAAATTACATCAAACAAGCTGTTCACGCTTCCTTCGCCTCCTTCAAGAGCATCCGATTTTTCCAGAACTTCAGGAATTGCTCAGCCGAAATTAGAAGAATGATAATCGCCTGTATGATAGAAATCATCTCTGAAGGTACATCAGATAAACGTGCCATCATATCGGCTCCGATCCGGATATACGCAAGGAACAATGCAGCACCGATTACGGATAGCGGATTATTTTTGGCTAACATCGCTACAAGGGCACCATCTAAGCCATAACCAGGTAACGAAGTCCATTGGAATCGGTTATACATCCCTAGTACTTCTACAGAACCGCCCATCCCCGCGATAAAACCAGCAATCAAGTGAACCAGTATAACAACCTTCGCTGTCTTCATGCCTGAATAACGTGCAAAGTTCCGGTTGATACCTGTCATGCGCAGCTCGTATCCCCATTTAGTCTTGTATAGGAATAGATGCGCTGCAATAATAAGTACGATAACGATAATAAGTCCGGTATGAATGCGGGTGCCAGGTACCATCTTACTCAGCAGTGCCGTTTTCTCGAATTTGTAGGATACATTGGCGAAAGCTTTTGCATCACGTAAATGATAGTTCAGTAGATATAAACCTACTCCAAACAAAATATTATTGAACATCAAGGATGTAACCAGCTCATTAGCATTCCATTTGGCTTTGAGGATCCCGGGTATTGCCGAGAGCAACGCCCCTACAATAGAACCCGCAGCAATAGCTACGATCGGATGAAGCCACCCGTCCAGCGTTAAATGAATAGCCAACACGGAAGTTACAACACCGGAGAAATAAAAAATCCCTTCAGCTCCTAAGTTGAACATATTTGCTCGGAACAACAAGGAAACTGCTAGCCCAGTGAACATGAGCGGAATGGCCATCTCAATCACATTACCGATATGACCTTTACTGGATAGCGGCTCAAATAGGAATATCCCAATCGTCTTCACCGGCTGATTGCTGACCAATGAGATGATCAGAAAAGCAATAGCGAGTGCAATTACGATTACTGCCGATGTTCGAATGTATTCAAAATATTTTACTTTAAACATGATTTACGGCCCTCCTGATTTGCTCCTCGTCCTGTCGATGAATCCCTAGCATATAAAGCCCTAATTCTTCTTCACTAACCTTGGAAGGCTCCTCGAAAAAGGCAACAATCTTTCCTTCATACATCACTAGTAGACTATCGCTGATCTCTAAGATCTCATTTAAGTCTGCTGACACTAGCAAAATAGCGCAATCGTCTGAGCGTAGCTCTAACAGCTTTTGATGTATGAACTGCGCCGCGCCTATATCCACGCCCCGTGTCGGCTGCTCTGCAATAAGCAGTTGCGGTTCTGTAGAACACTCTCTAGCTACGACAACCTTCTGCATGTTACCACCTGATAACATACCTATTGGCTGAGAAGGTCCCGAACAGCGGACTTTAAATTCTTCTACAAGTGATACTGCAAGCTTGGCAATTCGTGATCCATTTAAAAAGGGTCCTTTATTCATAGCTTTTGTACGATACTGAGTGGACAGCAGATTATCCGCTATGCTCGCATCACTGGCTATCCCTTGATGCATCCGATCCTCTGGGATATAGGAAACGCCTAGCTTACGAATATCCAAAATATCCGATTCACGAATATCCTTTCCCTTCACTAGCACAGAGCCCTGACTTGAAACTCCTCTTAAACTCCCCGTAAGAGCCTCAATGAGCTGTGTCTGCCCATTCCCTTCTACGCCAGCAATCCCGATAATTTGTCCCCGCGTACCGCAAAGTTGATATCTGTTAGTAACGCTTTGCCGTGTGCATCATTTACACCTAGGCCCTGCACAGTGAGTACCGGCTCACCAATAGACAGAACCTCCTTGTCGTATTTCAACACGACGTCTCTGCCCACCATAAGGCGTGAGATTTCTTGCTCCGTGACATCCTTCGTTTGGAAGACACCTTCACTACGTCCACTACGCATGATCGTAATTCTGTCGCAGATCGCTTTAACTTCTTTCAACTTGTGTGAAATAAAAACAATCGTATGACCCTGCTCTCTTAACTGCTTAAGCTCCCGGAACAATTCCTCTGTTTCCTGTGGGGTCAACACTGCGGTCGGCTCATCCAGAACGAGGATTTTTGCACCACGCAGCAGCGCCTTCAGAATTTCAACCTTTTGCTTCATACCAACCGTGAGATCCTCCACTTTTGCTTTTGGATCCACTGCCAGATTGTATTTCTTCGCAGTCTCTTCGGTCATGCGTACAGCTTCTGCATAATTGATGCCAACGCCCTTACGAGGCTCCATGCCCAGCACCATGTTCTCTGCTACCGTAAAGAAGGGACCAGCATAAAATGCTGGTGAACCATGCCAATTCCTCTATCAATGGCATCCTGAACAGATTGCAGCTTCACTTTTTCACCCTTGATAAAGATTTCACCTTCACTAGGCTCTTCCATGCCGAACATGATCTTCATTAAAGTTGATTTACCAGCGCCGTTCTCACCCGCAATCGCATGAATTTCTCCCTCACGTAAAGAAAAATGCACATCTTTATTTGCAACGACGCCATTGGGATACACCTTGGTAATTCCCCGCATTTCCAGCAGAGCTTTGTTCATCGGTCTCAACGCCTTTCCACTTGGAGGTCTGCAAAAATATACAGCTGGAATTCTTCGGATAGAAGAAGCTCCAACTGTAGGTTTATCACTTTATAGCTAAACTTAAGGCTTAACTGCGTTACGAATGGCTTCTACTTCTGAGGTTTCCATTCCCATCGCGTTATCTACTGTAATTTCTTTATTGATCAGCTTCTGCTTCACTTCTTCAACTTTAGCCTGAAGATCGGCCGGGAAGACATTTTTATAGATCTCATTCTCTGCAATGCCCACGCCATCATCTACAAAGCTCAACACATCACGTTTGCCCATTTCAAGCGTGCCCTCTTGTAATTTCTTCACGGCACCCAGAATAGCACTATCAATCTTTTTAATAGAAGAAGTAACGATCAAGTTTGCTTTTTCGCTATCTGTCTCGTTAAGCAACATTGCCTGATCGGAGTCTACGCCGATAGCATATTTCTTCTTCTCCTTAGCTGCATCAAAGATCCCAAGACCTGTACCCCCAGCAACGTTAAAAATAACATCCACACCGGAGTTATATTGAATCAGCGAAAGCTCCTTGCCTTTAGCCGGGTTAACGAAATCACCAGCATAAGAAAAAGCGACCTTCACTTCAGGATCAACATATTGAGCACCCTGAATGTAACCAACCAAGAAAGCATTAATCCCTGGAATGTCCATACCGCCTACAAAACCGATCACATTCTCAGGATTAGCATTAGGCATATCTGATTGTGTTGCTAGCGCTGCTACAGCACCTGCCAGAAAAGATACTTCATTTGTTGCATAAGACATGTTGTACATATTCTCTGGTGCTTCATCTATATCGGTATCATAGTTAATGAATTTTTGTCTGGATATAATTCAGCCGTTGCATTAAACATCTCTGTAATTTCCGATCCGCCAGAAATAATAACATCCCAGTTCTCAGCGGCGATATCGTTAAACGTAGGCTCCCATTTCGTTTTATCGACACCCATTTCTACAACCTTTGTTTCTGCACCCAGTTCATCCTTAACCTTTTGCAAACCGCTATTTGCAGAGTCAAAGAATGATTTATCTCCAAGTGTTCCTGGAATCAGAAGTACAACTTTGAGTTTATCCCCTGAACCTGTTTCTCCACCTTCGACTGCATTAGATCCTGCATTCGCGGAAGATCCATTACTCGACGTATTATTTCCACAGGCTGTGACCATTACCATTACTACTAGTAACAACAAAGAAAGAACTTTCTTTTTCATTTTCTATTCCCCCTATTTATAGTTGGTTAGTAATTTGAGAGGCTCTCCTTCTTAGTCCGTTGTATATTTCACGATTTAGATGGAAACTCTCATGTTGCAAGTTACATTGTCAACAATTTAATGATTTTAACGAATAGACTCAAAAATAGAGAGAAAATTATCATTTTTATAAATTATCCGACTAATTTCCGAACGAGATGGCCAGTCAGGTTGCTAATTTTCGGATTTGTTGATACGATCATATCAAATATTAATGAAAATAATTATATGATTTCGGTCATATTTTTGTACGATTCGGCTAAAACGTAATTATTGGAGGGTCATCATGGATCGTGTTCTATATATTGTAAATGCAGCACATGAGGTTAATACCTATATTCCACCGCATCAGCATGAATGCTATGAACTGGTCTATTACTTAAATGGATCGGGCACTACTAATGTGGGGTCGCGAAGTTATCATTTTCGTTCTTCTTCATTCGCGCTAATACCACCCAATCATAAACATGACGAGAACCATCGCGAGGATGCTACTATACTATTTGTAGGCTTCCATTCAAATCACCCAAATATGGAGAATTTGCAAGGCGTCTATGAAGATGATAAAGACCATACTGTTCTACAAATCTTGCTTCGGATGAAAGCAGAATTTACACGCAAGCAAGATGGATTCTCCGAACTATTGAATCTGCAAATGAGCGAAATCACTGTTCATCTGATACGGCTTCTTAGCGCCTCTGGTTTTCAGTCTCCAACGGAAGACAGAGTACAATATGTTCTAAACTATATGAATGAGCATTACCGCCATAAGCTATCAGTCGCAACACTCTCTGAGATGTCTGGATACAGCTATGATCGTTTCCGCCATTTATTTAAAGAGCGATTCGGTTCTTCACCTCTGCGCTATCTACTATTGAAACGTCTGGATTATGCAAAATCTCTCTTGCAGCATACCCAAATGCATATCTCTGAAGTATCCGCTGCCGCTGGGTTTGTGAATGACGCCCAATTCTGCAATATGTTTAAACGTGAAGTTGGTCTCACGCCGCGGGCATTCCGATTAAGCAGTCAATAAAACAACACTCCACACAAAAGGCCGTTGATTAGAGACGCCTCTAATTCAACGGCTTAAGAATAAAAGCTCAAAGACAAAAAAGGTTTGTAAAGTTGCTTATACAAGCGACTTTACAAACCTTTTGATATACCGGCGAGAGGACTCGAACCTCCACGGTTTCCCTCTCGATTTTGAGTCGAGCGCGTCTGCCATTCCGCCACGCCGGCACATATGAAATTAATGGAGGCGCCACCCAGATTTGAACTGGGGATAAAGCTTTTGCAGAGCTTTGCCTTACCACTTGGCTATGGCGCCATATGAAAAATTTGGAGCGGACGACGGGAATCGAACCCGCGACCCTCGCCTTGGCAAGGCGATGCTCTACCGCTGAGCCACGTCCGCATAAAATGGCTGGGGATATAGGATTTGAACCTATGCATGACGGAGTCAAAGTCCGTTGCCTTACCGCTTGGCTAATCCCCAATAACATTTTAAAGTAAAATGGGGCGACTGATGGGTCTCGAACCCACGAATGCCGGAACCACAATCCGGTGCGTTAACCCCTTCGCCACAGTCGCCATATTAAACTGAATTTTGTTGCCATTCTTCTTTGTTAAAGTAAATGGGGCGACCGATGGGTCTCGAACCCACGAATGCCGGAACCACAATCCGGTGCGTTAACCCCTTCGCCACGATCGCCATATTAAACTTTAGAAAGAATTTGGCAGGGGCAGCAGGAATTGAACCCACACCAACGGTTTTGGAGACCGTTGTTCTACCTTTAAACTATGCCCCTAAAAACTGGTGGAGGATGATGGATTCGAACCACCGAACACTTACGTGAGCAGATTTACAGTCTGATGCGTTTGGCCACTTCGCTAATCCTCCAAGGATGGTGCCGGCGAGAGGACTTGAACCCCCAACCTACTGATTACAAGTCAGTTGCTCTACCAATTGAGCTACACCGGCATGGCACTCATTCTATTGTGGAAATCATGGTGGCTCGAGACGGATTCGAACCGCCGACACGAGGATTTTCAGTCCTCTGCTCTACCGACTGAGCTATCGAGCCAAGGTAAAAATGGCGGAACCGACGAGATTCGAACTCGCGATCTCCTGCGTGACAGGCAGGCATGTTAGGCCAACTACACCACGGTTCCAAAAGATACAATTGCTTAATGAAAATTGGTTGCGGGGGCAGGATTTGAACCTGCGGCCTTCGGGTTATGAGCCCGACGAGCTACCGGGCTGCTCCACCCCGCGTCGTTCTTAAATATTTATGGTGGAGGCTGAGGGATCGAACCCCCGACCCTCTGCTTGTAAGGCAGATGCTCTCCCAGCTGAGCTAAGCCTCCATAAACAACAATTGTTATTGTACCAAACTACACTATGTAAAATCAAGTGAAAATTTGGTGACCCGTATGGGATTCGAACCCATGTTACCTCCGTGAAAGGGAGGTGTCTTAACCCCTTGACCAACGGGCCATACTAAGTAAAATTTGTGGCGGAGAGAGGGGATTCGAACCCTCGAGACGCTTGTGGCGCCTACACGATTTCCAATCGTGCTCCTTCGGCCAAACTCGGACACCTCTCCATATGGCTCCCCGAACAGGACTCGAACCTGTGACAACTCGATTAACAGTCGAGTGCTCTACCAACTGAGCTATCAGGGAATATTCATACCAGGCTTGATCGCCTGAAAACTGAATCCGAGTTGAATTTGCGTTTTAAGTATAGGATAAGCCCTCGACCGATTAGTATTGGTCAGCTCCATGCATTACTGCACTTCCACCTCCAACCTATCTACCTCGTCGTCTTCAAGGGGTCTTACTAATTGGGAAATCTCATCTTGAGGGGGCTTCACGCTTAGATGCTTTCAGCGCTTATCCCGTCCGTACGTAGCTACCCAGCCATGCTTCTGGCGAAACAACTGGTGCACCAGCGGTACGTCCATCCCGGTCCTCTCGTACTAAGGACAGCTCCTCTCAAATTTCCTGCGCCCACGACAGATAGGGACCGAACTGTCTCACGACGTTCTGAACCCAGCTCGCGTACCGCTTTAATGGGCGAACAGCCCAACCCTTGGGACCTACTTCAGCCCCAGGATGCGATGAGCCGACATCGAGGTGCCAAACCTCCCCGTCGATGTGGACTCTTGGGGAGATAAGCCTGTTATCCCCAGGGTAGCTTTTATCCGTTGAGCGATGGCCCTTCCATGCGGTACCACCGGATCACTAAGTCCGACTTTCGTCCCTGCTCGACTTGTAGGTCTCGCAGTCAAGCTCCCTTATGCCTTTGCACTCTTCGAATGATTTCCAACCATTCTGAGGGAACCTTGGAACGCCTCCGTTACTCTTTAGGAGGCGACCGCCCCAGTCAAACTGCCCGCCTGACACGGTCCCCGTACCCGATAAGGGTACTAGGTTAGAACCTAGATACGATCAGGGTGGTATCCCAACGGCGCCTCCACCGAAGCTTGCGCTCCGATTTCTACGGCTCCCACCTATCCTGTACAGATCGTACCCAAATTCAATATCAAGCTGCAGTAAAGCTCCATGGGGTCTTTCCGTCTTGTCGCGGGTAACCTGCATCTTCACAGGTATTAAAATTTCACCGGATCTCTCGTTGAGACAGCGCCCAAGTCGTTACGCCATTCGTGCGGGTCAGAATTTACCTGACAAGGAATTTCGCTACCTTAGGACCGTTATAGTTACGGCCGCCGTTTACTGGGGCTTCGGTTCATAGCTTCGGGTTACCCCTAACCACTCCCCTTAACCTTCCAGCACCGGGCAGGCGTCAGCCCGTATACTTCGCCTTGCGGCTTCGCACAGACCTGTGTTTTTGCTAAACAGTCGCTTGGGCCTTTTCACTGCGGCCCCCTCGTGCTATTCACACTACCGGGGCACCCCTTCTCCCGAAGTTACGGGGTCATTTTGCCGAGTTCCTTAACGAGAGTTCTTCCGCGCGCCTTAGAATTCTCTTCTCGCCTACCTGTGTCGGTTTGCGGTACGGGCACCTTCTCCTGGCTAGAGGCTTTTCTTGGCAGTGTGAGATCATGACCTTCGCTACTACAATTTTCGCTCCCCATCACAGCCCAGCCTTAATGATGTGCGGATTTGCCTACACATCAGCCTCACTGCTTAGACGGACATATCCATCAGTCCGCGTCACTACCCTCCTGCGTCACCCCATCGCTCATAGCGGATTACGGTGGTACAGTAATTTCAAACTGTTGTCCTTCGACTACGCCTTTCGGCCTCGCCTTAGGTCCCGACTTACCCTGAGCGGACGAGCCTTCCTCAGGAAACCTTGGGCTTTCGGCGGATCAGATTCTCACTGATCTTTTCGTTACTCATACCGGCATTCTCACTTGTATGCTGTCCAGCGCTCCTTACGGTACACCTTCAACCCACATACAACGCTCCCCTACCCCAGATACATACGTATCTAGCCATAGCTTCGGTGGTGTGTTTAGCCCCGTTACATTTTCGGCGCAGAGTCACTCGACCAGTGAGCTATTACGCACTCTTTCAATGGTGGCTGCTTCTAAGCCAACATCCTGGTTGTCTGTGCAACTCCACATCCTTTCCCACTTAACACACACTTGGGGACCTTAGCTGATGGTCTGGGCTGTTTCCCTTTTGACAATGGATCTTAGCACTCACTGTCTGACTCCCGGCAATAAGTATATGGCATTCGGAGTTTGACTGAGCTTGGTAATCCTTGCGGACCCCGCACCCAATCAGTGCTCTACCTCCACTACTCTTATACCGAGGCTAGCCCTAAAGCTATTTCGGGGAGAACCAGCTATCTCCGAGTTCGATTGGAATTTCTCCGCTACCCCCACCTCATCCCCGCACTTTTCAACGTACGTGGGTTCGGGCCTCCAGTGCGTGTTACCGCACCTTCACCCTGGACAGGGGTAGATCACACGGTTTCGGGTCTACGTCCACATACTAAATCGCCCTATTCAGACTCGCTTTCGCTGCGGCTCCACCTTCTCGGCTTAACCTTGCATGTTAAACGTAACTCGCCGGTTCATTCTACAAAGGCACGCCATCACCCATGAATAGGGCTCTGACTTTTTGTAAGCACACGGTTTCAGGTTCTATTTCACTCCCCTTCCGGGGTGCTTTTCACCTTTCCCTCACGGTACTGTTTCACTATCGGTCGCCAGGTAGTATTTAGCCTTAGCAGATGGTCCTGCTGCTGATTCATACGGGGTTTCACGTGCCCCGCACTACTCGGGATCCGTCTCGGAGAGAACACAGTTTAGGCTACAGGGCTTTTACCTCTATCGCGGGCCTTTCCAGACCTCTTCGCCTACCATATTCCTTTGTAACTCCATGTGAGACGTCCCACAACCCCTAAGAGCAAGCTCTTAGGTTTAGGCTGTTCCGCGTTCGCTCGCCGCTACTGACGGAATCACTATTGTTTTCTCTTCCTCAGGGTACTTAGATGTTTCAGTTCCCCTGGTCTGCCTCTACATTTCCTATGTATTCAGAAATGAGTAACTGCGAATTACCACAGCTGGGTTTCCCCATTCGGACACCCCCGGATCAAAGCTTGCTTACAGCTCCCCGAGGCAGTTTCGTTGTTCGCCACGTCCTTCGTCGGCTCCTGGCGCCTAGGCATCCTCCGTGTGCTCTTATTAGCTTAACCTTGATTTTTCCCAAAGAAAAATCTCACTAATAACATTTACTTGTTTACACAAGTTGCTAAAAGATGTTCTAAAACGCAAATTCGTTTCGGTATCCAGTTTTCAAGGATCAAGTCTTACTTGAGAGCTTAAACTCTCAAAACTGAGCAACGAGTGAGTAACAGGCCTAAACCTGAGATTTGGAAGTTTAACTTCCGATTTGAATGTTTCCATTGCAGGAAACGATTCTCCATAGAAAGGAGGTGATCCAGCCGCACCTTCCGATACGGCTACCTTGTTACGACTTCACCCCAATCATCTACCCCACCTTCGGCGGCTGGCTCCCTTGCGGGTTACCCCACCGACTTCGGGTGTTGTAAACTCTCGTGGTGTGACGGGCGGTGTGTACAAGACCCGGGAACGTATTCACCGCGGCATGCTGATCCGCGATTACTAGCAATTCCGACTTCATGCAGGCGAGTTGCAGCCTGCAATCCGAACTGAGACCGGCTTTGATGGGATTGGCTTCACCTCGCGGCTTCGCTTCCCGTTGTACCGGCCATTGTAGTACGTGTGTAGCCCAGGTCATAAGGGGCATGATGATTTGACGTCATCCCCACCTTCCTCCGGTTTGTCACCGGCAGTCACTCTAGAGTGCCCAACATGACTTGCTGGCAACTAAAGTTAAGGGTTGCGCTCGTTGCGGGACTTAACCCAACATCTCACGACACGAGCTGACGACAACCATGCACCACCTGTCTCCTCTGTCCCGAAGGCCGCTGCTATCTCTAGCAGATTCAGAGGGATGTCAAGACCTGGTAAGGTTCTTCGCGTTGCTTCGAATTAAACCACATACTCCACTGCTTGTGCGGGTCCCCGTCAATTCCTTTGAGTTTCAGTCTTGCGACCGTACTCCCCAGGCGGAGTGCTTACTGTGTTAACTTCGGCACCAAGGGTATCGAAACCCTAACACCTAGCACTCATCGTTTACGGCGTGGACTACCAGGGTATCTAATCCTGTTTGCTCCCCACGCTTTCGCGCCTCAGCGTCAGTTACAGCCCAGAAAGTCGCCTTCGCCACTGGTGTTCCTCCACATATCTACGCATTTCACCGCTACACGTGGAATTCCACTTTCCTCTTCTGTACTCAAGTCACCCAGTTTCCAGTGCGACCTTAGGTTGAGCCCAAGGTTTAAACACCAGACTTAAATGACCGCCTGCGCGCGCTTTACGCCCAATAATTCCGGACAACGCTTGCCCCCTACGTATTACCGCGGCTGCTGGCACGTAGTTAGCCGGGGCTTTCTTCTCAGGTACCGTCACTCCGATAGCAGTTACTCTACCGGACGTTCTTCCCTGGCAACAGAGCTTTACGATCCGAAAACCTTCATCACTCACGCGGCGTTGCTCCGTCAGACTTTCGTCCATTGCGGAAGATTCCCTACTGCTGCCTCCCGTAGGAGTCTGGGCCGTGTCTCAGTCCCAGTGTGGCCGTTCACCCTCTCAGGTCGGCTACGCATCGTCGCCTTGGTGGGCCGTTACCCCACCAACTAGCTAATGCGCCGCAGGCTCATCCCTCAGTGACAGATTGCTCCATCTTTCATTCTTCCTTCAGGAGAAAAAGAAATTATCCGGTATTAGCTACCGTTTCCGGTAGTTATCCCAGTCTAAGGGGCAGGTTGCCTACGTGTTACTCACCCGTCCGCCGCTAAGTTACTTTGAAAGCAAGCTTTCAAAGTAACTCCGCTCGACTTGCATGTATTAGGCACGCCGCCAGCGTTCGTCCTGAGCCAGGATCAAACTCTCCAATTAGTATTGAAAAGAGCGATATGCTCATTTTGAAACATCTGACGAGAAAATTAATTCTCTAATTTTGGATTTCACTCTCGTGATTTCCTACTCACTCGTTGTTCAGTTTTCAAAGATCAAGCTGTTTATTTCGTCGTTGTGTTGTTCAGCAGCGACCTTTATAATATATCACAGCGTCCTCGTTTTAGTCAACCTTTTTTTAATTTCTTTTTTCGGTTGTCTTTCGAATGTTTTCGAAAGCACATCTCTGTGTCAGAGGGACGAGTTATAATTTAACACATGAACAATGAAAGAGTCAACCATTAATTTATTTGAATAAATAAGAGCGCATCATAATAGTAAACAAACAAAAAAGAGAGTGCTCAGCCTCTCCCTATCCCTACTTACTTTATCTATAGATTACCGGCAAATCCTGCATCTAATTCTTCTCTATAAGGTATATCGGATCGCATGACCCTCTCCCCCGTATCCCTCGCCCCATAAAGTAATCTCACGAATTAACGAACGAGAAACAAGCTTTCGTAATACCAGGGGTAACTCAGCCTCTAATTGGCATAGGCCAGAATGCTGAAGTAATTCTTTTATACTCCACGCTTCTTTACGGCTACTCAAAATATTAAAGAGCAAAGCACAACAATCGGTCATTTTGGACATAATTCCAAATTCACAGGCTAGAAGAACAAGCTCAACTCTTTGCTCTAAGGTCTCCGTGCTGATTGTTAGTTCTTCATATAGTTTATGGACCGAAGTGTTCATACTTTTAACCTGCTCCCAAACAGCTGGCTCTGGAAAGGTGCCCGCTTCACTGACTTCTATTCTTGCCCAATGATATAGAGCCATCAATACACAGTTATAAGCATCCATAATACAGCCAGCTTCTATATACCGCTTAGATTTCACATACAAATGCAAGAATCGCGCAAACTCCATAAACTCCACTCGTTCCTTAAGTGGCCCTTCAAACTGCAAAATCTCCCGGCGCATATCCCCTAGTATTCCTTTGGGATCCCAGATCACTTCCCCAATCATCAAACTAGTAAGGAGCTCGTTATTATCTCCCGCCATGACAGCCCGCTCCAAAGCGGAAAGGCCAATATGGACTGACTGGGTCCGTGTGTCACCGGCAATGGTGTGGCGAACAATATGTTCTAAATCCTGTTCCTCATGCAAAACTAACACAACCATATCAAAATCCTGAAGTAGCGCGCTTTGAAATGGAGTATTCCCTTTCTGCCGTAAAGCGACAGCTCCCAAAACATTCTCTTCAAACGTTTCTCCACTCAACAAAGTTACATTGGACAATTCCATGCTTCCCTCCATTAAATTTGGCGAATTTGCGTCCAGTCAGTTATAATTCAGTTATAATTATTATTCTACATATGAAAGACAGTTCCTTCTGGACAACCCAACTATATTTAGTTAGGAGCAAACACTCATGAAGTTTAAAACGGCCAAGATCAACGCTTTTCGCACATGGGGATTACTGCTCACAATGCTCGGAATGGGACTTATGGTTTTGGGTACAGCAGGCATCGTATTCTGGGGATCGACTGGGAAAGTCTTCGCAGGAATCGGACTTGTAATCGGTTTAATTTCCATGATGGCAAGTCTTGCAATCTATTTCTGGGCTGGCATGCTGTCAACAAGTGCAGTTCAACTAGAGTGCCCAGAGTGTCACAAGCTGACCAAGATGCTCGGCAAAACAGACCGCTGTATGTTCTGCCATACCATTCTTACTATGGATCCAGCTGAGGCCACTATTACTGCAGATCAGCTTGAGCATCAGCAACTAAACCACTAAACACATTTTACAGAGGCTCTTTACTAACTAGTTAAAATGCACTCAAATAATTGCTAATACAACAAAGAGGCCCCCGATATGGGAGCCTCTTTGTTTGTTATAAATGAAATTATGATTACTTATGAATTTCTTGTAGTGCTTCCCATGCTGATGGATTGCTAAAGCTGCGATTCCATGATCCGATGCCTCCAAGACCCATGGACTTAGCAAGCTCAACTCTTGATTTTAAGCTCACCTTATCTTCTATCCATATTTTCTTAAGAGCGCCATCTTCCTTGTATTCTACGTAATTCTGCCCAGCATCCTTATCAAATGTCGGAGTTAGCTTTTTCTCTTTGATAATCTTTTCTACGGCATTCATACTAACCGATTTAGAGCTTACCTTTGTCTTGCCATCTACTTGAGCCTCAGTCCAGATGCGGGTGTACAATGGGATCCCCAAAATCACCTTCTCAGGCGGCACATTGTCTTCCTCTATGATCCGGCTTATTGAATTCTCCACCCAAGGTAAGGAGGCAACAGAGCCCGCGATAGGGCTAGCCGCCCAATGTTCATCATATGCCATCACTATTAGATAATCGACTAGTGTCCCAAGAGCCTTACGATCAAGGAACGCAGACCACATCTCACTATTGGATTTAGGAGTCACGTCTATGGAGACGATTAGATTCTTCGCCTGAGCCATCGGTTTTAGCTCTCGCATAAATTGAGTGACATTCTCTCCGTCTTTCGTATACACATTTTCAAAGTCGATATTAATTCCGTCCAGATTGTATAAATCCGAATACTCTAAGATCTGTACGATTGCGTTCATCCGTTTCTCATAGCTGGACAATGCCTCAGTAGTCATGTCAGGATCGAAGCTATTGCTAAGCAATCCCCATACCTCTATCCCGCGCTCATGCGCCCACTGAACATACGCACTGTCGGCCTGACTGCGCACATTGCCATCACCATCTATAATACTAAACCAGGTTGGGCTAGCCACGTTAACGCCTGTTAGCTCACCGAAGGTTTCTGGATTTGGTTTGCGTTGGTAAACAGCTTCCCAATACAAATTCACTGACTTCCCTTTCCAGTTCCGTTCAGCGCGTGATGGCGTGGATTTCTTCGGCTCCACTGTCTTTTCACCATCTCGAACAATGTCACTTGCCTTGGCATAGCCTGCGTACCCGCTGCTTAATTGTACAAACAGCCAGTCCTTATTTTCCTCATTCCAAATATTCACGACTGCCCCAGGAGACATATCCGCAACTATAGGTGCGTGAATGGACGCTTCATTTCGTAGAGCTACTGACTTGTCTCCTTTTTCACCTTTTACTTTTCCTAGCGAGACAGTCTCTCCTGCCATCATCAATAGTACTGCGCCAGTATTGGTATCCTCTTGAATTTCAAACCCGTACAGGTCCTCTAACACATCCTCAGGAAGGTAGGTTACCTTCTCCTTTACTTCAGGTGCTAACCGCAGCTGCAGCGGACGATTGTTCAGACTGGCATCGGTTTTATCCTCCTGCATGTATAGAAGTTCGCTATCCGTTGATAAGATGACCGATTTCGTCTTTTCTTCATAACGAATGGACGGATCCACATACTCTTGCAATAACGGTAATGGTAACAACATGCTATCCCCAGTCCCACTAGCTGAATAACCTGTATGCTCTCCTTTTACAAAGATGGGATGCTCTTGAGCTTTCCAGTCCACATCTATATGCTGACGATTTGGCAATACATAAAATACTACCCAGTAAGCTGCTGCTACAATGATTAAAAGTCCAAACAAGCGCCAAAAAAAACCTCCGCGCTTTTTGACGCGTCTCTGTCCCAGTCTTCTGTCCAAAATATATCCTCCAGATAATAATATGATTTTTAATAGAGTCTAACATTACGATTATAACATCCACTTGGTTTCGTATAACCAGTAGAAAATAGTCATTTATCCTACAAATTGTTATATTCAAGAAGGATAGCGTGAAACTTATATGTTCTTATATTTTTAAAAAAATAAAAACGTGAGTCCTCCGCTTTCGGATTTCGCACGTTTATTGTGATAACTTGGTAGATTGCCTTGATACCGTTCTGTTTTAGCCTTAATGCTGCGTCTCTCTACAACTTTTGCAAATTCCATGCAGCTCCATACGCAAACCTGTAATCTTAAAGCCTGTAGCTTGCTCAGCATGCAGCTCTACATCCCTAAGTGAAGGATAACTGAAATCCTCAATCTTACCGCATTGCTGACATATAACATGATAATGATCAGACACATTGGCATCAAAACGGCTGGAGCTATCCCCATAGGTCAACTCACGAACCATGCCAGCTTCCATAAACATCTTGAGATTATTATATACGGTTGCCACGCTCATGCTCGGAAATTTAGGCTCTAATGCCCGATATATATCGTCAGCTGTAGGATGATTCATTGCTTCCATCAAATACGTAAGAATCGCATGACGCTGGGGCGTAATACGGACACCTGTTGTTTTTAATTGTTCCAATGCATGTTGTACGCCACTCCCCATGACTGTCACCGCCTTTTAAATTTAAAAATAAAAGAAATTTTTCTTATAATTGTAAGACTGGGTTTCCAATCTTGTCAACGAAGTCGATACATTATATTCATTATTATATAAGAAAAATTACTTTTTTCAATATCCACTCATATTTAAGTTGCTGTTTCCCTCCACCTGAACCTTGAACTCACCTGTGCCCACTTCACCAGATATCTTCTTCTTATCAATGGTTAGGCTAGGTAAATCTGAAATTATATCGCCATATCCACTAGAGCCATTCAACTTATAGTTCCCTAATAGCGGTAAATACAACTGGATATCGCCAACCGCGCTATAAATGTCCCAGTCTCCTCCTACTTCATGTGAACGAACATCAATGATGCCATTTAAGGATTCTGCATGCAGCTTCGCTCTGGCTCCATCAATCTCTAAATTACCATTCTTACTGGAAATATCGATCTCGGCTTCATTTCCGATTGCACCGATATTGCCAACTGCCGTTGATAATTTCAAGGCCCCTGTAACGTTCCAAGCATTCATGTTGCCACCGCTTGTCGATAATTCAACACTGCCCTGGACGGATCTTGCACGTACAGCTCCATTTAGTGTTTTCCCCTTCACATTACCAAAGATACGATGAAGAATAAGTTCTCCATTCCCCGTTTCCAGCGAAATATCTTCGATCGCTTCTATGTTCTGCAAGGTGATCCCACCATTCATAGTACGAACATCGAGGTTAAACCGGCGGTCTTCCGGCAAGGTAATGTCTAGATCCATTCGCGGCTGACGTTTGCCGGATTCTCCATAGGCCTTACTGTTTGAAGTGATTTTTATAGTTGGTCCTTCAACAACATCCACAAAGGACTGCTCCGAAATAGCTTCAGCCATCGGACCCTCTAATTGATCTACCCAGACTGTAGTAGTAATTTGAATATTATCTACAGGTGCACGATGCAATAAAATATCCCCATTAATACCATCAACAGATATTTTGGCTGTATTTAACTCCACTGGCACAATTAGCGGAGCCTTCTGAAATTTGCTTCCCTTAGCCTCGCCATAGTCGACTGCAGCAGCTGTAAGGTTGAGACTCACATTTTTCCACAGATATAAGTAATGTTCTTGTTCGGCAACAATAAACACACTCGCAGCAAGCAATATAGCAGATAAAAGGCCGCGTAAATCCAATCTGATTTTTGTTCCCTTTTGTACAGAGCCTGAACGACCAGAGAAGAAATACATGAACAGAAACTCAATCCCCCATAACACTGGAATGACTGGCCACCACTTCAAGAGAAGAAGCATATAATCGGATCCATCTTTCCAATCTAGAAATAACGGGATGGCAATAGCAATAAGCAAGACCGATGCCGTATATCTTCCTACACGCCGGTTATGAGACTCATTTTTTTTGCGCGAAACGATTCCTCTGACAATTTCTCTCGCTCCTATATATGTACCACCACATAATAGAACTGCAGACACGGCCACTTCGGAGTAATGCTCAATAAAAAATTGCAGCCATGCTGGCTTTTGGCGAAACAGAATGAGAAGCGATCCCCCTAAAAGAAGTAGAAATCCAAAGGATACGCCGGGTTCACTGACGATACTACGACGCTTAGGAGGTGTAGTTATTTTTGCCACAGGATCATCAAGCTCTTGATCTTCAGGGTAACGGAGAATCTTGTCCGCTGATTGCAGTACATCATACACATTATAGAAATATATCGCCGGAATAATTAGTGCAAGTAAAATAAGCAACGGAACATTAATCTGCATTCCAATGGATGAGAAATAAATTAAAGCTGAGATATCCAATAGTATCAAGAAGATAAAGGTAATTCCTTTGCGGAGAAGCCCAAAGTATAAGTGCCCAGTTCCTGGGATGAGAGCTGCCAATAGTCCAGCGATAAATTTGCGTTTGCGGCGGCGCCGTTTTGGACGTGGTGGGATTATCTTCTTCTGAATCTCACTCTCCGTAGTCTCAAGATCGGCTGAACCCCGCTGCTCTTCCTGCGCTGAGAGCATTGCAGAATCATTTGTCATATCTCGGCTCCTCCTTTCGTAAACATTTGTCTGTGTATATGATTCTTCAAAGTGAACCACTCCGATAAAAATCAATCAATTCTACGCCGGGAGCAACTTCCTGCGACCCATTAGGCACAAAACCATGCTTGCTATACAAAGAAACGGCAGGCAAGTTTAGTTTCCCCGTAGATACGATGTATTGCTCCATTTCTGAGAAATGTTCAAACACATATTCCAAAAGACTGCTTGCTATACCTCTACGGAAAAAATCCGGTCCCACCATCATCCGTGTAATCGTAAGTTTGCCCGGTGATTCTTCCTCTATTGCAATAGCACCCATCAGATCTTCCTCTTCATCGAAGCAGCCGTAAAAATCCTCTTTAGAGTGGCTGAGCATCTCTCTCGTCTCCATGAGCGGTGGGATCTCACGAAACCCTATTAACTCTGCTTCTAGTCGGTAGGCCTTATGCTGGAGGCTCCATAGTTCATTAACGGTACTATCATCCTGCAGGTTTAGCTTAATAATTGTATTCATCCCTACTAGTCCCCTTATATGCCGCTAAGGGCCTGCCGTTGCCGACAAGCCCTTAGCTTATTACATAAGTATATTACCCCAAGTATAAACAACGTTATCGACTACTAAAGACGATAATCGTTTTAATTGCCCAATACCTCGAGCAAAAGCTTATTCGCAAGACCTGGATTTGCCTTACCTTTACTTTCTTTCATAACTTGTCCTACGAGGAAACCAATTGCTTTCTGTTTACCTGCTTTATAATCTTCCACTGATTGCGGATTAGCAGCTACGACAGCTTCAACAATTCCTTTAATGGCACCTTCATCGCTGATTTGTACCAGACCTTTTTCCTCAACGATTACAGCAGGTAATTTACCGCTCTCTAGCATTTCTTTAAATACCGTTTTAGCGATCTTGTTGCTGATGGTTCCGCCTGCAATGAGGCCGATCATTTCTCCGAGCCCTTGCGGCGTAATTTTGACCTGAGACAAGTCCAGGTTATTACTGTTCAAATAAGCAAGCAACTCACCCATGATCCAGTTAGCTACAGCTTTGGCATCCTGCGTATAAGTAAGGCATCCTTCGAAAAAGTCCGCTAACGGTTTTGAGGAAGTGATCACACCAGCATCATAAGCTGTAAGACCCAGTTCTTCACTGTAGCGAGCTCGTCTTGCATCCGGTAGTTCCGGGATCGTCGAACGAATGGATTCTTTCCAGGCATCGTCAATATGCAGCACGATCAGATCTGGATCTGGGAAATAACGATAATCGTGCGCTTCTTCTTTCCCACGCATAGATAAAGTTTTTCCTTGCGCTTCATCCCAGCGGCGAGTCTCTTGCACAACCACTCCACCATCATCCAGGATCTCAGCTTGACGATATTGTTCATACTCCAGTCCACGCAGTACTCCGCGGAAGGAGTTCATGTTCTTAAGCTCTGCTCTAATGCCGAATTCCTCTTGTCCTTCTGGTCGTAGACTGATGTTCGCGTCACAGCGCATCGATCCCTCTTCCATCTTGACATCGGATACATCGCAGTATTGCATAATCGCACGGATTTTCTCCAGATAAGCCCGAGCTTCCTCTGGCGTGCGCAAGTCTGGCTCAGATACGATTTCGATGAGCGGTGTTCCCACCCGGTTAAAATCGACAAGCGACGCAAAACCGCCATCAACGTGAGTGAGCTTACCTGCATCCTCTTCCAAATGAAGACGAGTAATGCCGATTCGTTTGGTCTCACCATTAACTTCAATGTCAATCCAGCCGTTCAAACCGATAGGCTGATCGAACTGCGAAATCTGATAGGCTTTCGGAGAATCAGGGTAAAAATAGTTCTTGCGGTCGAATTTACTAACATCACCAATGGTGCAATTCAGCGCCATCGCTGCTTTCATAGCGTAGTCTACCGCTTGTTTGTTAAGAACTGGCAATACGCCGGGGTGACCCAGGCAGACAGGACAGGTATGTGTGTTAGGCGGAGCTCCAAATTCAGTGGAGCATCCGCAAAAGATTTTGGAGTTGGTATGAAGCTCTACGTGAACCTCTAAGCCGATGACCGTTTCGTATTTAGACATAAGTAATCCCATTCCCTCCTTTACTACAGCTGTGGACGCTGCTTGTGATGATCTGTATTTTGTTCAAAAGCGTGAGCAACACGCAGAATCGTACTCTCGTCAAATTCTTTACCGATAATTTGCAAACCTACTGGCATGCCTTCCGCAAAGCCACAAGGAACGCTAACGGCAGGAATACCTGCCAAGCTCACAGGAATCGTGAGAATATCGTTCAGATACATGGTCAGCGGATCTTCAGTCTGTGAACCTAATTTAAATGCTGTCGTAGGCGCTGTTGGGCCGATGACCACATCATATTTTTTAAAGATGTCATCAAAATCCTGTTTAATCAAAGTACGCACTTTTTGTGCTTTTAAATAATAAGCATCATAATAGCCGGAGCTTAGTGCATACGTTCCTAGCATAATACGACGTTTCACCTCAGGGCCAAAGCCGCGACTGCGGGAGTTTTGGTATAGATCAAGCAATCCTCCGCCTTCATCTACACGTACGCCATAACGCACACCGTCAAACCGGGCAAGGTTCGATGAAGCTTCCGAAGAAGACAGCAAATAATAAGCCGCTACTGCATACTCCGTATGTGGTAATGAAACTTCTTCCCAGACAGCGCCCATTCCTTCCAGCACCTTAAGTGCGGACAAGACCGTCTCACGAACAGAAGCATCGACACCAGCACCCAAGTATTCCTTAGGTACAGCGATACGAAGACCGGAAACATCACCAGTCAATGAACTCAAATAATCAGGAATTTCTACCTTAGCTGAAGTAGAGTCCTGTGCATCATAACCAGCAATCGCTTGAAGCACATATGCAGAATCTTCTACATTACGTGTTAGTGGACCAATTTGATCAAGAGAGGAAGCAAAGGCTACCAGTCCGTACCGTGATACAAGGCCGTATGTAGGTTTGAGACCTACAACACCACAATAGGAAGCAGGCTGACGGATTGAACCTCCAGTATCAGAACCTAGTGAGAAGAACACTTCGCCCGCAGCTACAGCTGCAGCAGATCCACCACTTGATCCGCCAGGAACACGTTCAAGATCCCAAGGGTTACGCACAGGCCCAAAGCTTGAGTTCTCGTTAGATCCGCCCATCGCGAATTCATCCATATTTAACTTACCGATTGTTACAGCGTCTGCCTGCTGCAGTTTAGAAGCTACAGTTGCGTTATAAATCGGCTGAAAATTGTTCAGAAATTGGCTGGCACAAGTCGTGCGCAGTCCTTTAGTTACAATATTATCCTTAATTCCGGCAGGAAGACCAAACAGCAACCCACGTGCTGCTCCAGATGCCAGTTTGTCGTCCAAAGCGCGTGCAGCGCTACGAGCGCCCTCCTCGTTCAAGGTCAAAAATGCATTTACTTTCTTATCCCGCTCAGCGATAATCGCCAGCGATTCTTCAGTCAGCTCACTGACCGATACTTCTTTAGCAGTTAACATACGATGTACTTCAGGCAATCGATTTTGAAACAGGCTCAAGATTCTTCCCCCTTTCTAATTATGTAGTTATTCCAAAACAGCTGGAACCTTGAAATGTCCGTCTTCATCATCCGGCGCGTTAAGAAGTGCTTCCTCTTGCGTTAGGCTTTCCTTCACAACATCTTCACGCATCACATTACTAACCTGCAGTACATGCGTGGTCGGCTTCACATTCTCCGTATCTAGCTCATTCAACTTCTCAGCATATTGTAAAATAGCATTCATTTGTTCTGTAAAGGTTGCCTCTTCTTCCGGGCTCAATTGCAGACGAGCCAGCTTGGCCACATGCTGCACATCTTTAACGGTAATGCTCATAAGATAAATCCCTCCTGTTTAAAGGGCTAAAGCGCCCGGATAACGTTTTTAATTATATTGTAGAAGCTTGGACAATTCAATGATGGGGTTATAACAAAAAAGCCGGCTTTCGCCGGCCTTCCTTAAATCCAAGCTCTAAGATTCACTTGTTTGATGAAATCTGCTTGGGACATGCTTTCTGTTGACGTTGTTTCCGTCTCTTCTGTATCCATATCTTCACCGTTCATCAAATGATGGAACAGCTTCTCATTGTACGTGGACAAAGCATAATCAATTAACGCTTCATGCGTTGCTCTTTCAGCCTCAGCTACTAATAAATGTTCTTCCGCCTCAATGTCCTCGGCTGGAACATAAAAGTTCCTATTAGCCTCCGGTACACGTATAACATAGTCAAACGCATTATCGGGATTGCGGTCGTAAGCAATTAGGTAGCCGTATTCCCCGATAGGAAGACTCTGCTCGAAAGCGTCCGCAACAATGACAATCTTTTCTCCTAAACGCAGCATCGCCCTACCTCCTGACCCCAAAATCTATCATGATTTTGCTTGTTTCAACAGTCTACTAAAAAAAGATAGAACTGTCTAGCGGCAGGCCAGATGATCCTAAAAATTCTACCAAGCAATAACACCTTCGGAGTCCCCTAAGGACGATGTGCGTTTATGCGAGAAATATAAGGATAAGGTATAGTGTGAAACTTATACTTTCTTATATTTTTAAATATACTATATTCGATATAGCACTGGTTATTATTTAATCGGGTAAGTTGTTCTTTCTTGTCAAAAGCGAAGCCCCAACAAGGCAAATTATGATCAATATACCGGCAGAAAGATATGGACCTGCTTTAAAGCCCTCTCCAGCTATAAGAATCTCTGCTGACAGCCCGGAAAGCCCTGCGGGTGTCCAGCCAAACCATGTAGGCAATAAGCTTAGACCTAATGACAAAGCAGCCATTAACGCCAGTGCTAAAAATGCAGCTACTGGAGGTCTTAAAAAGGCACTAAACAACAACGTAGCTGAGACAACACATAATAACCACAAACCATATACTCCAGAAGCTGCAATAACGTCACCCCATGATAATAAGCCAATCAGCTGCTTCGTGTAATAAGCTGCGCCAGCTGCACCCAATCCAAGCGCAACAACAAGCAGGGTCAGTTGAGCTGTCCATTTAGCGATCACTATTGCCGCCGGAGAAACCGGTCTTACTAGAATTAATTCCATAGTTCCGCTATAGCGTTCACCAGCTAAAGTATTCATCGAGCCTAGCGCCAATACCAGCATTCCAATCGTTCCATACTGTCCCAGTGCTTGCGCCATCACAGCTGCGGCACTCGGTATTTCATACCCCTCCAGCAAACCTGGGGGCACATCTCCTGAAGCTTTTAATATTTCCGGCAAATAATAAATGGTTAATGGCTGCATAATACCTAAAATGATGAACACGACAGGTATCCAGATTAACTTATAACTGCGGACCAGCTCGAGCATTTCTTTTCGATAAAGGACCCAGGTGCTGCTCATACGCCCACCACCTTCATAAATAAATCCTCTAATGTGGAAGAGCCTGCTTCAAATTGCAGCAATGGAATTTCGAGCTGCGTCGCTTCGTGCAAAATCGTCCGGCGGGCCATTTCTACATCATTCACATTAAATACGGCATAATCTCCAAACAATTGGGACTCCAGTACAAACGGTTTAGAAGCAAGCGATTCCAGCCAATGAATGGCTTCTTTGTGCTTCTCGGTACGTAATCGAATAACAGGAAGGCTGTATTGTGAACGAAGCTGTGACAAAGACCCCTGCTCTGCAATGCGTCCATGATTCATTAAAATAATATCATCACAAATTTCTTCCGCATCATGCAGCACATGCGTGGAGAAAACTACCGTTGTCTCTTCCCGTATTCCTCGTAGCAATTCCATCACTTCCCTGCGGCCGATCGGATCAAGTGCAGATACAGGCTCATCCAATAAAAGAAGTCGAGGGCGATGCACAAGTGCCTGTGCTAAACCCAATCGCTGCTTCATTCCACCCGAATATCCGCCAATCCTGCGGCGAGCATCGTCTTTGAGTCCTACATGCTTTAGGGATTCTAACGCGCTGCTTGTCGCTTCTTTGGTCCCCATTCCACTAAGCTTTGCTGCGAATACAACATACTCCTGTCCAGTCATCCACCCGTAAAAGGCTGGAGACTGCGGTACATATCCTAATCCCTTGCGATATTCTGCTCCGGGACGGCTCCCCTCAAACGAAATCATTCCAGAGGTGGGCTCTAGAAGTCCAGCCAGCATACGTAGTGTTGTCGTCTTTCCGGCACCATTAGGACCCAGTAAAGCGACACAGCGTCCTTTTTCAATTTCAAAGCTTATGTCATTTACAGAAATATGCGTCCCATAGCTTTTGCGTAGATTTGTAACTTGAAGGAGTGACATTAGACATCTTTCCTTCCTATCGTAAAATAAGCTACGCTGCCTAATATATTTCCGAAAATAATGATTATAATCCACATCCATTTTGGGCCACGCACTCTATCTGCTTTGGCTAAGGAAATCAAACCGATAATAGCCAGTAAAGCCTGCAAAATGATCAACGGCATAATTAAACCCCAATTTACATCTTCCATGAAGTACCACTCCTTTTGTGTTATGAAAGGAACGAGCTCCTATCCTGGACCTTTACAACTTCTTTCTCCTACGTCTTTCCGGTAGAATGACAACAAGTAAATAGACCAACGCGGGTGACGGAACTGTAGTTATAGCCCATAGTCCCCAGAACCAAGCTTTTCTTCCGCGTCGTTTGGCGTCGCGGAACAGCAATGTCCCTTGCAGCATTAATGCTATTGCTATGCAAAACCATAACCATAGAGGCACATCCTGCAGCTCATTCATTCTTGCGCACCTTCTCTATTCCTCCTGATCCTCGCTATTCCTAGAGCACTGAGTCCCGCAATAGGAATAATCGCTTGAATAATCCAATAGATTATCGGAGCAGAACCGAGAATGGATAGAAATACGCTGATCAGGATCAACGATATGCCCCAGAATAACAGCATCTCTTTACGTTCCATACTCTTTCTATGCACAGAGGCATCAACCATTAACCTCTCCAGTTCCTGTAATGAAGGGGGTGTGATGTCATTATATTGTGCATCTAACCGGGCAAGCTCATCTGAAAGCTTATGCAAATACAACTCAGACTCCTTATCGTTATCCTTTTCCATCCTCATTCAGCTCCTTTCGTAGTTGGTTAAGACCAAGGGATACACGCGACTTGACTGTACCTGAAGGAACCCGCATGATTTCGCCAATTTCGTCATAACTATAGCCATAATAATGCTTCAGTAGAACAGCCACTCTTTGCGCAGAAGGTAATCTGGAGAGGGAATCCAGCACTTCACTCCACTCTTCCCCCCTGCTCTCAAACCGCCAACGAATCGAACGAATCCCCTGTTCCTGTTGCTCCCGCTGCTTCCATTCCGCTTCACGCTTCCAGCGCCGCTTGCGATCAATAAATATTCTGGTCGCAATTGTGATTAACCAAGAGGAAAAGGAAGAAGTTCCGTTATAGGTGTTGATCTTCTCCATACATCTGACCATGGCGTCCTGTACAAGATCCTCTGCCAGCAACGGGTCCATGGTCACCTTGATTAAATATTTGAATAAAAAAGTATAGTGTTCTCGCAGCAGTGAAGACAGTGCTGAAGTATCTCCCTGCTGTGCCCGTCTGATTCTCTCCAGCGACTGATCGCTCATCTGCCCCTCCATTCAAGAATTCGTTTCTATTTGTAGTACGAATATGTATTATGAATCGTTCATTCCGCTTAATTATTATTTTTTGAGATCCCACAACTTGCGCCGCCAGGGCTGAATTATCCCTCCCCTTGCCGGAAAACGCCAAAAAAGAGGCATTTTTCTGGGCTCGCCTCCTAAAACCACTGTTATTCCCCCGTAAAACAAACGGCTCTCCTGAAGAAAGCCCTCACTAATGTCCTTTTCAGATTGTATGTCTCTACGCTCTATGGATGAACAGAAGCCACCCTTTCCTGAACAATCCGCAAAACATCGGCAGTTACTGCTGCAGAAATTAGTCCATTTCTCCTTGGAGTCATACCATCCGTGATCCAATGGGTAATATATATTCTTCTCCATTCTACTTCCCCCCATGCTTTTAAGCCTATATGAAGACAAAAAAAGAACGCAAACCGGGATTAATTCCGCAGTCTGCGTGCTTCGCGAGGTAAATGTTACATTTAATTAACCTCATTTTAGTCCTTTTGTAGTCTTTTGTCTATCAAAAATCCCTCGGTTTTTGTCGGTTCTAATAGAATCAACGTCTATTGAGGAACATAAGGGTTGCGAACCTTTTCAAATCCAATGGTTGTCCGTGGACCATGTCCTGGATAAACCTTCACTTCATCATCCATTTTGTATAGCTTGCCACGAATAGAATCGAACAGATCTCGTTCCCTGCCACCAGGCAAATCTGTGCGTCCAACTCCTAACTTAAACAAGACATCTCCAGAGAATAGATCATTTCCACAAAGGAAACTTACACTGCCTGGAGAGTGGCCAGGTGTATGGTACACACGGAAGGTGTGTCCAATGAATTGCAGAACTTGCCCTTCTGCCAGATCATACTCCGCAGGATCTGTGGCTAGAGGAGGTGACACCTCCGACCACATTAGTGAACCGTTCAGCTTGGGGCTGCTTAGCCATTCGCTTTCAAGTGGATGTAAATAAACAGGGCATTTCTTAGCTTTACGAATTTCTTCTACACCGCCCATATGATCAAAATGTGCATGTGTCAACAAAATAGCTTCGATCTCTATCCCTTCGATACTCCGCACTAATGCAGCAGGATTCATACCGGGATCAATAATAATGCCCTTCGCAGGATCCGCACCTGTCAGCAAGTAGGCATTCGTCTGAAGCGGACCTAGATTAAATGAACGTATATTTAGCATGAGTCTAGAATCCGGAAATCAGACTACGCAGTTCTTTTGCGATAACTGCCTGATATTCCGTTCCTTCCCCATAGGCTTGCCCCATGGCCTTACGTGCTTCTGCGATTTTGCTGTCGTAATCAGCGGCCTCACGATCAGGATTCTCACGTTTAAACTCTCTCATTATACGCTGCACATGCTCTGGTCTAGGACCCCAATGTCCGAGCACATATCCTCCGGTGTCTGCAAAAATCACGACTGGGACAGATCTGCCACCCATGGTCAAGAAATCATCCATAAGCTCCGGATTCTCTTCCAAAATGAATACCTCTGTCTTCATTCCCGCCGTCTCCAGGATACGGAATACAGCAGGAACGTTACGTACTACATCTCCACACCAATCCGCTGCTAGGATAAGTACCCGCAAATCGTCGCGATGGTTCAGACTTTCAAAATATTCCTTATCGTTCTCATCTTCCCAAGTAAACTTCTCATACCAGGATTCAAAGGCCTGTTGGTTCTTCATCATACTTTCTACGAATTGGCGCGGTGTTAGTCCTTTTCCAAACTTATGAGCTACATTCTGCTTCATTTTGAAGTCCCCTTTTTCTTGGATTTGTACCATTTAAACACAAAATAAATGATGATCAGAGCGATCGCTACAAGTATAATTTCGTTGGTATACTTAGCTGCTACTTTGTCAATATCTTCCCATTTATTCCCCAAGGTCATACCCAGATATACAAACAAAGCACTCCATGGAATAACAGCAAGCGTAGTCAACAAAGTGAACTTACCTAAAGGCATTTTCGATATCCCAGCTGGAACGGAAATGGCATGACGAACAACCGGAATAAAACGAGCTGTAAAGATTACGCCAGTCCCGTATTTATTGAACCACTCTTCCGAATGGTCAATATGCTTCTTTTGAATGAAAATATATTTCCCGTATTTCTCCAAAACAGGTCTGCCACCATAACGACCAATCCAATATACAAAAATCTGTGCAATGACTCCGCCGATCGTACCGAATAATACGGCGCCAAAAAAATTAATATCACCACTCCATACTAAAAAGCCACCGAAAGCCAGTACAATTTCACTCGGAATAACTTCAATCATAAGTCCGATCATAATCCCAAAATAACCAAGACTCTGAATCCATTCAAACAATGTTGAGATCAGATCAGAAATAACATGCAACCGTACTCCTCCTCCCTTTTCCGCAGAATATGGCTATGTATCTAGCATAAACATCTTTGGCGTCTATATAAAGACACTAAGCGTTTAAGCGAGAAATATAAGAACATAAAGTATAGCTCTAACCTTATACTTTCTTATATTTTTAAAAGCTCTGCCGCTCTGCTCTATTTTCCAGTTTCTCTTAGCCTATTCTAGCACAAGCAACCTTAACACATCTACTTACAGCGGTCGCGCACTTACCCTATTTCGACCCTCTCTTAAAAAGAGTTAGAACAACCCGTATAACCAAAAAAGGTGTGCACTTCCAGCAATGAAGATGGAAATGGACACCTTTTTGTCTAAAATGTAAAAGCTGTTTAATAAGCGGTCCATCCGGCATCCGCCGTTATTACCGTTCCATTCACGAAGCTCGCAGCTTCTGAAGCCAAGAATAAAGCTATCGATGCGATCTCACTGCTTTCCCCTGTTCGCGGCATTGACGCCATACCATCTCCTGCCTTTTGACTACCAAAAGCACTCGGATTAGACAAATCAATATTCGTCTTTACCCCACCTGGTGCTATAGCATTACAGCGAATTCCAAGCTTCGAGTACTGATACCCTACATTTTTAGTCATACCGATGACAGCGTGCTTGGAGGCAGTATAAGCCACTCCTGCACGAGATCCCTCTAAGCCGCCGATCGAAGCTACATTGATGATGCATCCACTTTCTTGTGCCATGAAAACCGGTAGCACCCTACGAATGGCTCTCATGGGTCCGGTAACGTTCACTGCAATTACCTTCTCCCATAAGTCATCTGTGATTTCGTGGGCTGGTGTCATTTTATCCATGATCCCCGCATTATTAACGAGAATATGTAGTCCACCAAATTGTGTACTTGCAGCATCAATCATACGCTGAGTATCCTCTTCCATCAAAACATCTGCCTTTAGAGGATACACCACTCCATTGCCATGACCTTGTTCTGCCTTCTTGGCCACCGCTTCAACAGCCTCCAGATGGATGTCCGCAGCAATAACCTTAGCCCCTTGCTGGGCAAAAAGAAGAGCAATTGCTTCTCCAATCCCAGAACCCGCACCTGTAACAACTGCAACCTTATTAGTCAGCATCATATATCCTCTCCTCCGCTTCTATATTTCTAACCATTCATCGAGTACTTGCCCAAAGTTAGTATTAGCAAGGGCATAGCCTCAAACGGCGGTAAATCCAAAGATTCAGTGACAATTTCTTTCTCAATCCAAATGAGGAGAACACGCATTGACAGATAAGAATATGAATGGTTATTATATATTTAGACAATTACCTAAATATCGAAATGGTGGGTGGAATATGAATGAGTCTTTCAAAGCACTAGCTGACCCTACCCGTCGCCAAATCATTCGGTTACTAAGGGAGAAGGACCGAACCGCAGGTGAAATTGCTGATTTTTTCAACATGTCAAAGCCAAGCATTTCTCACCATCTGAATGCACTGAAGCATGCCGATCTCGTACAGGATGAACGAAAAGGTCAATTCATTATGTATTCATTAAATATGACAGTTCTCGAAGAGGTTCTTGGCTGGTTGCTCGAGCTAACAGGTACGGGAAAGCAAACGGAGACGGAAAGCAAATCGCTGGACGGAAAACAAAGCCGTCAGGATAAGGATTCTGAGAAGGAGGCTGATTGAAGATGAAGGATTTTAAATGGAGATGGCAAGATACACTGATTGTAATATTAGGTTTAGCTTCATTAGCTTATGCATTAATCAATTATGGCAAGCTGCCACAAGAGCTGCCCGCGCAGTGGGGAATTACGGGTAAAGTTAACCGGTATTGGGATAAAAACATAGCTATTTTCATTTTAGGAATCCTGGGCATTGTGCTTCCGCTGATCATGCAGTTCACACGTAGCATCGATCCTAAACGGGAAAATTATAAGAAGTTCGAAAATGCCTATGCTATGAGCAGACTCGCTATTGGGGTGCTTTTTAATCTCATGCTTGTGCTCACGGTTGCTTACGGCCTGGGTAAAGATATTAATGTGAGTAAAATAGCTATAGGAGCCCTAGGAGTGATGTTGATTGCGCTCGGCAACTACATGCCACAGGTAAAAGATAATTATTTGTTCGGTGTTCGTACAGCATGGACGCTCTCTAGCCCAGAGGTATGGCGAAAAACACATCGTCTCTCCGGAAGAATGTGGATGATCGGCGGGTTGCTTATTTTTGGGGGAGCCTTTGTGAGCGGTGTCTTATCTCAGGCCCTTATTATTACGGCACTTGTGCTTGTTATTCTCGTTCCTGTTCTGTACTCTTGGATCATTTCACGTCAGTTAAAATCGTGATGCCAATACACTAAGCCGTCGACTCAGGTCGTCGGCTTGTTCTGTCATTTGGAACTTCCGGTCATTATGCTGCTCACCTTTACTTGCCTCATACTCTGCCAACGCTCTATACTGCCGCAGTAGCTCGTTCCCTGAAGCAATACAACCCATGGCCTCCATTCGATTCCCTTCCGCTAGCTTCTTCCGGCCCATCATAAGCATGCCTTCAACCCCTTTGACCCACTTCACATAGTTGTATTTATCCAGCTTAATACTTCGATGTATCCAATATAGTGCAGCTCCCGGATCATCACTGTACATCCATCGTCTAGCCATTTCCCAGCTTAAACTTGCATTCTCCGGAGAATATTTCAAACTCTGCTGCAGTATACTCACGCTTTGTTCACCCGTAAGCAGCCTAGATAATACTACAGCTGTTCTAGGTGATTGGCGATTCCACACTAGTGATTGCTGTAGCAAACCAGCCTTCACCGATGGATCAGCCGCCTGAACTGCTTGTCGGTAGTACCTTTCTCCTTGTGCGGCTTGAAAGGACAATACGGTTAGTATGAGAGAAAGCCCACAGGCGACAGTGATGAATAGTCGGCGGAGATATGAGTGGGCGAGTTTAGGCGAGGTCGCGGACTCGAAGTGAGTTGACTGCGGAATCGCAGACGTCGAGCGAGTTGGCTGCGGAATCGCAGACGTCGAGCGAGTTGGCTGCGGAATCGCGGATGCGAAATGAGTTGTGAGCGAACTCATGGACGTAAAGCTGGTAGGCGCAGTTTGATGTTTCTGCTCATGTTCAGCCAGAGCAAGTGCTGGCAGCCAAAAAAGCAGCAGCCAGATTAATCCGTAGCTCCAGTCAAAATCGACGGCGCTGTGCAAAACGATAACCAAAAATGGCGGCAGCAGGCGCGGCGATTTCTTAGCCAGCAGCCAGCCTGCTGCTAACAGCATAAGCAGTATGGCTGCAAGGCCGATAAATCCTAGGTTCAACAGGATGTCGAGATAACCGCTATGCACCTGGCTGCCTACATAAGGGCGAGACTGGGCGGCGAGGTATGAGCTCCGCCAAGTCTCGCCCCCCCGGCCCAGCCAGGGTGCTTCTGCCGCCAGCCGGCAGGCGTCGCGGTAAAACAGACCACGCGCGGATACCGTCGATGACGGTCCGGTGATCCGCTCGCGCACGTGCAGGAGGACGGCGGTGCCCGCCGCCGTCCAACCTATCGCCGCCAATGCCAGCATGGCGGCTCGGCACTACCCGCCGCGCTGCGCTGGCGGCGGCACAGCCATAGGCCGGCTAGCAACGCGCCGGCCCAAAGCCCGGCCAGCAACAGCAGGCCGGGCGAAGACTCTACCGCCAACCCGGCACGGGCCAGTTGGCGGTAGAACAACGCCGCGGCGACCATGGGCGCGGCGCCAGCAGCAAGAAGCGGCGCGATGAGCTGCCGCTTCCAGAGCAAGACGGCGGCGCAGGCGCAAGCCGCCGTCAGCCATGCGCCGCGTGACTCGCTGAGGAGCAGCGCGGCGGCATACGGGAACAGCGGCAGCAAGCGCAGCAGCGCGGCGGCCGTGCTTCCCGCTTCTTCCTGCTCCACTCCACCGCATCCATCCCCTCTCTTCTGAGGTCTTTCATAATAAGTAGCAACAGCAAATAGCCGCTCCAATAGAAAAACAGCCATCACAGCACCAAAGGCATTAGGATATTCCATCACTCCTGCTAATCTAGCACCTGTAACACTAACTGCAGAGGAGTGGCTATAGGCTACAGCGAAAGGTAACTCTATCACCCCGCACACTGCCAGCAAAGCTCTCATGCTTAAGAACATACCCAAAATGGACCACGCGGCAAAGATCAGCTGACGCCCCACTCGATTCAACGCACAAAAACAAACCAAAAATGCAAAGCTAGCATACAAGCCCCACCGTAATATTTCATTCATTGTGCCCTGTGCCGAAAGAGGTCCCCTTAACCACTGAACCAGGTAGAGTGATAGAACTAGCAAAGGCGCGATCAACATTATTTTCACAGCTCTAAGTACTCCACTCGCCCTACCTGCACTACTTCTCCACTTACCCACTCCAATGTACAAATAAAGCAGGACCGAAGAGCACATCACAAACCATAAGGTAAGAAAAGGATACATCTCCTCTGTAAAAAAAAATCCTCGCAGCAAACATGCTCCAACTCCGGCTGTGATTACTAAGGCTGCACTAAAGTATACGATTATTGAATCCAAACTCCGCTCACTGTTAACGCTCCACATTTAGATACCCCTGTATTCGTTAAGTTATCTCTATCCTTTCCACATTTACCCTCCGTAAAACTAGAATGCAAAAAGGACGATACCTCTCCACGAAGGAGCTGCATCGTCCTAATGCTCACCAAAAAAGCTATATAGTTGCAAAAAGTACAACTAACCTTTGATATTCGTTACTGCGTCCTAGTGTAATTGCATAATGTACAACTATTTTTCGAGAATCCCGCCAAATACGGAGAATTGTTCGTTTTTAAGTGTACAGAGTGCAGTTAAATCCAAAAAAAGCACCTTCAAAGCATATATAGCTGCACAACATACAACTAATCCAACTTACTGTTCCTAATAGTCGTGCTATCCCTCCACCGAACTTTCACTCGGAAGCAGGTCAGTGCATACGCGCTCGAGGTAAGGTTTCGCCCCTATAAAATCACGGAATGCGGTATATTCACGCCATTTGACGGAGTTATCACCACCTGAGCTCTTAACGGCGCGGATCAAAATGTTCTTTGGTGTATTCTCCAGGTCGATGAATTCCAGCAGCTGGCTACTATAACCCATCATATCGAGCAATTTGGCGCGGATAGCGTCCGTAGCCAAGGCAGAAAAACGTTCCTTCAAAATCCCATGTGAAAGCATCGGGCTCATTACTTCATTCTCAATCTGCGCGAACAATTCATGTTGGCAGCAAGGCACAGACAAAATGACGGAGGCATCCCAGCGTACTGCTTTTTCGAGTGCAGCATCTGTAGCTGTGTCACAGGCATGAAGTGTTATAACCATATCTACCTGATCCAGCTCATTGTACTCCGCAATGTCACCCACAAGGAACTTCAAGTGATCGTAACCGATCTTCGCAGCAAGCTCATTGCAATGCTCAATTACATCAGCTTTCAAGTCTAGTCCAATAATATTAAGCTCCCGCTTCTTGCGAACGGTCAGATAGTGATAAAGCGCAAAGGTCAAATATGATTTTCCACAGCCAAAATCAACAATCGTCAATGGCCGCCCGGTTGGAAGATCGGCAAGTACATCCTCGACCATCTCCAAGAATCGGTTGATCTGACGAAACTTATCGTATCGCTTGGCTAGCACTTTACCTTCTCTATTCATAATGCCGAGCTCCACAAGAAAAGGTACAGGGTCCCCATCCTCCAGCACATAGCGCTTGCGGCGATTGTGCGCTAGATCTGGCTCTTCCTTTTTAGTTGGAGACTTAGTAAGGATCGATACTTTGAATTTCTTGCTAATTAACACCTGATAATCCGCTTCTACCGTACATAACAGACCTTGTCGGAATGTCTCTCTGAATAAAAGAGTCATTTCCTCCGCTGCTAATTCAGCCGGTACGTTACGATGTTCAACCTTTGTACCAATATAAGATGCAAACTGATAATGCAGCTTACCCTTTAGTTCGACAGGTTTAATCTGTACTTTCGTACAGGTCTCCCCTTTATAACGTACTTGGCTTAGGGTCGCCATAATTAAAGTACGGTCACTTATCAGTTGTTCAATAAGAGCTGTTAAAGATTCCACAACGCACATCTCACTTTCGGGATTAAAAATGGAGAATCTATGTCTCCTAACCATCATCGTTCCATTATATCACGGCTCTACAAGAGGTAGCCTATCAGGGCTTAACATGCAGCTCTCCACTAACTATAGTTATTGCTCGGCCAGACATCTTAATCTGATCTTTGCTTACCTCAAGCTGAAGCAGGCCTCCTCGTTCGGAAGCTTGATAAGCGATCAACTGCGTACGGTTAAGTCGACTAGCCCAGAAAGGTGCTAGCGCAGTATGCGCTGAACCTGTGACCGGATCCTCATTTACCCCCATCTTCGGTGCAAAAAACCGTGACACACAATCAATGCCTTCGGTGGAGCTTTCTGCAGTAACCGCAAAGGCTCTCTCTTCAAGCCGTGATAAAGCCCCGAAGTCTGGGCTAAGTTCGCGAACTAGGGATTCCTGATCAAGTCGTACAAGTACATTGTCAGCATATAGCATAGTTTCTACTACATTAGCTTCTGTAATACCAAGTGCTTCTATAAGAGCCGGAATTGTAGGAGAAGACTTAAGCTCATAAGGCGGGAAGTACAGTGAGATCAAGTCACCCGCACGAGAAGCTCTAAGCAACCCACTGCGTGTATAAAATCTAGCTTCCACATCTGGATCCAGCAATCCCAGCTCCCATAATATATGTGCACTCGCTAGAGTAGCATGGCCACATAAATTAACCTCAACCTTGGGCGTGAACCAGCGCAGGCGATATCCATCATTCTCCGGCCAGAGAAATGCCGTCTCTGACAAGTTCATTTCTGCTGCTGTCTTCAGCATGAATGCCTCGTCGACTGGATGTTTTAGCAAGCATACCGCTGCCGGGTTTCCTGAATATGCTTTTCCTGCAAAGGCATCGATAATAAATAAAGGGGTATTCATAAGGCTTCCGACTCCCTCCGAACTTCTGTGATCCGGCACCACTCTTTCCATCCTTGTTCCACTTCATGGATAGGAAGCGAGCCTTGTTCCAATTCTTCCGGTGATTTAAGCAGCAGCCGTCTGTACAGCTCATCACCTTCCAGCGAAACATCTTCCCCTTGCTCCCATAGTCGATACAGACTGTCCTCCGCTTTACTGTAATGCCCGATCGACTCCATATAAACTAGAAGCAGCCGTTCCGTCTTGGCTGGAAGACGATACGCCTTGACTTCCTCTAGAAGTTCATCGATATCAGCTGTCATCTGCAGCATTGCTCGATCAGCGCCGTGCAAATCTGCGTACAAGTATAAATGCAGTGCCCTCATGCTTCTGAATAGTGCTGCATCATTATCGCCACTCGCAGCATAAATGCTGCCCTCTTCTTTAAGCAGTTTGGCTACACCTTGAAGCTTATCTGACTCCAACACACCGTTAAAACGGAACATTTCTATGATATCTTCTACAGATAGTGAATTTAAGAGACGTGAGTTCAGCGGAAAATGTCGGTTCAATAGCTCATCAATTTCCCATAAGGCTTCCGTTGTCTTCCGCTCCTGCTTTAGCGTTAGAACCTTGGCAACCATCGCCGTCATATCCTCGATCATGCGGACAATATAGTCTCTTCGGAACATGAACTTCCCCCTTTTCCATACTGTAACTGTAAAGCTTTTGTATCTAGATATGATATGTGTTCTATTCATTTATCTTAAACCATTGCCCTACGCCATGCCACCAAAGGAATTATAGGAAAAAGAATGTTATGATTAGGAATGACATATATTGGTGTCGTAATTAGTGTTCCATCCATCCGTAAATTTTAATAGTCTCCTAAAAAAGAGGCAGCCCACGCCAGTAACTTTGACGCGGTGCTGCCTCTTTTTGAATTATTATTTCAGCGATCACTAATGGCTGTTAATACTCACCGTAGCTTGGGTGAATTCCTTGATAACCTCAGCTAACCGTTCAGGAGCTTCAAAGAGGCTCATGTGGCCTGCTCCAGAAATCGTAGCTTGCGTTACATTGGGTTTATCTGAAGTAAAGGTGCGTTCCGCAGGAATCAGTCCATCCTGCTCGCCAGCAACAAGTAGTACTGGCAGCGTGGTAGCTGTGATCACATCACGTCGATCTGGACGCTCGCGCATCGCCAGTGCAGCTCCGGCTGCTCCTTGTGGAGGCGTTTTGTAGCCAATTTCTTTTGCTCGCTCCAGCAGCTGCGGTGATGCAGAAGCGGTTGCTTTAGCAAAAATTCCAGGGACGAAGCTGTCCACAAAAGGAGTAATGCCTTCATTTTGAATCCTGCTGACACTTTTTAATCGATTCTCCCGAGCTTCTTCACTATCCGGATATGCAGTGGAATGGATTAATCCGAAGCCCTTCAATCGAGAGGCATACCGCTGCGCGAACGAAAGTGTAATATATCCACCAAGTGAATGTCCCAGCATGGTGCATTCAGAAATTTCAAGTGTATCTAACAAGCCCAGAACATCATCTGCCATTTGTTCAATAGTATAGGGTCCTAGTGGAGCCTCTGAAGCTCCATGACCACGTAAATCGGGAGCAATCACTCGGTAGTCGCTGCTTAAAATGGGAATGACTTGCTCCCAGTAATCAGCACTTCCACAAAAGCCATGCAGTAATACAATAACCTCGCCTTCCCCCTGATCACTGTAGCAAATATTGCTTCCGTCACAACGTACTCTTTCCATGGCTGCTTCCCTCTTTCCAAAATACTAAGATATATTAACTAATATCTATTATTAAGCAAAACAGCTCACCTTGAAACGGGTATCCTATTCTTAACGCCCGATTCCAAACCCTTTTGCTGCGGCGGCTGCGATTTGCTCAGCCATAACCATAACTCTATGTAATGGGGTCGTCTGCAACGTCCGATAAGGCTTTGGACCATTGATATCTACAATTGCCGCCAAACTATAATGCCCCACTGCGGGAAGGCATACCCCCACCGATTGTGCTGGCTGAAGCGGCTCATTCGAAACGAAGTAATATCCAAGAGCTACTGGAGATCCTAGGCAAGCATCCACAGCAATAATGATATGCTCAGATGAAATCTCAGCGACTCTGGCCACCAAATTATCCGCATCGCAAGGAGATGGCAACGTACCGATTACGTGCGGAAAGCCATATTCCAGAAGTTTGCTGCCTGTTAATGGACCCAGAGCATCACCTGTAGAACGATCTGTTCCGATGCACAGAAACGTGACTTTCTCTGCTGAATGCAGCGCAGCAATTTCTTTAAAAAAGGACACCAGTCCTACATCGTCCATTTTACTTCGTTTACCGCTTCCCTGTTCTCTAATTGCCAATACCTTTCCTCCCTTCGATGATATTTTTGATTTCATGCCTTTAATTTAACATGATTTCTGTGGGCCCGACAAAAAAATGGTGATCAAGCTCACAAACATGGTAAAATACATGGATCAGTATACAGAGAGGATGTTAATAACCTATGGATTTAACACAACCTAGTCAGGAAAATGTTGAATATATGATCGAGGCCATCAAGAACAAGCTGAAGATGGCAAGTGCTGCTGCGATGCAAGCCTCTGCTTTTTCAGTAGATAAATATGAAGATATCTTCGATGTCTATGAGGTAGCCATGAGCAGCGACAGACTCAGTATTTCTCAGGTGGAAGCGCTCGTCTCCGAACTCGGTCGTCTACGTCAGAAATAATGGTTCTCCCCTTTACAAAAAGAGCCCCTCGCTACGTATCTGAGATGGATGCGCAGCGAGGGGCTCCTTTTTAAGTTCCTATTTCATGAAATGAAGCTGAAATTCTGTATCCGCATGACCTACCCGTGTACCACCGTCATTGTAGATCACACCTGAAAATGCATTACGCAGCTTTTCCAAAGTATTTTTCTGACTGTATCCAATCTGATTTAAAATCGCCTGTACAATAAGTCCCCACTCTTCTTCAGATCCATCTAAAATCTTGAAGGCAATACCCAGTCGCTCGCGACGCAAACCGAAGCAATATACCCCTTTAAATCCGCCCTTAGCAATAATATTATCATCTTCCAAAAGAATTGAATCGAGTCGTCCAGACCCAGAAACCATCTCTGGATGAGCATTCATGGCCGCAGTGATCGTAGTGACCGCTTTGCGAGTTGCCTCGTCAGCAATTAAATCAGGATTGGCTAATTTCAAATATGCAGTCGCCAAGGCTGTCAAAGGCATGGCAAATACCGGCAGACCACATCCGTCCGTACCTAGGCCAATACTGTCTGGGGCCACACCAGCCATATAAGCAATGGTATCTATTATCTCACGCTGAACCATTTGCTCCGGCTGAGAGTATTCTTCAAGTGGCAGTCCTTTGAGCTTACTATACGATAAAATTCCCATGTGCTTGCCCGCACAGTTATGATAGAACTTTCTTTTGCCCGCGCCGCGAATAGCATTCTCTCTACTCGTATAATCCAGTGGATAGCTAGTGGCACATATCATTTGTTGCTCATCAATGCCAATCTTGGAGGAAATACTCTCTAGCGCGGCAACATGATAGCTCTCTCCTCGGTGAGAAGCAGTCATTAGGGCAACCTCAGCGGGTGTAAAACCATAATGCTCCACGATTCCTCCACGAATGCCTGGGATAGCCTGAAGTGGCTTGGCCGCAGAGCGGGTAAAGGATACAAACTCAGGATCACCTGCATATCCCTTTACGTTCCCGTTTTCTCCTACGATAGCAATATGTCCACTATGGACACATTCCAGCAAATCCGACCGATATTCTCGTACTAATACTGTTTCCATGGTAATTCTCCTCTTTTCTCTTGATGCTATATACCTCAAAAGGATTTATTAGGATTCTACATTTAATAAATGCTAGAAAATAACCCCGTGCTCCGGGGATTTTTTGCACATCACAAACTCCCTTAAGTGTTAGTTCCATGAGGAATTCTACTCCTATTTTCATCATTCTTCAATCCTCTCCACACCAAGAAGATTTTAGAAGCCACACAAAAACAATTCCATCAGCAATAAATTCGGAATGACAGATACATAAATGACGCTATTAAAAATAAAAAACCACTTCCTCCCTCAGATTGTTGCGCTTCTGAAAAGAAAGTGGTTTTTATGGAATTCAGTACTGCTGCAGAGTGAGAGTACAAATCGGACTATCCCTTGCTTGCACCCGCGGTCAGACCGTCCACCAGGAAACGCTGAAGGAAAATGAACAGCAGCGTGACCGGGAGAGCGACCAGCACCGCTCCGGCAGCGAACAATGTGAATTCGGTCGAATTACTTTGATTCACCATCCGGAAAAGCCCGACAGCGAGCGTTCTCGTCTCTTCCGTACGCAATACAAGGTCCGCGAATATGAAATCCACAAAGCAGCCATTAAATATCATAAGACTGGCATAGGTAAGCATCGGTTTGGACAGCGGGATCATTATAGAGAGAAAAACTTTCATATGACTCGCCCCATCCATCCGCGCAGCATCTTCCAGGCTTTTTGGAATAGTATCAAAAAAACCTTTAGCCACAAACACATTCGTAATAATGGCGCCACTACTGTATACGAGAACAAGCGCCCAATGGGAATTCAGTAGCCCAAGTGTGTTCAGTAGCACGTAAACTGCGATCATAGCCATGAATCCCGGAAACATTTGCAGCACTAGGAGCGCGGTCAGTGTCGTTTTTCTACCCTTGAATCGATAACGAGAAATGGCATACGAAGTCAATAGCAACAGAAAGGTGCCAAGTAGCGTAGACAGCGCCGCAACCTTTAGTGTATTCATGAACCAAATCAAATATTTAGTTTGCTCAAACAGTTCCTTGTAATGAATGAACGTGAAATTTTTAGGAATCAACGAGTCGCTGAACAGACTGTTTCCCGTCTTGAATGAAGACATAATAATCCAAAATGCTGGAAAAAGACTAATGAAACTGAGCACAATCAGCAGCAAATGGCTTCCAATCGTTTTAAACGCTTCTGTCAGTTTTGGCTTCATGCAATCATATCCTCCTCTTTGTAGGATCGCGTTCGGCGGTAGCTCCAGATGGAGAAGGTCGCGACCAGCAGGAAGATGACAATCCCGATTACGGAAGCAAAGCTGTACTGCGACTGGTTAAGCGCCAGTTTGTAGAGCCAAGTCACCAGAAGGTCGGTGTGACCCGCGTACTGGTAATTCGGATTGACCGGTTCTCCGTTGGTCATTAGGTAAATGACGTTAAAGCTGTTAATGTTACCGGCAAACTGCATAATCAGGATAGGAGCGGTCGCGAACAGCACCATAGGCAGTGTAACCATGCGAAATTTGTAGAATGCCCCAGCTCCGTCCACTTCAGCAGCTTCGTACATATCCCTTGGAATCGTTGTCAGTACCCCAAAGGCTAGAATCATGGTCACCGGAATTCCGATCCACATATTAGCCAGAATTACGGTCACCTTAGCCCAGAAAGGATTAGTCAGCCAGGCCACCCCCTCCAATCCCAAAGCTCTTACATAACTATTGATCGGTCCGAACTGATTATTGAACATATTGCGCATGACGAGCAGAGAAATCATATTAGGAATAGCGAAGGGAACGATCAGAAGTGTACGCCAAAGCTTTTTCCACCGAACACGGGGCTGGTGAATAAGTACGGCAATGAGCACACCTCCAATGTAAGTCGTCGCAGTAGCAATAATCGCCCAGATCAGTGTCCACGTCAGCACTCCGCCGAAGGTGGAACTCCATACATCCAGACTTAGCATTTTCTTAAAATTACCGAAACCCACCCAGTCTACTAGATGCGCAGGCGGTAAAATCGGGTCGGCATAGTTCGTAAATGCTAAAAGCACTGAAAAAACAAGTGGCAATATCGTCAGAAAAACTACAGCCACAAAAGGAATCGCTAGTACAAGATAGGCGAAATTTCTACGCCCCATATGTCTGAGCGATTCACCGAATGAATGAATGGGCTCATTCCGGTCGCGCGCAGCTCCAACTAGGAAGGCGTCTCTGATGTTCAGTAAATGAAAAGCTGTATAAAAAAGCAGCGCCAGCAATGACATCAGACCATTGATCATCATAAATATGGAGTGATCGCCCTCCACCATTCGGGTTAATTTACCTACCTTGACCATACGGCTTGGGAATTCACCAAGTGTAATCAAGCCCCGCAAATAACCCATTAGATCATGAGCAATAAAATAGATTCCAGCAGACCCCACCAGCAGGAATACTAATCCTTTCAGCCACTGTCGATTGAAGAACTGGCCCAGTCCCGGAATAATAGCCGAGAGTAGCGCTGCGCCTGTTTTTTTGTGCATAGGTCAAATCACCTGTCCTTTACTTCGAATCCAGATCGGCCTGAATCGTTGATACGGTCTTATCGAGCGTCTGCTTAACATCAAGACCCGGGTCGTTCCACAGAGATACAAATGCTGCCTTTAGCGGTTCCCAGACGGATTTGATTTCCGATATGGATGGCATCGGCACAGAGTGTTGGAACTGCTTGAAGAATCCACTTATAATCGGATCATCTTTAATTACCGGCGCTTCTCCAGCTTCAATGCTCGCAGGAATCGCACCCGTCATTTCAAAGTTCTTGAGCTGGTTCTCCTTGTTGCTTGCAAAATGCGCGAACAAGCGGCTAGCGACCGGATATGCAGTATAGGAATTGACATAATACGATTTAACACCGGAAAAAGAAACGCTGTCTTCACCGTCAGGTCCCTTCGGAAGAGGCGCCACTCCAAGGTTGATATGATCCTTGAACATCGCTATGGACCAAGGCCCGTCGATGTTCATCGCCAGCTTGCCTTCCTGAAACAATTGGGTTTTAACGTCATAGGTGATATCTCCTGCATTCAATGGCAGAATTCCTTTTAAGCTCTGGAGAAAGGTAAATCCTTTGACGGTGCCTTCATTATTCAATCCGATATCCTTGATATTTGTATTGTTGTCACCGTAAATGTATCCGCCGAAGCTGCCGATGAATGGATAGCTGTAATACCCGACGAATTCCCACATGATCGCAAATTTGTTCTCTTTCGGCTTATTGTACGTATTGGCAAAAGCGATCACATCCTCCCAAGTTTTTGGAGCTTCGGAAATCAGATCCTTGTTGTAGAACAGCGCATAGGTCTCCACCGATTTAGGATAACCGTACAGGATACCGTCATAAGTCGATGCCTGAATGGCTGTCTCCACCATAGTTGATTTCGTTTCTTCCTCAAACACATCATTTGGCAGAAGCAACCCCGCTTTGACGGCCTGGCCGATCTGGTCATGCGGAAGAGTCAACACATCGGCGGCTAGTTTGGACGGGCCATCTGTTGCCAACCTTGTGCCCTGATCGCCGCCCGCCATTTCCTCAACCTTGACGGGAACGCCGTATTCTTTTTCGAAATCAGCAGCTAACTGCTTCATGTATTCAACCTGCTCCTTGGCCTCCCAAACCGTTAATTCGGCCCCTGACTCCGGTTTCAGCTCCTCCTCGGCGGGATTCGTTTCATTTGTAGTTCCCCCCGGCTCGTTCACTGCGGAATCCGGGCTTGAATTCGGCTGTGCCGTAGAGTTCCCATTGCCTGAACCGCAAGCCGTAACCGTCAATGCCAACAGCAGACTTAGGACTAAACTAAATGATACCGCTTGCATTTTAGACCGTTTACTCTTCTTCATTTGCTCATCTCCCCTTTATTCATAAGTGATCAGACCTAACACGCCTAGAAAAAAAAGAGCATGCAAAAAAGGTACAACCTCATTTGCACAAAGTGCCGAGGTTGTACCTTTTAGGTAACAGTGCCTTTAATTTGTATGCGTGTTACGAAAAATCAAGTTCGTTCGCCCTCATTCTATATTACCCATAATTTGGATTGCAATCAGAATAAAGATCCAAATGGGGCGATTTAATAGCACTTTTCTTATTATTCCTTATATTTCCTCCCATTTTCAATCGCATACTAAATATTCCATATTGTGAATTCATGTGAAATAATCCCTTGCTTTAATCTTGAGGGGTATGATAAGATTCAGACAAAATTTAAAGGCAATGAAACCGCCAAGGGTTCAACCTCTGATAATCATGAGGTTGGCCCTTTTTTGCGTTTATATGCCGCGAAGGGATGGAAATTGATAATGATTCAACCAGAAGCCATTTATCATCGTATGGGGCAAAATTGGTCATATGCCTACGATGAATCTACATTACATATTCGCATAAGAACTAAACGGGATAACGTTTCACAGATTGATCTTTTCTGCGGAGATAAATACGGTTGGGACAAAACCCATGAGGTTATTCCCATGCAGCACATGGCTTCTGACAGCTTATTCGATTATTGGCAGGCTGTGGTCCGTCCTGTTTATCGCAGACTCACTTACTATTTTGCACTTTATGAAGGAGATGAGGTCCTTTATTATTTGGAAAAAGGCTTCTTCTCAGAGCCTCCAGTAATTATATATGAGGGCCTATTCGACTTTCCTTTCTTGAACCGTGAAGATGTACACTCCCCTCCAGCATGGGTGAAGGATGCAGTATTTTATCAAATTTTTCCGGAACGTTTCGCAAATGGTGATCCTACAAATGATCCAGCAGATGTGTTGGAATGGGGTGGTACACCGAGTCCCCGAAATTTCTTCGGAGGAGACTTGCAAGGTGTACTGGATCATTTGGATTATCTCTGTGAATTGGGCATTACCGCCATCTATTTCAATCCTCTGTTCGAGGCAACCACCAATCATAAATATGATATAAAGGATTATTTCTTGGTGGACCCTCATTTGGGGACCAATGCATTGCTAAAAGAACTTGTGGACGCCTGTCATTCCAAAGGTATCCGCGTCATTCTAGACGGTGTCTTTAATCATTGTGGCCATACCTTTCCGCCATTTGTTGATCTACTCACCAATGGACGATCTTCCCGTTATGCCGATTGGTTTCATGTACGTGAGTGGCCACTACAGGTCATCGACGGAATTCCCACCTATGACACATTTGCATTCGAGCCTATCATGCCAAAATTCAACACTGAGAATCCTGAAGTCAAAGAATATCTGCTGAAAGTTGGCCGTTATTGGATGGAGGAAATCGGTGTAGACGGCTGGCGGCTTGATGTCGCGAATGAAGTCTCTCATACGTTCTGGCGACAATTCCGTAATACGATCAAAAGCATTAATCCAGAAGCCTATCTCGTAGGCGAAATCATGCATGATCCCTTGCCGTGGCTACTTGGCGATCAATTTGACGCCGTGATGAATTACCCACTAACCAATATTCAAATTAATTTCTTCGCTCTCGGGCAGATCAGTGCTGCTCAATTCTCTCTATCGATAGCTACTATGCTAGCAAATTATCCGCAGCAAGTTACAGAGGCCACTTTTAATCTATTAGACAGCCATGACACAACTCGTTTTCTGACCCTTTGCGGCGGTGACATCCGAAGATTAAAACTGGCTGTTTTGTTCCAAATGACCTTTCAGGGAGCACCATGTATTTACTATGGCGATGAAATCGGTATGGAAGGTAACTATGACCCGGATAACCGTAAATGTATGGAGTGGGACACCCAGAAACAGAACAGGGAGCTGTTCGAATACTATCGCTGGACAATCGGTCTTCGTAAGTCGCATCCTGCATTCCGTAGTAGTGGGTTTAAATCGCTGGAGATCCCGGACCACCCAAGGCTGCTTCTATATGAACGGTGGGACGAGTTCAACCGTTTCTTAATCGTGCTCAACAATGAAGATGTGTTAGTGGACACCACCATTCCTGTACCTGGGACGAACTCTAAATGGATAAACCTAGAGACACAGAAGCGAACAGAAACCTTCACATCATTACTCCATCTGAATCTGCCCGAATTCGGCTATGCGGTATTCCAAGCCGTTAATAATTAGCCCATAATAAGTGCCTCCCGCAATCTACCCCTTACTCATCAATTGTTTCAGCCTATACGCCAAAGTTTATATACGAAGTAAGATAACTTATAAGGAGTGATTGGTGATGAGTAACGTAGAACATAAAGTAGAGCATGAAGTAGAAAACGGAAGCAACTTTTTTAAAGGCATCTTTATTGGTAGTCTAATCGGTGCAGCAGCTGCCCTGCTATTTGCGCCAAAGCCTGGTCGTGAAATGCGCAGTGATCTGTCCGACAAACTCACGCTTGCTACTGACAAAACCAAAGAAGTAGCGGGTGTCGTGACTGACAAAACTAAAGCCATTGCCACAACGGTAGGTGAAAAAGCAACCGATCTTGCCAGTACGGTTTCAGTTAAAGCCTCTGATATCTATACTACTGTCAGTGACAGCAAGCAGCAAATTGCCGCTACCCTTCAAGACGCAGGCAGCAAAATTGGTGACACTGTAAGTGAAGCCTCAAATAATGTAGCCTCTGATGTTAAAGACGCTTCCAAAGAAGTGGCTGACGAAGCTAAAGCATCCTCTAAAGAAGTCGCCGATAAGGCTAAAGATGCGAAAGAGGATGTAAAGTCCTCCTATAAATCAAGTTACTAATCTGCGGTATTACACAGCTATGAATTCATCAAACAACAGCCAGCTGTCCGCAGCTGGCTGTTGTTTAGTTATACCTTTAATAACGTTTCAGTGGACTCAACTGATACTTAAAGAATGCCCATTTGGGCTACAGAAAGCAGGGATGTTGCATGGGTGAACCAAACAGCCAAACAAAAGCGTATGAAATTGATGAACATCCTTTCGAGCTACGACATGAAGTAAAACGCTTAAACAGTCGCCTCGATAAGATTGCTGAATCACTGGAAAAATCAGAATTCAAAGACATTCTCGATAACTACTCAGATCCCAAAAAAAGAATTATCACAAACTTAATGGCTGGGATATCCCGCGGTCTTGGACTGTCTCTCGGAACGTTTGTAGTCCTTGGTATACTAGGCTACATTCTTAGTCTGTTCCTGAATGTTCCGGTTATCGGAGAGTACCTTGGCGAAATCAAAAAATATATCGATGCTAGTAGCTAACAGCTGGACTATCTATCCCCTCATCTATCAACCACTTCCCCTTACCCCGCTGGTCCGTCTAATCCTCAAGGTTAGCCGGACCAGCGGGGTAAGAGCTTTGTAGAAGAACACAAATAAAGGACATGCTATTCTCCAGGCACGGAGAGAGGCATGTCCTTATCGTCGAAAAGTAGAATTTAAATCAAAGTAATGTATATTACACATAAAGGAGCTCAATAGGAAGAGTTGGCCATAATCTGCTTTAACTTCTCGGTGGCCCGCTTCTGTATCCGTGAAACACTCATCTGTGAAACGCCCAGCTTCTGAGCGATCGCCCGCTGGGATTGACCATCTTGGAAGGCTAGCAGCAATACTTGCTGCTCCTGCTCCTTTAATTGGCCTAGTGCTTGCTGCAGATCCATACGTTTCTCAACGGTTTCGTAATCGTTCGCTTCAGAGCTGATTAGCTCTCCAAGGGTAGCACCCGTCTCCTCTTGTGAAAGTGGCGAGTCTAGAGATACGTAATGGTAACATTCTCTCCCAGCCAGTACTTCTACAGTTTCTTCCACAGACAGATCAAGATAATGAGCAATCTCATCAACAGCAGGAGAACGTTCCAGCTTAACTGTTAGTTCATCAATCGCGTGTTGAACAAGTGCTCCCTTTTCTTTAATCCGTCTAGGAACCTGTATGTACCAAGACTTATCACGCAAATAATTCTTCATATGTCCAATCATACTTTTCATCGCGTAGGGCTCAAAAGGGATTCCGAGACTGATATCATATTGCTGTAGTAACCGGATAAGCGCCATTTGCCCGACCTGATATAAATCCTCATACAAGTCGGGACGATTGCGAGAAATTTTTCCAGCAGCCATCTTTACCATAGGCTCATATTTCTGAATCAGCAGAGTGGCGCGGTCGTTATCCTTGGTCTGCTGATACTCCCAGATTTGGGTGACTGCTTCATTCATGGACTCGGGGGGAGTCACGTTTTCGTTCATACTTTCTCCTCGCTAAAATTAAGGTGCTTCTTCAAAGTTACAACCGTCCCTTTTCCGGCTTCACTTACGACGCTTACGTCATCCATCAACGCTTGCATCAAGTAGAACCCTAACCCGCCAACCTGAACGTCACTTAATTCCTTATCGTGTAGTGTCATACGCTCACTAGACTGGTCCAAACCGTCAAAGCTCTCCCCCTCGTCTTTGACTGTTATGGATAGGGCACTTTCTCCTACCTCAAAAATGACATCTACCAATCCGTTTTTTTGACCGTAAGCATACAATACTGAATTGTTACAGGCTTCTGACACAGCCACTTTCATGTCTTCGATATCCTCATAGGTGAAACCCATTTTCGAGGCAATGCCGTATAAATTCAACCTAACAATATCCACATACTCTGCGCTAGCAGGCAGCTGAAGAATTACTTTTTGCACATCATCACTCATTCTTTGTTCTATCCTTTCCTAGTGGGAATTCTCTTGGGAGGCAAAAAACTTGGAAATACCAGTCATGTCAAACAGCTTTTGAATTTGTGGAGGAACATCCTCAACCATAAACTTAACGTCCATTCCTTGTCTTGACTTCAGAATCGAAAGTAGAATACCAATCCCTGTGCTATCAATGTATTTTAATTCTTTTAGATTAATAACTAAATCTAGTTTGGTATCTCCAACAAGTGGCTCCATCACTAGGCGGAAATCGGAAGCAACTGATAAATCAAGTTCACCGCTCAGGAAAACAGTGCATACATTCCCTTTGGTTTCTGTCTTAGCATGGAACTTGTTACTTTTATGCGTATTCATTAGACGATCTCTCCTGAACAAATATTTTCTATATTAATAACCTTAATAACATACCTTTGAATCAAATAACGTAAAAAAAACTGATTAGTAAATACTGGATTAAGCCTGGAAAATAGATATATCAGGTTCAACTATTATATTGTCGTTGCTAGAATACCGAGAAATAATTTGTTTTATACTACTCATCTTCAGCGGTTTGCTGATGTAATCATCCATTCCTGAGGCTTTACAGCGATTCTGAATCCCTTCCATGACATTCGCCGTCATTGCAATGATAACGGTCTTCTTAGCAGCTGGACCACCCTCTCGACGAATTTGAGCAGTCGCCTCCAAGCCATCCATCACTGGCATTTGCAGGTCCATAAAAATAAAATCATAAGGATTGTTAATCGCCATTTGCACAGCCTGTTGACCATCTTCAGCCATATCTGCCGCATAGCCCAGCTTATCTAGCATGCTGACCATTAGACGCTGATTAATCGGATGGTCATCTACAACAAGGATTCTATTTCTCCCCTCTTGATTAGGAACAGGTTGTGTGAATTCCTCTTCTTGATATCCGCCTATCAGGTCTTCTCCTGGCATGGACGCTTGAATCGTAAAGATAAAGGTGGCTCCTTTTTCCTCCATCGATTCTACCCGAATTTCTCCGCCCATCATTCCGACAAGAGATTTACATATAGCTAGTCCCAGACCTGTTCCCCCATATTTCCGTGTCATAGAAGAATCAAGCTGCGAGAAGGGCTCAAATAATCGGTCACATTTCTCTGGAGAAATACCAATCCCCGTATCCATAATGGTAAATTCAACTTCCATCTTATGATCAGCAACGCTCTTAATCGAGGCGACTAAATAAACCCCACCTTGATTTGTGAATTTAACGGCATTAGCGATCAAATTAATTAAAACTTGGCGTAAACGAGCCATATCCCCATATAAAAGCCGAGGCAATTTCTGATCAATAAAATAAGCGAGCTCCAGGTTCTTCTTTCCTGCTTCTATCGAAAAGAGGCTGAACACCTCTTGAATACAATTTCGAAGTTCAAATAAGTGCTCTTCGACTTCCATTTTTCCGGATTCCATTTTTGTGAAATCAAGAATGTCGTTAATAACCGTAATCAACGTGTCCGCACTTTTCCGAATGATCTCCGAATATTCCTTTTGCTCTGAAGTAAGATCCGTCTCCATTAATAGATCAATCATGCCAACTACGCCGTTCATAGGTGTACGAATCTCATGACTCATCATAGCTAGAAATTCCGACTTTGCTTTTGAGGCAATCTCAGCCTCTTCTTTTGCCTTGATCAGCTCGCTATTAATGATTTCCAGTTCTTTCGTCTTTTGCTGCAGCAGCATGGTTTGAGTCTGATGCTTCTTACTCGTGATGTACATTTCGACAAAGCCTTGTATCTTAGAGTTCAATATTTGTGGAATGAAAGGCTTGACCATATAATCAATAGCCCCTGCCGAATAACCCGCGAATAAATGCTCCGCTTCCTTGCTGTTCGCAGAGATAAAAATGATGGGGATATCCTTTGTTTTTTCTCTGGCTTTGATCAATTTTGCGGTTTCGATCCCATCCATACCTGGCATCTGTACGTCCAGTACGATGACAGCAAAATCATACCTTAACAAACACCGCAGTGCCTCTTCACCGGAGGTGGCTTTGACTAGCTCGTAATGCTGGCTCTCAAGTACCGCCTCCAGCGCCAGCAGGTTTTCAGGACGGTCGTCGACTAGTAGTATATGAATTGGTTCTTGAAACCCCATAGGACCACCCTCCTTCATGCGTTATTTTATGTTACGGTATATTTTTTCTACTCTATCTAAAGATTCATAACAATCACTGTACTTCGTAAAGTGTATGGATTCTTTAGAACCGAGAACAAGTATCCCAAAACGACTTAAACTTTCATGAAACAAGCCGTGAACATGATCACGAAGCTCATCATTGAAATAGATCATTACATTTCGGCAGAAAATCACATTAAATTCATTAAAAGAAGTATCAGTAGCTAAGTTATGCTCAGCAAAAATGATATTTTTGCGTAAATAAGGCTGCAGAATAACCGAGTTATACTTCGCAGTATAGTATTCGGAGAATGCCCGAGTACCTCCTGCCTCCAAATAATTCTTAGTATACTGCTTCATTCTGCTAATATCATAAACGCCTTCCTTAGCCTGTTGTAAAGAACGCTCATTCATATCTGTGGCGTAAATTCGAGCCTTATCATAAAGCCCTTCTTCGTGTAGCAGGATGGCCATAGAATATACTTCTTCCCCAGTGGAGCATCCGGCATGCCAGATACGAATATAGGGATAAGTTCTTAACAAAGGAACTACCTTCTGGCGAAAAGTTAGAAATAATCCTGGATCCCTGAACATTTCAGTAACAGGAATAGAGAGACTGTAGACAAACCGTTCAAAACAGGCGCGATCATGCAGCACCTTTTCTTGCAGCGCGGATATGCTGTGTACATTCTCCGCATGCACATGATGCCAGATGCGTCGTTTCAAAGAAGGCAACGCGTAATTCCGGAAATCATAGCCATATAAACGGTGTACTCCATCAAGGAGCAGCTCAATCTCAATTTGCTCCAACTCGTCACTTCCTACCATAACGGGCTGCTCCTCGTATCCGTGTTCTATTGCTTTCATTGTTATCCCGACTCCCTTATCAACACACCCTAATTCTAGTCATGTTAGTTCTTAAAAAAGTATTACCCCAAATTTGAGTTTACGAATACAACCAGACACGCATTAAAGAAAGAAGTTGACCTGTTGCGATCGGTTTCTTCATATAATCAGAAGCTCCCGCTTCAATACATTTGGCACGGTCCTCTTTCATTGCCTTGGCGGTAAGCGCAATAATAGGCAGTTTCTGATATTGCGGCATTTCACGGATTCGACGCATAGCCTCATATCCGTCCATCTCCGGCATCATCATATCCATAAGCACAAGATCAAAATCCTCTTGCTCTACCAGCATTTCCAGCGCTTCACGTCCATTCTCCGCAAACTTCACTTCCATGTGGTATTCTTCCAGTACACTGGAGAGTGCAAAAACATTGCGAATATCATCATCGACAAGCAATATCTTCTTTCCTTCAAATAATTCTTCTTTATTATGCAGCTTCTGCAATATTTTACGTTTATCTTCCGGAAGGTTGGCTTCTACCCGGTGCAAGAATAACGTAGTCTCATCCAATAATCGTTCCGGAGAACGAACATCCTTAATGATGATGGATTCAGCATATTTGCGGAGCTGTGTCTCTTCTTTGCTATCTAAATCCTTGCCTGTATAAATAATAATAGGAAGATCATTTAGTTCTTCATCATCGCGAATCTGATCCAGTAGTTCAAAGCCGTTCATATCCTCAAGCATAAGGTCCAGAACCATACAATCATATCTTTGCTTTCTCAGCTCCATTAGGGCCTCGCTACCCGTTGAAACTGCGGTGATAGCAACATCATCGTGACCGATCAATTCCATGATGGAACGACGCTGGATCTCATCATCTTCTACAATCAGAAGGTACTTCACTGTGCTGGACGTATAATTCTCAATTTGTGAGAAAGCACGTTCGAGCGCTTCTCTTGAGGATGGTTTTCTTAGATAAGCCATAGCTCCCATCATCAGTCCCTGCTTCACCTCATCGTTCACAGAGATCACATGAACAGGAATATGACGGGTCTGAGAGGCGCTTTTCAGCTCACGAAGAATGGTCCAGCCATCCATTACAGGCAGTTGAATATCAAGAATGATCGCATCTGGCAAATAAGTCTTCGCCATCTGTAAACCAATATCACCTTGGAGCGCTACTAGACCTTTAAATCTGCGGCCACGAGCCATATCTAGCAATATTTTCGCGAAGCTCTCATCATCTTCAATAATAAGCAAGACTTTGTCATTAGCCGTCAGATTGTCACGGTCGTCCTCTACTGTCAGTTGTGGAAGAGGTGCATTAACCGCAGCTGGCACTAAGGTTGGAAGCATATCTCCAATATATTCATTAAACGTTGATTCTTCTTTGGTTACAGCAGCTTCTATTGCTGCAGGCTGTTTAATGTAATTCGCCTTCACCGGCAAATACAAAGTAAAGGTGCTGCCTTGTCCCTCACGGGATTCTAGTACAATAGCTCCACCCATTATACGAACCAATTCACGGCTGATCGACAATCCCAGACCTGTGCCCCCATATTTACGACTGGTTGTCCCGTCCACTTGTTGGAAGGCTTCAAATACAATATCTGTTTTGTCAGCCGGGATACCAATTCCACTGTCCTTCACAGCGATAGCAATATACTCTTTATCACTTGGCAAGTTTAGTGGCAATAGATTGTTGTCTGCTGGGCTAACTGAAAATTCAATAAAACCTTCGGTTGTAAACTTAAAGGCATTCGAGAGCAGATTTCTTAAGACCTGCTTCAAGCGATGACCATCGGCAATTAAGCTATCGGGCAACGGCTCGTTAAAGGTAATCCGTAAGGAGAGTCCTTTTTTGAGCGCCTGCGGAGCAAAGTTCTGCTTCACAAAGCTCTTCAGCTCAGTCAGTTTAATTTCTTCATGATTCAGCTCCATTTTTCCTGCATCAACCTTGGAAAGATCAAGAATTTCATCAATCATCTTAAGCAGGTCTGCCCCTGACATGTAAATCGTATGTGCAAATTCAACCTGCTTCTCTGTTAAATTACCATCCTTATTCTCTGTAAGCAGTTGAGACAAGATCAAAAGACTGTTGAGCGGAGTCCGTAATTCATGGGACATGTTCGCCATAAATTCGGATTTATATTTACTAGTCACAGATAATTGCATCGCTTGTTTCTCTAACCGAACCTTGGCATGCTCGATCTCATCCTTCTTCTCCTCGACCTCCTGCACTTGTTCCTCTAAAGCACGAGTCTTAGCAATAAGTTCCGTATTATAATGCTCCAGCTCTTCCTGCTGACGCTGAAGCAGTTCTTCCGACCGTTTAAGCGCATCCGTCTGCTCCTCCAAATTCTCATTGGAACGACGTAATTCCTCTTGCTGAGTCTGTAATTCCTCTGACTGACACTGTAATTCTTCCGTAAGAGCTTGTGAATCACGCAACAATTTCTCCACGATCATACGACGGCTAATATTATTGAAAATAATGCTTAAATTATTAGCGAGTTGTTGCAGCAAATCATTTTTCAAACTGCTAAATGGTTGGAAAGAAGCGAATTCTACCACGCCGAGCAGTTCATCTTCAAAAATGAGCGGATGAATAGAAATATATCCAGGTTGTGCATCCACGAATCCGGACTTAACGGATAAATAGTCTTCAGGAGCCTGCTCCAGTCGGATCGGGTGCATATCGAGCGCACTTTGTCCTACGAGTCCTTCTCCAATCACAAACCCATCCTTAGGTTTCTTATCATTATCTACTGCATAATAACCGCTACTTCGTAAAAAATCGGGACGATCAGCATCTTTTAAATATACAGCACCGAACTGGGCTCCCAGCACAGGGGTAAACTCGTTGATAAAGGTCTGTGAGACCTGATCCAAGGAGCTAACACCTCGCAATAGTTCCGTCACCCGGGCAATATTTGCATTCAACCAAGATTGGTCATTCTGCGCTTGCGCATAGGCCTGTTCCATCTGCTGTTTCTGTTCAAGATCTAAAGCCATTTTCTTAAAGACGAGGGCAACCTCACCAATTTCATCTTTAGTAGTAACCTTTATACGCCTTATGGCTCGCACTTTACCGTTGCCAAAGCTGCTAATCATCATCGAAACGACATTAAGCCCACGTGTGATGCTCGGGATGATCCATAGAACAACGCCAAGTCCAAGAAGCAGGCCTATAATCATCATTAGGACTACCATCTGAGTCGAACTCTTATAAGCTTCGTTGGCCTTCGTACTTTCTTCGTTCATAATAAAAGCATTATAATCAGAGAGATTGTTCAGAGCGGTTAACACGGCATTCTGAATCTCTTGTCCCTCAGTGTTGGAATATGTGCTAGCATTCTGAAAATAACCAGCCGATAGCAGCTTCAATACCTTTTCCTGATAATTCAAATAGGTCGTATACGCCTCATCTATTTGACCAACCATTTGCATTTCTTCAGCGCTGGTCATCGATGCTTTTATCTTCTCATAATGCTCATTTGCTTTAGCAATCTTTTTATCAATCTCATTCTTTTGAGATTCTACCGATGATGCATCTGCACTTAACATGGTAGTGGTTAATATTCGCGCCATGTCATTAACTTCTCCACGCATCCCCGAAGAAGAACGCCCCTTCATATATCTATCCTGATACCCCTCCAGTTGGTTATTCATATAATTTAAGCGGTCGTATCCTATCATCGTAAGTGCAAGCATAATCGCTAACAAAGCACTGAAGCCAATTAAGAGTTTAGCCTTTATCTTCATTCTCTATCTGTTCCCTTCTTCAGTGAGATCCACACTATACATTTATCATCATCACGTTCTTTAGGAACCTCAACATTGAAAAAGGCGGCTCGAATCGCTTCTTCGTTCCACTCATGTTCAACATTTAAATGTTGAATCATAAATTTCAGCTGCTCCTCTTGTTCGCCCTCAACCAGTTCCAGTAAACCATCTGTATAAAGAACTAGATGCCCTTCATCTTCGTAGGTTAAGCTCTGTGGCTGAATATCAATACGTTCAAACAGACCCACAGGGTGACAGTTACTTTCCAGCAAGACCGGAGTATTAGCTTTGCCCTCAAAAAACAGTGCAGGCGGATGTCCTGCGTTAACATAGTCAATACGCTTCATACGGGTATCTATCACAAGATAAATGGTCGTAAAGTAGTATTGGATCAACTTCTTCTCAATATAGAGCTGGTTAAACCTTCGATTGAGCTCCTGAATTACCTTTTCCGGCTCTACATACGTAGTTACCGTGTCCTTTAACACAGAAGCAAGAAACATACAAAAAAGAGATGACGATATCCCGTGTCCCATAATGTCCAGCAGGATCACGCCATATCGCCCATCACCAAGGGGGTACCACGCGTATAAATCACCGGCGAGCTCAGAGGATGGCTGATAGATGGCATTGACCTCAAAATTCTCATCCTGAAGCGGCAGGCTCAACACAGCATTCTGAACAAGTGCTGCCAGTCTCAATTCCTCCTGAATTCGCTGATCTCGTTCCTTATGCCAATCTTTCTCGCGCTTCAACCGCAGCGCGAGCCGAATTCGGGCCATCAGCTCCACTTTGTTAATAGGTTTCGTAACATAATCTACTGCACCTGCATCCAGTGCTTCTGCCAGCTTCTTGGAATCACCAACAGCTGTAACCATTATTATTGGAATATCCTTAAGATGTTCGTATTGTTGTACAACACGACATGCCTCGATTCCATCCATTTCCGGCATCATCATATCCAGTAAAATCAGATCGATATCTGACATCCAAGGACGTCCATCTTCATTCACAGAACCGATTCCCAGCCGCGCAAGCATCTCTTTTGCAGAGGACGCGGTTACGAAATTTCGGTAATCTTCTTTTTTCAGGATTTCACGGATAATGATAACATTAGTCGGATTGTCATCTACGATTAAGATTCTCATCATCTTCACCTCACGAATAGTATTTCGACCGTAAAATTCTGCGACTCATTACCTATATCATACGCTATTTAAATCTATTTTTTCTATTTATATAATATGTAAATATAGTAATAGGTTCATTTACGTCTTCAGCAAAGTAACCTCCCGAACCACTACACCTAGTGGTTCGGGAGGTTACTCTATGGTAAGACAGCCCCTACTTATTAACCTAAATAATCAAAAGTGAATCACATTAAGATGAAATGCTATCAAATAAATCAATTCCTTCAAATTCACCATCCAAATTCCGATATATTTTGAGCGCATTATTTCCTCTCATATATACGTCACCATCTTCAGCTATAAAGTACGGCTTACCCAAGGAAGATTGTACATTATCCTTCAAGGGATCAATTTCAACTCCATTCACTTGTAGACCGAACTGCTGTGCTTGAGAAGGTGAGACATTCACATATAGTACAAATCCCTCGCCAACACCCACTGTCACATCTGCGTATTGGTACTCCTCTGTCCCTAGCAATGGATCATTTGTTACCGTAAGCGGATTGCCCTTGGTCAGAAGCAGTTCTTCCTTTGTGGCATATAAAGCAACTCCTTGCAGCGAATCAAACCGATTGATAAAAGGGCTGGTTACTGAAGTATGCTCAAAGGCCAGAACAGACTTAGGCTGTTCAATAAAATTTGAGATAGGCGCCATCTGTGGAGACGCATCAAAGTATGTGGTAAGAAGACTAAACAAAAGTATGATCATGTTCATGTTGTTGTCCCACCTTTCTTATCTGCAGCCGCCATTTACAGAAGCCTTGCTGCCTTAACTTTAATGACGGAATTTTTTCCAAAGAGTTGCAGCTACATCTACACTTTTTAACACAGTAGCTATTTTCCCCGGTGCTTTCTCGTTATTAACAGCATCATAGGAGTTAATCGTACGTTCCTCGGCTGGAGTCAGTGGAGCTTCTTTAATAGATACTCCCTTACGTTTCTCCCTAAGTTCATGCGATTTACGATATCTCTCAATCACAGTTACTGATACTTGCTTGACGGTTAAGGTTAACTCATTCATAACATCCCCCAAATTCTTCACAGAATCTATAACGGGATCAATCTTTTGGACCTTGTTCTGTACATCAGCGGTAATTTCATTTGCATGTCTGACTGTAGTTTTCACTTCATAAGTAAGCTCATCCATCGTCTTCTGCACTTCCACCAAAGTCTGGCTTACTTTGTCGAGAGATTCCTTCGCTGACTGCAAAGTCTTAATTAGAAAGAAAACAAGTATTGCGAATGCGATAGCAACGAGAGCTACACTGAGTTCAATGATCATATTCATAACCCCTTCCAAATCTCATAAATAGTGGCTAATCAGCCTTGTATACTGCATAGTTACCCCTACTACCATAGACCGAAACAATCTGTCGAGCGTTGTCAAAACTCTCTGCTCCCCTTTGTTTCAGAATCAAAGTCCCCGTTTATACAATGACTACAAATCAAAAAAAGGATAGGTGATATGTAATGTTAAAATGGTCCGCAATTCTACTAGTTGTAGCTGTAATCGCTGGAATCTTTGGTTTCTTCAATCTTGTAGCAGCCGCTGCAGGTCTTGCAAAGATACTATTCTTCGTCTTCTTAGTTCTGTTTGTTGTTTCCCTCTTCACGGGACGCAGAGGTAGATCGATGTAGCCTCCTCCCATATCTATCCATATATCTTATTCATCATGCAGAAAGTATAGGTCATTCCCACACAGATGTCACTTGAGAAAATAAGAAAATGTTATGAAGTTAGATCATACTAAGGAGGAACTAAACATGAAAAAACTTGCCAGCCTTACAGTAGCCTTGGGACTTATGGCTTCCCTTGCAGCTACAGCATCAGCCGCAGAGGTAACTGGGACAACTACAGATTCTACGACCGTATCTGGAAGCACTTACACTAATTCCTTCGAAACAATCATTACACCAACGGACATTGTTCCAGCCACACCACAAATTGTTCTTACTGAAAAAACAGCTTTCCATTTTTCAGTTGGCAGTATGATTCCTGCAGGCTGGCTTAGCGCTCAAACGCTTGACACCACAGGTGAAGTGATTACGGATACTTGGGGCAATGAATGGAGAGAAATATACACTTGGCTCGGAAAAGCGTGGGTAAAGGTTCCTGCCGCTGCCAATGTAATTATGTAATTAGTACAGAAAAGATGACAACAAGCATAAACGCCTTCGGCATCCCTATAAGGACGGCAAGTGTTTAAGCGAGAAATATAAGGATAATTTATAGCACGGAACATATAAATTCTTATATTTACAAAAAGCTACCCCCTCAGTAGATCATTCCACTGAGAGGGTAGCTTTTGCGCTTACGCCCGCCTTTGTTCACCCGTCACAAACATGCGATGCTGCCGCTTCTGTATACCTATATAATTATCGGATGACCGATCCCCCGAAAAGGAAACGATTCGTCCAAGAAGCGCTTAACTTATCTACTTTTACTCCGCCTGAAGCTACGGAATACGTATGTAGAATTTGTCCATCTCCCAAATAAATAGCAACATGCGATATTCTTGCCTTGGATTTATCGATCCCTTCATAAGCAGAAGCCGAGTTTCCTTTATAATCCATAAAGAACAATAAATCGCCACGTTTCAGACCGGAAGTAGACGTAACCACCTTACTATTCGTTTTCACCCAATCTCCCTGTTGACGGGAATCAGCAGGTAGTTTGAGATTCGCAGCATCCATGAAAATTTGCCGGATAAAATCAGAACAATCAAAGGTGCTTGTATCATTTCTGCTGGATCCAAACTCATAAGGTGTCCCAAGATAGCTCATACCTGCTGAGATTACACTCTCGATTTGGGTGGAAGCCCCAGGTGTTGAAGTAGGTGGAATTGGTGCTGGTGGTGTAGGTGTTGGCGTTACCGTCCCTGTTCCCCCGTTACCAGCGAATGAAGTATATTGATCACTTGAGCTTATATATCCAATGCTACCATCAGAGGTTTGAATTTGATACCAGGAGCTGTTCGGCTGTGCCAGAAGCTGTACTTGTTCCCCCTTCTTCAGAAGTCTCAGTACTTTTCCGCTTGTAGAAGGAGTAGTTCGAAGATTGACTCCGTACTTAATGGTTCCCGTTTGTGCTGATGGTGCTGTTGGTGAACCTACTGAAGATGAAATTACGCTGATATACTTATCATCTGTACTTGTATAGCCTACGGATCCATCTGCTGCTTTCACCTGATACCAATAGCTATTCGGTTGCGCCACAATCTGCACTTGATCTCCCTTTTGCAAATACTTCACTACTTCTCCACTTGTAGAAGGTGTGCTGCGAAGGCGAACACTTGCCTCGATGACCGCCGTTTGACCGGCTGCTACCGCCATAACTGAATTTGATGGACTTGAGGCTGCTGCTGCATTTCCAGGAGCAGATACTCCTAAACCTGCAACAATTGCAGCTGAAACCAATAAGGATGCTGTTAATTGCTTATGTGATTTAATCATACGTTCCCCCAATACCATGATGAGATTTCAACAAAGGTGTGTACTACATTCCTTTATGCCCTCATTATAGGCTTGCCCGGGATTTGGAACATGCTCCAAATTGCACATATAATCATGCCACTTTATGGTAAAATGCAGGACTAAAGTCTTGAATCCTCCTTGAATATGTTTGTTTTTTCCTTAAAATAGAATTTTTCAAATTTAATCTTTAGGTTCCACGTGCACCTGCACATTCATAATATTGTGAAGCTTGCTCATTCTCTCTTCAATAGAATCACTGATCCTATGACCTTCCACCACTGTAATATTCGCATCTACCTCCACTACGACATCCACGTGCACATGATTTCCATGAACCCGTGCCTTCACATCTTTTATCCCCTCTACTCCGGGCGTTCGAGCAATCGTACTACGTAGATCCATCAACCGATCCTCATCAAAGCCATCCGTAAGCCGGTAGGTCGAGTCACGAAAAATATCCCATGCTGTCTTAGAGATAATCAGTCCGACAACTACTGCCGCGGCGGAATCAATCCATGGCAGTCCGAACTGAGCACCCACAATCCCAACAGCAGCCCCTATACTAACCATAGCATCCGAAAAATTATCTTTCGCCGCTGCCATGAGTGCACTACTATTTATCTGCTTAGCCAGCCTTTTGTTGTATATGTATACTCCCATCATTGCTACTGCACACACTAGAGCCACACCAGCAGACCATAGCTGCGGGGTTTCCTTTGCACGATCGAAAAAGGACCGCACCGCCTCCACAATCACTTGAATACCTACTACCGCCATAATAAAAGAAGCCAACAATGCAGCTACTGTCTCTGCCCGAAAATGTCCATAAGCATGGTCAGAGTCAGGTGGCTTCCGCGAAATCTTTAGACCAACCAACACGGCTGCAGATGCTACTATGTCAGTTAAATTATTGACTCCATCCGCGACCAATGCACTAGAGGCGAATAGATAACCGCTAACCAGCTTGAATGTCGATAAAATGAGGTAAGCCGCTATACTAACCCAAGCGCCACGCTCGCCTTTACGTATATCTTCGTAAATATCAACCATTTTGGCTATCTCCTCGTTTTCTGTTTTGTAGAAAAGAATTCTTTCAATTATTCTTGCCCTTGTAGCAGCATTTAAAAACAATTAGAATAAAGTGAAGGACTTGCTTCAAAGGAGGTTATCATAATGAGCGAAAACATTGAAAAAGGAAAAATCAATTTAGCTGAAGCTATCCGGCAAAAGCTGGAGCAAAAGAAACAACAATCTTCCTCCAAACCTGGATCAACTTTCCAGGCCGGCTCCGCTAAACCACTAAAAAGTCAGAATAACAAAAAGCCTAACAACCAACGCCGTCGTACCGGCGGATCCTAGTACTATCTTATAAACATAAAAGGCTGCGTATCCCTAAGGGACAACGCAGCCTTTTATGCGTTCGTCTGCCTTAAAAGATGGGCTAGAACTCATCAAATTCATAACTGATTCTCTTTATTACGAAGCAGCCTCGCCATGCCTCACTATAAAAATAGTTCCAACCACATGATTCACCTGCCGTTGGCTTCTCAAAATCGAAATTATAAAGACAGCTACCCTAATCCTATTAGGATTAGAGTAGCTGTTTAACAGGTTCCTTCCGCAAAGCGGAAAGTAAATATTATACTTCTACAGGATACATGCGTTGGCGCATTTCCTTAATTTCAGGATTCTCTAAATACTCATCGTAAGTCATCGTGCGATCAATTACACCTGTAGGTGTGATCTCGATGATACGGTTAGCAATCGTTTGGATGAACTGATGGTCATGGGAAGTGAAGAGAATAGTCCCGTCGAAATCGATCAGTCCGTTATTCAGTGCCGTAATGGATTCTAGATCCAAGTGATTGGTAGGTTCATCGAATACAAGCACGTTCGCACCGTTGAGCATCATCTTCGCCAACATACAGCGAACCTTCTCGCCCCCGGATAGTACACTTGCTTTCTTCAGTGCTTCTTCTCCGGCGAACAGCATACGACCCAAGAATCCACGGAGGAATGTCTCATCCTGATCTTTGGAGTACTGGCGTAACCATTCTACAAGATTCATATCCACACCATCGAAATAGCTGGAGTTGTCTTTCGGGAAATAAGCTTGAGTTGTAGTGACTCCCCATGCATATTCACCCGCGTCCGCTTCCTGCTCACCCATGATCACATCAAACAGAAGTGATTTAGGCTGGGAGTAAGGACCCACAAAAGCAATCTTATCGCCTTTATTAACTACAAAGCTAATTTCATCAAGAACCTTCTCACCTTCAACCGATTTGGTCAATCCGCTGATCGTCAGAAGCTGCTTACCTGCTTCACGTTCAGGTTTGAAGTTGAGGAACGGATATTTACGGTTAGATGGACGAATGTCATCCAACGTAATTTTCTCGAGTTGTTTCTTACGAGAAGTCGCCTGTTTAGATTTGGAAGCATTGGCCGAGAAACGCTGAATAAAGGCTTGCAGTTCCTTGATCTTGTCTTCCTTCTTCTTGTTCGAATCACGCTGCAAAGCTTGAGCAAGCTGACTGGACTCGTACCAGAAGTCGTAGTTACCAACGTACATCTGGATTTTGCCAAAATCAATATCCGCAATATGCGTACATACTTTGTTCAAGAAGTGACGGTCATGGGATACGACGATAACAGTACCTTCATAATCCATAAGGAAGTTCTCTAACCAGCCAATCGATTCTAGATCCAAGTGGTTGGTAGGCTCATCGAGCAGGAGGTTATTTGGACGGCCAAACAAGGCTTGTGCCAAGAGTACCCGTACCTTCTCATTGCCGCTCAGTTCGGCCATTTTCTTATCATGCAGTTCACGCATAATGCCAAGACCGATCAGCATAGCAGCCGCATCCGGCTCTGCATCCCAGCCATTAAGTTCGGCAAATTCGCCTTCTAGCTCACCGGCACGTAGACCATCTGCTTCTGTAAAATCAGACTTCGCATAAAGCGCGTCCTTTTCTTTCATGATTTCATAAAGACGAGTATGACCCATGATTACTGTTTCAAGCACTGGGTATTCATCATACTCGAAATGGTTCTGCTTCAGAACTGCAAGGCGTTCACCTGGTGTTATATGAACATCACCCGTGTTCGCTTCAATCTCCCCGGACAGAATTTTCAGAAAGGTTGATTTACCAGCACCATTGGCACCAATCAAACCATAGCAGTTACCAGGGGTGAATTTTATGTTTACATCTTCGAAGAGAGCGCGTTTTCCGTAGCGGAGTGTTACGCCGCTTGTGCTAATCATTACGCATTACCATCCTTTTCACTTTAGGGTTTCGGCTCATTATAGCATAAAATCAGTGCAAAAATCCCGTGAAATAGGCATTTAAGCTGATCTCTCTCCTACGAAAGTTATTCCAACTGTTTTACGGTGACAACTTTTAAGGAGGAATTTTTTCAATTATTCCCCAGATGTGCGATTCTCCTTTTGTATTACCAGTGTTTCTCCGTAACCGAGTGTACGAATTCTTTCCTCCGAAATCGCGTGTTTAACTCGGGCGCTCTCCATGCGATCCAGTGCTTCCCGGGCGGTATCATCAGCAAGTCTAAAGGTACCGTAATGCATCGGAATCATGGTCTCCGCTCCTACATCTAGGAAAGCTTGTATGGCTTCCTCAGGATTTACATGCTGAGAGGTCATGAACCATTCCGGTTCATAGGCCCCAATCGGCATAAGCGCGATATCGATCTTATAACGACTTCCTATCTCCTTAAAGCCTGGAAAATAACCGCTGTCCCCAGCAAAATAAAGATTCGGAGAAGACTTCTGATTTCCGGAGTCAGCGGGCTCCAAGACGTACCCACCCCAATGAGAAGTATTCGTATCCCAAGGCGTTCTTCGCGTCCAGTGCTGGGTAGGCACAAAACTAAGCTTGATCTTACCTAGCTTAATCTCCTGCCACCATTCCATTTCCACACAGTTGTGGAACCCTTTGCGAAGCATTTTTCGCTTCAGACCAACAGGAACTACAAGCGTTGTCCCTGCCCGATATAATTTGCGAATAGAGGCGATATGCAAATGGTCATAATGTGAGTGCGAAATCAGAATCAGGTCAATCGGTGGCACTTCGCTAAGTGGAATCCCAGGTTGTCCCAGTCTTTTCTCAAAGCCTAGCCTTCTCGCCCAGATGGGATCTGTAATGATATTCATCCCTTCATATTGAAGGAAAAATGTTGAATGCCCAATCCACGTAATAGTGGACTCCAATCGATTCTCAGACAGATAAGATAATCTGGGCGGCGTATTCGGTACAACATAAGAATAGTCCTTCTTCTTCCGACGACGCTCCTCACGCCACTGGCGAAATTCCTTTAATGATTTATCGGTACTTACACTATCGACGTTATGGTAACGAGTTTTAGGCATACAACACCTCTTCTACAGAAGTTTACCGAGCAATCCTAGCTTTAGCGAATATACTACAACTATATTGAAGAGCAACGTATTTTGCAAAATATACAAATAGCATGATAAAGGTTCGCCCTTTTATTCATCACAATTGCAGACTTTAGCGAAATAATAGAAGAGTTCTTTTGGTTTCAGGCCAGAAATGAGATAATATGTGTATAAAGTATGGCGGTGCATATACCGTTCAAGGGGGAGCTACGTATGAAGATTACTTTTATTGAACCGACTCCAAGTCCAAATACGATGAAGCTACATTTGGACGAAAGTTTAGAACCCGGAATTCGCAGAACCTATACTCCAGAAAGTGAGCGTTCCGCACCTGCTTGGGCACGTGAAATGTTAACGATACCGGGCGTTATTAGCATTTATCATGCTGCTGACTTCGCAGCACTTGAGCGCAAAGGCAACGCCGATTGGGCAGCCATTCTAAGAGAAGTTCAAAGCCGCTTCGCTAACAGCGAAGGTGTAACTGGAGATTGGAGCCTAGCTGACGAGAATGCCGGTGCTCATTTTGGGGAAGCGCAAGTCTTCGTCCAATTGTTCCGCGGAATTCCGATGCAAATCCGCGTCAAAACGGGCGCGAATGAAGAGCGCATATCCTTAGCTAACCGCTTTACTAAAGCGGTTATGGATGTGGCCAGCGCCGTAATGATCAAAGAGCGTAAGCTCACTGATTACGGCGTGCGTTATGGCGAGCCCGCGGACATTGCGCGCGAGGTCGAGCAAGAGATCGAGGCAGCGTATCCGCAGGAACGCCTCGACTCTCTCGTGCAGCAAGCCATTGCGCACGGAGCCGAGGGTGAGTTCGTCGAGCAAAGACGAACTCGCACACAGGATGAGCTGCTGCGAGACCTGAAGCATGAGGATTGGCGCGTGCGCTACGCCGCGCTAGAGGATCTTACGCCGACGGCGGAGCTCCTGCCGGAGCTTAAGGCGGCGCTACACGATCCCAAGCTGCATATTCGCAGGCTTGCGGTCGTGTATCTGGGCGATCTTCGCACGCCTGAAGCGATGGAGCTGCTCTATGAGGCGATGGCAGACAGTGCGCCAGCCGTAAGACGTACGGCAGGCGATACCCTGTCCGACATCGGCGATCCTGCCGCCACGCCAGTGATGACGGCGGCACTAACGGATAAGAGCAAGCTTGTCCGCTGGCGCGCGGCTCGTTTCCTTTATGAAGTTGGCACATCCGAAGCTCAAGATGCGCTCACACTTGCAGCGGATGATCCAGAGTTCGAGGTTGGCCTTCAGGCCAAAATGGCTTTGGAGCGCATCGCCTCAGGTGAAGCTGCAGCGGGCACGGTGTGGCAGCAGATGTCAGAACGCCGTCGTAATTAACACGGAAGTACCTGATTTTGTCATTGCTTTGAGATGTAAACTTGCTTTATACTAATTCCTGTTGTTTATAAATGAATGAAGTAAAGATAGCCTCGTCATACTAAGATGAGGTAGAGGTCGCGGATATAAAGAGTACGCGTGTGGAGACGTTAGAGCCGTCTATGAATCACGCCGAAAGGAATATCTGCCGAAGCTTGCGCTGTAGCTCTTACAGCGGTGCGGGCTGGGGCCGTTGCCGAAAGGCACGGAACTGTCACATTGTACAGCCTGCGTAAGTAGCAGACTGCAATGTGTTGCGCTATCTTAACAGGGAGTATGATGCGGAGCTGTATAGATGGAAGCCGCAGATATAGTCTGCGGCTTCTTTGCGTTTACAGAATTTGTATGTTTCGTACAGTCATCCATAACCTTCTGGAAATCACGAAGTATACCTCCCGCCTTGCGGGAGTCAGCAGCTCAGCGCTCCCCGTTCATGAACAGTAAGATTAGATCATAAGGAGTGTCATATTCATGCAGGGCAAGCAGCAAAACCTAGCGCAAGGCAACATGAATCAGCCTGGGCTAAAAAAGTCATTCAAAGCAAGACATTTAACCATGATCGCGCTTGGCGGATCTATTGGTACGGGTCTATTTCTAGCCAGTGGCGGAGCGATCGCTTCAGCAGGACCTGGTGGGGCCCTTTTAGCTTATACGGCTGTGGGTGTAATGGTTTATTTTCTCATGACCAGTCTTGGGGAGCTCGCCACCTATTTACCGGACTCCGGGTCCTTCAGTACCTACGGCACTCGTTTCGTCAGCCCGGCCTTTGGCTTCGCCATCGGTTGGAACTTCTGGTATAACTGGGCGGTTACGATTGCAGCAGAGCTATCAGCAGCTACCGTCATCATTAAATACTGGTTCCCGGACAGCCCTTCTTTTCTCTGGAGTCTGGTGTTCCTACTGCTGATGTTCGGCCTTAACTTCCTATCTGCTCGTGGATACGGGGAATCAGAATATTGGTTTGCCATTATCAAAATCATTACCGTTATCGCCTTCCTCGTTGTCGGAGTCCTCATGATATTCGGCATTATGGGTGGAGAAGCCGTCGGCTTCAGTAACTTCCAAATCGGGGGCAGCTCCTTCCACGGTGGCTTCTTCGCCTTCGTCGGGGTCTTTATGGCAGCCGGATTCTCCTTCCAAGGTACCGAACTAATCGGCGTTGCCGCTGGTGAGAGCGAGAACCCACGTCGCAACGTCCCAATTGCGATCCGCCAAGTATTCTGGCGTATATTAATCTTTTATATCCTTGCCATATTTGTAATCGGAATGCTGATTCCTTATACGAATCCAGATCTGCTGCGCGGTGGCATCGATGATATCGGAGTCAGTCCGTTTACGATCGTGTTCAATAAGGCCGGGCTTGCAATTGCCGCATCCGTAATGAATGCCGTTATTCTCAGCTCTGTACTGTCTGCCGGGAACTCCGGAATGTATGCCTCTACTCGTGTCCTGTATGCAATGGCTAAAGATGGCATGGCTCCGCGCGCACTGGGCAAGCTCAATCGCCGTGGTGTCCCTGTTGGCGCTTTGCTAGTAACTACGGCTGTCGGAATGCTCGCCTTTCTAGCTTCATTCTTTGGTGACGGTGCCGTATATAACTGGCTGCTGAACGCCTCTGGGATGTGCGGATTTATTAACTGGCTGGGCATTGCGGTCTGCCACTACCGTTTCAGACGTGCTTTTATAGCACAGGGCCATTCACTAGATGAACTGCCTTACCGTGCTAGATGGTTCCCATTCGGACCTATCTTTGCCTTAGGGCTTTGTATTGTAGCTATTCTCGGTCAGAATATGGGCGCCTTCTCAGGTGGAAATATCGACTGGTATGGTATCGCCGTTTCCTATATCAGCTTGCCGTTGTTTGTCTTAATCTGGGTCGGCTATCGCTGGTTCCGGAAGAGTAATATTATTCCTTTGGATAAATGCGACCTAAGTACTCACCCAGAATAAAATAGACCCAATAAAAAAACAAAAAAAGGGACGTCCCGTAGCCATTTAAGCTTATGGGATGTCCCTTTTTGTTATCCTTCTATTCCCAGGTCACATACACTTTGAGGTCGCCCGTATTGTCAAAAGCAGAACTGGAGTAAGATACATCCTCTAGTCCAAGCTTATATAGCTCCTGCAGGTCATTCTTAAGCCGTGTTCCACTCCCTTGATAACGGAATAATAAGGACACCTCACCGGAGGTGACTGCCTTATTAACTAACCGGCTCAAATCTTCTGCCGAACGTACAATTAGCTCCTCGGCATATAGCTCATAATCGAGATCCTTCTGAAGCAGTTTATACACGGCCGCACTCTGTCCTCCACGCTCCACAAGCGCAGACAAGGTCTTATGATAGCCTACCGAAGCTGCCGGATAAGACTTCGTCCAGCTATGGTCCTGACGCATTTGTGCATCCGTCCTCAAATAGTACGCAGTACTAACCACGCCAGCTATATCGGGTGTCGGGTCATCCCAAGTCGTGTCGAGGTGATACCACCGTCCGTCTAATAGCACAAGATTCCAGGCATGCAACTGACTGCGTCCTCCCGGCTGTTTTGCCGTACCCTCAACGATTTTATTCGTGAATCCAGCTTCCTTTAACAGCTTATAGGTCAACAGCGAATAACCTTGGCAAACGGCACTGCCACTCTTCAGCCCTTCATATGCCGTATATTTGCGATACGAAGTATCATACTTCAGATGAAGCACAACCCAGTCGTGGATAGCCTTCACCTTCTGATGATTGTTCATGCCCGGCGTAATGATCTTCTTCAGCGCAGCTTTCACTTCCTTGTTCACAAAAGCGGTCTGCTCCAGAGTCTCCAGATATTTCACTTCTACCGTAACTTTTACAGCGCTTGCGCTCCCTCGATAAGTATATCCGTAGCTGTCTATGATGTAATACAAATAAGGGTCACTAGCCATCGCTTGATCCAAGGCCGCTTGTATTTTCGTTTTCAAATTTGAAGCTTTGCTCTCATAAGTAAAAGTAATGGTCTCCCTACGGTTGTTCATCGCACCCGTTAGTTTCTGCGCTACTTCATTTACAGAACGAAGGGTTGGTGAACTAGTAGCTGCATAAGCATGACCCCAGCCCCAATAAATCATCGGTGGAATAGCAGCGAATATAATCACTCCTCCCAGAATGATCTTTACTAATGTGAAACGTTTTTTCCACATATATATTCCGTTCCTCCGGCTCCATAGACTTATCATAAACCCTACCATTTAATAGATAATGAGCGCTTAGGTAAAAAAAGACTGCTCCCTGTAGAAATAATTCTACTCTGAGAACAGCCTATATGCTAGACCGATGTGTTTTATTCGCTTAGTGGTGTAATGCTATAGGTCTCTCCGATTACGGTTTCAAATTCCATTTCTATCCCTATTCGTGAACCATCAGGTCTTTGAATGAGTAAAGGCTCGCGACTAACAATTCTACATAGTTGTCCATGAGTAGAGGTCAGTTCTGCCTTCTTTAAGCGCCCCTCGTTCCATTCTATATTCGTGATAAAGCCACCTCGTGCTACCAACCCTTTTACATTACCGACGGACCATCCTTCTGGAAGAGCAGGTAATAATTCAAGCCCCTCCTGATGACTCTGCAAGAGCATCTCAGCAACTCCAGCCGTAGTTCCGAAGTTACCATCAATCTGAAAAGGAGGATGATTACCAAATAAGTTCGGCAGACTGGAATCCTGCAAAATACGACGTAAACAGCCATACGCATTCTCACCATCCTTCAAACGCGCATACAGATTAAGCAGCCAAGCTGCACTCCAGCCCGTGTGTCCACCCCCGCCTTCTAAGCGTTTTTTAAGTGATAATGATGCAGCCTTCGCTAGCTCGGGTGTTGAGGAAGGACTAATTACATTCCCGGGATATAAATCATACAAATGGGAGACATGGCGGTGTCCAGGCTCTTGTTCAGCAAAATCCTCATTCCATTCACGAATACGTCCGTCCGGTGCAACCCCAGGATGAGCGAGTCGTTCCTGTTTCTGGCGCAGCTCCTGCCTCAGCTGGGCATCGGTATTCAGAATCTCAGCAGCCTGAATGCAGTGCTTGAACAGCTCAGCGATCAGCGATAAATCCATAGCTGAGCCAGCTGAAACACTGCATGGCGTACCATTAGCAGTCAAGAATACATTCTCTGGTGAGGTAGACAGACCTGTCGTCCATCTTCCATCAGGCAGCTCTACCAGCCAATCCAGACAAAATAATGCGGCTCCCTTTAATAGAGGATAAGCTGTGATTCGCAAATATTCCTCATCTGGACGGAAAGCGTAACGCTCCCAAAGATGGCGAGAGAGCCAAACCCCTCCCATTGGCCAAAATGCCCACATCGCCTTGCCGTCTGACGGAGACGTCATACGCCACAAATCTGTATTATGATGCACCGTCCAGCCACGTGCGCCATAATGAATATTTGCTGTACGACTGCCAGCCACACTAAGCTCCGTAATAAAATCTATTAAAGGTTCATGGCATTCACCCAATCCGCATAACTCGGCTGGCCAGTAGTTCATCTCAGTGTTTATATTGGTCGTATAATTGCTGTTCCATGGCGGCTGGATATAGGGATTCCAGATCCCTTGCAGATTCAGAGCCTGCGTCCCCGGCCGTGAGCCAGCAATCATCAGATAGCGGCCATACTGGAACAGCAGCGCTTCTAGCGCAGAATCTGTCTGACCTTCGCGGTACCGTGCCATTCGCTTATCCGTGGGAAGCTCTATCTGGGAGGAAGAAGGCTCAAGCGTCAACTCCACGCGGCGGTACAAGGACTGATGATCCTCTAGATGGCGCTGCTTTAGCTCTGCATACCCAACAAAGGTTAAAGCCAATTGCTCTAGGCACAACTCCGAAGGTAGCTTACCGCCGCTTCCTGGCATCCGGTCATACCCGGCATAATCGGTTGCTGCAGCTAGACGGATCGTAATGGAGCGCGCACCTGAAACCAACAACAAGCCGTTCTCTGCTGTACAATTTCCGCCATCCGTACGAATTTCCATTGCAGCTGCAAAACTTATGCCAAGACCCTCTTCGTATAATACGGCACGCGGATGATCTCCTACATAATTATCAGCCACATGCGATGGAGCTCGGCCGGTCATCATCAGCATACCGTCAGGAGTAATCTCTGATCGAGAAGGATGCGGCGAAGTCAGAGCCATCGAGAAATCCGGTAGAATGCCCAGACCCTCTTCCCCCTCTGCACAGATATGAATGACTATAAGTTCATCTGGTCTGCTGGCAAAAACTTCGCGCACAATCCTTACATCCCCAGCAGTATAGGATACCGTGGCAAGCGCTTGATCCAAATCAAGCTCCCTCCGGTAATCCTCTACAGGACCAGCAAGATTGAACTTCATTCGCAATTCTCCGAGCGGTTGATAGGATTCGGTCCGTCTGCCTAACATCTTGGCATCTACCAGCGCTTCCGCTTCCTTGTATTTTCCCTCTGCCACTAACTGTTTGACCGGAGCCAAATGACGCAGTACCTCATAATTAGCTGTATCCCGTGGAAAGCCCGACCATAGGGTGTCTTCATTTAGGTGAATTAGTTCTTCTTCTGTTCCGCCAAAGATCATGCCGCCCAAACGGCCGTTACCCACGGGCAGTGCCTCCTCCCATACAGCCGCCGGCTGCTTGTACCAGAGCCCATGCCGTCCAGTGTGTTTGCTCTCTCCCACGTTTATTCCTCCAATCCTATAATTACAGATGAAAAGAAATCGGCGGGAAGCCCGGACTTTCGTTCGGACTTCCCGCCATCTTCATGCTTTTATTTTATTAGTCGTGATTCAGCAATTACTCATTCCAAAGTTTCACGCGTTGTTTAACCAGCTCTTCACGTAAATCTTCAGCTTTCGTCACACCAGCTTTATCCAGTTCAGCCATGTAAGCTTCCCAAACTTTGTCGAAATCAGCTGGTTTGGACAAGATCGCTTCAGGAATCCGTTTCCAACTGATATCCTTCAGCTTGTTGTCGAGAACGACAATTTCGCTATCCCCAGGGATCGTGATGTTCCATGCCGCACCCCAAGGTTTAACTTTGAATTCATCTTCATTTGGGAAGAGGTCTTTCCAAGTTGTTGCTTTATAGGCAGCAAGTGTTTCTTTTTCTACCGCATTGTAGCTTACAGTTACTTGCTCAGGGAAGCGAGTGGTATAGTAGTTTCCAGTTGGATCCAATACACCGTCGCCATAGTGAGCGCTAAGCAGTGCGTAGTTTGATCCGACATTGCCAAGTCCGGTTTCTTTTTGGAAATTGGTAGTGTCATTATATTTGCGGTTGTTCACATCTTCAGGAATGACGCGTTTGCCGTCCACTACGTTGTAATGCTTGCCTTCGATACCCCAGTTAACCAATACTTGACCTTCATCGGAAGCTAAGTAGTCCAAGAATTTAATTGCACGTACTGGATCTTTAGCATCTACGCTGATCCCAATGCCGTTACCACCCATGAAGCCTGTAGGCCAGAAGGAAGTTTCTTTGTACTCTTCAGACAAGGTTACTGGATAGTGTCCGTATCCTTGATCCAGCTTACCTTCAGCTTTCAATGCTTTTTCTCCATCGCCATAACCCCAGTCTTGGTCAATCAAACCAATAACACGGCCAGTAGCGATTTTCGCTTTGTACTGATCATACTTTTGAACAAAGCTTTCTGGATCAAGCAATCCGATATCGTTCATATGGTTGAGCCAGCGGAAATATTCTTTCTCAGCAGGACGACGGAAGTGATAAGTTACTTCTTGTGTGTCGATATCAATTGCATATTCACCATCGTCAGGAGAGCCTGTAGTAGTGAATGCTGGGTTAGTTACTGTAATGTACATGTACCAATCATCTGCATTTAGGGTCAGACCGATGTTTTTGTTACCATTTTCATCGGTTGGATGTTTTTCCAGGTAAGCCTTGATTACGTTCTCATAATCTTGGACAGTTTTAATTGCAGGATATCCAGCTTCTTTAACAGCACGGTGCTGTAGCTCAAATCCGCCGCCAGCATCAAAGTATTTGTTATCCACACCCGCATACGTAGGGATAGCATAGATCGCGTGGTCATCGTCACTGTAGCGTGAGCGTTTCATGCCTTCTTCGCCTAATACTTTTTTGATGTTCGGAGCATATTTTTCAATCAGATCTGTCAGATCAAGCATTGCGCCTGCATCCACCAGCTTGCTTACGTCGGTCTTGGCACTGATCAGATCCGGATAATCACCACTCGCTGCGATCAACGCTACTTTCTGAGCAGGGTCACCAACCGCGTATTCAGCATTCAAGGTAACTCCTGTTTTTTCCGTAATCACTTTACCTACTTCGTCTTGCATGCCTGTCCAGTTCGGGTTAGGGTCAGCACTGAAGAAAGTCATCGTGAGCGGAGAAGTATCCTCAACCGCATTGGCCGAATTAGCCGCATTCCCCTTATTTGTTGCATTTCCAGCTGCATCTCCAGCTGCGTTATTGCCGTTGTTTCCACCACAACCTGCGAGCATGCCGAGCATCATAATAGAAGTAAGTGTAAGTGCAGTTGCTTTAGCTTTTATTTTTCTATTATTCCCCATTACATAAACCCTCCTTAAAATTGTTTATCTATCGTATCACAGATAAATCCTGTTAATACTTATCCCAAAACTTCCCATAAGAAAAGAAAACGGATACAAAACACTCTTAAAGCTTAGGGGAGACTATGCTCCCCTGTTAGCTTTGATTAGCTCTTCACAGCGCCAAGTGTCATACCTTGAACAAAATATTTCTGAATGAACGGATACACCAACAAAATTGGCACGGTTACGACAATCGTAATTGCCATCTTGATAGATTCTGGCGAGACCTGATTCGAAGCTAGAGATGCAATGTTGGAGCGATAATCGCCACCATTACCACTTGTTGTACTCTGCAGAACCTTCATTAGTTCATATTGCAATGTCGTCAGATGAGGGCTTGAACCATTATACAAATACGTATCAAACCATGCATTCCATTGACCTACCGCTAGGAACAGCGCGATTGTTGCTAGAGCCGGCTTCATCAGCGGAAGGATGACACGCCAGTAAATGGTAAAATCATTCGCTCCATCCAGCTTCGCCGATTCCTGCAGTGCATACGGCAAGCCGTCAATAAAGGAGCGGATAACGAAGACATTAAAGGCACTAACCAATCCAGGCAATACGTAGACTGCAAAGCTGTTCATCATGTGCAGATCCTTGATCAGCATGTATATTGGAATCATTCCTCCAGAGATATACATGGTCATCGCCAAGAATGTGGAGACGAACTTGCGGCCTGCAAAGTCAGGACGACTGATCGTAAACGCCAGCATCGAGGCACTGATCAGTCCGAACAAAGTACCGATGACTGTCCGCAAAGCGGATATTTTGAACCCGGTCATCAGCCCCGCGAAACTGAAGATTTTCAAATAATTATCCCAGGTAAATTCCCGAGGATAAATGGTGATACCGCCGCGCACACTATCCACTGAATCATTCAGCGAGATAGCAAGCACATTCAGAAACGGATAGATCGTGATTACAACCACGAACAGTATTACAAAGTACACTATGAAGTCAAAGATCCGGTCTGACCACGACTTTCCGGTGATAGCTGTGTTTCCCACTGTAACGCTCTCCTTTCATGAAAAGGGCAATATTGCAGCCACGATTGGTAGAAGGGCCTTCTGTGTTACAGAAGGCTCTCTTTAGTTGTACGCTTGAAGATTCCATTAATCGTAAACAGCAGGATTACACTGATCACTGAGTTGAATATATTGATCGCGGTACCGTAGGAATATCTCGCCATGCCTAGTCCGTATTTCAGAGAGTACAGATCCAGCACCTGAGAATAGTCGGTAACGAGGTTGTTTCCAAGCAAGAATTGCTTCTCAAAGCCGATATTCAGCAAATTACCAATCGACATAATGAGTAGCACTGTAATTGTCGGCCGGATACCTGGAAGGGTAATATGCCATACCTGGCGGAGCCTGCTGGCACCGTCTACTCGGGCCGCTTCGTACAGTTCAGGTCCAATACCCGAGATGGCCGCAAGGTAGATAATCGCATTCCATCCGGTTTCTTTCCACACATCTGATAAAGTAACGATTCCCCAGAAGAGATGGCCCTGAGCCATGAACTGGATAGGTGAGTCTATAAATCCAATTGTTAACAAGAGATCGTTTACAAGACCATTTTCACTAGATAGCATTTTAGTTACAATTCCCGCTGCAACCACCCAAGATACAAAGTGGGGCAAATACGAGACCGTCTGAGCAAATCGTTTAAAAAATCCGAGGCGAACTTCGTTTAGCAATATTGCAAACGTTATCGGAAAGATAAAGCCTGCGACCAAGCCCATTCCACTCATCGCCAGCGTATTACGCAGCGCCAGAAGGAATTGCGAGTCACTGAACAGTGTCTTAAAGTGTTCAAAACCTACCCATTCTTGTTCAAAAAAGCCACGTGCGGGCTTGTACTTTTGAAAAGCCATCGTCCAGCCCCATAATGGGAGATAACTGAAGACGAATGCCCAGATCACAAAAGGTATCGACATCATCCACAAATACTTTTGATTCTTAAAGCTTCTCCAAAACCGTCCTCCTGAAGCAGGCTTTTTGTTGCGCATTCGGGTGTCCGGCGGGATTTGAGCAGTTACTGTGTCCGCTTTCATAAAGCCCCTCCTCTCTATGTCTCAATTCTAAAACTTTGTAAGCGATTGCAGTACCCTATAAATTCGACTTAAAATCAGGTGAAAATTAGAGATTTTTGTCCGTGGTGAATTCTCATTTCGGCTCATCGACACAGAGGGGCTAATGCTGCTGGCGTCTGCATTATTCTTTGGATTGGACTCCTAAAAACACTTTGCTTGCTGGATATTAGTCACTACGAGGAATATTTGGACTTCCGATCGCTTGCTTCTTCGAATTTTTCAACTAGGCTTCTGGTAACCAGCCACTACGAGGAATCTTTGGACTTCCGATCGCTGTTATCCTCAGATTTCCTGATTTAAACCGCTTCTCGCGGTAGAAATCCGAGGATAAAGGCGAACGCTCCGCTTCTACAGTTCCAAATATTCCTCTTCGTTCTTCTACCAGTCGCCCTTTTAAAGTTAGAAGCTATCAACGCTTCTGCAGCTCCAAAAATTCCTCTTCACTCCGTTCCCAGCAGTTTTTTTGAACCGAAGCTCAAAAGAAACTGCATTAGATCCCCACCTGCATAAGCTTAAGCAGGTGTCTATTTAACTACATTAATACTTCACCACGTACAATTGGTGGATTAGGAAAAACAAAAAAAAGACCCGCGGGCTGAGATTCAGAAAAACTCCTGAACCTCAGCCACGGGTATAACAGACAAGACAAGAACACCACACCATCCTTAGATGCTTTTTCGATAAGAAGTTGGAGAGATTCCTACATATTTTCGGAACTTAGCGTTGAAATAATCAGGGTTCATATACCCTACCTTCTCAGCCACCTCGTATACTTTCATCCCTTGCGTCAGAAATTCCTTAGCCTTCTCAATCCGCACTTTGTCCACGTACGTATTGAAGTATTCTCCTGTGGTGTTCTTGAACATTTTACCGAGATAAGCACTGTTATAGCAGAATAACTCGGATAAGGTCTCCAGCTTTAGGTTCTCATTGTAGCGACGGTTGATGATCTCCGTGATCTTCTTAATTTCATTTCCACGCCCACTGGTCATCTGACCCGCAATTTCTTCAAGAAATGAGACGGCCTGATCCTGCAAATCAGACAAATAATAACTTTGATAAAGCTCACCTATCGGAGGGGAATGCTCTGCTGCATAGGTGCGAATTTCCGGATACATAGGCTCCAGACGGGCCAGCACAGTACTAAGAAGTCTCACAAAGGTCTCTTTAATTCGTAATTCATCGCTGCCCTCAGCTACAAGCTCAGCACAGATGGTCTGCACGATCGGTCGGATCGCGCTCAGACTTCCGGTTTCTACTGCAAGCAGCAGACGACTCTCCGTCTCCTGCTCCTCTTCAGTCTCCTCTTTCATCTCCATCAGAAATCCTGAAGGATCTGCACTGATGATGATTCCCTTCTTGAAGAAGAAGGCGCTTCTTAACAGCTCACGTGCTGCATTCAAAGATTCTGCCGCCATTTCGGGTCGGGCTACTACTCCCCCCGCTACTGCAATGAAGTCGTATCCCTTCTGGCCAATCGTTACAGATAATTCCTTGTATAATTCTTCTCGCTTGCTCGCGTTCTGGTCCCGATCCTTCAAGAGAATACCCATATACTGCGATAACGTAAAAAATGAAGCATTAGGATGACTACTAAAATACTGTTCCATTACTGTTTTGATACCGTGGAGATCCTCATCATTTGCACCAGCTGTTTTTCTTAACTCAATGAGAATGACTTCATAATTCCCCTGTTCCAGCCCTAGCGCATCCACATGTCTACTGAGGTTCTGCTCTTCCAGTTTGTCCTCTGAAGTTGGCTGTAGTAGTGCTCGAAGTAACGTTTCTCTATTACGAGCGGGCTCCTCCTCATTCCAGTCACTGAACCGCTGCTCCTGCTCGATCGTTTCATGCAGTTCTTCCAGACATACGATCATCTCATCTTCATCGACTGGCTTCAGCAAATAACCGTCGATCCGATAACCAATCGCCCGCTTAGCATATTCAAAATCAGCATGTCCACTCAAAATGAGCACATGACTTTCTGAGCCTTCTTTACGAAGCTCACTGATCATTTCCAGACCATCCATTCCAGGCATACGAATATCAGCAACGATAAGCTCCGGGTAGAAGGTATGATATTTTTCAAGCGCTTGCAAGCCATTAGCTGCTGTAGCTACCACCGTATAACCGAGCTTCTCCCATGGGATCAAACTTCTTAGTCCTTCCCGCAGCTTCGGCTCATCATCGACAATCATCACTTTTATCATAGATTGTTGTCCTCCATTGGTATGCAAAAGAAAATAACCGTACCTACATTAGGTCTACTCTCAATCGTTAGCCCATATTCTGCACCGTAGGATAGTTTTAGCCGGTCATGTACATTACGAAGTCCTATTCGCTCACCTTCGCGCTCTTCCTTACGCTCAAGCGTGTTCAGTAATTCCTCTAGCTGAATTGGAGATATTCCTACTCCGTTATCTGTAATCGTAAATTTAGCATGATCCCCAACTTGTACAACTTCCACCGTCACAAATGCGCCTTCCATCTTATTGTCCAGTCCGTGGACTACTGCGTTCTCGACAAGTGGCTGAATAAGAAGTGGGGGCATATAAAGGGATTCAACGGCAGGGTCTATAGTAAATTGATATTTCAACCTCTCCTCATAACGGAATTGCTGAATATCCAAGTAACAACGTACCACTTCTAATTCCTGACTAAGCAAAATTTTACTTCGGCCTACCTCCAGGTTACTGCGCATCATTTTACCTAGAAGACGTACCACACGAGCAATTTCCACTTGCCCCTTCATGTGAGCCTCCATTCGAATCGCCTCTAGTGCATTGAACAAGAAATGCGGGTTAATCTGGCTTGCCAGCATTTTGAATCGTATATCATTTTGTTTCTGTTCCAGCAGACTGTTCTGAGCATTGGATTCCTGTACCTCATACATCAAATCGTTAATGCTGCGTACCATGGAATTGAATTGACGAGCTAACAGGGCGATTTCATCCTTGCCATCAATCTTTAATGTCGTATCAAAATCCCCAGTACTGACTCGGTTAATATGTCTGCTTAAATGCAGCAATCGTCGTGAGAATAACGAGGAGAAGCTATATATAATTAAAAAGGCCAATAGAACACTTATCGCAACTACAGTAATCGATAGCTTAATCACTTGATTGGGTTCTTTAACTATACTTTCAATCGAAAAAACAGATATGATTCGTAGCGCATTTCGGCTGGATTGTGGTTTAAGCTCCTCGATCACAATTTTGGAGGCTTCACCATCTACTACTGCTTCATAGCTTCCACTTCCCTGCCCCAAGAGCTTCGTGTCAAAAGAAACATCCACCAGCTTTTTACCTGTCCGATCTTTCCGGTTCGCTGCAATGATATTATCTTGATCATCGACGATCATGGTATCAAAAGATTCCTGGCTTAGAATGGATGCAAGCTGCTGACTGTTCACATTAATAACGAGTACACCGATCTTACTGGAGCCCTCCAGCTCAATTTTGCGAACAAGACTTAAATAATTCCGCTTATCACGCTCATCTTCGATATATTCCCAACCGACAAGACTATCGTACCGCTGTGCTCTCTGATACCACTGGCTCTCCTTAATCTCAGGTGAAGGATTGATCAGCTCCCAGTTGTTAAGCAGCGTAGCGTTGTCAGTGTATAAGCGAATGTTGGATATATCTTTATACAACCTAAGGTACTCACGCATATCCGAGTAATCGCGGTAAGCTTCCACCACATCATAAGTGCTAACATACTGACGAATGGCAAGTCTTTTTAACCGTGCATCATTGCTAAGGCGATATGCGATATCTTGAGATACACCGATGACTTCTTCCGTTCTTTTCTTCACCCGATCTACGTTGATTGAAGCTTGTTCCAGTGCGCTCTGAAACGCCATGGTCCTCATCTCAAACGTAAGATAACCGCCTACAAGTAATACCGGTAGTAAAGTGGTGAGTAAAAAAGCAAGCAACAGCTTATTGCGGATTTTGATGTCATTCAACAGCTTAACAATCCATTGGAACATGGCCTTCCGCCCCCCGAAACCTTCACTATCTCATGCAGAGTTTAATGCCGCCCTGGAGATACCCCATACTTTACAGAAGAAAAATAGGAACGGCAACAACTTCGAATACAGTCCATCCTCAAATCAATAAACGAGATGGTCATAAAAAGGTCCTTCGCCATATGCGAAAGACCTTTTTCATCAGACATATCAAGCATAAACGCTTTCGGCTTCCTTATTTATTGGCGGTATGCAGCCAGCTTGTTATTCAGTTCACGTGTCTGACCGTAGACCTCCTGATAGAGGTTGAATAAGCCGTCGTAAATTGCCGCTTGCTTCGGATCTGGTTTATACACATCCGCAGGACGGATGAAAGCTTCTGCACATGCACTAAGGGATGTGAACCAGCCGCTTCCGTAAGCTGCCAACATCGCTGCTCCCATAGCCGGACCTTGCTCACTTTCAAGCTTCACGATGGATGCATTGAAAATATCTGCTTGCATCTGGAGCCAAGCCTCATTTTTAGCCCCGCCACCGATTGCAATGATTTCGGTTATTTCTTTGCCTGAATCACGTACAATCTCGATAGATTCACGTAGCGAAAAGGTAATGCCTTCTAATACGGAACGTGTAAAATGAGTCAATGTATGCCCTGAATCCATACCAATAAAGCTTCCGCGAATATTCGCATCTGGATGTGGTGTACGTTCCCCTACGATATAAGGTGTAAAGAGCAGTCCGCCGCTACCCGCTGGAATGGAGGACACCCCACTTAGCAATTCATCAAAGCTCATGTCTGCCGCAAAGGTTTCTTTGAACCATGTAAGGCTATGCCCAGCCGCTAGAGTAACGCCCATGATATAGTAGGCATCTTTTTCACTATGGTTGAAGAAATGGACTTTGCCTTCGAGATTTAAATCTTTGTTGCTCTCATAGGAAAGAACTACACCAGATGTTCCAATACTGCACATCGTCCGGCCTTCACCAAGGATACCTGCTCCAAGTGCTCCACATGCATTATCCGCACCACCAGCAAATACCTTTGTTGAAGATAAAAGACCTGACGCTTCCGCAATATCCGGCAATAACGTTCCCGTCTGTTCAAAGGACTCTACCAGTCTAGGACAAAGGGAAAGTGGCAGTTCAAAAGCTTCAGCAATTTCAGCACTCCACGTTTTAGAACCTACATCTAATAGAAGTGTTCCTGCAGCATCAGAATAATCCATCGCGTAATCACCGGTCAACCGGAGACGCACATAGTCTTTGGGCAACAGGAACTGATACGCTTGTGATAATACCTCAGGTTCATTCTCTTGTACCCATAGAATTTTAGGAAGCGTGAAGCCTTCCAGTGCACGATTTCTAGCAACCTCAATAAGCTTTGTTCCGAGCGTCTTCTCTATTCTTCTGCACTGTGCAGTAGTACGAGTATCATTCCAAAGAATGGCCGGACGAAGCACTTGACCTTCCTTATCCACTAACACCAATCCGTGCATTTGCCCAGAGAAGCTAAGACCGTCAACTTGTGACGGGTCTATGCCCGATACTTCAATCAGACGACGAAGACTGACCAGGGTCCCTTTTACCCAGTCCTCTGGATTTTGTTCGCTCCAGTTCGGCTGTGGTCTGCTTAGCGGGTAGGACTCGGAATGCTCAAAAGCCACCTTGCCCTGTGGGTCCACTAGAACAGTCTTCACTGCACTAGTGCCCAAATCTACACCTATAACGTATTTCATTTTTGACCTCCTAAAAGTTTTGTGAGCATAGACTACATTGAATTACTTCGAACAAAACTCGCTTCGTAAGCATCCTGCTTAGTTTTGTGAGCATAGGCTTCACTGAATTACTTCGAGCAAAACTTACTTCGTAAGCAACCACTTAGTTTTATGAGCGCTACTTCGTTGAAATACTCCGAATAAAACTCGCTTCGTAAGCATCCGCTTAGTTTTGACTACAAAAAGGGGGCTGCCGAAGAATGCTCTCTTCAGCAACCCCCGTTGCATTTGTTCAAACTGGACTCAAAGCCTAAGCTTCAAGCTCCCTGTAAAGACTATTCAGCCAAAATGTATTGGTTAAGTGTAGCTCTCAGGTATTCTTGACGTCCGGATTGGTTAGGACGTGGGTTCTCATTGTTCAAAGCATATTCAGCCAAAGAAGCCAATGTTGCTTTACCGGAAACGATGTCTCTACCAACGCCTTCAGTGAAGCTGCTGTAGCGTTTGTCAACGAAGTCTTCGAATACGCGATCTTCGATCAATTTAGCAGCTACTTTCAAGCCTTTTGCATAAGTATCCATACCAGCGATGTGTGCTAGGAACAGATCTTCTGGCTCGAAGGAAGGACGACGTACTTTAGCGTCGAAGTTAATTCCGCCTTTGCCAAGACCGTCATTCTTCAATACTTCATAAAGTGTGAGTGTTGCATCGTAAATGTTCACTGGGAATTCATCTGTATCCCAACCAAGCAATGTATCTCCTTGGTTAGCGTCAAGTGATCCAAGCATACCATTGATACGAGCTACACGAAGTTCATGTTCAAAAGTATGACCTGCAAGCGTAGCATGGTTAGCTTCAAGGTTCAGCTTGAAGTGCTTGTCGAGGTTGTATTTTTGCAAGAACGAAATTGTTGTTGCTGCATCGAAATCATATTGATGTTTTGTAGGCTCTTTTGGTTTAGGTTCGATCAGGAATTGACCGTCAAAACCAATTTCCTTAGCGTAATCAACAGCCATGCTGAACAGACGAGCAATATTGTCTTGTTCCAGACCCATATCTGTATTCAGCAATTCTTCGTAGCCTTCACGACCGCCCCAGAATACATAGTTGCTAGCGCCCAGACGTTTACCAACTTCCAGACCTTTCTTCACTTGTGCTGCTGCATGTGCGTAAACATCAGCATTTGGAGTGGAACCTGCACCGTGCATATAACGTGGGTTAGTGAACATGTTAGCTGTATTCCACAATAATTTTTTGCCGGAAGTCTTCATGCCTTGTTCAAGGATATCAACGATAGTGTCGATGTTGCTGTAGAATTCACGCAAAGATGCGCCTTCTGGTGCGATATCTACATCATGGAAGCAGAAGTAAGGCAGATCCATCTTGTCCATAAATTCAAATGCTGCTTCAGCGCGAGCTTTAGCTTTATCAAGACCATTCAATTTGTCCCAGCTGCGAATTGCAGTTTCAGCGCCAAACGGATCAGAACCGCCAGCAGTTAATGTATGCCAATAAGCCATTGCAAATTTCAGATGTTCTTCCATAGTTTTGCCGGCTACGACTTCTTTAGGATTGTAGAATTTAAATGCGAAAGGGTTGGTGGAACGGCTTCCCTCGTAAGAGATTTTGTTCACTTTCTCAAAATAAGCCATTGTGTAATCCTCCTCAATTTATGCTTCGCCCGCAAGCGTTTACAGGATCATCTTAACACATCTTTCGAACTTTGTATATTGGTTAAACAAAGTTTCGATATTTTTTTATATCCATTTTTTTGGACTACTCAAGCTCACTTTCTCCCCTACCCAAATATAGAAGATCCCTGTTGGAAAATTTCCTCTAAACGCTATGTATTGCAATTTCCAGCACATCACTCTAGACTAAGTGGCATACAACAAATGGGAACTATGCCAAGCTAAAACGCCTTTAGCGTCCTTTTAAGGACGGTAAGCGTTTATGCGAGAATTATAAGGAGAAAGTATACCGTGAAGCTTATACTTTCTTATAATTTAAGAAGGATGTGTGATTTGTGAAGGTTACTGGTGACCAAGCGCTGGTCAAAAAAATAAATAAATCGATCGTACTACATACCATTCGAAGACACTCTCCACTCTCGCGCGCGAAGGTCTCAGAGATGACCGGACTGAATAAAGCTACGGTGTCCAATCTGGTAGCCGAGCTGTGCACGCAAGAATTGGTAACTGAAGTCGGACCTGGGGAATCAAGCGGTGGCCGCAAACCGTTAATGCTGCATTTTAACACGATGGCTGGTAGTGTAATCGGCATAGAATTACGGGTAAAGCAGCTAACAGCAGTCTTATGTGATCTGAGCGGGGGCATTCTTTACGAAAGCGACTTCTCCTTAGACAATCATGATTTCCCTTACGTCCTGGAACAAATGAAAAAGCTTATCTCTGGCTTGATTGTCAGTGCTCCTGAATCCCCTTACGGCATCGTCGGCATCGGAGTAGGTGTCCCCGGCATGGTGGATGAAGATGGTGTTGTACTCTTTGCTCCCAACCTTGGCTGGGAAATGGTCGACCTGCGAGCGATACTGGAAGCTGAATTTTCTGTTCCTGTCACCATTGATAACGAAGCTAACGCGGGCGCTCAGGGTGAACTCAACTTTGGCGCGGCACGAGAGGTAAGACATCTCCTTTACATCAGTGCGGGATCAGGGATCGGATCTGGAATTATTATTGGTGGAGAGCTCTACAAGGGTGCAAGAGGATATGCCGGCGAAACCGGACATATGACGATTGAAGCCCAAGGCAAGCCTTGCAGTTGCGGCAGTCGTGGCTGCTGGGAGTTATATGCCTCGGAGAAAACTTATGATAATCCCGATCTCTCCCTCCCTGCCCATACTACGCCAGAGCTGGTTCGCTATGCTGCCAACGGGCAAGAAGACGCCCTGCATCACTTCTCAACGATGGGCGAATATCTCGGTATCGGGGTGACCAATCTAATCAATAGCTTCAATCCTGAGCTTATTGTGATCGGTGGAGCCTTGTCTGAGGCTGAAGAATGGCTAGGTGAGCCGCTGCGCCGGGTTGTAGCTGAGCGTACTCTTCCTTACCATAAGCAGCAACTCGAAATTACATTTTCTAAGCTCGGAAGCCGTGGAACGATGATCGGTGCTGGTTTCTCAGCCGTTATGCATTTCTTAGGCGATATTCGGGTGACCCTATAATCCATAATGGTACGCGTTTATGTGAGAAATATAAGAATAATTTATAGCGTGGAACATATAAATTCTTATATTTTAAATTAATTGACGTAAAATTGACGCATTTGAGTGAAGCAAAAGTGCAGTAAAAAGAACAGAAATCCTATATAATAAAGGTCAAGCTAGTGTGACATTTATCACTACAACCCCTTTTTTGAAATGGAGAGCGAGTCCATGACCTATGTTGATACGTCTGACATCTCGGCACAGATGTTCATCACTGTGTTGCTTTTTCTGCTCATAATTGCCCCTTTGATCAGCCTCGGCGTGCTCCGTTTTTTTCAAGCTAAAAAGAAATCAGGCTTTATTCTTATTGGCAGTGGCGCTGCTGTTTACGTGCTATTTCAGATCATTACATCTTTCACTCAAACCTAAACTCTACTTCTAGATCTACTTTCATAAAAATAGTCTGCGCACTGAAGCGTCAGGCTATTTTTTGTATGCTTAAAGATCGCAAGCATAAACACCTTCGTATGTGAAACTTATGCTTTCTTATATGTCAAAAAAGACCGCCTCCTGATCGGAAGCGGTCCATTACAATTTCCTTACGGAAATCTTATTTAACAAGAAGAAACGACTTTGTCGTCCTATTAAGACGACAGCGGTTTCTCGTAGAAATATAAGGATATTATAGTTGTGCAGCATATAAATTCTTATATTTTTAAACAGTTGTAAGTGCTTTGTCGAACTGAGTTTTGTTCATGCCAACAATTTTATGCTCACCGATTACAGTTACAGGAATAGCCCTTACTCCCATGTCCCATACTTGCTGCGCAAAATCGTCATTCTGCTCGACATTGCGTTCTTCGTAGGGTACGCCTTTTTCGCTCAGAAAGCTCTTCACCTGACGGCAATGTGGGCAATTCGTTGAGGTATATACAATTACATTCTCCATGGTATGACCTCCTATAAAAGATATACAGTGATGATATCTATTGTAGCATTAGGGCTTTTCAAACCAAATTATAGAATGACTGCACTGTGCTCCAAGCTTTCGATATATTTCTCAGCATCCATAGCTGCCATACATCCACTACCTGCCGCAGTAATCGCTTGTCTGTAACGAGTATCCTGCACATCACCACATGCGAATACGCCTGGGATATTGGTTTCGGAAGTGCCTGGGTTCGTCATGATATAGCCATCCGCATTGGTTGTGATCTGTCCACCTAAGAAAGAGGTGTTAGGGTGGTGACCAATCGCAACAAACACGCCGCTTGCTTCGATGATTTCTTCTTCTCCGGTCTCATTGTTAAGCACTTTTAGTCCATTCACGCCTCTGTCGCTCGAAGTCACTTCCAGTGGAGTGCGATTCAGGTTCCAGTCTACTTTAACGTTAGCGCGAACGCGATCCTGCATGATCTTTGAAGCACGCAATTCTCCACGACGGTGCACCAAAGTTACTTTAGAAGCAAAACGAGTCAAGAAGCCAGCTTCCTCAAGTGCTGAATCTCCGCCACCAACAACCACGATCTCTTTATTACGGAAGAAAAATCCATCACAGGTAGCGCAGGTGCTCACACCACGACCCACGTTATCTTGCTCCCCTGGGATACCGAGGTATTTTGCCGTAGCGCCAGTGGAAATGATCAATGTATCTGTGGTAAGAACGCCCATTCCTTCAACATTCAGCTTAAAAGGACGCTCTCCAAGTTCTACACTGTTCACCCAGCCGGTACGGAATTCCGCACCAAAACGTTCAGCTTGTTTACGCATATTATTCATCAAATCAGGGCCCATGATTCCTTCAGGAAATCCAGGGAAATTCTCCACTTCTGTTGTAGTGGTCAATTGTCCACCCGGTTGGGGTCCTTCGATTACTAATGGGTTCAAATTGGCACGAGCCAAATAGATAGCGGCGGTTAATCCTGCCGGTCCAGTACCAACAATTATTGATTTATACATATCTATGTCCTCCTTGAGCTAAACGGCAATGACGTCGCTTCTTATTTAAAATAATTATAATGTAGTGTTAATTATGATAACTGAAAGCAAATATGTCAATATGCCAGACTCCCAAGTTCCGAAACTATTTTGTGAACAATTTAATTTTGAAAAATACTATCTCAATAATCTCAGTCCATTTAGAATCACTAATATCGTACTGCCTTCATGACCAATCACGCCAAAAGGAAGTGCGATCCCTTGCACAAAGTTGCTGATCATAAGCACCGCAATCACAGTCACAGCAAAAATCATATTTTGCTTCACAATACGCTGCGAACGACGCGCCAATGATATCGTTGAAGCAATCTCTTCTATATTATCATTCATAAGCACTACATCGGCTATTTCGAGTGCTGCGCCGCTCCCTTTCATGCCCATTCCCATGCCTACAGTTGCAGTCGCCAAAGCAGGTGCATCATTCACACCATCACCCACCATAACAACGTGACCATACTTTTCACGTAGTGCCTTGATATGCTTCACTTTATCCTCCGGTAAAAGATCAGCAAATACCATATCTACTCCAGTTGTACTTGAAATAACCTGAGCTGTAGCTTCACGGTCACCGGTAAGCATTGCCACTTTAATCCCAAGCTCCTGCAGCTTCCGCACTGCGGCTTCTGCTTGTGGACGAACCGTATCCTGTAAAGCAATCATTCCGGCAATTTGCTCACCATCCAGAATGATGGAGACGGTCTTCCCTTCTTCAGCCAACTGCTGCCGCTTAAGTTTCCAATGCTCCAGTTCAGAATTCATAGCAGATGGAGTCAGCTCATCGAGCAAATTAGATTTCCCGATTCTCCAGAGATGTCCGGCTATTTGACCTTCAATTCCCCAGCCTGTGATTGTTTTACTGTCTTCCACTCCCCGTAGCTCCAGACCTTCCTCTTCCGCTTTACGCACAATCGCTTCCGCCAGTGGATGACGGGACATATGCTCTATGGATGCGCTAACCGTTAGCAACTCTTGACGACTGTAGCCTTCACCTGCAATAAAATCAGTTACTTGTGGAGTTCCCTCTGTAAGCGTCCCTGTCTTATCGAACGCCACGACTGTTGTGCGTGCCATATTTTCCAGATGGACCCCGCCTTTAAAAAGAACCCCTTTTCGCGCACTTTTGGAGATGGCCGACAGCATCGCTGGCATAATGGAGGAAACCAAAGCGCAAGGTGAAGCTACTACTAGAAAAACCATCGCTTTATAGAAGGTTGCGCTCCAGCTCCAGTCCAGCAAAAACGGTGGAAGGATAATCAATGCCACCGTCGAGGCTACGACAACCCGTGCATAGATGGCTTCAAGTCTTTTAATAAAACGCTGCGAGTTAGGAACTTCCGTTTCTGCCTCTTCTACCATTTTGATGATTTTGGCAAAAAGGGTGTTCTCAGCTGCTTTCGTTACCTCAATATAAAGGGGTCCTTCTCCATTCACAGTGCCTGCAAAAACTTCGCTACCGGCACATTTCTCTACAGGAACCGATTCTCCCGTAATAGAAGCCTGATCTACGGCCGATTCCCCCCGATATACCTTGCCGTCTGCCGGAATCAAATCTCCCGGACGCACAAGCAGCAGATCTCCGATCACCAGCTGGTCAATATTTACCTCATTCATGCTTCCTTGTTCAATGCGCATAGCCGTAGCCGGTTTGAGCGCCATCAGCGAGGAAATGTCCTTTTTACTACGTTCCATCGTATAACTCTCTAAGGCTCCACTGAGTGCAAAAATGAAAATAAGCATGGCGCCTTCATTCCAGTACCCAATGGAAGCTGCACCTAGTGCGGCTGCAATCATTAATAGGTTCACATCGAGATCTCGTTCTTTGATGAGCGTTTCTACACCTTCCTTTGCCTTGTTCCAGCCACCAATCGTATAAGAAATGACATAGAGCACTACGGAAAGAATTTCTGACCATCCACCAACAGACCAAGCAAAAAGCATAAGCAGCCCGCTGCCCAGAGCAGCCTGCATTTCGGAATTGCTAAGCATGGCACGCGGATCGAATCGACGCTTTGGAGCGCCTGGCTTCTTCATGCTGCCAGAGATAGATGACTGCTTGGGTAAATGTTTTGATGTTGCTTGCATAATAATCGCCGTCCTTTAAAGTTTTTGTGGAGCTTTACTTCATTGACTCTACTTCGCAACAAAACTTGCTTCGGAAGCATACGCTTTGTTTTGTGGATTTTTACTTCTGCCAAGTGAGAATGAGAGCCATTATTAAGACCCCTAAAATGACACATGCTGCCCCGGCTTAGCCGGGACAGCATGATTGATAACTATAGGTAGTGAGAATGATAATCGTTGTTGCAATAGTACAACTATATTTCCTTAGTGCAACTTATATTTTAATCATACCACTATGAATGAAAAAGTAAAGCCTATCTATTCGGTTAACCGCCATAAATTTCTGAATATGAGTTAGTTGCCTGCTTAGTGGCGAATTTTATCTAAAAGTTCTATTAGGACATGCTCCTCAACTGGAGTTGAATAAGAACCATCTTCAAAACGTTTCATCGAGCCGATTCCTTCTTGGAATACAAATCGTATCCGCCCTTTACGTACTTTTTTATCTGTGTACATCTTATCGATTAGCATTCTGTCTGTAATGGTTGCTGGGATTTCAGTTGGCAGACCCGCCTTCTGTAGCAATGCAATTACACGCTGGACTTGGTCCGAAGTTACATACCCCAAGCGCTCTGCTAACTGCACCTGAATCGAAAGTCCAATCGCTATGGCCTCGCCATGTAACAATTCATAACCACTTAAAGCCTCCAACGCTCGTCCTGCGGTATGCCCCAGATTTAGAACCTGACGCAGGTTACTCTCTAGCTCGTCCTTCTCTACTACATCATATTTGATCTCACAATTATGAAGTGCAATCTGTTCGCAAACCTCTCGATCTAATACCAATTCACCTTCCGCGGTGACTACTTTGTCCATATTTCGCTCTAAAAACTCGAAAAATCCCGCATCGGCGATACAGGCATGTTTGATCGTTTCAGCCAAGCCACTACGGAACTCACGAACCGGAAGTGTTCTCCAAGTGACTAAGTCGATATATACCTTTTTAGGTTGATGAAATACACCGATTAGATTGGTAGCGACCGGTGTATTTACGCCTGTTTTTCCGCCAATGGATGCATCTGCTGCCGCTAATAGGGTAGTTGCATAGTTCAAACTCGGCACTCCCCGGCCAAATGTCCCTGCCAGAAAACCTGCCAAATCTGTTACCGCCCCGCCTCCAATCGCAATAATACAGCTATCTCGGCCATAAGAACGACTTAATAGCTGATCCTCCAACTGCGCCTTCGTTTCACGGGTTTTGGAAATTTCTCCGGCTGGGAAAGAAAACAGCTCTGCACGAAAACCGTTCTGAATCAACTGTTCCAGCAAGGCTTGTCCATATAGCGCTTCAACTTTGGAATCCGTAATAATCGCGAATTTGCTAACATTCTCTACGATTCCTCGTTTTAAGTCCTCTATTAATGAGTTAAATAATCTTTCACCGATCTCAATGTCGTAAGAATGATCAACAACCTTCTTCAGGGCAACTCTAAAATTTGCGGACATGTATAGCGCCTCTTTTCAGTAGGATGCTAATAGATTCGAGCTGCCAATTCGATTATCCTTTTTATGTAAAATGAATGAGGGTCTGAAAGCAAATCGACTGGGGCAAGACGATTTGACCCTGACGACAGTCGCCATCATGAATGAAAGTTCAGGTCACGGGACGACCTTACTCGATCTACATTTAGTTTCATTTGAATAGATAAAATCTACGTGGACGTAGTAGCTATCGGATACAAGTATATTGTTGATGAAGCAGGAAGTTTGCTGACTAATTCACTATCGGGGATATGTACACTGTTGGAGTAGGATGCATCCAATCTGCGTCACTATCGGGGATATGTACACTGAGCTTGCGGACTGCGTCACTATCGGGTACAAGTACACTGTTGGAGTAGGAAGCATGCGGACTGAGCGGACCTTAAACGTAGCTTTTTCTCAAATTTGGATTGCTAACGGACCCCATTGCAGCTATTGGTCTGAAAAACACCAAATATGAGCCTCTTTCTATCGAATAATGTCTCTGGAGTCCGAAACTGTGCTCAAAAAGCATAAAATATGCAAATAGGGTCATCTGAGTCCGTGAGCCTCAGCTGAAGCGAATGATGTCACACTGTTGATGAAGACAGGTAATCAAAACGATCATAACGAGGAGCATTGATTCTCTAATAACTAGTACAGTGATCATTCAATAACGAAGAGTATTGACCTTCTAATAATAAGAGCAGTGATTCTCCGTAATAAGAGAATCACTGCTCTTTTTTTATCGATTCTAAATGAAACGAATCGGCTTATTTAGAAGAGAAAGCGGCTTTATATGACAGCCGCTTCGCTGTTGTCCTACTGCCTTCCACCGGCGGCAGTATCCAATGTTTCCTGCTGCCTGGCGATCCAGATCAGGCAGGCTGCTCTAAGCAGCGCTTCGGTCCGCTGACCGGCGCTGCAAAAGATCCCGCTGAGGCCGATCTGATACAGATCGGCCAAAGCCGACGCCGCCGGAGTCCCCGCGGCGAGAACTACCGCCGCCGGCTTCACGCTCCGCACGGCGGCAAGGATCTCCCCGCCGCCAGGGCGAAGCCCTCTGCGGCGGCCTCTTCCGGCGCGAGCTCGCTCGCCGCGCCGTCGAGCACTAGGAAATCGGCGATGCGCGCGATTTCCGCGGCGGCGGAGGGCTCCACATCGGGCGCGATCAGCGCCCCGATGCGGCACGCCGCCGCATAAGCGTGGCCGAGTGTCTGATCGGCCACGACCTCGATGAATTCGCGCTTCGCCGCGAATTCGGCTCCGCTTGCGGTGTAGGCGGCCAGCAGGTCAAGGCGGCAATCGCCGCCTTGACGCTGGCTCTCCGCCAACGCAGTAAAAAGCGCTTCGAGCTGCGCGTCCTGAAGCGCGGCGAGCTTTGCGGGCTGCGCCGCAAGCTCCTCTGGATGCAGCAAGGTGACTGCTGCCCATTCACCATCCGGTGATTCCAGCAGCGCTGTGGTAGCTGCCTGCAATCGATAATAGATCCGCTGCAGCATTCGATTAGTCTGCAGCTCATCTTCACTGGATAACCAGTTCTCATAAAGACAGAACAACTCAGGTTCGAGCAGCCATTCCTCACTTCGTATCAGACAAGGACCAGCTTGGACGGATCTTGTTCCTTCCCTTGTAGTAGGGCGCTCATCACGTTCTTCTCGTCCTTCACGCAGCACTAAGAAGGCCGACTGTTCCCCAGGCCGCTTAAAATAAGAACGGTTCAAAGGTTCTACAACATCCTTCTGCTCTACTCCGGTGATAAATTCTGCGGCAGCGGAAGCAACGGATCCGGCTTGGCTCATTTCCATCCCTAGAGCCCGATCACCGGCCTTATACATGAACTTGAACGGGCGCTCTTCACTACTCCGAAAACCATCCTGCTGACGTTCACCCTTCATCTTCGCACCCACCCTTTATCTTTGGATTGCTGCCGGTACGCCAAGTTAATATACATGATGTCACCGACATCTTATTACCACACTTATAAATACGGGAACCTCCCATGAAATATGCAAGCGTTGCCAAATCATGTGAATAATTTATCCTTATTCAATCACAAAAAAAAGGCATCGCCGCATAGCAGCAGATGCCTTCCTTGAACTTCATTGTTCTATTGTTGACTGGCGGCAATGGCCTGTTCCAGATCATAAATAATATCATCAATGGATTCCGTACCAATCGATAAACGTAGCAATTCCGGAGTTACACCGGCTGTGGTTTGCTCTTCATCCGACAGCTGCGCATGTGTTGTGCTTGCAGGGTGGATTATCAATGACTTGGAATCACCGACATTCGCCAAATGTGAGAACAGCTTCACATTTTCAATCAGCTTGCGTCCCGCTGCACTTCCACCTTTAATACCGAAGGTAAGGATCGCTCCTTGGCCTTTAGGTAAATACTTTTGTGCTAATTCATGAGATGGATGAGTAGGAAGTCCGGAATAGCTTACCCACTCTACGTCTGCGTGTGCCTCCAAATATTGCGCAACCTTCAGCGCATTCTGGCTGTGACGTTCCATCCGCAAATGAAGTGTTTCGAGCCCTTGCAACAGCATCCAAGAGTTAAATGGTGAAATAGAAGCACCTAGGTCACGAAGCAATTGAACGCGGGCTTTGATAATATAAGCAATCGGTCCCACAGCTTCCGTATAAACAACGCCATGATAACTTGGGTCAGGCTCTGTAAGTCCTGGGAACTTACCGCTTGCCTTCCAGTCGAACTTACCACCGTCCACAATAATTCCACCGATAGATGTACCGTGTCCACCAATGAATTTGGTTGCCGAATGGACAACGATGTCAGCTCCATGTTCAATCGGACGCAGTAAAAATGGACTTGGGAACGTATTATCCACAATGAGAGGAATTCCGTGTTCATGCGCGATCGCTGCTACGGCTTCAATATCTAGCACATTCCCCTGTGGGTTACCAATGGTCTCTGCATACAAAGCTTTAGTTTTATCATTAATCGCAGCACGGAAATTCTCTGGATTATCCGAATCCACAAAATGCACCTTAATACCAAGCTTAGGCAGCGTTGTAGAGAAAAGATTATAAGTTCCACCGTACAGGCTGGCCGCAGATACAATTTCATCCCCAGCGCCCGCAATATTTAGAATGGAAAAAGAAATAGCCGCTGCCCCGGAAGCTGTAGCAAGTGCACCTGCTCCACCTTCTAGTGCTGCCAGACGCTGTTCAAATACATCTGTAGTCGGATTCATCAGCCGAGTGTAAATATTACCGAATTCCTTGAGCGCAAACAGATCCGCTGCATGATCCGCATCACGGAATCCATAAGACGTGGTCTGATAAAGCGGTACAGCACGTGCGAAAGTAGTTGGATCAATTTCCTGGCCTGCATGAACAGTCAAAGTTTCAAATGACAGCTTACGGTCTTCTGACATAGGTATTTCCTCCCTTTATAAATAAGAATAGAAATCTTTAACAAATAATTATTTTACCCATTCTCTCATAAATGACATCATTTGAAAAGAAAAAAAATCTTATTATTCCGGTGCGAATTATTATATTTTGATTTATTAGTAGGAAATCATATCCGACAAAAATCAGATAACGCTTTCAATAACAGAATAGCGGCGGATAAAGCTTGTCCACCTCATCTCACCGCTAACGATTTACTTATCTTCTATTAGTAATTGCTTTGGCTTGTTTCTCCCTTAGCAATCGCAACACCGCCGCTAGTACCAATACGACTTGCACCTGCTTGTACCATTACATGTGCGTCTTCCGCACTACGTACACCACCGGAAGCTTTCACACCCACATTCGGTCCAACCGTTGCACGCATGAGCGCGATATCTTCCTTCGTTGCTCCACCTGTAGAGAAGCCTGTGGATGTTTTTACGAAGTCTGCTCCAGCTTCAACAGAAAGCTTGCAGGCACGGACTTTTTCTTCTTCCGTTAATAAACAGGTTTCGATAATGACCTTAGTCAGTGCTTTACCGCGAGCTGCGTCTACAACTGCTGCAATATCACGTTTAACCAGTTCATCGTTACCATCTTTCAGCGCTCCGATGTTGATGACCATATCCACCTCACCCGCGCCATTAGCAATAGCATTGGTAGTCTCAAATGCTTTGGTCTCTGTTGTCGAGGATCCAAGCGGGAAACCGATAACTGTGCAGACTTTAACCTCAGGCGTATCCTTCAACACTTCATGGGCAGTAGCTACCCAAGCAGGGTTTACGCAGACCGAAGCAAACTTATAGGCTTTTGCTTCTTCTGCCAATTTAACGATATCTTCTTTCCGTGCATCTGCTTTAAGCAGTGTATGATCAATAATCCGCGATAGTGTAATTTCGCTCATTTTTGTCATTCCTCCATGATTTGGATAGTGAGTTTTTTTCATCTCTGTAATCATACCAATAGAACTCTGCTTTGCAAAGTCGACTGGGCGATCAGACCCCACCCTAACCTAGGTTAACTAATATAAATACACTTAGAGCAGGTCTTTATTTACTAAATTATCTTTTCAAGTTAATTTTATACCTACTTGTATTTTTTAAAATATAAAGGATGATCCCCCTAAACTTTCCCATTAAAAAATACGATAATATCTATATAAATGGGTTTTTTAGCCTATTTATTTAATTTTTTTCTTTTATCAAATTTAGGAGGAGATCGATTTAAAATGGGAAACTTTAATTTCACCTCAAACGCTGCAGCCAAAAAACTGAATGTACAAGTGGAAGGTTCTATGTCACGTGAGGACGCCGGGCGCTTCATTCAGGAGTACAACCAGATCGTAAGTACATTTGACCCAGCACAATATGAGATCATTTTAGATTGCAAGACATTAAACGTATCCTCGCCGGACACTCTTCCTATGCTTGAGCAATGCTACATACTGTATAAAGAATCAGGATTTAAAAAAGTAACCTTCATTATTGCCAAAAGCCCTGTCCTAAAAATGCAGCTAAGCCGAGTAGCCCGGGCAACGAAATTAGAAAATTACGAAATTATTGAAGCATAGGAGGTTTCATTTGGGACATATAACCATCCGCCAAGCAGCTTATTACCATCCGGAGCATGTCGTATCTAATGATTATTATCTGGAGCATTTCCAGAGTATGGGCAAGGACATCAAGCGATTCCTAGAAGTCATGGGTCGTGACCGGAGGTACATCGTAAAAGAACAGGGTGAAAATGCCCTAACGATGGGACTTAAGGCCGCCCAAAAAGCGCTACAAGAAGCCAATTTACAAGGTGAAGATATGGATATGATCATGTTCGCTTCACAGACACCGGAATATACCTATCCTACCAACGCACTCCTGCTGCACCGTATGCTTCAAGGTAAACATCGGACCATTACGCAAGATTCCAATGCCAATTGTGCAGGAATGGTGTCTGCCGTGGAGCAGACAAGTCGTTATATGCAGGCTAATCCTAGCATCCGGTACGCGCTCGTCGTGGGAAGCGACTATAGCTCGGTGAACTGCAATACAGATGATGAAATTACTTACCCTAACTTTGGGGACGCCGCAGCAGCAGTGATTCTGGAGCGCAGCAACGAGCATGCAGGATTTATAGATTCCCTTTATTACACCGACTCTGAGGGCTCAGAGAACATTATGTTCCCTGCTTGCGGTCTATCAAATATTTATCACGAAGACATTACACCGGAGCAAATTCGGATACGCTGGACACCCTTTGACGGTACAGTTTGTGTAAATGCGGCGGTTGCAGACATGAAAGAGCTTCTCTCAAGAAACGGCCTGACTACAGATGATATATCTGCCTTCTGCCTTTCACAATTTTCTCTCAAAAATATCCAACTCATCCAAGAGGGTCTTGGACTTACCGATGAAAAATTCATCTATGTAGGTGACGAGTTCGGGTATACAGCTACAAGCAGTCCTTTTATTGCCTTCCAACGTGGCGTCGAAGACGGACGAATCAAACGTGGCGATTATGTCTTCTTCTGGTCGGTTGGCGCGGGTTGGCAAATTCCTACAATGCTTTATCAATATTAATAGCATAACAAGCCCTACTTCTATAGAAGTAGGGCTTTCCCATCAGAGGAACAGATCCTAATAAACTACGGACTGTCCGTATTGCCAAACCCGGAATTACATAAGGTTAAATAGGGAGCATTTTTGCGTACGATCCACAATCGGACACAGCTGATCTTATTAGGCGGCATAATCCCACATTTGGGAAACTATCGGACTCCATAGTCGCTATTGGCATAAAAAACACCAAATCCGAACCTCTACCTAAGGTATAGCGCCACTGGAGTCCGAAACCCTGCTCCAAATCCTAAAAACTTACAAATAATGTATCCTGAGTCCGTAAGCGTCAAGGGATGACAAACACTCTGTTGAAGCAGACAGCTGCGAACTCAAACACAGAACAGCAATTTGTAAAATAAATCAGAAATCCAACAATGAATTATTTAGTCAGGGATTGAATATCCACAAATGGAGTGGCTCCTCCTGTTACTGACGGAAGCACGCCATTCCATTTTTCTAACGCCTTCTCTTGGACCTCTATTTGCTTCAGCTGCACCAGCTCAGGTGTAACCTCCTGCTTCTTAAGTCTTAAAGATTCGGCTTCGGCTTGAGCTTGTGCGATCTTTTGCTTCGCTTCGATTTCAATCCGACGAAGATCGTTCTCCGCCTTTAGCGCCTGCTGCTGAGCGACCTGCTTCGCTTCAATCGACTGATTGAACGCCTCCGAGAATTTAAAGTTAACGATGTTAATATCGTTGACGATAAGGTCATATTTTGCCAGCCTAGCAGTTAAATGCTCACTAATCTCACTCGATACTACATCACGACGTGTAATCAAATCTTCTGCTGGATATTTGGCTGTCACTTCTTTAACGATTTCTTGAATAGCCGGGTTGATAATTACATTATCGAAATTACCTCCGATATTGTTCATCAGATTAAAGGCGGAAGCCTTATTTACGGAATAGTTCACCGCCACATGTGTGGATACGGGCTGAAGATCCTTTGAAGAGGCTGAAGTATCGGTCTCCGCTTTCGTTACCTGCGTATTGACTTGAATCACCGTCTGAATAAACGGAACTTTAAAATGAATGCCGGGTGACAACGTATTGTCATTTAATTTGCCAAAGGTTTTGTACAAACCTACATGCCCATATTCTACAGATACAAAAGAGTTCGCGCCGATCAACAATACAATGAGCACTGCTGCAACACCGCTAACTATTTTTCCCGGACGCAGCTGTTTCAATTTCGGATTCATTTGCATATTCATCCAATACCCCTCCTAGATTATGGATAATCATTTAAGCTTAACCCTCTATACGGAGGTTGGGGGTAACTGGTCGCAGGAAATATTTCAGCAGCAGTGGTCATGGCGTTACCGCTCTGGGATCAGTCCTTCTTGGGTTAACCGAAATCTTTTGCTCTGCTTGTCCCCGATATTAGAAGCTTCATATATCCCTTCATCTGTTAGCACCACGGAGTCCGCCTTTAAAGCATCATTAACGTAAGTTATCTCAGCGTGATCAACATTCCAGCGGTAAATGTAGGCACTCATCGGATTTCCATGTGCGGATACACCCTCAATAGATCCATCCTGATTAACATCCAGCTCTCTGGAATGTCCGGTATCGATCTGCAGCAATCCCGCGGAATTCCCCCTCTCGTTGATTAAGTAATAATTGCTTAGCGAGTTGTTTGCTCCTAGTCCTCCGGTGATTTTCAGCACCTTTTCTCTAAACAGTCCCACTACTTCTACCTTGATATCCTCCGGTTGACGATAATTATAAGTTCCTATCGCCCCTAGACTGTATTGTCCTTGGGAAGTAGAAATTCTGGCATACACATAGTCTTCGTCACTAGCCCTCGTATACACACTCACCTTGACTCCTCCGAAATCATCTAGTCTTTTCTCAGTTATCAAAGTAGCGCCCAAGGGGCTAATATTCAATTTAGTTACTTTGGGGATTGTATCCACCAGCTTCCACTCCAGTTTAATGGGGCCAGCAACGGTGTCTGTTGGACTCGGTGTTGTTGTGTGGCCGTTGGCCACCGGTTGAACCGGGGATGGATCGAATTGTTGTTGGCAACCCACCAGCAGATTAATTAGAAGCACAGCTGTCAGCGTAACGGATTTATGTAAAGGAAACATCTCTTGATCACTTCCTATCCTCTTTTTAAAATTTAATCTTTCATTAATCATAGAGGAAGTTAGCATTATAATTGTTACTTTTCGGAGGCGGGAGGGTTAATTTATTGTCTTTTGAGGGCATGTGTCGATTAAAAAGCTAAATGGGCATACAAAAAACCCGCATTAAATGCGGGTTAAGGTTAGCTATCCAGAATCAAGAACCTAGCAGTTCACGCGCCAGTAGTCGGTAAACCTCTAGCCGTTTCTCCTGCGAATGCGGAATGCTGCAAATCATCGCTTCCTGGAAACCATATTGTGCTTGTTCTTCTTGCAGGCGTACGGCGATGTCTTTAACCGCACCAACCAAATGAATCTTACGCCCTTCCTTGATTGACATCCGGTCAATTTCCGATAACGATATGTTCTGAGCTTCTTCTGGTGTCAGCACCTGTGTAATTCTACCCTTACTCATCATCAAACGGAAAATATCCTGCGGCAAAGCCTCATACTCGGCCTCTTCCTTCGTTTCTGCTGTGGTCACCATATAGGATACACTGATCTCTGGTTTGTCCATAAAGATTGAAGGCTGGTAGTTATTCCGATAATGGTCCAAGATCTCATTACTCATCGCACCATTAAAAAATTGCGCGAAGGAGTATCCGACTCCCATCTGTGCAGCTTTTCGCGCACTGTTGCCGCTGGAGCCTAACAACCATACTTCAGGGAGCGCCACCTTCGTTGGAGCAGCGAGATTTTTGGCATATAGCTCATCTTCTGGAATCTGATCACTAAGCAATTGCATGGTAAGGCCAAGCTTGTCATACATATTATGCAGCATTAACTCACGGCCTTCAGACAGAGCGTACATGGCGCTTGTATCGCCACCAGGAGCTCGTCCCACACCGAAATCAATTCTCCCCGGGGAGAAAGCACTTAACGTTTTAAATACTTCCGCCAGCTTAAGCGGAGAATAATGCATCATCATTACACCGCCGGTGCCGATTCGAATACGGTTGGTCTTAGCGGCTAAACGGGCAGCCGTTACTTCCGGTGCTGAGCTCGCAAACGTATTTCCGCCATGGTGCTCAGCCATCCACATTCTGCTATATCCCAACTCATCTGCTAAAATAGCCAGTTCTTCTGCTTTTTTCAGAGCACCTTCCGCTGTGTTACCACTTGTCACGGGTGCCTGATCCAATACGCTTAATCTCATGCGAATACATCCCTTCTTTGGTTAAATGACCATTTTATTGCTGACCCATTCCTCTAAGGCTGCAATCTTATCTTTAAAGCGTTCACCGCGCATTTCCTCCGACAACGAAGCAATCGTCTCCCGCTTTAATACAGCTTTCCAAGAGGATTCAGCTTCTTCCATCAGATTGGTTAACAGGCAGCAGCTATCTTCTTTTTCCAAATCCAACATGTCTACCAGAATACCATTGGATGAATACAGCGACTGCTGGCCTTCCACCGCAAGGTAAACGTCATATACACGAATATCTTCAGGACTCTTCTTTAATTTAAAGCCACCTTTAATGCCGGGAACAGACGTGATGATGTCTGCGGTTACCAGCTTTCTTAATAGTTTCTGAAAATAGGTCGCCGATGCTCCGAGCTGCTGGCTAATCGCTTCTCCAGACAGCACCGCCTTGTCCGGCAGCATGTTAAGCAGAACCAGTGCATACACTGACTGTTCTACCCCTGTTTTCATATGCATGTACAGCACCTCGATTTACGTAAATAGCTTGATTCAAACTGGAGATTACATCATCCACGCATAAAGCGGATAAACAATATCCACTTTATACTTTATATCAGTTTGCACCGAAAGTAAAATCTTGCTCATCTTCTATTGCAGCTAATATCTGCAAAAAAAAAGATCACGCATATAGCGCAATCTTTTTTCAGGTATCCGTTATTTTCTTGTATGTCCTACTGTAATGATAATCCCACCCGCTGAACCAGCTGTGAGCTCTGTTCATTCAGTCCGGTAATCGTAACTTTTTTACCATGCTCAGCGTATTTGCTCATCGTCTTCGCTATGGCATGAACTGCAGATTGGTCCCACACATGGGAGTGTGAAAAATCGATAATAATATGATCCGGATCGCTATCGTAGGCGAATTCATGAATGAAGTGACTTGTCGTGCCGAAGAACAGCTGGCCGGAAACCGCATATGTTTTGGAAGAGGCAGCTTCCTGAACTGTTAGGCGGATCGAAGCTATTTTCCAAGCAAACGTTAAAGCACTTAGCAGAACCCCAAACAATACTCCAATAGAAAGGTTGTCCGTAGCCACCACGGTGACCACCGTCACAATCATAACCAGCGCATCGCTTAGCGGAACACGGGTTAATGTTTTGAGCGAGCCCCATTCAAAGGTGCTGATACAGACCATTATCATTACGCCGACGAGCGCGCCCATCGGAATCTGCTTCACCACATCACCAAGTACAATAATTAAGAACAATAAAAAAATCCCTGACACAAAGGTGGACAGACGCGTGCGTCCTCCTGACTTCATGTTAACCATTGACTGGCCAATCATCGCACAGCCTGCCATCCCTCCGAAAAAACCAGTGACTACATTCGCCAGCCCCTGTCCCTTCGCCTCTCTGTTCTTATCACTACCTGTGCCTGTAATATCGTCTATTAAGGTGGCTGTCATCAGTGATTCCAATAACCCAACTACGGCCAGCGAGAGTGAATATGGCAAAATAATAAGCAGAGTATCCAGCGTGAACGGGATCTGCGGTAAATGGAATAGTGGCAAAGTTGCTGTAATATTCCCCATATCCCCTACGGTTCTTACGTCCAGATGAAGAGCGATGCTAAGAATAGAAACGATAACAATCCCTACAAGTGCTGAGGGTACGGCTTTGGTAAACCGAGGAACCGTATAGATAATAAGCAATGTCAGAGCTACCAGTCCATACATCACCCAGCCCTGTCCCTTAAAATGAGTAAGCTGCGCCATGAAAATCAGTATCGCCAGCGCGTTGACAAACCCCGTCATGACCGGCTGTGGCAAAAAAGTGATAAATCGGCCCAGCTTTAGCATCCCCATCAATATCTGAAACACCCCAGCCAGTACAGTTGCCGCGAACAGATACTCTACTCCATGTTCTAGTACGAGACTTCCGACTAACAGAGCCATAGCCCCTGTAGCCGCCGAAATCATTCCAGGTCTGCCTCCGGCAAGTGCGGTTACAATCGCAATACAGAAAGAGGCATATAAACCAACCATCGGACTTACTCCCGCCAGGATCGAAAAAGCGATCGCTTCAGGAATCAGCGCAACGGCTACGGTCATCCCCGATAAAATATCGGTTCGAGTGTTAGAAAACCACCCATTATTTAAGGTAAGCTGCTTCAAAATCTAATTTCCTCCTGTGACTATTAAAATGTGTGGACCTTTTTCAGAAAAGACCCGGGGCCGGTGCAACGCTAATGTTGCTAATTGTACTCGACCCGTCTTCACCTTAACAAAAAGATTAGTTAGACTTGTAAGCGCTTATTCACATCATTTTCTAGCGAATCCTTGAAATATCATTCAAATTCTATATTTCTAGATTACCGGTAAAGCCCGGAAGCTTTCACTTCATTGAAGAAGGTGTTGAATTCATCAATGTTCAGCTGCTGAGCGGCATCGGACAATGCAGTTGCAGGATCAGGATGCACCTCGACCATAATACCATCGGCTCCAGCTGCGAGTGCGGCTTTTGCGCAAGGAATAAGAATGTCTTTGCGTCCTGTGGAGTGAGTAACATCGACTAAAACTGGCAAATGGCATTCCTGCTTAAGGATAGGCACAGCTGAGATATCGAGCGTGTTGCGGGTCGCTTTTTCATACGTACGAATTCCGCGTTCAATCAACATGATTTGTGTATTACCACGAGACATGATGTATTCCGCTGCATGTATGAATTCATCGAGCGTAGCAGCCAATCCGCGTTTCAGCAGCACCGGCTTATTGACTTCTCCGACCGCTTTTAACAGCTCAAAATTATGCATGTTCCGTGCACCGATCTGGATGATATCTACGTAATCTAAGGACTCTTCAATATGTCTTGGATCTACAATTTCACTGATCGTCAGCAGGCCATAATCATTTGCTGCTTCACGTAATATTCTTAGGCCGTCCATACCTAGACCTTGGAAGTCATAAGGTGAAGTCCGCGGCTTGAAGGCACCTCCACGCATAACACGTACACCAGCCTTTTGCAGGGCTGCAGCTACGGTGCGGGTCTGTAGTTCGCTTTCTACGGAGCAAGGACCAGCTACCATCAGTGAAGAAGAACCGCCAACGGTAACATCTCCCGGCAGAACAATCACTGTGTCTTCTTTGTGGCTCTTACGTGCTACTAGTAAAGTTTTTTTATGTTCATCGGATTGTAAGTCCAGAGATGCTGAAAAAATTTGCTTGAAGAGGCTGCGGATAGTCCCGTTAGTGAAAGGTCCTTTGTTGCTCGCTACGAGCTGATCCAGCATTTTCTTTTCACGTTCTGGATCGAATTTAGGCACACCTTGCTTTTCTTTAACTACTCCAATCTCCTGCACAATTTTAGCCCGCTCGGAGATCAGCTCCAGCAATTGCCCATTAATCTCATCCAGACGACCTCTAAGAACATCCAATTCCACGTTACTCATTACCCTTCCACTCCCTCTTCTTATTTATAATTTGAAACGCAAAAAGGCCCCCCGTCGCAAGGGACGAGGAGCCGTGGTACCACCCTTATTTAGAATTAACCCGAATACTAGCACAAAGGAATAAAATATCGGATTCCCTTGACTAAAGATTAACTCTATCTTAAACCCGGTAACGCGGGGCGCGGGCCTCCCTACTCATACCTGTCACGACCTGTGACAATACTTCAGGGGCCGACTCGGAAGTGAACTTCGGCATTAATCGTCTCATGAGGGTGCTCTCAGTCTCCGGCACGCCTTCCCTGTTAAGATCCGCTAAAATGCTTACTCTCTTCGTCATAGTCTTATTTATGTCAGCGCGTCTTTTGCGCTGGTTTCTGCTATCTTAATCAAAAAATGTTTCCGATGCAAGATAATAATGGAACGCTGAGTAGCTTTAACGCAATAAAATCACATGAGATACAATTATTCTTATAACAACTCGCTAGAATAGGCTTTGAAGTATGAAATAACCCATACCCATACTATTCTGCCACTGCTTTAAAGGTTCCAATCCCCTCTCTATGTATGAAGTTGACAGCGATATTTTGATTGTTTACAATTAAATCATTGAAAATATTTCCTATTCTGATCCACTGTCAGCTTTAGCATTTACATTACATAACTGAAGGGATGTAGCAGCATGAGCATTTATCCATATACAGCACGCAGTATTCGAGGAAAAGAGATCGAACTAGAGGAATACAAAGGTAAAGTACTTTTGATTGTAAATACAGCAAGTAAGTGTGGGTTTACCCACCAATACTCCGACCTGCAAAAGCTCTATGCGCGATACGAAGATCGTGGCTTCCAAATTCTTGGTTTCCCTTCCAATCAGTTTGGGGAACAGGAACCTGGCAGCAATGAAGAAGTGAATGTATTTTGCCAAATCAATTACGGCGTTACGTTCCCTCTCTTTGAGAAGGTTGAAGTAAAGGGCGAAAATAAGCATCCCCTCTTCACTCACCTTACTAAGCAGGCTGGATTTGAAGGCTTCGACATGAACCATTCTTCAGGAAAGCTACTGCAAAGCATGCTTGAGAGCAAGGATCCGGAAGCACTGAACAATGACGAAATCAAATGGAACTTCACTAAATTCTTAATCGATCGCGAAGGTAATGTAATTACAAGATTCGAATCTACTGTGGATCCGCTGGATATTGAGCCAGCAATCGAAGCATTGTTATAGATTTTTCTTGATATATACCGAGCTAATGACATTAACTTAAAGCACAGTAGTCACTGCGGTGAATAATTGGACTTCCGGCCGCTGTTGTCCCCAGATTTCTTGATTGAAGCCGCTCTTCGCGGTGGAAATCCCGGGACAAAGGCCTACATAGATTGAATTTCTATACAACAATAAGCCGCCCAGACTCCAACTCTGGGCGGCTTTTTCATGTACGGTACTGCTCAGTAAATACTTCAAAATAAGGGGTGGTATCCCTTTCAGCCATTGAGCCATTAGCGCCCGGTCCCCAGCCGATCTCAGCCCGCCAGCTCCCTAGCAACCCTGTCTGGATTAGCGCCTCCTCATTTACACCGATCAGCTGATCCGCCTGTGGCGCTACATAAAGTGCATCTACAGGGCAATAAGCTTCACACATAAAACAAGTCTGGCAATCTTCCTGACGCGCAATAACCGGAATCTTCCCCTGCATTTCGAATACGTTTGTCGGACATACTTTCGTGCACAGTTTACAACCCACGCAGCGTTCAACGCTGATTAGTTCAATCATATCGCCTGCCCCTCCTTTAGTAAATTCAGTTCATGAGCATGGGGCACAGCCTCGGTACCGATGCTTATTTGCTCTATACCGGATACAATCAGCCGGTGGGTTTGACGCGGATCAAGCTCCGGATATTCCGCGAGCTTTTGCAGGCCGCGCGTCTCCTTCCGGGCCAGCGCGGCGGTGTACATCCATCTGCCGACCGCGAGCATAGCCGCGGCTTCGCGTGCTTGCACGATGCCCTGTACGGTGGCGGGAACGCGCCCGTTCAACAAGGGCATCAAGGCATTCAGCCGCTTCAAGGCTGAAGAAATGCCCGGTTCGCTGCGGAAATAGTTGATCTGCAGCGGCAAGATTTCACGCTGGATCGCCGCGACTAGCGGCTTCACCTCCAGCGTTTCCGAGGTGTCGGCGCCAGCCGCCAGCCCGTAGCGTCCCGCTGCGGTCAGGTTGCGGCTGTTCGCCTGCCCTCGGCTGGACCGCGCATGCTGCGCGGCTCCCTGGCCAGCCCAGCTTCCGCTGCACATGGCCCAGGAAGCGTTATAAGCCCCGCCGCCGGAGATGGCGCCGGTCACTTTCTCGCGAGATGCGGCATCTCCGGCCGCATAGAGTCCGGGCACGGTCGTCCGGCAGTCCGTGCCGCTCAAGCGCAAACCACCCGTGCCGCGCATGGTTCCCTCATAGCGCAGGGTGAGCGGGAATTTCTGCTTAAACGCATCAATTCCCGCCCGCTCCAGCGGCATAAAGAAGATCGGATGCGCTTTTCGCAGAAAATCCTGTTTCTCCGCTGTATCTGCCAGATCGAGCGAAGCATAAACCGGCCCCTTGAGCATCATTTCAGGAATGCTGCCAAAGGTCCGATCCCCTTTATGCAGCGGATGACCGTCCGCATCATAAAGCGTGGCCCACGCCAGCATGCGCCCACGTGTTACGGTTCCGTCTGCAAAGCTCGGCGCGTATTGGCGGCTGAATTCCATGCCCGACAGATCGGCTCCCACCTCGGCAGACATCAACAGCCCTTCACCTGTCAGTACGTTGCAGCCAAGACCTTTGCTGAGAAAAGCACAGCCTCCGGTTGCCATCACAACAGCATTGGCTTTCACTTCCCAAGACTCCCCTGTAAGGCGGTTGATCCCGCGTGCCCCACCAACCCCATATTCATCATGAAGAAGCTCTAGCGCTGGCGACTGATCGAGGATCGTGACCCCCGCTTTGCGGACAACTCTTCGCATAATCCGCATGTACTCTGGTCCGTGCAGATGTGTGCGCAGTGAGTTTCCTGCCTCATCCTTCGGAAAAGGATACCCCCATTGCTCTACTTGGGTCAGGTTCTGCTCTACCTGATCCAGCACACGGTGAATCCAGGCATTCTCCGACAAATATCCACCGGATTTCAACCTGGATTGAACCGCCTGCTCTCGCAACTCGGCAATCGGAGGGATAACGAGCAGCGTTGTACCGCCCGGAGCAGTAGCACCGCTTGTACCCAAGTAGCCCTTATCTGCCAGGACTACCTTTGCACCTTGCGACGCTGCACTCCATGCCGCCCAAGCTCCTGCCGGACCTCCGCCAAGCACAAGGACATCCACTGTCATTTCCTTCTTAAGCTGCGACATATCTTTTCCTCCCAAGCATTTGCGCTTTCCAAGCAATCGTTATTTCAGCTGCCAATCGCTAATATTGAAGTCTTTTTTCGCTAATTTTTCTTCGACAAGGAAGTTCTTGGTCCCCTCAAGTAGCTTGGTTCCTTCGTCTGTGAACGCGGTATCCTTAATATCGCTGATCGGATTTACTTGTTTGGCCAGCTCTGGTGTCGTATCTCCGATTTCAGCCAAAAATTGATAATATTCATCCTCGTGCTGCTTTAAGTCTGCCAAGGCTTTCTCACGAGCTTCGTTCCACACCTTCGGAAAGTCAGGGAATTTCGCCAGATAGTCCTCAGACACGACAGTTGCACTAGTGCCAAGCAAGTTCGGGTGCTTCGAGGCATCGTCTAAATGAATGTAGCCTTGGTCAATTAATTTCAGCGCAGGAACACCCAAGTTAGTCGTAGCATCTACATCTCCACGAGCCAAGGCTGCGGTAGCATCCGGAATGAGCATATGCACGAGTTTGTAGTCAGTTACACCTTCCTCCTGAAGTAATCCAACCACATAGCGGTGCATGAAGGAGCCTTTTTGAATGGCTATAGTCTTCCCTTGCAGATCTTTCACCGTCTTTGGTCCATCCTTCTTACCGATTAGATAACCGATAGTGTTGGCTGAGGATTGTGAAATCAGACGTGTCTTGGCACCAGAGGCATAAGCAATAATAGCAGGTGTATCCCCAAGGCTGCCGATATCCAACCGACCACTAATTAAAGATTCTGTCTGATCAGGACCGTTTGGAAAGCCCGTAAGCTTCACTTCAGTAATGCCATATTTCTTCAACTCTTCTTGAATGATCCCTTTATAAAAGCCCCAGCCCTCCGCACCACCTGGCACATTCAACTTATTGGAGCCTATAAAACCAAAGTTCAGTACCGCTGGAACGTTACTTGTGGCTTCGCCTCCAGATTTCTCTGTATTAGAGCCGCCGGTTGCAGATGCTTCATTGCCCCCAGCGTTATTTCCGCAAGCCTGAAGCACCAACATAATCATCATAATCGTAGAAAAAAGTGCAAATCGAACCCTTTTAGATCGTTTCCCTTGAATCTCTCTGTACGCTGGTTTCATTTCTTTCTCCCCCTAGATTTATGTTATTTATCTAAATCTTAATCAAGGTCAGAACCCTGCCCTCGACGCCAATTTGTACATAAAGTCATGACTTGCCACCGGCTGTCTACCTTTGCCCCAGCCTACTTTTTCACGATAACCACCAAGTAGTCCCTGCTCTTGAAGCCCTGCCTCTGTCACCCCAATCACTTTCTCTGAATCTGGCGCAACGTAGAGAGCATCCACAGGACAATACAACTCACACATAAAGCAAGTCTGGCAATCGCTCTGCCGGGCAATAACAGGAATGCCATCCTCTACCCGTTCGAAGACATTGGTCGGGCAGACCGATACACATTGGTTGCATTCTACACATCTGGCAGCGCTGAGCACCTCAATCATGATAGAACACCCTCCTTGGCCACGGCTTCTGTCTTCACCCATACCTGATCCAATCCACCGCTAATCAAGCGATGATGCTGATCTTGATCCGTTCCTTTAAAATCCTCACGCTTATGCATGCCCCTCGTCTCCGTACGGGCAAGCGCAGAATTGTACATCCAGCGGGCGGTAGCGGTCATGGCTTCTGCTTCACGCGCTTTAACCCCTTCAGGGGTAAGCTGAATTTCGCGGCTGCGTTGTTCTTTCCATAGTTCATCCAGACGACCTAATGAAGAGGTCAGTCCTTTGTTCGTACGAAATAAATTAATGTCATACGGCTTCACCTCAGCCTGCACAGCAGACACAACCTCTGTCGTTTGGGCTGTCACTCCCGGCTTCACTTCCTGATGTACCAGTGGTGAGGACGATAATCCTACTGGATTACGTTGTGCGACATGCGATCCGAGACTCTGAGCATAAACAGCAGCTCCTTCACCAGCAAAAGAGCCGGATGACATGGCCCAAGCCGCATTATGGCTCCCTCCACCAGTAAAGCCTCCGCAAATCAGCTCACGGGTAGCAGCATCTCCTGCTGCGTATAGACCTGGGACACCTGTACCACAGCTTTCATCCGTGATATGAATACCACCCGTCCCACGAACCGTTCCTTCGAGACGAAGCGTAACCGGAAAAGCATCCTTGAATGGATCGATTCCTTGGCGGTCAAATGGTAGGAAAAAGTTCGTTTGTCCTACCCGCAAAAGAGGTCTTAAATCCTCTGGTGCTCCATCCAGCTTGGCGTACACCTGATTGCCTGCCATCAGATTCCGTGCGATGACTGAACGTCCTTTCTTGGAACCCGCCCCTTCCACAATGCTTCCATCCTCATAATAAAAGCTGGCATAGTTGTAATACGCAGTCTTGGTCACAGAGGAGAACGTAGGGCAGATAGCATAGGCATTGGAGAATTCCATACCGGACAAGTTCGCCCCAGCCTCAGCTGCAAATAGATAGCCATCTCCGGTCAACACATTACAACCGAGGGCCTTACTTAAAAAAGCACACCCACCGGTAGCAATGACAACCGCTCCTGCCTGAACCGTCCAAGTCTCACCACTCTGCGTATGGACTCCAGCCGCTCCAGCTACGCCATGCTCATCCGCAAGGAGCTCCATGGCTGGGCTATGATCTAGAATTTTAACGCCTGCCTTTTTCACCAGCTTACGCATTAATTTCATATATTCCGGTCCCTGAAGACTCTTACGATATTGGTTACCCTGCTCATCTACAGGGAATGGATATCCTGAAACGCCAAGTTTGTTCATATTGGCATAGGTACGGTCTAGCACTCGGTCCATCCAGCGCGATTCAGCCAACTGACCGCCCAATATATAACGACTTGCTTTAGCTTCCTCCCGGAGCTTTTCATCCGGCTTCACATACCAGACCCCAGTTCCCGAGGGTGCCGTTGCACCGCTCGAACCGCAATAGCCTTTATCTGCGAGGACGACTTTCGCACCCTTCGCTGAGGCCGTAAGGGCTGCCCATGTTCCTGCAGGGCCTCCGCCTATCACGAGTACATCTGTCACCAAATGTAATGATCCTTTTTGTATCGATCCACTCATAGCTCAAGACCTCCTCAAATGGTTTACCCTTCGTAACTATCGCGCCAGAACAAGAATTTACGTTCAATGATTCTGAACAAAGAATCGATTAGCTTGCCGACTATAGCAAAAATAATAATGCCTACAAACACAACCTCTGTATTGGAATTTTGCTTCGCCTCATTGATCAAGAATCCGATGCCGGACTGTGATCCAATGAGTTCAGCTACAACAAGACCTATCCACGCTACAGCCAATGATAGCCGTAATCCTAACAAAATTCCGGGCAATGCTGCCGGTAATATCAGCCTGCGCAGCTTCTGGTACGGGCTAAAGCCTAACACCCGAGATACCTCGAACAGCTTATTGTCCACATTCCGGATGCCCATAAATGTATTAATATAGAGCGGAAAGAATGACCCTGTCAGAATGATCACTACTTTGGACATCTCTCCAAAGCCGAACCACAAAATAATAAGTGGTGCTATAGCTAAATGAGGGACAAGCCGTAGCACCTGTACGCTAGGATCGAGCACATATTCCACACTGCGAAACAAGCCAGTCAGTACTCCGAATAAAAGACCTAGAACCCCTCCGATAAGAAAACCAATTCCCGCTCTCCCCATACTGACACCTAGGTGATGAGTTAACTCTCCAGTAACCAATAGGTCGGAAAAAGCTTTGGCGATCGACAACGGAGTCGGAAGAAACTGTGCGGAGATCAGTCCGGTACTTCCTGCCAGCTGCCAAAGGACGATCGTCACCACCGGAATGATAGCACCGGTTCCCCAATCTGACAGTAAAGATTTCCATGCTATAGGTACCACAGATTTCTCCAATTTCTTAGTCGATAAAGGAGTAATATCACTGCTATCCAGCGATTCCCTTGCTCTTGTAGTGTTTTTTAAAATAGCTTCTACTCCATCGCTCATGGTGCATCCCCCTTTCGATTCATGCGCGTTTTCTGTTTATCCACGATAGTTGTCCTGCCATCTCAGCAGCCGTCGTTCAATGTAGCGAACAATAGAATCACTCACTAGTCCTGCAATGGCAAAAATAATAATTCCCACGAACACCACAGGTGTATCCGCAAATTGACGCGCGTCCGACATCATATACCCAATGCCCGAAGTGGATGCAATTAGCTCTGCCACTACCAGACCTAGCCAAGACAGCCCTAAGGAAAGGCGCACTCCGAGAATAATGTTCGGCAGCGCCGCTGGAAGTACTAGCCTTACAACTTGCTTTATAGGGCTAAATCCAAGCACTCTAGATACTTCGAACAGCTTGTTATCCACGCCGCGAATGCCCATGAACGTATTAATGTACAGCGGGAAAAATGCTCCTTTAGCAATCAATAGCACCTTGGACTCCTCACCGATCCCGAACCATAAGATAAACAGCGGTACTACCGCCAAACTTGGTATCATGCGAATCATTTGCAGGGATGGATCTAGCAATTTCTCTGATCTGCGGAACAGACCTACGAGAATGCCTAATAGTAGACCAAGTCCACCACCGAGCAGGAAGCCAGAAAGGGCTCTGACCAAGCTGATCTTAAAGTTCGGCCATAAATCCCCAGAAGCGGCCAAGGTTACAAAAGATTCAGCAATGGTATACGGTGTCGGGAACAGCATCTCTGAGATCAATCCATTGTGTCCAAGAATCTGCCACAGAATCAGCACAGTGCCCGGTAGCAGAAGGCCCAGTCCCAATGTGGTTACCTTTCCGGGGCGTCCGGAAGTTCTTACGGCCATAGCCCGATTTGTCATGCTCTGCACCCACCTTTTTTTAGCTTTACAATCTCTTTAAATAACAAAAAGAGACCCTCGAATATTGAACAATTTCGGAGGTCTCCATCGGTATGGTCGACATATTTATTTTCATTTAGGCTACTTTAATTTGAGAATGCTATATTCCTGCCCCGTCAACAAGCTCAAGCTCATCTACTTTTTCAAAATAATTCAGTACCTTCAGGCGTAGCTCTTGAAAGGAAGACGTTGTTTTTTTACGCGGATATGGCAAATCAACCGGCACAATCTTACGTATTTTCCCTGGGCGCGGTTCTAGAATGACTACCCGATTGCCTAGGAATACAGCCTCATCAATATCATGCGTTACAAAAATCATGGTCGTTTTGTTGGCCCGCCAAATGTCCAGTAACACCGTCTGCATATGCGCTCTAGTGAACGCATCCAGTGCACCAAACGGTTCATCCAGGAGCAGAATTTTGGGATTTCGCAGGAGCGCACGGGCTATCGCCACCCGCTGGGCCATCCCTCCCGATAGTTCCCGGGGATAGGATTTCTCAAAACCATTTAGCTTCACCAGATCGATCAACTCATCGACCTTCCGCCTAACCTCCTTATTCCCTAGCGGCAAATCGGAAGCAATATTCTTCTCTACAGTGAGCCAAGGAAAGAGACGATGCTCTTGAAAAATAAATCCCTTATCAATTCCGGGACCTCCAATCTCCGTCCCTTCTAAGGTAACACTCCCCGTATATCCACTGTCCAAACCGGCCACGATGCGCAGCAGCGTGCTTTTGCCACAGCCACTGGGACCGATCACTGTAATGAATTCCCCTTCCTGCACATGGAGATCAACATTATACAGTGCCTGAACATGCCCTCCACTAGACTCAAAACGTTTATTTAGATTTGAAATCGACAGCAACGCTTCTCCCATCGTGACCCCTCCTTCAATTCTGTATACAAAAAAAACAGAGGTATTGCGCTTTTACATTCGCAATACCTCTGTAGGAACAGTCGGTAATTATTATTCAAAGTAAATCAATTGGAATTATAATATTTAAAATATCATCCATTTGAAAAGCTGTCAACAATAAAACTTATTTCAGACACACTCGTTCACATCAGATATCTTAAATATAAATATACGCTTGAGATCATAATGGACAGCAGCATTAAGGGGAAGCCCACCTTTAAATACTTCATGAACGTAATCGGGTAGCCCTCTTTTCCAGCTAGACCGGCAACGATCAGATTGGCACTAGCCCCGATCAATGTACCATTGCCACCCAAGCAGGCACCCAAGGCTAGACTCCACCAGAGGGGCTCCAGATTGGTGATTCCCATCTGCCCCATCTCCTGAATTAAAGGAATCATCGTTGCTACAAAAGGAATGTTATCTAGAAACGCAGAAGCAATTGCACTGACCCATAAGATCATCATCGAGCTCATGAGCACATCCCCACCTGTTAAATCAATCGCTTTGGCAGCCAGCTCCGCGATGACACCTGTCTCGACGAGTCCTGATACCAGAACAAACAGTCCGATAAAAAAGAATATTGTAATCCATTCCACGCTGTGAAAAGCTTTTTCCAGCATATGTTCTCCTCCGGTTAGTAAGAGCAGTAAAAAAGCCCCTGCTAAGGCAACCGTGGCAGACTCCAAATGTAACGCCTGGTGTAAAAAGAAGCCCGTAATCGTAATTCCAAGTACGATTAAACATTTTCGCAGCAGCTTATGATCCGTAATCATTGCCTTCTCGTCCATGTTCATGATGCTTTGCTGCAATTCCGGAGTGGATTTAATTTGCTTACCAAACATGAGTAGTAAAAGCGGGATATACGCCAACATAATGATGATGATCACAGGTGTCAGATTGCTGATAAAAGACATAAACGTCAGCTCTTTCACAGCGCTGCCAATCATTATATTAGGTGGATCTCCGATCAATGTTGCCGTCCCACCGACATTCGATGCAATAATTTGTGACATTAAAAAAGGCAGCGGATTTATGCGCAGTTGCCTTGTAATACTGAAGGTAACGGGTACCATTAGCAGCACTGTAGTAACATTATCCAAGAAAGCAGAAGCCACTGCTGTAATAACAAATAAGGCAATCAGTATTCTTCTCGGCTTCCCTTTCGCCAGCTTAGCTGATTTCACTGCCGCATATTTAAAGAGTCCTGTCTCTGCAGTAATCCCTACAATCATCATCATGCCTACAAGTAAACCAAGGGTATTGAAATCAATGTGATGCAGTGCCGTCTCCTGATCCACAATGCCCATCGCTACCATAACTATAGCGCCTAACATCGCCAGGATCGTACGGTGAATTTTTTCAGAAATAATTAGCCCATAAATTAGTAGAAAAATACCTATCGCCCAAATCGCTTGCTGTTCCATGATATCCCTCGGTCCTTCTCTTTAATTTCGTTAATGTATAACCTACTCATTATATAACCTATTTATCATAAAATAGATTTGTATTTTTCGCACTGGAATTGTGGATTATCCATAAAAAAAAACGACTCTGCCGAGTATTTATCGGAGAGCCGTTATGGAATCGATTATTTGATTTTCAAAACCTGAGGCTCCTTGAAAGCGGTCAAAATCCCTTTGCTCTGCACAATAATCATACCGCTTTCCAGCAAGGTTGGGCCGAACACTCTACCTGATGTTTTGAGCTGCACAATCGGTTTTGCTGAAATCAGATCTATTGCGATTAATTTCCCGTCAGTCTGGGCCACATACATACCATGTCCGAGCAGATCAAAGCGGGCAATCAGATTGCTGATTCCAGTATATTGAACCACTGATTTATTGGCCATTTTAACACCATAAATGCTCTGTTCGTTACTAAAAAGAATTCTTCCATCATAAGGACCAGCGGCGTAGGATAACTTAGCTCCGATGGATTCGTAGGAATAATTATCCCGTGTTACGGTAGCAGGATCAGCATTTACTGGATAGCTGTAGACTCCTTTTTGTCCTGTTATAAAAATTCTGTCACCGTCACTCCAGGCACTGCCCCCCTTTGGTGCTTCGGGATCATTTGGGTCTATGTTAGCAGGGTTATAAACTACTGTCTTCACTACTTTACCTGTCTTAACATCCAAACTGTCGAGTGTAGTAAGAGGAAGAGCATCGAATAAGGTAGCCTTTCGTTGTGTTATAAGCGTTCCATTAATCTCAGCAATCGGAAAATAATGATCTCTGTTATTCCAAAGCTCTTTACCCGTTGTTCGATCAAAGGCATGTAGAATGTCATACGTATACGCTCCGGATTCTGAGTTTTGAGCTAATATCAGGTTCCCCTCAACCATGAACGGTTCATACAGCTTTTCACCGAAATTATCACGCCACTGTAATTTTCCATCCTTCAGATTGAAGGCTTGAATATCACCATTGGCGGCAAAAAGCTGATCTTTATCAATAACTAATTGGCTGATGCCTTTACTGTTTGCTGATGAACTCCATTTATTTTTTCCATTAGCTGCGTTGACTGCATAGATTGTGCCCGCTTCTGAAGTCACATAGGCCACACCATCTTGATAAAGTAGCGGTGCCTTTAATTTGGAGCCGTATTTCCACATTACTTTTCCCGTCTGGGCGTTAATGGCTAAAAGCTGGCCCTTTTGAAGGATAAAAGCTTTACCTGCGCCGGCTGCAACAACGCCCTTACCCATAATGTAGTCCGTTGGTAAATCTCCTAGCGTTGGCAAATCCATCGTAGTTGACCACTCAACCTTCGCAGCAGACAGATTTGCATAATAATCATCTAAATTCGAGCCTATAAAAGAGGTGTGTGAATCAGCCGCAGCAGCTTGTACCGGGTTTACCATAAGCAATACCCCTAAACCAATAATTGCAGTACGAAGATATGACTTCAATAATGTTCCTCTCATGACCTAACTCCTCCTCTATGTACCTCATTTTCCCTTTCCAAAAAGCTACATGCACATGATTCCTCTCATTTGGATAGTTTCTCAAAATCAAAATATAATACTAAGACGAGCAGAATGTAAAAACATGGATTAACCTTCCTCATTTTGACATTAATAAGAGCAGAAATCAAAACATTTACTCATAAACTTACAATTTGTAAGTTATTGTGTTATAATAATCACATTCTTCCATAAACGAACATGCTTTATCAAATATATAAATAACAAGGGGTTTGTGATCATGAGTAACGAGGTAACCACAGCACCAGCATCCGACTTTGAATTCGGGATCTACACCTTAGGAGACATTGTAGCTGATTGTCATACCGGTAATAAGATCAGCCCGAAACAACGACTCGACGAAGTTATAGCTGCGGCCAAGCTGGCGGATGAAGCAGGGCTTGATGTATTTGGTGTAGGTGAGCATCACCGACTTGATTTCGCGATTTCTTCGGTTCCAGTCGTTCTGGCAGCCATCTCCCAGGTTACTCACAGAATCAAGCTGACGAGTGCCACTACTGTATTAAGCACGATTGATCCCGTGCGCGTGTTCGAGGATTTCGCCACACTTGATTTACTGTCGAATGGCCGTGCAGAAATTATTGCTGGACGTGGTGCTTTTGTGGAATCTTTTCCGCTCTTTGGGTACGAACTTGAAGACTATCATCGACTATTCGCCGAGAATATTAATCTGCTTCTCGAGCTTAATAAGCATGAAATTATGAACTGGGAGGGTTCCTTCCGCTCATCCTTGAAGGATTCTGAGATTGCACCACGCCCTCTTCAGCAAAGCCTTCCTGTATGGATAGGTGTAGGTGGTTCTCCTGAAAGCGCGGAGAAAGCTGGCGTACTCGGAACTGGAATGGCTATCGCCATTCTTAGCGGTAGTCCAGAGCCTTTCCAAGAGCTTGCTGCAACTTATCGACGCGCTGGAATTCAGGCGGGCCATGCACCTGAGGCTTTAAAGATTGCGATTACCAGCCACGGCTACATTGCCGAAACCTCACAGCAGGCGCTGGATGAATATTACCCGTATTACTATAGTTATCGTAATTCCATCAGCCCAAAACCTGGTCAAGAATACAGCGTTTCTCGTGACGACTTTGGGCAATATGTATCTGCTGATAACACGATGGCTGTAGGTAGCCCGCAGCAAATTATCGAAAAAATTCTTTATCAGCATGAGCTGTTCGGCCATAGCCGCTTTATGACTCAGCTCGACATCGGCGGCCTTCCTTACGCCAAGGTAGCCAAGGCTATTGAACTATTGGCAACAGAGGTTGCCCCTGTCGTACGACGCGAGATTGCCAAGAAGAATAGCCGATAGAACTGAGGGGCTGTACCAGTAAATAAAAAAGCACTTCTCCCGCTCGTGGAGAAGTGCTTTTTGTGCTGTTGCAACATTGTGTCTTGCTGTAAGAAGTGAACCGGATGCTCTGCTCAAGAATTAGGGAATATCTCCCTGAAAATCGGAGATTTCTACTCAATAGACTAACAATTAGGGAATACCTCCCTATAATTAACCTGATTCGGCGGTAAATATAGATATTCCCCCGATTTTTAGGGAGGAATTCCCTGATTTCACTCATTTAGAGTAATTATCAGCTATTTTCAGGGAGCTTTTCCCTAATTACTCTCAAAAAAAAGAAGCTGCCCATAAGTAGATCACTACTTTTGAGACAGCCACTTATGCTCATCACGCAAAGGATGGTTTATTGTTGTCTACCTTCCCGCTAATAAGCTTCTTATATTCATCGTCTCCACCATCTAAAGAAGGCGCAGTATAAATTTGAGCTGAAGCTGGTTGCTGAGCGGAATGGCTCGACCCTGTTTTGCTTGTGGTATTCTTATTATCTTCTGCACTCCTGCTTCCACCACTTGCAGAGCGGAGAACAGCACCCGATAAGTTGTTAATACCCTTTATTCGCTTCATGCTGAATCCTCCCCTACTAAATGATTGATGGTACGGAATAAATCCTGATTATTCTCAACTACCGCTTTAAGATCATCCGCAGATAATCCATCACTCCCTGAAAAATGTACGGAAAGAACATACTTCTTACCTAGAGGATAGCATAGGATATATACCTCCGCAACTTCCGTGCGTTGAAAAAAAGTCCATTTGCTCGATAAAAATGCATCTACCACACTAGGCTGCTTCTCATTCCCTTTCGTCACAGTCAAGGAATAGGAGTGACCACGTCCGACATTTCCACCCACCTGAGCAAGCTGTTCCTTCTCTTGAGCCTGCCAGATCGCAGCACCGATCACACGACAATGCTTCGGAGGTAAGAAAGAATTGCGTATCGCCTCACTGAGTGCGTGATACTTCTCTCCACCCTCAGAGATGGTCACATTACTATTATATTGCCAAAAAAAATGAAGGATACTTTCTTTGCGCCTTAATTCCATCTTTAGTTGCTCTAAATCTTTCACCGGGTCACGGAATCTTCCAAGCCCTTGAATACTATCAATAATTTTACCACAGCTCACATCTACAGCAGCCGTAGGATTATCATGGTGCATCTCATACTCTAAAGCTGTAATTCCCGACAAATCGGACAACAGATGATATTCTTCAACATTCTGTCCAGGGATTAAATCGTCGCGGGCAGTCACCTGATCCGGCACTAAGCAAAAGACGCGATTACGCCGCAATCTGGCCCAAAACAAGCCCATTTCAAACCCTGTATTATCACGAGTCACATAATAAAATTTACCGCGTATTTTGGCGACATCATCTGGCGAGAACACAAATACGGCAAAATCGCTCTCATCCAAATTTCTCTCCAGTGCCTCCATCGTATATTCATTCGCTCGAAAGGCATTAGCATACCAAGGATGTACTTCAGCATCCCTCTTCAGCTGCTCATGAATCGCTCTTGCATAACGTATGGATTCTCTGGAAGATCCAATGAATAGCTTTGGTTTAGTCACGGCAGTACTCCTTCATCCTTCCCGATATGTAATAATTATACAAGTCTTTAGACCACCGGAAAAGAGGCCAAGTCCTCAAATTCATCTCAAAAAATATTATTCTAAACCTCGTAAAGTGGGTAAAAAATTACGACTACTTTGAAAAAGCGAGGATACTATGAAGAAAATGATAGGTGTCACGTTGCTCACAGCTTGCCTTTTGGGTATAGCAGCACCACAGTCTGCTGAAGCCAAAACATCAGCGGAAAGTTATACCGCTCAGGTATATGCGAACTCTCTAAATGTACGCAATGAGCCGGCAAAGAATGCAACTGTTGTAGGATCTATTAAGAACGGAGCAAAGGTAACTGTGACCGATGAACAGCACGGATGGTTAAAAGTTAAGACGGGTAACATCTCTGGCTGGGTAGCCGGCTATTACCTAAAAAAGGTGAACAATAGCTCCAAGCAATCTGGCGCTTCTGGATCATCTGTTGCTTCCAAACCCAGCACTGCTTCTTCCACCTCTTTGAGTAGTACCACAAAGGTTACAGTTACGGCAGATTCACTGCGCATCCGAAGCGGTCCAGGAACACAATATAAGGTACTCGGTTCTTTAAAAGCTAAGGATTCTGTCGCCCTCCTTCTTCGTCAGAACGATTGGGCGCGAATTCGAACAGCTAGCGGTGACATCGGTTGGGTCGCAGCGCAATATATCCGAACTGGAACCATACTAAGCAACACAAGCACTACAAGCACCGTTTCGCGCACAGGAAATTTACGAGGAAAATTAATCGTCGTAGATCCCGGTCATGGCGGCAGTGATCCGGGTATGCTCGGCACTACATATAACACCATGGAAAAGGATTTGAATCTGCAAACCGCACTTTATCTCCGCGATGCCCTTTTAGCTAAAGGTGCACGGGTTGAGATGACACGTACCCGGGAGGATCAGAAGCCTACGCTCGCTAGGCGTGCTCAGATGAGTGAGGCTTTGCGTGCAGATGCATTTGTAAGCATTCATTATAATTCTTCTCCGAAAAAAGTATCTGGGACACTGACCTTCTTCTACTCCGAATCCGATGATCTGAAGCTGGCACGAGCGATTGAAACCCGGCTGGGACAAGGTATCGGTCTTAAGAGCAACGGGTTGTCCTTTGGCGATTATCACATCCTAAGGGAGAATCGAATTCCAGCTACCTTAGTTGAACTCGGATTTCTTACCAACCCTACAGATGAGTCTATTGTCCGCAAATCCTCCTATCAGAAAAAAGCAGCCAAGGCTATCGCGGAAGGATTGGCAGACTACTTCAGAAACTAGCCAGACCTACAAATAATCAGCAAAGAAGCAGGCTAGGAAATTCCCTAGCCTGCCTTAGTTTGTATTTCATATTTAGCCTTCTATTAGTCCCTTTTTGATCAGGAAATTACGAGCTACATCCTCTTCCTTGAGCGCATCCACATCAACTTCTGCGTTCAATTGCTGCATTTCTTCGTCACTGATCTGTCCTTTCAATTGATTTAAGACGTCTTTCAGTTCAGGGTATTTATCTAGCGTTTCCTGACGAATAATCGGTCCTGCATCATAAGGTGGGAAGAATTCTTTATCATCCTGCAGAATCACCAGATCATGTACTTTAATTTGCGCATCCGTCGCATATGCATTGGTTACATCTGTTTCCCCGTCGTCGATCGAACGGTACATGATACCATGGTCCATTCCTTTGCTCTGCTTGAAATCCATACCGTAAAGTTTCTGGATACCTGGGTACCCGTCCTCACGATCCAAGAACTCGAACTCTACGCCAAGAACCATTTCTCCAGATACTTTCGCCAAATCGCTGAAAGTCTTTAGATTGTACTTCTCAGCCGTTTTGCGACTAACAGCTAAAGTATAGGTATTATTTATGCCGAATGGATCCAGAAAGGCCAGTCCATCTTTTTCAAGCAGTTCTCTGGTTTTTGTCAACGATTCCTCAGAGTTTCCCGTCTCCTCTTGATAGTAATTGGCTACAATGGTTCCGGTGTAATCCGGATATAGCTGGATATTATTATTCTCAAGCGCACTCCAAGCTACATTAGAGCCTCCCAAGTTCATCTGGCGCTTCACTTTAATATCTGTTTTATCTTCTATCAAATCTGCCATCATATGAGCAAGTAGAACATTCTCCGTGAAGTTTTTGGAGCCAATCGTGATTTCTCCACTGTTACCCGCAGCAGCATTATTATTCCCACCACCACACCCAGCAAGTAGCGTCCCCATTAATACTGTAGTTAGAACGCCTGTCATCAATTTTGGAATTTTCATATATAATCTCCCCTTTTATATTCTTTCGAGACCAGAGTTTTAGTTATACTTTCAATCCCTTTGGAGTCGTTAACCGTTCAAGCAATCCAAGCAGATAATCCAGCACGAGTGCAAGAATCGCGGCCGGAATAGCGCCAAGTAAGGTTAGAGCTTCGATGTTCCGTTGAATACCTAAGAAAATAAATTCACCCAATCCGCCAGCACCGATAAAGGCTGCCAGTGTTGCTGTCCCGACATTAATAACTGCAGCAGTACGGATCCCTGCCATAATTACACTTAAAGCTAAAGGGAGTTGAACCCTGAATAGAATCTGCCAGCTCTTCATTCCCATTCCCCGGGCCGCTTCTACTATAGACGGATCCACATCAGTAATTCCCGTGTAGGTGTTGCGGATAATTGGCAGCAGTGAATACAGAAACAAAGCTACAACTGCCGTCTTCATCCCTATGCCAAATAGAGGAATCATAAATCCGAGCATCGCCAGACTAGGTATTGTCTGAAGAATCCCAGCCGCACCAAGCGTAATCCCTTTCAGAGGTTTAACCCGTGTAATCATAATTCCAAGCGCAATGCCAACAATAATTGCAAATAACATGGACAAGAGCACAAGTTGCATATGCACTCCCATAGAATGAATCAAATCTTCCCTACGTAAATCTAATTGATATATGAGTTGTTGCCATAACGATTGATCTCTCATACAGACACTTCCTCCTCTTTCGCGCCTCCCCATTGTGCAGCAAACGCCGTCAGAAGACTGCCTCTTGTAACAATCCCGGCAATGTTCCCCTCAGCGGTTACAATCGGAATAATGCCGTATGGAGCTTCCGTAATCAATGATAATGCGTCTCTTGCTGTTGCTGTATCCTGCAGCACCACCCCAGGTGGTGTCATAATTTCTTCGATAGTAAGGCTTTGTTCCATTTTGGCGGTAACATCATAAGCGGAGACTATGCCAAGCAGCTTACCTTTCTCGTTTCCTACCAGTAATGTATCCATTTTGCGTTGACGCATAAAGGTAAGAGCTTTACCCAGCGTGCGCCCTGGAAGAGATGTAGATGGATTGTCGCGCATAACTTCTGTTACGGGGATATACTCAGGGTTTTGGTAAATACGGTTTTTGCCGATAAATGATTCTACGAAATCATTAGCAGGGCGGCTGAGCAGCTCATAAGGTGTATCTAGTTGAACGATTTCACCATCTTTAAGAATAGCGATTTTATCTCCAAGCTTCAGTGCTTCATCCATATCATGTGTTACAAATACAATTGTCTTCTTCACTTCTTGTTGCATGCGCAGCAACTCATCTTGCAGCTGTTCACGGGTAATGGGGTCCAAAGCGCCAAACGGTTCATCCATCAATATAATCTCGGGATCAGCTGCCAATGCACGAGCTACACCTACACGCTGCTGCTGCCCACCTGATAATTGTTTCGGGTAACGTTTGGCAAATATCACCGGATCAAGTCCGACTAGGCGGAGCATTTCGAGCACCCGTTCTTTTTTCTTCTTCACTTCCCAGCCCTTTAGGTCTGGAATCAAGCCTACATTATCTTCTATGGTGTAGTGCGGGAATAGACCAGCTTGCTGAATAACATAACCGATGTTCTTGCGGAGGTTTACGGGGTTCTCCTTGGTGATATCTTTACCGTGGATATAAATATGGCCTGATGTATGCGGGACAAGACGATTTATCATTTTCATTGTTGTTGTCTTTCCGCAACCACTGGGACCGATCAGTACTAGTATTTCTCCAGCTTCGATTTCAAAACTAATGTTCTTAACTGCTTCATAACCATTAGCATACTTCTTACCTACTCCTTCAAATTTCAGCATGAGGTTCCTCCTTCTAATATCTATCGTCAGATCATCTCTCCAATTACTCTGTAAGTTAAACTATAACAAACAATCCCCAAACTGACAACCTACATGCATTCAATAGGTTGTTTGTTAATAATTGTAATATGTTAATTATAAAAAAAAGGCTATCCAGTGATAACCCCCGCTGGATAGCCTTTTTCAAGCTATTATTATAAATGATTTTCTGAATTTTTATTGATAAATTGTTCCGTTCTTTGGTACATTTTCTCATCACCAACTGCTACAAGTACATCATGTTCTCTGAGTATGACATGCGGACCTGGAGAGATGGTTATATCAGCACCTCGGCGAAGCGCTATAATAGTAGCCCCTGTATTCTGCCAAAATTGTAATGCTCCAATGGTTTTACCAACCACATGTGATTCTTCATGGATTGTAATTTCTTCCGGGTGGTACGGTTTTAAATTCTTCATCCGGTCTGATGCCTCGATAATTCCAGTTAGTAGCTTCTCAAATTTACCGTCGAGCTTCTTCTTTTCAAGCAATAATTGCTGTAGATCCTGTTTCAATGAATAAGCTGATTTCAGATAGTTATTCCTGGTGATATACTCATACGCCTTTTGATCAGAGATGACAATAATCTCTTTCCCCTGCGAAACAAACACTATATTCTCATCCTTCAATAATCCCATAGCCTTACGAATCGTTTCGGGAGAAACATGATATTGTCCTGCCAATAGAGAACGCCCGGATAGCTTACTCTGTACGGGAAATTCCCCGCTTACAATTCTTTGTGCAATATCAAGGGCTATAGACTTATAACCGGATATTTCTTGCATGGACATTGTCGATCTCCTTACTCTGGCGTGAATTATAAACATGCTCAAGTATACCTTTTTTCACTCACCAAATAAAGATGTCCTGTCTTATACAAACATTTGATATACCAAAAATAAGTTTAACGATACCACTAGACCGGAGATAATCCAGCCCAGAGCAGCTGTCATCTTACGATTCACTAACCCGCCCATTATCTGACGATTGCTTGTAAACATCACCAGTGGTACCAGGGCAAATGCAATCCCAAAGGATAAGATCACCTGACTGATAACGAGCGCCTTCGTTGGATTTACACCAAAGCCAATGATAGCCAAAGGTGGAATTATCGTAATCGCACGGCGTAAGTACAGGTTAATTCTTTTATTGATGAAGCCTTGCATCACTACATCACCAGCCATAGTTCCTACAGAAGAGCTCGATAGTCCAGCGATGAGTAGTCCTAAACCAAACGAGATCGCCGTTACGGGTCCAGCTAAGTGACTAAATTGCTGAAACGCAACATCCAAATCCTCAACCACGATACCATTTTTGAAAAATAATGCGGCTGAGACAATAACCATTGCCAGATTCACTGCACCTGCAATAATCATCGCAATAATAATATCTATGAATTCCAGTTTAAAAATCTGTTTCTTTTCCGCTTCGTTTACTCCTACGATACGGTTCTGTGTAAGTGATGAATGTAGATAAATGGCATGTGGCATCACTGTTGCACCTAGAATCCCTGCTGCCAAGAGAATACTGTCTACCCCTTCAAACTTAGGTGTGAACATGCCTACAGCAACAGCCCCCATATCTGGCTTAGCTACAATCACTTGAAAAGCAAAGGCTAATACAACTATAAGGATCATTGCAGCAATTCCTGCCTCAAGGGAACGGTAACCGCGGCGCTGAAGCTCTAGGATAGCAAATGAACCTACCGCAGTGATAAGTGCTGCCGGCAGCATGGGAATATCAAATAATAGATAAAGCCCCAATGCCGCCCCGATAAACTCCGCCAGATCCGTAGCTATTATCACCAGTTCACTTTGAATCCATAAGAAGATCGATACACTCTTCGGAAAACGATCATGAGCGATCTCCGGCAGGTTCTTTCCTGTAGCAATACCAAGCTTGGCGGATAAGGCCTGAATAAGAACGGCCATTAAGTTCGAGGCTACAATCACCCATAATAGGAGATAGCCGTATTTTGAACCCGCCGTAATGTTGGTGGCAAAATTACCTGGATCCAGATAAGCAACCGCAGCGATAAACGCTGGACCTAAGAAAGGAAGTAATCTTTTAATTCCTTTGGTCTCCCCATTAAGTACGGCTTGCGCCGAAATGGAGTTTTTATGTTGTCTCATATGCGGTTGTTCTATATGTGGTTTTTCTATTAAAGTTTGTTCTAACATGCCAATTCCTCCTCTTGCCGAAAAAGTTGTCTTTATACACGAAAGTTTCCTCTGTGCAACTTATATTTAAAGTATATGCTCATTTCTGAAAAATGTAAATATGTTTCATCAGAAATTTTCATATGCTTGTCCACTTCTAAACGTCAAAAAAAAACCGGACGACATCAGGAATTACCCGATCTTCGCCCGGCTTAAGCCAATTACTCTAATCATAAATATCATCATTAAAGGTTACGAATTCTTTTTCCATGTATCCTTCAGCGGTACAATTCGGTTCAATACCAGCTTATCTGCTGTCGCATACTTTTTATCCACACAGAAGAATCCATGCCTGATGAATTGAAATTTATCCTCTGGAAGTGCACTTTCCATAGAAGGCTCCAGGTAACACTCCTTCAGAATCGTTAAGGAATCTGGATTAAGATACGCGTCCCAGCGCTCATCATCTTCTTTAGGACCGTCGTTATCTTTTAGCAACCGCTCATAAAGATGAACTTCCGCCTTGATCGCGTGCTCTGCCGACACCCAGTGGATGGTCGCTCTGACCTTACGTTCATTAAATCCACTTCCACTCTTCGTTCTCGGATCATAGGTGCAGTGAAGCGCTAGAACTTCTCCGGTTGCTTCGTCCTTGATCACCTCGTTGCACTTAATGAAATAGGCGCCCTTTAACCTTACCTCATTGCCTATAGTGAGCCTGTGATAACCTTTGGGTGGCTCCTCCATGAAATCCTCTTGTTCAATATAAAGCGTCCGTGAAAAAGGAACCTCTCTATCTCCAAGCGTCTTATCTTCACTGTTGTTCTCAATCGTCAGCCATTCACTATGATCTTCGGGATAGTTAGTAATAACCACCTTTAAAGGCTTTAGAACAGCCATCACGCTAGGTGCCTTCGCCTTTAAATCTTGTCTAAGCGAATGCTCCAACATGGCAATATCTACAATGGTGCTATTCCTAACAAATCCAATTTCCTTCACAAAATTCCGAATACTCTCCGGCGTAAAACCTCTTCTCCGCAGTCCGCGAAGTGTTGGAAGTCTCGGGTCATCCCAGCCATCCACATAATGTCCCGCAACCAATTGTCTAATATACCGTTTGCTTGTGACGACACCAGTGATATTTACGCGTCCGAACTCCCTTTGCTTTGGAGCTTCAGGGGTATCCAGCTCATTCAGCACCCACTCGTACAGGGGTCGATGATCCTTAAACTCAATGGAGCATAAGGAATGCGTAATCCCTTCGATTGCATCTTGGATCGGATGGGCAAAATCATACATTGGATAGATGCACCAATCGTTGCCTGTTCTATAATGCTCCGCATGAATGATTCTGTAAATCACCGGATCACGCAAGTTGATATTAGGTGAGCTCATATCTATCTTTGCCCGTAATACTCTGGCTCCCGTCGGATAGGCTCCATCCCTCATCTCAGCGAACAACTTCAAATTCTCTTCCACAGAACGCTCCCGATAAGGGCTGTTTTTTCCTGGCTCCGTAAGCGTCCCTCTATAAGCTGTCACCTCTTCAGGTGATAAATCGCAGACATAAGCTTTTCCTTTTCGGATTAACGTGACTGCGCTATTGTATATTTTTTCCGAATAGTCTGATCCGTAGAACGTATGGTCCGGTGAGTAGCCCATCCATTCCATATCTTCGATGATGGCATTTACATACTCCAGATCCTCTTTTAAAGGATTCGTATCATCGAACCGCAAATGGAACTCTCCGCCATACTTCTTCGCAGTTGTATAATTCGTGTGAATGGCATACGCACTGCCAATATGCAGATATCCGTTAGGTTCCGGTGGAAATCTGGTACAAATGTCTCTACTATAAGCTCCCGCCTCAAGTTCTTCTTGAATAAATTTGTCGATGTAACTCTCTGCTATTACTTCTGGTTCCTTGTTCATTGGTATTACCTCCTGTTTATATGTGATATCCGCCTCTGTAAAATAAAAAGAACCTCACCTCCAAGACTTATGGTCTTGGGGACGAAATTCTCGCGGTACCACCCCAGGTTCATTAATATGTCGCCATATCAATCTCATCAAGTACGGCAATGCAGCTTACGCAGCGCTTATACTCTAGCTCTATAACAGGAGCTCCCGTCATACCATCCCCGCCGATCGGTTCCGATATGCCGCTCAGAGGCTTGTTTCGATAAAATCTCCCTTACCCTGTTCTCATCATTCAGGGCTCTCTGTGAAGGAATGATTTTATGTACTCTTCTCGTCATCGCGTTTAATTATTTTGTATAGGATACCAAATAGATGGTCCTGTGTAAATGGCGCTGTACTTCTGTCTTCTTACGATTTAATCCTCGCTCAGAGCCGTTATTAGTTCCAACACTACTTCATTATCAGGCTCTACAGCAAAAGCTCTACGCGCGTAATCCAGTGCAGCCCCTTCAGCTCCAAGCTCATAATTACAAATCGCCATACTATAAAGCACCGAGGCTAATGGTTCTTCCGAATTGACATGCATAGACCGCTCTAAGTAGGCTAACGCCTCCTCGAACTTATCCATTTCATACAGCAGTAACCCGGCATCCAGTGATAGATCATAGCTCTGTTCCATCGGATAGTAACCTGTCCACATTAATCGTATCCCCTGCTGAAGATCCAGCATTTCTTCATCACTTGCAGTGGGTAATAGCTCAGAAATCCGTTCAGCACTGTGGATAAACCATTCCGCATCGTACCCGCCTAATCGCCAAAAGACCAAAATTTGCTGTATCTCCATAGCGTCTAATTGATAGTCGCCCCATTCCTTCATACTGAAGAAATCATCCGGACCAAAACGCTCTACAAACCGTTTGTAGCCCAGCCGAGTGTTCGTATAGCTCATCGGCGCGTCCAGCATAAGAATACATCCGATGTTCAAGTTTTTATAGTGATGTGTGGTAAATAAGGATTGAGCCCCTTTTTGTTCCAACACATGCTGAATCGCATGATAGTTCGCCGTTAAGGAGAAACTTCCGTGATGAATAAGCTCAGGTGGCTCGGCAAATTCCCAATTCTCGATACGGTGATCTCCCTTATCTGCTGTTAGTAGTACGAAACCTTCTTTAGACAACCTAGCAAGCCGCTCCAGACATGTAAGCCCCACCACCGGAAACAGGATATGGGAATCCTCCAGCTTTTGCTGATAAAGCGCTATAACGTCATGATAGGGATAGGTCTCCGCTTCGTAATTAGCCGCACGGCGATAATGATACTGAGGAATGATTTTGCCGAGTACATCTGAGGGGTTGTCCGAATCTGCATCCGCTGAATACTGAATCGACACCTCACATTCAAATATTTTACCTTCATCCACATAAATTAATTCCTGCGGGATACTGTCAAAAAAATAATTCGCTACAAGTAGCAGCGGCTGCTGTAAATCACCAGGTTTGATGCTGAGCTTAGCGTGCACTAAATACAGTTCAGTATCCTGTACTGCATCAAAACGTGCGAAATCCAGAATACCCTGCTCTACGAATGGAAGTAGGCTTGGGTGCTGCTGCCAGCTGGTTATATTTTTAGCGGGTAAATCACTCATCACATAACGAAAAGGAGGAAGCGGAGTTCCCGCGTAATCTATGATTTCGCATAGCCTCTTAAGGATATGGTACGCTAATCGACCCGCTCCTGCTCCCAATTCCAGTATGGTGACTGTTTCAGAGAGATGACCTTTTCCTGCCCGATCTTGCAGGAATCCGAAGATCATTTCTGCGTATGCAGTCGCAATCATAGGATTACTCGTAATATACTGCGGAACCTGATCATTATTCCAAGCCTTTAATCCCTGTTCCTCATAATAAGCCCGCTGCAATTCCCAAATGGGTGCTTCACTGAAGCGATAGTGCTGCCCTTCGTTACCTGTCATCTATTTCTTAACCTGCTCTCTGTATATCTTGTTAGAACACCTATGATACTTATTCCGCTCTCAATGTACGTGATCTGAAAATGACGTATTCAGCCTCTGTTGGAATGGAAACGGAAAATGACAACAATGCCGCCTTGGAGGTTAACGCATCAGGTCCTTTTAACGTTTGGTAGTAAGAATTCCCCTTGCGGTCCACACTCACCAGCTCTAGTTCCGCATTCCCTTTAGGGATGACGAAGCCGGAGGTATTTTGCACGCCTAAGGTTAGTCTGAATTCTTTTCCGGATTGAGCTTGTGTTAGCTTAAAAGGATATAACGGATACGGATGTGCTGTCGTCTCCACTGGGTAAGGCGTGAGCGCACGATCTGCCTCAGGCTTCGCCCATTCCTCCCCTTTCCTAGCGCCAATGCCAAGGGTTAATTTATTCACGTTATTGAACTGAGTTTCCCAGCGAAATGTCTTTAACCCCTCTAGAATAGGGGATGCTGGAACAAACAGGATTCCATCCTTGATCTCTGGGGCGATCCCTAATGAATCTTTTGTCTCCCCATTAAATTCTGCCTCTAGCTGCCCTGCTTTAATCTTCCCAACCGATCGATCCAGTAGTGAAACCGTAACACTATTCGTTAATGCGTCATAAAGTAAATCTGCACCTATCGCACTCGAAAAAGCACGAATCGGCACCATTAATTTACCTGATTTAAAATAAGGAGCGAGTTTACCTGGAAAAAGGACGTAATACCCCCCGTATGACAGTGGCATTACCTGAGTCCCTAACTGGACAGCTGCCGACACCGATGTAGGTGTAACCGCAGAACCCGCGGCGAACATAATCACTAATAGACCTATGACATAAGCTCTTATTTTCCCTAATCGTTGTAAGGACTCCTTAATATGATTCATCTCAAACCCCTCTCCCTCTCTACTCCGTCTGGAACCTTAACCTCTATAGGTTAATAATCTATGATCCCCTTGCGCATGTCAACTTGTTCCACTTTTGCTATTCATCATAAAAGACAGCATTCCGCATATATTTTCATTGAGTTATTAAGAATCATGAAAGGAGTGCGATGGATGACTGCAGATGGACAGGATTCGTCAAGAACGACAAATATCCCTCAGCCCATTCGAAGCGATGGCGCAGGGGGATTAGATAAAGGACCACGTGATATTATGCGGGATTTGGAGAATCCGGACATGTTTGTTCCTCCTGTGACCGATGCCGGTCTCGTCCCCAATTTAAAATTCTCTTTCTCCGATGCACACATGCAGCTTAATCATGGTGGCTGGTCGAGAGAGGTGACGGTCAGAGACCTCCCCATCGCCACTACACTAGCGGGCGTAAACATGAGCCTAACCCCCGGTGGAGTACGTGAACTACATTGGCATCAGCAAGCGGAATGGTCCTATATGCTGCTGGGTCGAGCGCGAATTACTTCCGTAGATCAAAATGGTCGCAACTTCATAGCAGATGTGGGACCAGGTGATCTATGGTATTTCCCACCAGGTATCCCCCACTCTATACAAGGTCTCGAAGAAGGCTGTGAGTTTCTGCTTGTATTCGACGATGGAAGTTTCTCTGATCTGAACACCTTGTCCATTTCCGATTGGTTTGCCCATACTCCGAAAGAAGTGCTTTCGGCTAACTTTGGGGTGCCTGCTGCTGCATTTGACTCCATTCCCACCGAACAGGTCTATATTTATCAGGATCAGGTTCCCGGTTCATTGCAAAGTCAAAAGGTGGAATCTCCATACGGAGAGATCCCACAAAGCTTTAAACATTCGTTATTGGCTCAAACTCCGCTGAAGACTCCCGGCGGGAGCGTCAGAATTGTCGATTCCAGTAACTTTCCGATCTCCAAAACCGTCGCTGCCGCATTGGTAGAAATTGAACCCGGAGGGATGAGAGAGCTACACTGGCATCCAAATAACGATGAATGGCAATATTATCTTACCGGAAAAGGACGTATGACTGTATTTGCCGGAAACGGTGTAGCAAGAACATTTAATTACAGAGCAGGCGATGTTGGGTATGTCCCTTTTGCATTTGGACATTATATTCAAAATACAGGAGAAGACTCCTTGTGGTTCCTCGAAATGTTCAAAAGCGATCGTTTTGCGGACGTTTCTCTGAATCAATGGATGGCTCTCACGCCACATGAATTGGTTCAAAGTAACCTGAACGTTGGACCAGAGGTTATGAATGCCTTACGAAAAGTGAAATGGCCCGTAGTAAAATACCCTAAGCCAAGCAAAAACGCCTCCGGCGTCCCTAAAGGACGGTAAGCGCTTTTGCGAGAAATATAAGGATAAGGTATAGTGTGAAACTTATACTTTCTTAATATTTTTAAAAGCATAGGATACTTCACCTGGTAACTATTCGCCGGTCTCCGCAAATCGTTTGATTCTTTCCCCAATCTGGTCACGTACACGCTGGAACACTGCCCACTTCTCTTCATCGGTCCCTTGTGCTTTTGCCGGATCATCGAAGCCCCAGTGTTCCCGCATCACCGTCGGAGGTGTCGTTGGACATTTATCCGCAGCATCCCCACATAACGTAATGACTAGATCAGCATTATTCAGCAGATTAGAATCAATCATATCCGAGGTCTGTCCGGTGATATCTATGCCTACTTCGCTCATGGCTTGTACAGCTTTTGGATTTAGACCATGGGCTTCAATTCCAGCGCTATACACATTCCATTCTCCCCCTAAATATTGCCTCGCCCAGCCTTCAGCCATCTGACTCCGACAAGAGTTTCCTGTGCATAAAAAATAGATGGTTTTTTTGTTCATCTTGATCTTCCTCTTTTCAAATTAAGTAATTAACAACCACAGATAAAGACCCAGAAGTGTAATGAACAACGTTGGAATAGTTAGTATAATCCCTGTCTTAAAATACGTTCCCCAGGAAATCTTCACACCTTTAGCCGAAAGCACATGCAGCCACAGCAGTGTCGCTAGTGAACCAATCGGGGTGATTTTAGGACCTAAGTCTGAACCGATAACATTTGCATATATTAATGCCTCTTGAATGATTCCGGTTGTATGCGTTGCATCAATTGCGAGTGCGTCAATCATTACAGTTGGTAGATTATTCATCAATGATGAGATCAATGCAGCAATGAACCCCATACCCATGGTTGCAGCGAACAAACCCTGATCAGCAATCACCCCAATCGCCTTAGCGAGTAAATCCGTCAAGCCCGCATTCCGAAGTCCATATACCACGACATACATTCCGATGGAGAAGAACACAATCGCCCAAGGTGCTCCTGTAATCACTTCTTTCACCTTGACAGAAGGACTTCTTCTCGCGAGAAGCATGAACAAAATTGCAATGATTCCCACTACCACTGATACCGGAATCTTCAAAAATCCGCTAACGAAATACCCTATTAAAAGAATAGCCAGTACAATCCATGACAGACGGAACAATTTCATATCTTTGATAGCTTCTTGCGGATCTTTTAGCTGGGAGTCATTAAATTGCTTCGGTATACTTTTGCGAAAAAAGAAATAGAGCACCACGATACTCGCCATCAAAGAGAATAGTGTAGGTACAATCATCTTACCTGCATACTCCATAAAGGTAATTCCGAAAAAATCAGCCGATACGATATTCACCAGATTGCTGACCACAAGCGGCAATGAGGTGGTATCCGCAATAAATCCGCTAGCAATAATGAATGGAAATACTTTTTTCTCATCAAAATTCAGCGCTCTTACCATAGCAAGTACAATAGGCGTAAGAATTAGCGCCGCTCCATCATTTGCAAAAAAGGCAGAAACCAACGCACCAAGAACGATGACATATACAAACATTCGTGTTCCGTTTCCCCGTGCCGCACGCGCCATATGTAAAGCAGACCATTCAAAAAATCCAATACTGTCTAAAATTAAGGAAATTAAGATGATTGCCACAAACGCCAACGTAGCATTCCACACCATCTGTGTTACATCCAGAACATCATTAAAGCTAACTACCCCAGCTAGTAAAGCAATGATCGCTCCGCCGCAAGCTGACCAACCAATCGATAAATTTCGAGGCTGCCAGATTACAAAGATTAAAGTTACTATAAAAATAAGTATGGCTAGAATGGCCACTTTCTCAACACTCCTATAATCTACGAATAAATCCTACATCACCATATAACTATATAGTTATATATAGTCTAAAAAAAACTACAACTATATTTTAGTCGCAGCACGGTGCTTTAACTTCTTTATTCAAACTAGCCAATATCGCTGCTGAGCTGGGCATATGTTGAAGAACAGCCCTAAGATGCGGTTTATCCTCGACATTTAACGAATAATGTACCCACTGTCCTCGTTTGCTTTCTTTCACGATCCCTCGACTCTTCAATTTCCGTAAATGCTGACTAATCGCCGGCTGGGATATATCAAAAATATCAAGGAATTCACACACGCACCATTCCCGTTCTTTCAAAAGTGAAAGCATGGCCAGTCGCGTCTTATCTCCTAAGAGCTTCAAATCATCTGCAATATCCGTCAGTGACTGCATCCCTACTTTTCCTCCTTCCAACATATATATAAGCGAATACTTATATTGTAATGAACTAGACATTGAGAAGCAAGAATTTATTTTAGCGCACTTCCTTATCCCATTCTTGCTCCAATACACTAAACACTAAAGAATCTCGCCAGCCATCTTTAATGAGTAAAGCATCTCTTAATCTGCCTTCATAGGTCATGCCAATCTTGGTGAGCACCTTGGATGATCCACTATTTCGAGGGTCACAGGTCGCGTATATTCGATGTAGATGCAGATCTTCAAAACCAAACTTCAACATGAGTCCGGCTGCTGCTGTAGCGACTCCCTGTCCCCAGACATCAGGATGGACAATATAGCCGATTTCACCGTTTCTGTCCGTATGGCTTCTAACATTTAATTCAACCATGCCGATCAAATTTTCAGTTCCTACCGCAACTATGGCTTGCGCGAACCGAGTTCTGGGAACTTTTTGAGAGTCATCTAGTGCCTGGCTCACAAATGAAAGGGTTTGATCAGCAGTATTTGGACCCCAAGCTTGAAAACGGCACACACGATCCTGTGAACAATACGCATGAACATCTTTCCAGTCCGTATGCTTCAATTCACGTAAATAGACAGGATTTCGATCTTGCATCCTCATCCCCCTCAAAGTTTACCTTAAGCTTTAGCCCATTAACTATTCATTTGGTTTAGATACTAGGAATCGTTACAATAAACTGGGTTCCATCTCCGACTTTACTCTCCACTTCAATTTTACAATCATGTATCTTTAGAATTTTCATTACAATGGAAAGTCCAAGTCCATTCCCTTTAAGAGCGCTGCTCCGTGCCTTCTCCACCATATAAAATCGATCAAAGATAAGCGGAAGTGCTTCCTCAGGAATGCCTTTTCCAGAATCTTTGATATATACCTTCACAAATTGCGCGTGCATCTCAATTTCAACATGAATGGTACCGTCTTGCCCCGTATATTTTATAGCATTATTTATTAAGTTCTGCCAGACCTGATCAAATAAATCTTTATCTGCCGTAATCTCGCAAGGCAATAAATCCAATTCAATCATAATATCTTTCCGTGCCCACTGTGGTTCCGCTAATACGATCGTTCTTCTCAATTGTTCGTCTAATTGGAATGTGGTGGGATTAACCGGATGGTGTTCCGAATCGAGTGAGGCTAATCGGAGCAGATTATCACTAAGCCTAGATAGGCGTAATGTTTCCTCATAGATAATATCCAGATGCTCTTTTTGCTCTTCTAATGGAATGACACCATCTTGCAGCGCTCTTGTAAATCCTCTAATCGATGTAAGTGGTGACTGCATTTCATGAGAAACATTGCTGACAAAATCGTCACGGACTGAGTCCATTTTCTGCAGCTCACTTGCCATACGATTAAAGCTCTCCATCAGTTCACCAAATTCATCTTTATTACGATAAGTCAATCGGACAGATAAATTGCCTGATGCCATTTCCTTAGCTGCAACCGTCAGCTTTTTGATAGGCTTCACGATGTACCTGGACATGAACAGGATAAGCAAGCTTCCGATGATTAACACAGCCGATAATGTAAACAGGAGCGAAATTCTCAACCCTCTTACAAACGATGAAAAATCAATTTTGATAATGGACGCACCTTTTCCATCATCTATCTTGGGAATCCCTATGATCGCAAGTCCGCCCTTACCCGATAGAAAAACCGCATCGGTTGTGTTTGTACTGAATAGGGTAGCCATTGTTTCCTTATCTAACGAAAAGACGGAGTCGCTTGGCTCATTAACGATCGCTATATCTATACTAAATCTATTAAGAAGATCTCGAAAAGCATTTACTTTTTCCGGATCATCTATTAGGTTTATCACCTTTGCTACATCTTCAGCAATATTAATGTACATATGGTTTGGGGTATTATTTTTTTCTGAAAACTGCATAAACAATATAAAGGATATAATCAAACTGGTTAGAACAATACCAATGAATGTAACGACGATTCGAAGACGCAGACTTTTTCTCACCATCTAGGCTAGCTCCAGTCGATATCCAAGTCCTCTTACCGTAGAAATGATGAGCTGAGGGATAGGCTCAAGGCGTTCTCTTAAGCGTTTGATATGCACATCAACTGTCCGCTCATCACCTTCATAATCCATTCCCCATATATTTTCTATAAGCTGAGTACGTGTGAAAATTTGCCTTGGCGAAGCCGCCAAAGCAAATAACAACTCACATTCCTTCTTTTTCAATTCAACGGTTTGATCGGCATTAGTGACTGTTAAATTCCCTAGATCAATCGTTACTCCCCCTAATTGAATAACATTCAAAGGGGTCACATGATATCTCTTTAATAATGATTTCACACGCAGTACCAATTCAATGGGATCAAACGGCTTTACTAAATAATCGTCTGACCCTGCATTAAATCCCCTAACTTTATCCTTAGACTCTCCTTTGGCTGTAACCATCAGGATCGGCATATCGATATAAGATCGAATATCTTCTGTCAGTTCAATACCATCGACATGCGGCATCATCACATCTACAATCGCTAAATCTATTTTCGTATGCGCTAGAATGTCTAAGGCTACTTGACCATCTTCTGCTTCCACTACGGAAAATTGATTTTTTTCAAGATATAATCTTATTAATTTACGGATATGGGAATCATCATCAACTACTAGAATGGTGTTCATTCATCAATTGTCCCTTCCAAAGTCGTATTTATTCGTAACGTAGAGATTCCATTGGATCCAGCTTGGCAGCCTTCGATGAAGGCATCAAACCAGCGATAATACTAATCCCTGTACTTACAACTAATCCGAATACGATATAAGATCCAGATAGGTTAATAAGCTTTACACCAAAGGCATTTTCCAGCAAGATATTTAATCCAAAGCTAATGATCGCTGCAAAGATTATCGCAAAAACACCACTAAATATCCCTAATAATGCAGATTCGGAAAAGAATATTCGCTTGATATCTTTCTTTCTTGCCCCAATCGCACGAAGGATACCAATCTCCTTAGTCCGCTCCACTACACTAATATAAAGTACAACCAGTATCATAATCCCTGATACGATGAGCGAAATCCCTGCAATACCAGATAGAACAATCGTAGCCATATCCACATAAGTCGTGATACGCTCCATGATCTTTGCCGTTTGGGAGCCCGAGAAGCCCGCATCCACAGCCGCTTTATTAATATCATTTACATATTTCATATCCGTTGCAAAAGCATTAACCTGAATCGGACCAATGGTAATCCCATTATCAGTATACATTTGCTCCAGTGTCTGTGTTGGAATATATCCTGTTGGTGACATTTGCGCTCTTGGATCCGTGGCTTCATAAACACCAGAGACCGTAATTTCTTTTTCCAACGTGATCGGTTTATGTTTAGCATCCATTTCATTAATATACAGATGAATAGACTTTCCTACCATAGCATTCGGTTGCTCATTTCCACTTAATTGACTCGCTATTTTCGTTGGTAATAATACTTCATTTTCTTTCGGTAAAGCCCCTGCTTTAATCGTCGCTTTATCAAACGTATCGTTTAAGGTGGTTAATTGTGTGAGACTACCCGTTTGATCTCCAAAAACCGTGGTAGATTTGCCTGTAATGGTTGTTATGGTCTCTACATGATCTACATTTGGAAGGTTACGGATCGTTTCAACATCGGCCTTTGTAAACGCAACACCTGGTAACATCATCGCTTCTGGGCCCTTCATGTCCTTGGCTTCTGGATTTGGCTTAGTGATATCCACCAGTAAAGGGTCCATACTTGAATTAATTTCATTATTAATATAGCTCGTGATCCCATTTCCTAAGGAAAGCATCAAGAGTACACTTAAAATACCTATCGAACCACCCAATGCTACCAATACATTACGTTTGGCGTTAAGCTTCATATTCTGAAGGGCCATTTTGAAAGAAGCCATTAAGCTGAGGTTTCGGGCCGAACCATCTCCCCCATCGTAGGTAGTCATGGAACGTTCCTTCAAATGAATATCATCTTTAACCAGTCCCTCTTCAAGCTTAACGATACGGCTGCCGTAGTCAGCTACTTTTTGCGAGTGGGTCACGGTAATGACCAAGATTCCTCTTTTCGCTATGCTGTCCAACAAGACTAATATTTGATCGCCTGTATCCTTATCCAGCGCACCCGTAGGTTCATCTGCCAAAATAATGTCTGGATTATTCGACAATGCACGTGCAATGGATACCCGTTGCTTTTGTCCACCGGACAGTTGATTCGGACGTTTTTTCAGATGATCCTTTAAGCCTACCTCTGTCAATATCTCTATAGCACGCTTATTACGTTCCTTCTCGCTTGTATTCGTCATCTGCATCGCAACCGTAACATTTTCCAAGACTGATAAGTGTGGAATCAGATTGAAGTTTTGAAATACGAAGCCGATATTGTTCTTGCGATAATCATCCATTTCCTTTTCGGTCATTTTGCTTAGATTCTTCCCGCGAACAAGGACATCGCCCTCATAATCAGAGTCCATTCCACCAATAATATTCATCAGTGTGGACTTACCACAACCAGACTCACCGAGGATGGAAACAAATTCACCTGTCTCAAAGCTTAAATTCACATCATGGAGTACTGGAACCTTTTCCTTACCATACAAAGTATACGATTTTTTTACATTCTTAACCTCTAATATGTTCATTCTGATCTCTTCCTCTCCTGGGCCACGCTCTTTATCTCTTCCTTTGATGTTGCCTATCCTAACAAATTTATGTGAACTGATAATGAACTGGAGAACCTCCTCCTCTTGAGACAATACATTTAAGGAGGGAGTGGTAACTACGGAGAACTTTTGGACATTAGAAAAAGGCGAATTCTCACTCAGCATGGAGTCGAATTCGCCTTTTTCTGTTAGGCACATTTTATAAGGATTTAGTGAGTCATATAATAGGCCTTCCGCCCAATTTCTTTACCTGTGTAATAGATGATATCAAAGAATAGCACTGCTAAGATAACTCCATTCATGCTCCCCTATCTTTAAGCTAGCGCTCTTTTTCGTATCAATCTAATTTGGCCTCTGTGATTAATTTCATCTTCGAATACATGAAACCACATGAAATAACGATTCGCAGGTTTGTTATACCAGAACGCTTCTTCTACATATAACCAGTCATCCTCCACGGTTGCGAACAATGCATACGTTTTTTCCCTTACCTCATTTAAACGGTCTAAATAATAGCTAAGATCATTTCCTTTAATAACCGCTCGACCTTCATCCCCTAAGCTCAGTGCTGGCCCCCATATCGTTAACTCTTCTTCAGACAAATCTCTTCCCTCAAATGTCGCAACTTGATACGCATATTCTACCGCAGCGTAATGTAATAATAATGATCCAATAGAGTTACTCTCTGAATCCAATAAATAGTCTAGTTGGTCTACACTTAAGTCCTTAACAGCCTCTAATGTTGTGTGTCTTGCGTAGTTCATCATGGATAAAAGACGACTAATTTGTGGTGAATAACCGGGGATATCTGTAATCAAATATATTTTGTCCATGTCGATCATTATGAGATCTCTCCTTCATATCTTCGAATTTGTAAATTTACAAGACTATGTATTTGTCCAGCTCAAAATTGCTCCGTTCTAACAAGTCCCAGCCGTTTTCCCTCTATGATAGCTTCGGATCTGGAATGCACACTCAGCTTCTCGAAAATTCTCGTCAGATTATACTCCACCGTCCTTTGTGACATTAAGAGCTTGCTGGCTATGTCTTTGTTACTTTTTCCACTGGCAACTTCCTGGAGTATTTCTTGTTCCTTTTGATTAATAGATACTTCTTCAATAAGCTGATTATCTCGGTTATTGGATATCTTGATATCACTTCTGCGCAGCTGCTTGAGTAAAGAAACTGGAATGACAGCCTCATTTCTTAGTGCACAACGAATGGTATTTAACAACTGTTCTCTGGAAGCTGTCTTAGAGATAAATCCTGTAACCCCTGACTCCATCAACAGGTTATAATGCGCACTGATTTCATATCCGGTATAAATCACCACTTTAGATTCAGGATCACGCAGAACGGCTCTTTTGGTGAATTCAAGTCCGCTAATTGTAGGCATATTAAGATCGCATAAAATCACATCAAATCTATGCTGGTCCAGCATATCAAAAGCTTCCATTGCTGACAAAACAAAGGTTACCTCCATATCAGCATCTTGCTCAATCATATTCTTGGTTCCTTCTCCAACTGAAGGATGATCATCAACCAACAAGATACGTATCATCGTCATCGCCTCCTCTATTTTTCTCCTCCACAAAAGTCGTTGTCGGTAAATAAATAATAACCTCCAACCCTTTACCCTTCTCCGAGTTAAACGTACATTCTCCTTCTAAACTCGCTACACGCTCTTTGATACCGGACAAGCCCATATGTTGGAAAGATTCCTTAATATCTACAATATTCATGCCTACTCCATCATCCTTGTAACGGAAATAGAGATGTTCTTTCTGATCTAACTCAATCTCAATCTGATTTGCCTTGGCGTGCTTCCCGGCATTTCTCAGAAGTTCCTGCACAATTCGATAAAGGGCTATCACCAGTTCATCACTTAACTCGCCTATCGGACTTGATGTAAAGCTAATAGTATAGTTGGACTGCAGCTGAGCATACTCAAACAAAATCTCCAGCGCCTTCACAATCCCAGCTTCCCTAAGAAGCGGAGGACGCAGTTCATTGCAAGTCTCCCGAATCTGATAGATAACATCCAGAAGTCCTTCTTTGATCTGAAGCAGCTCCGGTAAGATTTCTGTTGAAATTTCGTGATCGGAGATCAGCGTTTCTAGCCTACGAAGCCAAATAAGTTGATCTTGAAGGGCAGAATCATGTAAATCCGCCGCCAGCTTTCTTCGCTCATTCTCTGACAAGTTAAAAATCAGGCGCAGAACCCAGGGTGCCCCATGTTGATCTTTTTTCATTTCAGCTTCAAGGTCTTCAATCAGGCCTTCAATCAGATATAAATTCTCATAGACGATGCTTGCATAGTTTGCGATGGTATTTAACCAATTCAGCTCATCCATGTTCATCTTGATATGATTCTTCTTATGATCGATCCATAGGAGATGAACACTCTTTTTATGACGGCCTATCACTAGTAGAATCCCTTGCTGGAGTTGAATGACCTCCCCTACTTTAAGAACGGGAGATTGTGATACAAATTCTAAATGGATCTCTTGACCCGAATCGTCCAAGATTGGACTACGCAAATTCTTATCCTCATCTATCTCAAAAAAAGCCGAACGATTAACCGGCAAAATCTCATTGATCTCCTTGTTGAGTGCAGCTTCCAAATCAGATATCTTCATAACCTTTGAGATTTGCTTAGAGAATCGTTCCAAACTCCCTTGATAATGGTGAAGTTCATGGACCAGCTTAGGCCGGAAATAAGGATCTATTTTCTCCTTAAAGAATAAGAAGGTCGTAATCGATAAATACACCACCAAAAACATCTGAACCCATTTGATCCAATCATATTCCGGCCTACTCTGAATGATCGCCAGTACTACCACAATCATTAGCGCCGGAATGAAAGCAATGAACAGATCATATTTGAATCGACTAAAAGCGAAATCAATATCAAATAGCTGTTTAGCAGTGAGCAGATAAAAATAGGTAACTGGCATTAAAAACAAAAAAATCGTAGTGATTTCGTAAGGAATCAAGTCGACCCCAAAAGCTATCGGTACAGCTGAAAGAAGAATAAATGGCGTAAACGCAAGGATCTGTCCGGTTAGCATAATTTTAAGCATCGATTTAAGTGCTGTGCTCCGATAATTGATGTATACATAGAGCAGTTTAAATATGCTGTATAGGATGCCTACAACAAAGAGCCCAATAATAATCAGACGCATAAAGGAATATAAGGATCTATCCCAAGAGTAAATAACTAAACTAAAGGTTGTAACCATACCTATTAAAATGGCGAATCCGTAGAATACTTTCATTAGAAAACTAGAAAGAAATAGAACATTAAATCGTTTCAGATGTACTTGGAGAAAGTGGATAAACACCAGCGGGATTAAAGGCAGCAAGAAAGTCATAGTAATTCTGCCGATGAGATCTGATCTGCTTGAGGCATATCCGGCGAAGTACGTCACTCCCACCAATAAAAAGAACAAAATTAGCAGTTCTGCTGCGCGTTCTCCTCTTTTTCTACGATATAAAAGAAGACTTAATACTGCTAAAAAAACAAAGGTTGCTCCAGGAACTACAAGCTGTGTGAACGTATGATATACCGAGGATTTATTCTTGATATCATAGTGTTCAGCGGTCAGGGTACCCTCTTTAGAAATACGGAGGAGTTCAATGGATTGAACTTGCGTGAGATTTCCGTATCTCAAGGATCCATCCACTTTTTCAATCGGTATTCCATTAACCGCTACTAAGATATCCCCTTCCCGCAAATTCTGCTTATAGCCTTCACTGGAAACGTCGACCTCTGCGATATAATATTGTCCTTGTTCATTCTGCTCCAGACCAACTTCAAGTAAGATATTGGAGTGAATGATTCCCACAAAATGAATGATAAGAAAGGCAAAACCGCAAAGTAACCCTGATATGAAAAAAAAACGGAGTTTCACTCTCATTTGAATCCCCCGGAAGAACAAAATTATACATATTTGTAATTCAGCTCATGTATCCTCTACCATTTTAAATGAATTCAATAGGGAATAATATACTTTTATGCATGATATTCCTTCGTTTATATACGAACGCATGTGTTATTGCGCTAAACTGATCGGCTGCCGTTTTATCCTGAGGTTTCGATTCAGAATCCAAACTGCTACAGCGCCATATAAAATCACCGGGACCCAACCACTCTCTCCAGCTAAATACTCCAGCATCGGTGATGAACTCGCAGTAATATTACGCAACACACTATCTACGGCATTATTAGTTCCATGCAAAAGCACTGCCGGCCATATGCTACCAGAAGTCAGACGCAGTTCATTAATAATGATTCCCGCAAATACAACGGATAAGGTAAACAGGGTCAGTACAAGCCAACGGTTCCCTGAAGAATGATAGGCACGTGGGCCGAGAATCGCTGGATAATGCCATATCGCCCATATAAAACCCATCGTTATGCTGGAACTAACTCTTCCCATCCATTGAAAACGCGGGAGCAGCCAGCCCCTCCAGCCTATTTCTTCACCCAATGCAGATAGGGAACCCAGAACAATATAAACGACCAAATATATAACCGTCTTGATCCATGAATCTGGAGGAATCAAGCTTGATACCCATCCTGCCCAATAGACCGCATATCCGGCTCCCAGTGAACATAAGGGAATGATCAAAGCCAATATGTATTCTTTCCTTCCTCTAAACTTGAAACCTAATCTTCTCCATCCCTCAGCACGATAACCATCTCGCACAATCAAGAACATCATGAGACATACTGCGAGTAACGGGGTACATCCGTACAGACCTTGTGCTGATTCGGGGAGTAGCAGCATCCCAAGCGCCATTGCCCACACGATAATAATAAAAAGAAGAGATTGTTTCTTGTCAGAGAGCAATATTCTCACCTACCTTTTTATAATATAAACACCTGTTTTTCCTATTTAATCCAATTCTACAATAGCACTAGGTACATTTCACCGAAAACAACTGCCGTTAAAACCGCAAATCTTTTGCGGTGGTGCGCCTCATCACCTCCTCGTCTGGCATAAAATTCAAACTACCTTCTCATACTATGGGGAGAATATGGAGGTGAATGTCATGCCAAAAAATAACGCCAGTCCCAAAGGTGAACCGGGCAAACATCAACCAAGTAAGAAAAACAACGCACAGAATAACAATAATTTTAATGAAGCAGCCCAGATGGTAAACATCGATAAAGCTGCAGATTATGTTCCCAGCTTAAACGGTGTCTCCAAAACCGACGTCTAAACCGCACTGCTAAACAAAAAAACACTCCTCAGAATATTCTGAAGGAGTGTTTCATTTCAAAGATTATATGCGATACGTTAAGCCTACTACACCGTTACTGTAAGCTTTTGAGTCCACAAGATGAAGTGGGACTGGATTCGTGATCTCGTCAAACAGACGCATTCCAGAGCCAACGACTACGGGACAGATATTAAGCCTAAGCTCATCTAACAATCCATTTTGTAATAGGGATCTGACTAATTTCGGACTACCAGGGATCTGAATGTTCTTTCCAGGCTGTTGCTTTAGCTTCATTATCTCCTCGAAGAGCTTGCCCTTGATCAGGCTCGCAGGTTGCCATTCGAGCATGTCCTCCGTAATCGTACTGGAGACCAGATATTTGCCAGAATGGTTCAGGAATCTTGCCATGGGTAGATCATCACTCTGATGCTGCCAGAACTGGGCTAACATCTTGTAAGTACGTGGTCCAAGCAGTACAGTATCCGCCTGTGCAACACCCGCAGCAATCGTCTCATTCATTTCATTGCTCCCCCACTTCTTAGGTGAGGCCTCAAGCGAGTCTACCACTCCATCCAGTGACATGAATAAACCTGCCACAATCTTCCTTGAAGTTCCTGCTTCTTGCGCATGATGATCTTTAGACACTGTTACCGCTCCTTGCACCAGAAATGAAGACCTAAAAATTGATCTGCAATATGTAGAGCTTGCATGTCTATTTCAAGTTTTCTAACTCGACGGTTACTTTCTCAATTAACTTCACGAAGGATGCTAATTCTTGGGAACCCTTCACCTGATCTCTAGAATACATGGAGTTGTGTTCCGAGTCTTTTTTCACCATGGACAGTGTGGAGTTGATATTATTCAGCTTCTCATCAATCGTTCCTAATGAATCTTTAGAGCGACGTGCTAACTTTCGAACTTCATTCGCAACGACTTCAAAGCCTCTCCCGTACTCCCCTGCTCTTGCCGCTTCAATGGCCGCATTTAAGCCCAAAAGATGCGTATGATCTGCCACTTCCCTAATCATTGTGCCCACTTGATGAATGGATTCAACCTCTTTGTCGAGATATAATACATTTTGATGTGTTTTCTCTTGATAATCAGCATTCTTACTAGCTAATTCCTCTATAGATTCACTGCTCTCTTTTAGTTGAACCATTAAGGATACTAACTCTTGAACAGCAGAACTAACACCTGTAAGCAAGTGGTTTTGCTTTTCCAATAAGTTTTCTATTTTTGCTTTTTCATCGACTTCGTAGGCTTCAAGTACCAACTGTGAATCCAAATTAAACATCTTGGTTAATGCATGAATGACGGGTTTCCACTCGGTCGGTAATATCCGTTCAAAATGAGCTGTAGCGAGATCCAAATATAATATATAAGTGCCCAAATACCAATTGGTTGTCAGACCAATACGCGAGTGAATTTTACCTATTAGCAGTCGTCTTTCAATAAATGCTTCATCAATCACACCCGAGGCCATGGATAAAAAATACCACTGTTGTGTTTCCTTCAATCGATCAAGTGTACTGTGCTGTTCAATGATATGAAGTAGCTCAGGTTCCTCTATCATCTGCTTATACAATTCATCTACAAGGGAGCTTACGATTTGCTTGAATTCTTTTTCCTTACTTTTCAATACATTTAAATCAGCCTCAGTAATCCCAATATAACTTACCTGCTGTTGTCGCTCTGAACTAAGATTGATCATAATTTGGTCAACTTCCCTCTCATTCTGTTTATATAATGATCATCGCATCTTCCATGCCATCCCCTATGGCATCTATTTATCTTGATAATAAAGGTATTATTTTTATAAATTCTACCACTTTATTTACTTAAATAGTTTATTAATTTTACAAACTTTGCATCTCGTACATTATTCTTTAATCACACTAAAAAGAGGAGCTCCTGTAAAGGAAGCCCCTCTTAAAATTATAACCTTACCCTACACTGCGACAACTTGTTGCAGTAATTCTATCGTCACCCGGTCAATGAACTTTCTGAATTTCTCTTTCCCTTTGGCGTTGGCCTTATAGTAGTTAATCAATGACAGAATCACTGGAATAAGTTGATCTTCACTTAGCCCTGATCTAAGGGATTGAGCGATTGAAGTCTTAAGCCCTTTTGGTTCTCCACCCACAAAAATCTCATAGGTATTACGCATTTTCACAACGCTAATGTCTTTCAACAGAGGCTCGCTGGTTCCGAGTGCACAGCCCGCATAACCAATCTTCAGTGGCATAGGTGTTTCAATCCCTGCTATAGACTGATTTAATTTCTGTGCAACTGCCAGACCTGCTTCCTCAGCCCCTTTACAAAAATTACAGGCAATCAGGCTTTTCGTGACAAAACCCGCTGGATATACTTCTAATCCTATACGCTCAAGTTGCTCTACAATCACTTCACGTTGTTCAAGAGGCACCTCCAAATAAAGCTGTTTAAAAGAAGTCATTTCAATTTTTGCATTCGTTCCTAGAATAGCTCCTATTGTAGCAAGCTGCTCTGGTGTAAACAGGCTTCCCCCCACTTGAATTGGAGGTGCAACTGCGATTTTCGTGATCTCTCCCATATCCTTATCTCCGTCCTCATTCCTCTAGTGATTTAGTTACGGATCTTCACACGTTGCAGACGAAGTGCATTAAGAACAACGGAAACCGAACTGAGAGCCATTGCCGCACCCGCTACCCACGGAGCCAAGAAACCAAGTGCTGCAATCGGAATGCCAAGTGAGTTGTAGCCAAGTGCCCAGAATAGATTTTGTTTAATATTAGTCATCGTTTTACGACTCATGTAGATAGCATCGGGAATACTGGATAGATCGCCTCGCATTAAAGTAACATCCGCAGCTTCCATAGCCACGTCCGTCCCGGTACCAATGGCCATCCCAATATCTGCAGTTGCGAGAGCTGGAGCATCATTAATACCATCGCCAACCATGGCTACTATCTTGCCTTGCGCTTGTAATTTTTTCACTTCCTCCGCTTTTCCTTCTGGAAGCACTTCAGCGCGTACATGGTCAATGCCAACTTGAGCTGCGATCGCCTTTGCCGTACGTTCGTTATCTCCGGTAATCATAATGACCTGGATTCCCATTCCTTTCAAGCGACTGACAGCAGCCTGAGAGGTTTCTTTAATGGTGTCCGCAACAGCTACCATACCCACGTACCCTTTATTTATAGCCACAAGCATTGCTGTTTTACCGGATTCTTCTAAAGTAGACATGATGTTATAAGCATGACTTGCCTCTACACCGTATTTGTCCATGAGACGCCGAGTACCAATTAACAGCTCTTTGCCTTCCACGACAGCCTTGATTCCAAAACCCGGTATGGCTTCAAAAGATTCTGTCCCTGGCAATTCAATATTTCTTTCCAAGATGCCTGCGACAATAGCTTCTGCAAGTGGATGCTCTGAATTCTTCTCAGCTGCACCCACCAGTCTAAGAAATTCTGTCTCGTTGCCTTCGACCAAAATATCGGTAAGCTCAGGTTTTCCCTTTGTTACTGTACCTGTTTTATCTAAGATAATCGTATCAATTTTATGTGTTTGCTCTAAATGCTCTCCGCCTTTGAACAGGATTCCCAGTTCAGCTGCACGTCCGGAACCAGCCATAATGGAGGTTGGCGTAGCCAGACCCAAAGCACAAGGGCAAGCGATAACCAGAATGGCGATTGCTTTTTCCAAAGCTCCTGCAAAATCACCCGGTGTTACGATAAAGTACCACACTAAGAATGCAATAACGGCAATCCCAACAACGATTGGAACGAAGATACCGGAGATGACATCAGCGACCCGTTGAATCGGAGCTTTTGAACCTTGCGCTTCTTCTACCACTTTGATGATCTGCGCAAGAGCAGTTTCCTTACCTACTTTTGTTGCCTTAATTCGAAGCATACCGTTTTTATTAATTGTCGCTCCAATAACGGAATCTCCGGCTTTCTTTTCAACAGGGAGGCTTTCTCCGGTCAGCATGGATTCATCTATCGAAGAGATCCCTTCGAGAACTTCACCATCCACAGGTACTTTATTCCCTGGACGAACAAGTACTATATCACCAGTAATAACTTCCTCTACAGGAATGCTTAATTCTTCACCGTCGCGGACAACTAAAGCTGTCTTGGCCTGCAAGCCCATCAAGGATTTAATAGCTTCTGATGTCCGTCCTTTTGCCAAGGATTCGAACAATTTACCCATTAGAACCAGCGTAATCAATACTGCACTTGTTTCATAATACATTTCTGGTCCATGATGCGCGCTCCCGCCATTGACAGCCCAAACGATTGTTAAGTACAGGCTGTAAAAAAACGCCGCCGAGGTCCCGAGTGAAACTAGAACATCCATGTTCGCACTGCCGTTACGTAGCGCTTTATAAGCACCGATGTAAAATTGTTTACCGATATAAAATTGAACCGGCGTTGCCAAAATCAATTGGAACCATGGGTTCATAAAAAGATCAGGCAGCCATATCCACGAAGTGAATGAAAAGTGGCTTACCATCGCCCATAGCAGCGGAAACGATAGAATCGCGGAGATCAGAAGCTTACGCTTTTGCTTGGATAAATCTTGTTGTCGCTGTTCTGCTGGGTCACCTTGCTCTTGTTTGGGAACAGCCTTGTATCCAAGCTTCTCTACCCGCTTCTGCATGTCAGATACAGAAACTTCAACGGGATTATATTCGACATGTGCTGTTTCCATCGCAAAGTTCACATTGGCAGTGCTTACGCCAGGCAGCTTATTCAGAGTCTTTTCAATTTTCAGCGCACAAGCAGCGCATGTCATACCTACAAGCTGTAAATCTACAGCTTCTTTAGCTGTGCTATACCCAAGCTTCTGAATACTTGCTTCCATCTTACTTACGTCCACTATGTTCGGATCATAAGTCACTGTGGCCCTTTCCATTGCAAAGTTTACGTTGGCTTCTGTTACACCTTCTAACTTGTTCAAGCCTTTTTCTATGCGGTTTGCACAAGCAGCACAAGTCATCCCTGTGATTTGTAATGAAGTTTGTGATTGTCCCGCCGCAGCAGTTGTCATTATATAAACACCTCTTCCACTTTTGTGATGATTTCCATTGTTTGCATCATCCTCTTCTTGATGTTAGTATACCCCCCTACCCTATATTATGTCAAGCGACAAGCTATACACCAAAACACCTAAAAAGGAGCCCTCTCAGTAACAGAAATCCTGTTTCTGAGAAAACTCCTTCATGAATCCATCCTCTCTGAAGAGAGTCCTACTAAGTTAAGCGGCCATTTCACGGCAAATTTTTGCACAAGCGAAACATGCTTCTGCACATTGCTGGCAATGATCATGGTCATGTTTTTTACATTCGTTGCCGCAGGCTTCACAAGCCTCAGCACAAGCCAAACATAAGGCTTTGGCATATCTACTGTTCATCGACAGGGCATGTGCAGTGAATCCGCATATTTCTGCACATTCACGATCCAGGCGAATGCACTCCTTCATCATTCCAACATGATCTTCTTCCAAGCAAGATGAGTAACAGTGATTACAAGCCACCATACATTTTAAACATTCTTCAATACATTCTTTGTAGTTTTGATGTGACATCATAAAAGCTCCTCTCAAGATGTAGTTTAGTATAGTCCCTTACACTATATACACCCAATCGTGAGCTAACTTATCATGCTCAGAGAAATAGTCCGGAACTAAACATTAGACAAGCAGCTGTTTCTCAATTTCTTGACGATTGAACACAAATCCGAAGAAAACCTGATTGTTAATGAAAATGGTAGGAACCAGCCTTTTTCCAGTTCGATTAAATAGCGTATCTGCATGTTCAGGATGATCTGCAATATTAAATTCATTAAATGGAATATGATGCTCACTTAAGAACTTTTTAAAATTTCTGCAATCCTCACAAGTCGGTGTTGTAAATACCTCTACATTCATATGGGTCGTCCTCCTTCAGTATATTTTCTAACAGTATTAGTATACCCCCCTATACTATAGATGAATCTAAATAAAAAAGGATTCCTACGAATCCTTTCTATTATCAATTATTTTATTAATTTGTTGATGGTAATTAATAACTCATCTAACACTTCATTTTCACCATCTTGAATTCGTTCCACGACACAGCTCTTCATATGATGCTCTAGCAAAAGCTTTCCTACGCCGTTCAAAGCAGATTGGACCGAAGAGATTTGATGCAGCACATCATCACAATAGGTGTCCTTCTCAATTAATCCCTTTAGCCCTCTTACTTGTCCTTCAATTCTATTGAGTCGGCTAACCAGGTTTTTTTTAGTCTTCTCAGAGTGATGACTTTTTCGTTCACCCGTGCTACATGATTCGTGCTCGTGCGTATGATCTTCCATGCACCAATCACTCCTTTCCATATAGTTTTATTATACTATAGCCCTCCTAATCTATTCAAAATATAAAATATAATTAGACTTTCATCACTTCATGGGATATCACCGATGTCTCAATTTGAATAGTAGTATGCTGGATTTTGAAGCGTTCCGCTATTAACTGAATAGCTTGCTGCAAAATACGTTGATCATCTTCCTGATCTCTGATTAAGAGATGGCAGCTTAGTGAATCAAGACCCGAGGTAATCGTCCAAATATGAAGATCATGAACATTTATAACGCCCTCGATATTTTCTAGAACTGCCTTCACCTCAGATGGATTCACTGTAATCGGTGTACCTTCCATAAGAACATGAACGGTATGTTTGATGATTCCCCAAGCGCCTCTAAGAATTAACAGAGCAACTAGTACACTTATAATCGGGTCGGCAATATACCAGCCAAAAATCATCATAACTAAACCTGCAACAATAGCCCCTACCGAGCCCAAAGCATCGCCAAGCACATGAAGATAAGCGCTGCGAAGGTTAATGTTATTCTTTACATCGCCTTTTCTCATAAGAGACCAAGCACTAGCAACATTGGCTAAAAGACCTATACATGCGATCAGCATCATAGAACCACTTGCAACCGTAGGCGGCTCGAAGAATCGGCCATAAGCTTCCACGATGATAAAACCAGCAACTACAAATAAGGTGACCCCGTTCAAGAGTGCCGCTAGAATTTCAAACCGATGAAATCCATACGTTTTATTGGGTGATGCAGGTTTAGTTGCAAACCAGACCGCTACTAGGCTTAATGCTAAGGAGCTTGCATCGTTTAGCATATGCCCACTATCCGATAGCAGCGCTAAGCTGTTAGTGACCAGTCCGCCAAAAAACTCCAAAAACATAATTCCTACTGTAATTATTAATGCAATCATTAATCCTTTTTTGTTTCCGCTAGGATCAAAATGATGATGACCATGAGGTCCATGGGAATGATCGTGTCCTGCATGAGAATGATTGTGATCGCTGTGATCGTGATCGGAGTGTTGCCCGTCTACATGCTCGATCTGATGATTGTGATTATTCTTCTTGTTCTTCATGATTTACCTCCTATTTACCTACAGCAAGATAGTATTTGTATGCGCGCGCAGTGGTATTCAAAAGCTCAAGATCATAATAACATATGAACAAGTGCTCATACGTTATTATGATCTGGATTTTTCTTCTTGTCAATAACGAACCTAAGGGGTATAGCCTCTTTAATCTTGAAAACACAAAAAAACATCTTTATACAATTTCTGTATAAAGATGTTTTAGTTTATCTTTCACTTCTTATTCTTAAAGAGAAATCGCTGCTTCTAATGCAACTTCCATCATGCTGTTGAAAGAATTTTGTCTTTCTTCTGCCGTGGTTACCGCATGAGTAACTAATGAATCCGAAATGGTAAGAATACATGCTGCTTGTTTACCTAATACCTTCGCATTATGGAACAATGCATAGCTCTCCATTTCTACACATACACAGCCATGCTCATTGTAAAATTCATTGTGACCAGGCACGTTGTCTTCATGGTAGAATACATCACTGGAATGAATTCTTGCAGTTAAAATTGGCTTGTTAATACGCTTAGCCGCTTCTTCAATGACTTCGTTCAATTCTTTACTTGGCAGCTGCACGTCACCTTCCACACCACTTTGCACATAGGCGTATGTAGATTCACTCCACGCACTATCTGCCAGTACCACATCAAATAAATTCAATTTATCTGTGTAGGCACCTGCGCTACCGATGCGGATGATGTTTTCCACACCATAATTTTTGTATAGTTCATAAGAATAAATACCGATACTTGGCATTCCCATTCCCGAACCCATTACTGACACTTCTTTACCTTTGTAAGTGCCTGTATATCCAAACATATTCCGTACCGTATTAAATTGGGTTGGGTTCTCCAAATAGGTTTCTGCGATATACTTCGCTCTTAACGGATCTCCTGGCATTAATACTGTTTTGGCGATTTCACCATTTTGTGCTGCATTGTGCGGCGTTGACATAATTTATTCCTCCTAAGTTTGTTACTCAACTACTATCTTACTATACCATTCATGAATTTAAATATACGTTTAAAATATTCTTTTGTTTCAACAAAAAAAAGAACTGATTCTCTTGCTATAATTTATTCGCAAACTCGTTAAGTTTTTGGGACATTAATTTTATTTCTTCAATAAATGCAGAGGTATGCTGAACAGATGCAGCCTGTTCTTGTCCGATAGCCGCTATCTTCTCTATCGAATTAGCCATTTGGTTCGTAATCCCCTTAATCTGTAGCATGGTTTCATTTATGTTTTGAGTTGAAGAAACGGTTTCCCGTGAAAATTTCCGAATCTCCTTAGCCACGACTTCAAATCCTCTTCCCTTCTCACCTGCATGAGCCGCTTCTATGGCTGCATTCAGCCCGAGTAAATTCGTTTGGTCAGCAACCTTTTTAATAATCGATAGGACCTCTGTAGTATTCTCCACATCTCTACCAGCTTGTTGGGATTGAATAAGTAGTTGCTGAGAGTAATCCGCAAGTGAATTAGACCCATACGAAATATTATTGATTTGCTCATTAGCTTGGGTCAGTGATTCTGAGATCTGCTCTACAATAGCCTTTAATTCACTTTGTCTGCGAATCTGAACTGCAATCCCGCCAATGACCTGACCGTTTTGATCGTGAAGAGGTGTCGCTGTACCCGTAAACTCGAATCCATAGAAGCTGGCCGGAACATCGGACTTTAATGCTTGATTCTCTCGTATAGCTATGTAAAGCGGTTCTTCTTTGTTTAACAGTTGTCCTTCGCTAATGTTTAAATTAATGGTATCGCCAGGAAAATAAGCAACAAACCTTTCCAAATCACATATAGCTATGGATAAATCAGCCGGAATAGATAGTTTTATAATAGGTATAATCGCGATAAATTTGTCTAAAGATTCAATATTATTAATCACAGAAATATAGTCTCCATTCTAGCAAAAGGTTTTTCCAATCGTGCTATATTCTCAATTTTGCTTAATTCATATTTGAAATATGTATTCGAGAAATTCTCATAAAATCCTCCAAAAAAGTTTACAACTCCCCTTTTTTCTCTCACAACATACGGATAACATACAAAAAAAGCCCCCACTTTATGAGTGAGGGCTTTCGTCTCTTGCTTATATTCGATTAGTTGCGGATCAGATAATCAAATGCACCTAAAGCTGCAGTTGCACCAGATCCCATCGAAATGATGATTTGTTTATAAGCACTATTAGTGCAATCGCCAGCAGCAAATACTCCTGGTACGTTGGTAGCGCCATGGCTATCTACAACGATCTCGCCTACGCGAGTACGTTCAACCATGTCACCTAACCAATCTGTGTTTGGAACCAGACCGATCTGTACAAATACACCCTGCAATTCGATATGGTGAGTTTCTTCTGTCGCACGATCGATATAAGAAATACCATCTACCTTATCCGTTCCGGTAATTTCTTTCGTTTGTACGTTTTTAAGCACAGTAACGTTAGGTAGGCTATAGAGACGGTCTTGTAGTACAGCATCCGCTTTGAGCTCTGGAGCAAATTCCAGAACCGTTACGTGCTTCACTATACCTGCAAGGTCAATAGCCGCTTCAATCCCTGAATTACCGCCGCCGACAACGGCAACATCTTTGCCTGCAAATAAAGGACCATCACAGTGTGGGCAGTAGGCTACGCCTTTATTCTTGAATTCAGCTTCACCAGGCACACCCATATTACGCCAACGAGCACCTGTCGACAGAATGACCGTCTTACTCTTTAGAACAGCACCGTTCTCGAGTTCAACTTCAATTAAATCATTCTTATCTAAACGTGTGGCACGTTGTAGCTTCATCACATCAATGCCATACTCTTTCACTTGCTCTTCGAGTTTAGCCACTAGCTGAGGACCTTCAATGTAATTTACACTGATAAAGTTCTCAATGCCAAGTGTGTCGTTGACCTGTCCGCCTAAGCGTTCAGCGACAATCCCTGTGCGAATTCCTTTACGTGCCGCATAAATCGCTGCACTTGCACCTGCTGGGCCACCGCCAACAACAAGTACATCATATGGAGCTTTATTGTCAAACTCTGATGCGTCCACAGTACTACCCATTTTAGCTAGAATCTCTTCAACCGTCATACGACCGCTTTCGAAAAATTCACCATTAAGGTAGACGCTTGGAACAGACATAATTTCTTTGCGCTCTACCTCTTCTTTGAATACTCCGCCGTCAATCATTGTATGAGTAATACCAGGATTGAAGATACTCATTAGGTTCAGTGCTTGTACAACATCAGGGCAATTATGGCAGCTTAGGCTGACATAAGTTTCAAACTTATATTCGCCACTAATGCTTTTGATCTGATCAATAACACTTTGCTCAACCTTGGGCGCTCTTCCGCTAACTTGCAATAGAGCCAACACTAATGAAGTAAACTCATGTCCTAGCGGAGTTCCAGCAAAGGTTACGCCTGTATCTTCCCCCACACGATTTACGCTAAAGCTTGGGGTTCTAGGCAGTTCGGTTTTTTCTACCGTAATCCTAGCTGACATTTTGGCAATTTCATCAACCAGCGCTTCCATCTCTTGAGATGCTTCGTCAGAGCCTGCACTGATTTTCAGTACTACGTCGCCTTCCAAGAGTTCTAGGTATTGAGCTAGTTGAGCTTTTATTTCTTGATCTAATTTCATTTAGCTTTCGCTCCTTAAATCTTACCTACAAGATCGAGACTTGGTTTAAGAGTTTCTGCACCTTCGGACCATTTCGCTGGGCAAACTTCACCTGGATGATTGCGTACATATTGTGCTGCTTTGATTTTGTTAACAAGTGCACTTGCATCGCGACCAATACCACCAGCGTTAATTTCAACGGTTTGGATAATTCCGTCTGGATCAATGATGAATGTTCCACGATCAGCAAGACCGTCAGCTTCGATCAGAACATCAAAGTTACGGGAAATCACATGAGAAGGATCGCCGATCATGATATATTTTACTTTGCCAATCGCTGCGGAGCTTTCATGCCATGCTTTATGTGTAAAGTGAGTATCTGTGGAAACGGAATATACTTCAACACCCAGTTGTTTCAGGGTTTCATATTGGTTTTGCAGATCTTCAAGTTCAGTTGGGCATACGAATGTAAAGTCAGCTGGGTAGAAGCAAACTACACTCCATTTACCTTTAAAGTTTTCTTCTGATACATCGATGAATTTCCCATCTTGAAATGCGCTTGCTTTGAATGGTAGGACTTCTGTTCCGATAAGTGACATATTATTTAAATCTCCTTTAAGTTTTATTTTTGTGGATTCAATATTCAAATCTGCAAACATCACATATCTGAATACTATTTGTAATTATTATAATTAACCAAATTAAGGCCTGTCAAGTTATTTATAATAATTCTAATATGATAATCGTTGTCAGTCGCTAAATGTTCATAAATTATCATACTTATGAACTAGTATGGGTTAGTTTACATGTTTTATGTAGGGCAATTTCTACAATTCGAAGTCATCTGCTATTAGGTTGATAATATTTAAAGATTCTCTCACTACCTTTAGGTTAGAATATCGATTTCCATTATATGTGATTAATGCTTTCCATAAAGCCCATCCTCTTGCTCTATTCCAAGTCTCTTCATCCATCTGTAATACATCCTTGAATACCTTTCTACTCTCCTCATCAAAAAAGGTCCATGCCATTGCCGCATCACAAGCAGGATCGCCTACACCCAAGATTCCGAAATCAATGACTGCACACAGTTTTCCATCTTTGACTAGTAAATTCCCTGGCGCAATATCTCCATGAACCCAAACCGGCTTGGAATTCCATTTAGAATCTAATGCCAGTTCCCAGATTTCTCTCAATAGATCTTCTTTAAAAATATCTTTATTATGCTCAATCGCATGCCTAGACTCTTCATTATAAATAGCTAAAGATCCGCCTCTATAGAAATTATGCTCTCCAGCTATAGGTCCTCCACTAACATCAATAGATTGTAATTCTATTAAAAATGCCCCCAAATCTCTTGCAAACTGATTAAGATCATTAATATTTTGGGTCGTTAATGTCTCACCTTCTACCCACTTATTAATAGACCAAGGCCATGGATATTCTTCGTTAGGTTTCCCCTTCGCTAATGGCGTTGAAATAGGCAACGTGAGTTCTTGATCTAATATGGGCAACCACCGCTGCTCTTTCTCCACTTGTGGAACATAAGCTGCTGCACTTGGTAACCTCACGCTCATATGCTCGCCTAAATGAAACGTTCGATTATCATTCCCACTGCATTTTACAGGTCTAATCTCTAAATCCGACCACGCAGGAAATTGTCCATTGATTAATCTTGCAACTAAATCGACGGTAATTGTATTCATAAGTACCTCTCTAACATAAGTTTTACTAGCCATTTCCATAAGAGACATCTAATATTATGTTAGCTTTACTAGTGTCTGTATGCAAACTATGCAATTAGATCGGCACAAAAGGGACAAGCTATGTAAGTAGACAGCATAATATGATTACGAGGAAGAAGGGTGTTCCTTAATGACAAATAGCAAAACCAATGCTAAGGTAGATGGATTTCTAAGGAAAGTAAAACAGTGGCAGGAAGAATACGAGACGTTGAGAAAGATCGTTCTTGACTGTGAGTTGACCGAAGATTTTAAGTGGATGCATCCTTGTTATACGTTTGAGAACAAAAACATTGTCTTAATTCATGGATTTAAAGAATATATTGCGCTGCTGTTTCATAAAGGTGTCTTATTAAAGGATACCCATGGAATTCTGATTCAACAAACGGAGAATGTACAAGCCGCACGCCAGATCCGATTCACCAACGTTCAAGAGATCCTTGAAAAAGAAAGCATCATAAAAGACTACATTTATGAAGCCATCGAGGTTGAAAAAGCTGGTTTGGAAGTGGAATTTAAAAAGAATACAGATTACATCATTCCTGATGAATTTCAAAATAAACTCGATGAAATGCCTGCGTTGAAAACTGCTTTTGAAGCCTTGACGCCAGGACGGCAAAGAGCATACCTTCATCATTTTTCTGAACCCAAGCAATCCAAAACTCGAGTGTCTAGGGTTGAAAAATGGATGCCGCAAATTCTGGATGGAAAAGGATTAAATGATTAAGTTGTATATGAAGAAGCAACCTAAGCACGGTGAAATATCCGAACTAAGGTTGCTTCTTCTTTTTTACTAAGACAGACTTTATTCTACTTCAGGTAGGTTCCGGTTACTCCAATTCCACCGCTACCATTCAATACATAGACTCTCGCATTTCCTTTCCCAGAGCATATCAGAGTGATTGTACCGTTCGTAACGTTTTTGGTATCGCCAGTCACCGCATCTACGTAGGTTCCGTTCGGAATTCCGGTAAATGTCGCATTTCCTGAGATCGTAACTAATGCAAAGCTATCAATACCTTTCGCGCTGTCGGTATATCTTCTTTTAAATGCCAAATTACCTGATACATTTTCCGTAGAATATTGGCCTTTTTGCAAGGCTGGAACAGCTCTTCTGATTAAATTGAGTTGTCTGATATGTTTTGCCAAAGGATAGTTCAATGAATCGGCAAGTGTGCCGGTAGCATTTGTATATTTACCGTAGTCCTGAACCGTAACGCTACCTTCAATTTGATCTCCAAAGTAAGCACGCCCTGTTGAGCTAAGTGGTGCATTTGGTCCTACATCGATGACTGATCCTTTTTTAAACTCGATTTCAGAACCATAATAGATCGCAGGTATTCCCCGGAAGGTGAACATCAGCGAGAGATTCTCAGCCCAAGTGTCTTGTGTCCCTGCAAATCGTTGATTCTCTGGGGCTTGGTCAGGTGCATAGTCATGAGAGTCAACATAAGTTACATTCCAGGTAGCGTCGTTATAGTATTGATCACCGCTCTTCATACTGAATGCTTCTTGTGCAGTCTTGAACGCCCAATGCATTGGAAAATCAATGACATCCATACCGGATTTCATTGAAGAGTCAGGCGCGTGATAATTATTGCCTATTAAAAAAGCATTGTTCGAGGTTGGCTGCCCTGCTGTAGTAGAGTTATCTGCCCACTCTTGTTCCACAGACAGCTTGTTGGAAGCGTAGTCATTTTGTCCATCACCCGGATAGGCTTTCGAGCTTTTCCATGTATAGAATGGGGTCGATATTGCCGGAATTCCACTGTTCCATACATCTCTATACCGAGTAGCCACCTCACCAAAGACAAAGAAGTTTGAGCCCCCTCTTGTTTTCCAAGCAGGAACAAAGTATTTGTTAAAAATATACCTACTCACATGCTTCACAGTATCGACCCGGAAAGCATCAACACCCATATCAATATACTGATTATAGCTGTCAATTAGATACTGATTCACTACAGGATTTTCCGTGTTCAAGTCTACGGCGTCTCCTGCAATCTGTCCTGTCTGTACGGTGTAAGATTCCCAGGAAAGACTTTTTTCGGTATGGTACATGTTATTGTTGGTTTCCGCATTTTTCATGATTGCGAGTCTGGCCTGATATTGCTGATCAGGGGTCATCGTATCATAGTTAGCTGGCAGCTTATCCGTAATTTTGATCATGTTATTAACGGTGTCCGCTGCAGTTGGATCTTTCTTGAACAGTGGTAACAGGTTCTCTTCCCCAAAATTACCGGTATGATTCACGACAACATCCTGAATAACCTTTATCCCTTTGGCATGAGCTGCATTAATCAATTCTTGATAAGAGGCCCCCGCTGATTCATACCTTGGATCTACTTTAGAAAAATTAATTGCATGGTAGCCATGATAATCATACCCGCTGGCATTCTGCACCACTGGCGTAATCCAAATGGCACTGAATCCGAGCGCTTTGATGTAATCGAGCTTTTGAATCAATCCCTTAAAGTCACCTCTCCAAGCTGGGTCTGAATCCGGATTTCCTGCTTTAGCATCCTCCCATGAATGTACATTGTTACTCGGATCACCATCATAGAATCGTGAAGTAATCACGAAATAAATGGTGTCTTCACGGAAATCGCCTTTATTTCCAATCGTGTAGATAAAGCTCTGTTTCGTTTCAATTCCGGCACCGTCGACCACCAGGAACTTCAGTGTCGTCGTCTTATTAATAAGAATGGACGGTCCCGCCAGAGCAGTTAAAGCATTGCCCGAGATATAGACATTTGAATTAGTAGTTGGTTCCGTACCATTATTTGTGTAATATGCGGTGGTCGTTGCCGCTTTGTTATCTTTTATATTAAAAGAGACGGTAACCGCAGAGCTTGAATTCCCAACAGGTAAATTCGCTGTTATGGTTGGGGCTTGCAGGTCGAGATTCAGGTCGATGACATAAGCAAAGGTGCCTACACTGCCTGCTTGACCTAAGGAGTTAACACCAAAAGCCTTGATAGTCGTAGTAGAAACTACTTGGATTGGAGTGGTATACAAGGTAGAGGATGTCGTAGGTGTCGAACCGTCTGTCGTATAATAGATTTTATCGCTGCTATTGAGACTGGAAAGCTTCACGGTTTGAGCAGCATCATATGTCTTCGGCGTAGGAGAGACTGAAATCACAGGGATCTTCGGAATTTCTGGATTAGCGTCATACCACACATTATCCGAGGAATACCAGCCCTCTTTTACACTGCGGGACAAGTCGGCGGTCTGTTTGCCGTTGCCATCATTAAAGATAAGGCTTGTGCCGGTGGCGTTGGCAATAGTATAGCTGTACCAGTCGTTTCCGTCCGATTTCATCAGAATTCCCGGCCAAGCTCCGCTTGTCGGAACCGTTGTGGGACTCAGATTCCAGTAATGGATTCGGATCGATGAACTCCAGTTTGCTGGTTTCTTAAAATGAACCGTTAAGCCAGACGAAATTGGTGTTGGTGTTGGTGTAGGAGTCACTGTTGGTGTTGGTGTAGGAGTCACTGTTGGTGTTGGTGTAGGAGTCACTGTTGGTGTTGGTGTAGGAGTTACGGTTGGTGTTGGTGTAGGAGTCACTGTTGGTGTTGGTGTAGGAGTCACTGTTGGCGTTGGTGTAGCGGTTGGTGTTGGCGTAGGAGTAGCTGTTGGTGTTGCCGTAGCTGAAAGAGTTACATAGTCTATATTGATATTCCCAGTATCATCCGAGTCATATTTGTAGGCGATTGTATTATTCCCAGCCTGTAGGGAGAGCGTTTCTGTTTGGTCACTCCATGTATCCCAGTTTGCCAAATTCGCTAAAGTGGTCTGCTTTACCTTAGCTCCATTCACATAAATGGAAACTTGCTTGGCACTGCCAGTCGCATTGGCATAGCGAAGTGTGGCATTATAGGCACCTGCAGCGGAAGACTGAATATTGAAGGTGGTTGTTGCTCCGGTGGTTGTGTATCCATCAACAAAACCGGTGCCAGTATATCCGGTGTGATTCGTATTTATTTTTGCGCCACCTGACAAGGCTGCGCTCTCAGCTTCATACTTCCCAGCAACCGGAATAACTACCGTCCAGTTTTTCCCTCCATTGCTGTCCCAGCTATCCGTCGGGGCTGTGATGTGATAACAATAAATGAGTGTTGCGCCCTCCTGAACATTGAGGTTGGCCGTAAACGTGGTCCCACTTTTAGACATGACTGTGTCCGTAGTATTCGTCCAATTATTCGTGGTCCAATGTAGTGTTACTGCTGATGCTGTAGAGTTCGTATAGGAGACTGTATAATCAGTGTTGCTGGCTGAAGCCCCGCCGGATAAACCGAATAAACTAAAAATAAGCGAAAAAATGATCAACCAAGAAACAAACCGCCTAGATTGTTTTCGTACCAAGTAAATAACCTCCTCATTAATTTTAAGTGCAAATCACGTTGTGCAAACGTTTGCAGAAATGAGAAAAAAAGAAACAATCTAACTTATCCAATCTCCTCCTTCTTAGAAAACATGGAAAAACCTCATTGTATGCGTTTACAAATAGAACTATTGAGAAATCCTCAGGTTACAGATAGCTCCATATCTAATGAATTTTCCCTGTTTATGATTATAGGCTCCAACCTTTTCCCGGTCAATGCATCTTTTAGGCTAAAAACATAAAAATTTAATGGTTTAAATACAAAAGTTCAATCGTTTTCATTCATCAGTTGTTCGAGGCATATTAAAATCTTAGATTACCGCTATTTATAGAACTAGGCTCTATACTTTCGTAACTATTCTAGTATGATTTTATGAAATATTAATTCCTTAAATATATTATTTGGTATGTCCCTAAATTAAATCGTCGCTGATGAGGAAGCAGTTGCTTGGTCAGCTTTTACACAATCAATTGCGACAACGAACGCAATTATGATTGCCTCCATCTCCTCATTTAGTATTTGAACCTTGTAGCTATCACCCCAAGTGAACCACTCCTTATTCACTTTACCTATGACTACACCATGCTGCAAGACCTGAAAATCCATGTCCCACCAGTTACCATGTACCTCAATGTCAGCCGCATCAATCGTATAGCGTGCTTTAAAGAAAGAAAACTCCTTCTTAATCGTTAACACCTCTCGGCCATTGACCTCAACAAAAAACTTCGGTAAAAAACTAAATACCTTCTTCGTAATAAGTGCGACTTCATCTCTTGTTGTATTCATAATGGAGAACGTCTTTGGTATTTGCATAAAACTGCCCTCTACATAATAGACATCCTGCTCCTGCTGATTCTTTACCGTAAATTTACCACTTAGACTGAATACCTTCTGCTTTATATAAAGTTGCTTCATTCCAATACCTCCTTCGATATAAGCATATTATTAAAGCGCAGATTTCATCATAGATCTTAATAGCGATAGCCACCTAACCATGAACTACCTTTCGTTAACCCTCTCATTATTGAACTATAGTTTCCCATTAGTTGAACCGAATGATTGTAAAAACTTGGGTGAAAACTTCTTCGTACTTACTTACCCATTACTTTCGAAATCAGTTCTCGGGATTATGTACTTTAGTCACCCATCCGTGTTCTCAATGGTTCTAAAACTTCCGTTTATGATACGGAAGACCCTCGCCTTCTTCGCAATACTGTTTAAGACTGTACAAAAAAATAGCCCAGTATAGTTACATACGCGATAAAATGAGGTCACTTCCTCCCAATTCATCTGACGAAAAATGATTGAAGTCTTCCCGTTTTTTTCCTTCATATCAAAAGAAATTGTCGTACCTATCCATTCTGGATCTGAATCAACACACTGCTACAAAATCTTTTTTTCGGGAACAAGCTCATCAACTCGCATCTTTGTTAAACCTTTGCCGCCGAATCGAAACTCATTTATACAACCAATCTGATCATTGACTATTAGTTCATTTGTCCATATTTCTGAAAGTCCTTTTGCAGTGGTTAATGCTTCATATACCGTTGAAGCTGGAACATTCACGGTCTGGAAGTGCTCGATATTTGCACAAACGTTTCCCGCTAGTTTAACGCTTCATGTATTTTATTCTTTTCCATTCGTCTGGAACATGAAGCCATAGTGCTGGTGTCAAGCATTCGCTAAAACGTTCATGATAAGAATATTCTCTAATATAATTCCATACAGCTTGATTTATTGAATGTATTTCGTCTTTGGTTACTACACCTGTCTGCAAATTGTTGTATTCACTTTCAGCAATTTCAAAAGTTTCGTAATCAAGCCCCACCTCACTATAATATCCATCACAGCAGGTGCACTTGGGCCCGCCCATGCCATGAGGACAACCATGATTTTTTTTATTTTCGTCTGAACAATGACACCACCAAGTTACAGCGTTAATTGCTATCCCTGCATTCGAAATTTCCTCAATTAACTTTTCACTTAACTCATACTTCGTAATAATGTCAATGTAACCTGAACCGACAGGATAAGATTGATGTTTCTCTAATAAAGTCTCAATTTTATTTTGCAACTCTTTATCATTTTTTCTTAAGTTTTCTAAATACTTCATGAGAAAGCAACTCCATATACAACCATTCTATCATTATATTATCCTGCCCGTTAGTTGAATAAAGGCAGCTGATCGCGTTGACTGACGGCTGCCTAATCGTATTTGAGCTAACGCTACCCATTGGTGTAATTACTCAAATATAATCAATGAATTCATTAGTTTTGTTATATCCATAAATTATGATGGAGTCGGTAGTTACTTCACCTGGAACATGTATTTTTTTCAGGATTTGAATTAAATCAGTTTTTATCAAGTCATCTTCAGCATGAATTTCTAACCACTCAATAAATTTGTAGCCACCATCTGAAAAATGGTAATACCACTCTCCATCCCAAAGGCTGATATAGCCAGTATCAATGTCTTTAGTCCTCCATTTGGTTGGAAAAGCATAGTTGAGCATTGCTTGTCTTATTTCTTCCCATTTTGTGTTGTTCATTAAAGGTTTTAGTTCATTTGAATCCATATATTCACCTTTTTCTCCCATCAGTACTGCAAGTGTTTATTCCAGCTTATCATTTTCTCTTGTACAAAACTGCCCGTTAGCAGAACAAAGCTGCCGATTCAAGTCGGCAGCTTCGTTCTGGTGTTATTGAGCTATAGTTTCCCATTAGCGCAACGACTTACTCTGTTGAATTTCGTGTTCCTCAACATAAAGCGGCATCAGAGAAGGCGAATCGTACCTTATCGCGGCCTTTAAACGACAAAATGGTGCCGATAGCCATAGCCCCATAGCTGCAACGAAATAATGAGCCTAATCCGACAGTGCTCGCATGATGTTGGATTTCGCCTCTGCCGCAATCGCTTCATTCCCGTCATCGACCGCTTGCATCAAGATCAGTACGGGGATGTATACCGCGATCAGCCGCGCCAGCAGCTTCGTTTCCTCGTCCGCTCCTCCGTAAGTTTCGAAAAACACGCCGCGAGCGTAAGGTGGTAAAAAGCTGTAAGCAACGCTCAAATCGCAAGCCGGATGGCCTACGCTCAGATCGCCCCAATCAATGATTCCGGAAACGATCCCGTTCTCATTCACAAGCATATTTTTGAAATGAAGATCGCCATGTAGCAGTGCATTCACCGCCTCGACACGGTCCGTTTGCAGCCTGCTAATATACGCTTCGATCACACCGGACTCCTCCGGCGACAAGTGTTCAACCACCTTCGATAGAAAGCCCTCCAATTTCACTTTGCGCGATGCTATGTCCGTCAAGCTTCGATGATCTTGCTGAACTCCGCACTTCAGCGCCGCTTGCACCGGAAACTCATGCAATCTCCGCAAAAATTTCGCCAGCGTCTCTGCCGATAAAGCCCGGCGTTCTTCCGTCAAACCGATGGGAAAATCTCCTGGCACGTAGGCATAGCCAAGAAATGGTGCCGGGTATTTGTCACTTGCTTCGCCATAAAACAACGGTTTCGGATAGGGGATGGTCATATATGCCTCCAGCTTCGGCAGCAGCTTCCCTTCCATACGAATCGAGCCAACTGCAATCGTTCTTCTTGGAAACCGGAACACGTACTCGTCACCGATGAGAAAAACCGTATTGTCCCAGCCCCAGCCCAATCGCTTCACTTGCTTCGATGACAGCTGAGGGAATTGTCTGCCGATCAGCGTCCGCGCCTGCTCTTCGTTAACCTCCCACTCCGCATCCCATACATTCGTTCCTCCCATGAAATGTCTGCCTCCTCGTTCCTTACTTTATTAAGACGTTTACATTCTCTGGAAGTTACGCATAACTGCCTGTTAGTTGAACAAATAAAAAATGGCTGCCGAAGCAACCGCTATTCCACTAATGTGCCCCGCTAGCTTAATCGACATGATTTATTAAATGAGCAATTTCTTTAACTCTCTCCATTGTAATTCCTTCTCTTTGTTCAACTGCAAGTGGATGATTCGTTTGTTCTAATTCTATTAACGGAACAGCACCAACTTCTTGTGTATGTACCATTGTCTTTAACGATAATGTAGTTATTGGATATATTGAAAGTTCAGTCGATAACCAACCAAAATAAGGTTTTTCAGCTTCCCTTCCTTCTACGTGCAATAATTCATTAGATTTCAAAAAGTTTTCTTCACTAAGAGAAACCCAAACGCTCCATATAAATTTCTCTTTACTATCAATTATTGGTATTTCAATATGTCCTCTAATAAAGAAATGCTGTTCATCAATTACACAAAAATCCCTAATTAATTCTGTTCTTTGCTCTTCTGGTACAGTGTAAAAATAATATGGTGCTTCACTTCCGTAACATAAAGGAAGTTCACTTAATTCGTTGTTACAATGAGGGCATTTCATGTTTTCTTCTCCTTATAGTTTCTCGCTGATTTCTTATAACGTCTTATTCGCGAAATTACTGAGTTATCCTGCCCTTTACTTCAATAAAAACGGCAGCTAGCATCTGCCTAACATAGAAAGACCGCCATTGAAGGCGGTCTAAAAAATTTATCATTTCTGCCCAACAATAAGTCCTGGGGATATTAAAAACCTGAGATGATTCGCTGTAAGCCTAATTAGAGCGTCTCAACCAATTTCTGAATTTTTGAGCGGGAAATTAAATATAAAGGACCCATTATTTCTATTTTGCCGTCCTTTACACGTATAGCGCTCTCCTGTTCTGCCGCATAAACATCAATCTCTTCAGACAAGGGGGACAGGTAGCCTTGAACAAACTTGGCGTAGTCGCGTTGAGAATGAGATTCATAGGCAAAATGATCAAAGCCAATACCATCATAAATAGTACTTGTTTCAACTTCATCAGTGTTATTCAAGCTTAACCATTTTGCAGACATGTTTAGCGCACCGGCGCTGGCACCCAGTATAACGGCATTGCTGTTCTTAATAACATTTGATAATTCATAATCCGCCAAGAAATCGTTCTGCAAAACAGGATACCCACCGCATAAAAAAATGACAGAAGCGTTGTGAATTATTCGCTGGGCATCTTCCTTCTGCATGCGGTAATCAATGAAATGATATTCATCAAAAATAATGTTAGCCTGATAGAGCCATGTCCATTCAGAAATATCATCAAAGTTAATTTGCTCATCTGTATAACCAGACGGGTCAGCGCTAATCATAACAAGCGATTTTCTGTCTCGTATATCCTCATGCAAGCAATAGACCAGCTTCTCTGGAAAAAAATTATTAAACCAACTGAAATAGTAGTGAGTACTCAAACTTAATTACCTCCATATGAATTTTTTACAATAATAAAATGAAGTTACATATTAGTTATCTAATACGTAACTCCAATTATTATCATTAGCTTCTATTAGCAGAATCTCAAGCAAGGGTCTCCATTAAGAACTCGATCACCGGGTAAGAGATCATGTGCCGATCACGGTAAATCGAGGTAATAGCATCTGGCCGTGTGCTAAGGATTGCCTTCTGTAAAAGGGCTGCTTGAAAGCCTCTTTCTTGTGCACCGTTAATAGTAAAGGTTACACAATGTTCTGCGGCGAAGCCCGCAACGATGATGAATTCAACACCATGTTCACGTAGCACTTTTTCCAAATCCGTTTTCCAAAAAGCATTAGAGAATTCTTTTGCCATCTGGATATCCGTGGGTGCTACTGTAATTTCCGGTATACTATTTCTTGCTTCTGGATCCGTATCCGCATTCGCCCCTTCCATGTCTTGTATATGGATGACGATTTGGTCCTTCGCACGAAGTAACCCAGACACATGATTAATGTATTCACAAGCCTCACTTACATTTAACTTCTCCATATGATCGTGTAAGAAAAGGTTTTGCATATCAATAATTAGAAATCCAATTTTTATTTTGAACTCCCCCTCTCAGAATAAATATAGCTAGTTTCTATACTAATCTGGATGTAGATTCAGCTCAAGGGAATAAATGACTTAGACTATTTTGTACAACAGCATCATACGTTACGCCATTCCTCTTCATTCAGCTCGTTGTTAATGCCCACCCCAGCTAATGAACCCATAGAAGCGGCAATTATGGCTTGATGAAGATGTGTTGCTGCATCACCTGCACTAAAGACACCTGGAACGTTCGTTTTACCGAGATTATCGACGATGACTGTTCCAGCTTCTGTGATCTCACAACCGATAGCTTGTGGCAAGTCTGATCCGGTAATAAGCTTCGGTCTGAAAAATATCCCCCTACATAGGATACTAGTACCATCCTCCAGCACAACTTGCTGCACCATACCATTGTCAGATTCGATCGACTGAATCGGTGTGTCAAAGACAGGAATGTTATGTTGTTGAAGTTCCTCGCGTTGTGCATCCGTCAAGTCATCAGATCCATTAGTACATATGGTAATCTTTTTCGTCCAACCAGATAACACTTGGGCCATATGCGTTGCATCGGCTCCCTTAACAATTACGACAAGAGGCTGATCTCTTAGCTCCCATCCATCACAATAAGGGCAGATAAAGGCGCTTTTGCCATACACATCTGAGAGCCCCTTAATATCCATCGGAAGATCCTTCATCCCTATGGCGAAGAGCACCTTTTTACTTCGATAGGTTTGACCTTGAACCGTCGTAATTTGAAAATCGCCATCGGTTCCCGTAATCGATAAGGCGGTATCTTCCGCAAAAGTAACGGATGGATAGGCTCGAATCTGCTCCTTCGCAATCCTCCTAAATTCGCTTGGACTTATAGAATCTCTAGTAAGAAAGCCATGCGTTTCTCGAGTAACCCTATTACGTGCACGTCCTTCATCAATAACAACTACGTTTTTTCTTGCCCGACCTAGCACAAGAGCAGCATTTAGACCTGCCGGTCCTCCACCGATAATTACACAATTATGAGTCATACTAATTCTCCCTTTCGCTTTTCAATTTATATTAAAGATATTAAAGATTTTCGTTATCTTTAATTGTTATAAAAAAAAGAACGGATCTTACTCCGTTATTATAATTGTTGCCAGATCCACTATTTTCTTGTTTCTAGATACTAGGATTATTTCATTTAAGTGTCACAATTAAAGACTTTGTGAATCTATAATAACTTTAATGAATCTAAAAGGCAAGGATTTTTCTATTTAATCATTGCCCTCTTAGAATCCCAGCTAAATTACCGCAAAAGTGTAGTAGCCCATAAAAACAGCTTGTTGTCAGGATTAACAAATCCCTTTTTGTTTTTATCTAATGTCGATATTTGTTTCATTTCCTCATCAGATAAACTAAAATCAAAGATCTCCAGATTCGCCTTTAATCTTGCAGGATTAACCGACTTGGGAATAACCCCAACATTGCGTTCAATGTTCCACCTTAGCATAACTTGAGCCGTTGTTTTACCGTGTCCTTCAGCGATGCTTGTTAATATAGGGTTATCGAATAAATTTTTATTTCCATGTCCAAAAGGACTCCACGCTACATGTTGGATATTCTTATTCACCATATAATTATGCAGGTTGGGCTGCTGTAAAAACGGATTCGTATGAATTTGATTTACTGCAGGGACTATTGAGCCATGCTTCAATACATCTTCCAGATGAGATTGTTCAAAGTTAGACACACCAATCGCTCTGATTCTACCCTCTTTGTACAATTCCTCTAATATTAACCAACTCTCAACATATTTTGAGGATGGCCAATGGATCAAATAAAGATCTATATAATCTGTTCCCAGTTTTTTTAAGCTCATTTCGAAAGCCTGTTTCGTTCTTTTACCATGATCTGAATTCCACAGTTTTGTTGTAATAAATATATCCTTTCGATTTACACCTGATTTTTTAATTGTACTGGCAACAAGTTCCTCATTATGATAAAAAGCAGCGGTATCAATATGCTTATATCCATTTCTCAATGCCCAAATGATTGCTTCTTCGTGTTCATTTTTCATTTGGTATACACCCAATCCCACTTTTGGCAACATAACTCCATTATTTAATAGGAAATTTTCCAAAGAATAATCCTCCCATACACTATTATTTTATATCAGCTGAGTCAGTCGATTCTGAGAGCATTCCAGCAACTTCTTTCTATTCCTTCAATAAGCTCTGGAGTCTCGATTATTTTCCCATGTTGAATTTCTTTGAAGAAGCTAACAAATGCACCATAAACAATACAGATTAATGCATTCGAAGGAAGAGTGCTGAATACCCCTCTCTCTTTGCCACTTTCTATAATTCCGACTAAAAAATTCATAAATCCATCAAACACGCTCCGGCTCTTCTCATTTAAATAATATGACTCTGCATGTGAATCTATAAATAGCAGCGCGTATATATTGCTTTTTCCAAATCCGACCATTTGATAAAACACATGACGAAATTGCTCACGAATTTCATTTGAGGATGGAAAATCAGTTTTAATGGTTCCTGAAAACTCCATCACTACTTTTTGAAACAATGAATTAACTAGTGACTCTTTACTTTCAAAATATCGGTAAATTGTACCCGCTCCTACTTTTGCCGCTTCCGCAATCATAGGGACAGTCGTTCCATCATAACCTCTTTTTGCAAATAATTTTAAAGCCGCTTTATAAATTTCCTCTTGCTTGTTTGTAGACAATAAGAGCACCTCTCTTTCTAGCGGAATGAATATTCATTCCTCTTCACAATAAAACTAATTTATAAAAAAAGCAATCAGAATATTAGAAATTATTTCCTGTACCATGAAGATGAACAGACAAATAAGGATGTCTCTGAAGTATTAGCTTCAAGACATCCTTAAGTATAATTTCATAATAAATCCTATAAAAAAAGGAGGCTGTTCTTTCAATTAGAACACTACCGGCCGGATTCTGCCGTCTTCCTCATAATGAAGCTCCGTAAATTTCATACTGCGTTTATGGTCTACGCCGCCAGACAGCGATGCGTCATGATAGAACAAATACCATTTCTCGTTAAATTCCACGATAGAGTGATGAGTCGTCCAGCCAATGACTGGATTGAGGATCGTTCCTTGGAAGACAAAGGGTCCGCAAGGCTTGTCACTCACCGCATAGACGATCTTATGGGTTGTGCCAGTGGAGTACGAGAGATAGTATTTCCCTTTATACTTGTGCATCCATGGACCCTCGAAGTATCTCCTGTCTTCATCACCCGCAAGGATTAAGTTCCCTTCTTCATCAATAATGGAGATCTCCTGAGGGTGAGATTTGAATGACAGCATGTCTTCACTCAGCTCGCCCACCCAAGGACCATAAGCCGGTTCCTCTGGGCGCTTTTCTACCGCATCTTGCTGAAATACACCGTCTTGCCACTTTTCTAATTGTCCGCCCCATAGGCCGCCAAAATACATATAGGCTCTTTCATCCTCGTCCACGAATACAGCTGGATCGATGCTGAAGCTCCCTTCGATATAGCTCTCTTGAGCCTGGAAAGGACCGGATGGAGAAGTTGACGTAGCCACTCCGATGCGGAAAACACCCTCTTTATCCCGGGCAGGGAAAAACAAATAATACGTCCCCTTCCGGTATGCAGCATCAGGCGCCCACATTTGCTTCGATGCCCAAGGCACATCCCGAAGATGAAGTGCCTCTCCGTGATCTACACAGGGGGACGTAGGATCTTCCAAGGAAAAGACATGATAATCTTCCATCGCATATTGGTCACCATTATCATTCGTAGGACCATCATGGTCAATATCATGGGACGGGTAAATATACAGCTTGCCCTCAAATACATGAGCGGAGGGATCGGCTGTATAGAGATGGGTAACTAACGGTTCATTTTTTGTTGCCATAATAGAACTCTCCTCCTCATTGAGACTATGCCTAGATTGGAATTGATTCAGGGTTATTCTTTGACGCCACCAAGTGCTACGCCTGCAATAATATATCTGGATAACAAGAAGTAAACTATAAACAACGGTAAAGCTGTCAAAGCTAGCCCCATATAGATCGAGCCAAACTCCGTTTTGTAGATATCACCTCGGAGCAAGCTTACCATGATTGGCATGGTATATTTCTCCTTCTGCGTCAGTAATATCAGCGGCATAAAGAGGTTGTTCCAGTTGGCAACAAAAGCAAAGATGGCTTGTGTTGCTACTGCTGGCATCATCAGCGGTAAGATGATCCGGTTGAATGTAAAGAATTCGCCAGATCCATCTACGCGCGCTGCTTCCACGATCTCTATCGACAGAGTTGCGAGCAGGTATTGACGCATAAAGAACACCACCGCCGGTGCAGCAATCGCTGGTAGAATCAGAGGAAGAAAATTGTTGGTCCAATGTAATTTATACATGAATTGATAGAATCCGATGGCGCTTGCCTGGGAAGGAATCATCATCACGCACATGATGAAGGTAAAGAATGGCCCCCGTAGCTTCCAGCTGTAGGTGACGAGCCCATAGGCCGCCAAAGACGAGAAATAGACTGTACAGAGGGTAGCAGAACTGGCAATAATAAATGAATTCAGGAACCCTTGAAGCGGATCGAAGCTCTTATCGAGCAGCACTCGCAGGTTGCTCATCATGTGGCTCGAAGGAAGCAGAGAAAGTCCGCTTTGAATTTCCGGTGTAGAGCGTGTGGCATTTACAAACATGATCCAAAACGGCAGGATACTGAGCACCGCCAAAGAGATGCAAACCACATAGATAATTGTCTTGTTGATCTTTCGGTTAACGGTTCCGCTTTTCTGATTATTTGCCATGTGTTACACCTCCCTCACGGGCTGCTATAGCAGCTTTTCTATACTTTTGTTTTTGTATTTTTTTAAGTCTTGACGCATCGCGGTCGCGCATCACATAGAACAGGATTCCAGCCAGTACTGCCGAAATCAAGAACATGATCATACTCGCTGCTGCAGCACGATTGTACATATAGCTGCCCTTGAATGCTTGCCCGTAGATAAACATGGACGTGGTAAGCGTAGAATCGTCCGGTCCGCCTGCAAGGAATAATTGCGGAATATCGAACATGGTCAAACCACCCACCATCGATGTAATCAGTGTGAACAGCAATATCGTACGCAGACTCGGCAGCGTGATGCGGAAGAAGGTCTGAAACCCGTTGGCCCCGTCAATCGATGCAGACTCGAAGAGTGCAGGATTTATACCCATAACGCCAGCAATCAGGACGATCATGGTGTTGCCGTACCACATCCAGAACTGGATGAACGCCACAATCCCCCGTGCTGTCGTCTTATCCTGCAGGAAGAACACCGGAGCGTCGGTCCATCCTAACATTTGAAACAAACTGTTTATAGGACCCATTGGATAGGCGAATAAAGTGCTGAACAACACGGCAATCGTACTCGCTGTGATGATATTAGGCATATAGAGCAGAACCTTGAACAAGCCTTGTCCCTTTATATTGAGACGCTTATTCGTGAACCATGCCGTTAGCAAGAGCGCAAGAAGCATCTGGGGAACGAAGTTAGTAATCCAGAGCAATCCAGTGTTGATCAAAGACTTCCGGAACGAAGGATTATCAAAGAGAAGATCTTTGAAGTTTTGAAAAGGATTATCAAGAATATGGATTGGTTTTGGTATTATTCCTTTCATATCGGTGAATCCAATGACTGCGGTATATAAAATCGGATACAGCGAGAAAATCAGAAATGCCAGGACAAACGGGAAGGTAAAAATATAACCGTATTTCGAATAATTCACATTTTTGCGGCGCATGCTCTCACCTCTTTAGTTGATATGAAGGGGCGGGATTACTCCCCCGCCCCTCCGAATCCTTCTTATTCGCTTTCAATGCCAAGTTGGTCTTTGACTTGTTGCTTAAAGGTTTCGATCGCTTTGGCACGGTCCTTGTTGCCCGCGGTGTATTCACGTACTTGATCACGCCAGAGCTTGTTGATTGTTTCGTCGTACTGGGTCAAGTTTTTACCTGAAGCGTTTGCATTGGCTGGTACAAACACGTCGAACATGTTCTGACCACCGAGCAGTGGAACTTCGCCGTTTGACTTCGACATGACAACGGAGGAAGCAACGCTGTCCTTCGTACCTTGCTCGCCTTCCTTCATGGTACCGTTAGCCCAGTAGTATTGGAGTCCCGTTTCGGAGGTGTCGAGTGTAACCCACTTCACAAAATCCGCAACAGCCTGTTTCTTGGCATCGTCCTTGGTGACGTCTTTGTTGGCAAGCAGCCAAGTACCACCCCAGAAGAAGCCTGTTGGTGGTTCGGAAACAGCCCAGTCGCCATTCGTGTCTTTTACTTGACCGTTCATCACGTAGTTGATGAGCCAAGCAGGACCGAAGAAACCGAAGATAGGTTGGGCTCCAGAACCGGACATATCGGCGTACCAAGCTTCCGTCCAATCCGTTGTATCGTTGTGATAGCCATTATCTTTCAGCTTTTTAGAGAGATCAAGGAACTCTTCGCGCTTCGGATCGATATGAAGCTTGCCGTCAACAATCCAACCCTTGTCAGAGCTGTTCTCGATCGGGTGCCAGATATCACCGTCGCCGGATACGATGCCGTATCCTTTAGCTTTCAGCTTCGCGGCTGCATCGTAGAATTTATCCCAGCCTGGTCCAATTTCATTTTTGATAGTGGCTGGATCGTCGGTTCCAAAAACATCCTTCGCAATGGAGCGGCGATAGATGAAGGCACCGCCAGTCGCTTGATAGCCGAGGGCTTTCAATTTACCATCTAGGCTACCGATATCAACCGAGTATTGTGCGATGCCAGCGTCCTTAACCATTTGGTCATCAAGGCCCAGGTCAGAATAGTTGGCTGCATAGCTGGATGCGTCGCCTTGTGTATACTTGAGCACGAATGCCGATTCAGCTGCAAAAATGTCAGGGGCGTCTTTGCCTCCAGCTGACAGAGCCTGATCAAGAGCAGGCTGATAAGCACCATCAGTGGTTGCAATAACCGTAGTTTTGAACTCAACATTCGCATCAGGATGGGTTTCCATATACTTCTTGGTCATGTTAGGAATTTCGTCCGTAAAGCTCCAGAGATTGATAGTGACTTTCTCACCTGTTCCCTTTGCTGGCGCTTCGGTAGCGTTGGCTGCTGGTGCAGTGGTTGAAGTTGCGCTAGATGAGTTGGAATTTGAGTTCCCACCACATGCTGCGAGTGCAGATGACATCACGAGCAATGTAGAGATCCCCACTAAACTACGTTTCATACTTTTCATATCTTTGCCTCCCCTTTTGTATTATTACTTCGGTTTTTTGTAACCGCATACATAATTATAGATCCTCCAATCCTTAAGCATAAGGACACCCTCTTTAGGAAAACTTCCACTATTTTTAGATTCAGTTCTACGCAACGCAAAAAAAGAGACATCAAGGAATCTATCCCTTGGCGTCTCCATGATCTGTTTATATTTCTGATCATTACTTATCCGCTTTTAGCGCATCATCCTGTTTCTTGATGAACTCTTCTGGCGTGACGGCTCCGCCGAACAATGCCTGAATCTGATTCATGTGTATAGTAGAAGCGACCGGTTTCATTTGTGTATCCAGATAAAGAGTTACTTTATTAGCCTTATTTAACTCGTTTAATAGATCAATAAACATTTTCGGTAGCTTGATGGCCGCAGTATCTACTTTGGTAGCCGGGATTACGCCTGCATTGACAACAGAATGCTCTCCCCACTTTTGAACGAAAAAGCTCACGAATTCTTTAGCCTCCAGAGCATGCTTAGAATTTTTGGAAACGAACAATCCAGTGCCCGGACCACCGACCCAATCATCCACGTTGCCCTTGCCGCCTTCAACTGTCGGGAACTTGAAATAACCGATATTGACTTTAAATTCTTGGGCTATATTTGTAGTGGTCGTGAAATCTGGTAGCTCCCAAGTCCCTGTAACAAACATGGCTGACTTTCCGTTCATGAACTGTACCTTGGCTTCATCATTGGATAATCCGTTGTAGCCCTTGATAAATGTATTCAGGTTCACCAGTTCTTGCACTTGTCTTGCAGCCTCTAGCAAGGAAGGATCTGTGAAGTCCTTATCCGCAACCGCTTTATCCATCAGGTTAGGTCCCCCAATACGATCAGCTAGATACATGTACCAGAAGGAAGCCGGCCAACCGTCTTTACCGCCAAGAGTAACAGGTGTTATGCCATTGTTATTCAGTGTTCGAATAATCGCTTTGAGATCATCCAAGGTTTGGGGAGGCTGCAGATTAAATTCTGAAAATATTTCTTTATTATAGTAGACCGGAACTATGTTTAGTTCGACAGGAAGGGCATACGTCTTCCCATCAAAGGAGTACCCCTCCGTCGTACCAGCTACGAATTTCCCTTTCAACTCATCTTGTAAAAGATCGTCCACGGCTGCAAACTTATTTCCCCTAACATAAGGATCCATAAAGCCTGCTGCCCAGGTGAATCCGATGTCAGGTAGATCGTTAGATGCGGCAAGCACCTTCAGTTTGCTTTTATACTGCTCATTTTCAAGAACTTCCGTCTTGATGGTGATATTTGGATTAGCTTCTTCAAACTCTCTGATGATTTCTTTTACCATTTTGTTTTGCGCGGAGTTATTGCTATCCGGCCATAGATGCATCATTTTTAAAGTGATTTTCTCACCATCGCTCTTGGTGCTATTCTCTTTGTCCCCATTGCAAGCTGTTGTTATCAACAACAATATCAAGAATAGGGCACTATATAATCCGATTCTTTTCGTAGATATCCCCCCTACCGAGCCATTATTGGATATTCGCTTCTATACCATTCCTCATGGAAGAACGATACTGCCCTGGACTCATTCCTTCGTATTCCTTAAACAGCTTGTTGAAATATTTAACCGTTTGGTAACCGGTAAGACTGGCAATTTCCGCTATGGGCAGATTTGTTTTCAGCAGTAATTCCTTCGCTTTCTGCAATTTTCTGCGGGCGACGTATTCACTGAAATTCATCTGGCATTGCTCCTTGAAAAGAGAACTGAAATAGCTCCCGTTCAGATGAACAAGTCCGGCTACTTCCTGCAGGCTGATCGCCTCTTCTATATGCATTTCCACATAGTCTATCGCCTGACGGACCGGATCACTTAATGCGGCATCTTCATCTCTTATGGCCATTAATTGTGGATCAGCCATCTTCCGCATGAAGCCGATATGTTCCTGCTCCTCCCCTGCCTTCAGGGCATTCTCCACAGATGCGATTAGCTTTTCCCGGCTGGCTGGCTTGAGCAAATATTCAACTACGGACAACTGAATCGCTTGCTGAGCATACTCGAACTCGGCATGACCGGAGATGAGAATAACGGATGGCTGACGCTGTATTTTTTTATCCCTTATTTGGCTAACTAAAGAAAGGCCGCTAATTCCCGGCATGCGGATATCTGAAATCATGAGCTCCACCGGTATTTCCTCCAGAATTTCCATAGCCGAGATCCCATTGCTTGCCGTAAGGATTTCATAATGACCGGCTGCCCATACCTCTAGCATTTTCTTCATTCCTTCTCTAGATCTCGGTTCATCGTCGACAATAAGAATTGTTCGGCTTCTCATGGCATTTTGTCTCCTCGAACAGGAATTTTGATGTTTATACGGGTGCCTTGACCTTTTTGGCTATCGATGGTCATTACCGCACCCTGCTCATTCTCTCTCGAAAAAAATAGTTGAAGCCTTCTATGCACATTAGCGATTCCGACGCCGGAATCTTTTGAAGAAGATACCTTTCCGCTATCCAGCCCTTCCACAAGAGCGCGCAGCATCTCCTCGTCCATTCCCATCCCGTCATCTTCCACCGTAATGGTGACCCATTCTTCGTCTCCAGCAACCGTTAGCTTTATCCAACCCGGTTCAATCTTGCTCTCGACCCCATGTAATACGGCATTCTCTACAAGGGGCTGCAGCAACAGTCGGGGTAACTCCACATTCGAAAATTCAGGAGGAGCCTCAATTTCCCACTCCAAGCGATCTTCAAATCGCATTTTCATAATAAGCAAATATCGCTTTACATGCTCCAGCTCATCCTGTAACTTCACCCATCCCCCTTTACTCGAACCGGTGATCGTATAGCGGAATAAATCAGACATGGCGACAACATACTCCGCCAGTTGATCTTCATCCTTATCCAGCAGCGACCAGTACAGAACATCTAGGGTATTAAACAAAAAATGCGGATTAATTTGCGCTTGAAGTGCTTTTAACTCCGTATGACTCCGGGATAACTCCTTCTCATAAACCAACTGGATCAGCTCGTTGATATTATCAACCATTTTGTTATAGGAATAATTCAGTTCCTGAATTTCCATAGTGGAAGATACGTTTTCGATAGGTTTCAGAATGCCTAGACGGGTACTTCTCATAGCTTTGATCAACCTGAATACCGGTCTTGTAATAAGAATAGAGAGAAAAAAAGAAAGCAAGGTGAACAGCAAGGTGCCCATCAAAGCCGATACGACAATGGTCGTCCGCAAGACCGATATCCCCTTAGTGATAACGTTAACCGGGGTTAAGATGAGCAGCGTCCATCCCGTTACGGAAGACCGCTGTTTGACAACGATAAAGGACCGCTTGCCGATGGAAACGTTCTGATCGTCGGATTCCTCCACCAGCTTTGCTGCTGTCTTTTGTGAAATCGTGTCATCGTTGGATGTGATGAACTGGCCATCCGGAGCGAGGAGTAATACTGTTTCTCCGTCCCCTTCCCCAGATAAAGAGTCTTTAAGTGCAAACTTGTCACGGTCTGAGCGGATGAGTAAATAGCCTCCAGTTGTGAAATGCCGATCGATAAGGCTGATCTGTCGAATCGCCACAAGCGATGTAGGATCGAGCGGATCAATACCAAACCAAACGAGACTGCCTTCCTTTCTCGTCGCCATTTCGATCCAATCCTCGGGTACCTTATCTCTAAGGGTGCTGCCGTCAAGAGGATACAGCCTCACTCCGTCTTTATTATAAAGCTCAACAGATTTGATGCCGTCCGTGTAGATTTGGACTAGATTGATAATAGATGGCAGCGCTTGCCGTTCCGTAAAGGTAGCGGGATGACCCTCTATATCGCGTAAAAGGAGTTGCTGAATATAATCGTTGGTCGATACCAGCGTTGTCAAAGAATTGATCTGTTCGAGAACGCTTTCCAAACGGCCGTTAGCCTGAATCGCGGTTTGCTGAATATGCTTCTCCGCGTTGTTCTTGAGCAGCGTCGAGACTGAATGGAACGTAATCCCTCCAACGAACGTCAGAATGATGAGCATGACGGCGAGGAAACCGAGCAACATTTGATTTCGCAGCGTATTTAACTTTAACATCGACAGTATCCGCCGCATGCATTCTCTTCCCCTCTTTGTCATGTAAACATGGGATGATTGCCCCTATCTGCAAAAGTAAGGGCTTTCAACCTTTTCAGTCATTATATTAGCATGTTTGCTAATGATCCGTTAAGAAAGAATTATGGATTCGACAAAAAGAACTAATATTCTCGCCCCCAATACCAACAGGCGAGGTCATTAGCTCCATTTCTAGCAGCCTTTTATGTAAGAGTGTCTTACTCCTAATTAAAAAAATCCCGATGATGTATTCATCATCGAGGCTAACTACTGCTTCATTTTTTATTTTCGCCAAAAAGTTGAACAGTCTGCCTTATCCATAATGTTAAACTCGATCATTTTCTCAAGTAATGAGAAATCAACCGGACTATCCCACCGAATCCGTAACAACTGCTTGGTGTGATCATAGCCAGCCTGTACAATTGCCTCAGAGAAATGATTAATCCCTGCGATTTCAGGCGCAACAGCCATATGTTGTTTGGATACGCTAAAGCCAATAATATAGGTGTCGTGATCGGTGAACATAGGCTGATTCCACGCAATTTTTGGTTTTAAACCCGTGAATTTGTTAGTTACCCAGGCCAACACTTCTTCCATTCGCTCCCGATGCTGTGGGTTATCAATTTGCACAAAATATTCCGCGAAAGCCTCCATCTCGTTCACTCCTAACCTCATTAAATCGCCTTTTGTTCAGGCGTAGTTACAAAAAAACACCCCGTTAGATAATCATATCTAATGAGGTGATAGGGTGCAACGTTTATAACGGTATGATTTTTTGGGAAAGGTTATAACCTACTCCACAGTAACACTCTTCGCCAAGTTACGTGGTTTATCCACATCATGACCCAGTGCAAGAGAAGCATAATAAGACAATAATTGCAGAGGCACTACGGACAATGCCGCTGTCAGCATTGGCAATGTCTTAGGAATAACAAACACTTGATCCACTGATCTAAGCAGGTCAGTCAAATGCTCTTGATGAGTGATCGCAAGCACGTCAGCTCCGCGAGCTTTCACTTCTTTGATGTTGCTGACGGTCTTCTCAAGAACAGCTTCCTGAGTTGCCAGGGCAATAACCGGAACGCCTTCCTCGATCAGAGCCAACGTACCATGTTTCAATTCACCTGCAGCATAAGCTTCGGAGTGAATATAAGAGATTTCTTTCAGCTTCAAGGATCCTTCTTGAGCAACTGCGTAGTCTACGCCACGGCCGATGAAGAACAGGTTCTTGTGCTCAGAAATTTGCTCTGCATAACCTTTGATCGCTTCTTTTTGAGCTAGGATCTCTTCCACTTGCTCTGGTAGAGCTTGCATAGCTGCTAGAATCTTAGCTACTTGCGCTTCGGTTTGAGTACCACGAACTTCAGCCAAATAAAGAGCAAACAATCCGAAGGCGATCAATTGTGAAGTGTAAGCTTTGGTCGAGGCTACAGCAATTTCTGGACCTGCCAAAGTTACCAACACATCATTCGCTTCGCGAGCGATAGAACTGCCCACTACGTTAGTGATCGCCAATACATGTGCACCGTTAGCTTGAGCTTCACGTAGAGCTGCCAAAGTATCTGCAGTCTCACCGGATTGGCTGACAACGATAACCAAAGTTTCTGGCGTCACGATTGGTGAACGATAACGATATTCCGAAGCTATGTCATTCTCTACTGGAATACGAACCAAAGATTCGATCAAAGAGCGTCCTACCACGCCAGCGTTGTAAGCTGTTCCGCAAGCAATAACTTGGATGTTACGAATGTTCTTGATTTGTTCTTCAGTCATGTTTAGTTCAGGCAAGACAACCTTGTTTCCTTCGGCATTAATACGACCCCGCATAGTGTCGCGATAAGCCTTAGGCTGCTCGTGGATTTCTTTCAACATGAAATGCTCGTAGCCGCCTTTTTCTGCGGTAACTTCATCCCAATCGACAGTAATCATTTCCCGAGAAATAAAGTTTCCTTCAATCGTCATCAGTTCGACAGCATCTCTTGTCAAGACTGCCATTTCGCCGTCGTTCAAAATATATACGTTACGGGTATATTCAAGCAGTGCAGGAATATCTGACCCGATAAAGTTTTCCCCTTCGCCAAGACCGATAATGAGCGGGCTTGCTTGACGCACAGCCACCAATTTATCTGGTTCGTATTCAGTCAGGACACCTAATGCAAATGCACCGCGCATGAAGGTAATCGCTTTTTGTACAGCTTTCACAATATCCCCATCATATTCGCGAGCAATCAGATGTGAAATAACTTCTGTATCTGTTTCGGAGACAAAGTGACATCCGCCAGCAATCAGCTCTTCTTTCAGATCCAGATAGTTTTCGACAATACCGTTGTGAACGACCGAGAACTTCATGCTGTTATCCGTATGTGGATGGGAATTCTCATCGGATGGTTTACCGTGAGTTGCCCAGCGTGTGTGTCCAATACCTGCGCTACCTGCCAGTGGGCTGCCTTCCAGCTTCGACTGCAGATTCGCCAAACGGCCTTGAGCTTTCACTACTTGCAGTCCTTCCCCAGTGAATACAGCAATACCAGCGGAATCATATCCCCGATACTCCAGCTTCTTCAATCCTTCAACCAAGATCCCCTGCGAATTCTGATTACCAATATATCCTACAATACCACACATTATAATTTCCCCCGTCCGAGTTATCGTAATGTGGCGGCATAAGGAAAGAAACGTGCCGTGCGGCATGTTTTTGAGAAAAAGCAAATATTCTGTTGTATTTTTGGATCAACAAAATAAACTGTCACTTACATCTTATGTTTCATGAAATGCACAGCCTTCTTCTCTGCCGTGGCAGAACTACCGTGTTTCTTTACGATGCGCGCACACATGAATTTTTATATTTCTTATGCACCCATGAAAACGTTGTGTGAAAGGTCGCCCTTCCATTTTCCGTCTCCATTTACGGCTCTGGTGCATCACCGGGAGGTCCCCGCCGAACATTTCGAACACCTCCACCTCGTCAGCTTACGTCTGCCGTGATCCGTTCAAGCCCTTGTCTACATAACCATGTAGCAGCTTTCCCTTCTCCCCCGCGCTCGACCAAGCTCTGGCGCTTGCTATTGCAAACCTCACAATCCCCGCTTTCCTTCTAGAATGACACTTAATCTATTATATGCACCTTGTAGTACTTTGGCAATGCCGTACCAACCCAAATTTTACAAAAACAATTCAAACGACCCAATAATAAAATAAATAACGCTGGTGTAACGAGTCTGAATCGCTCTCGCTCGCTACACCAGCCTTCTAGTTATACTAATGAATTATACCAATTCGCGTTGAACAACTTCTACAATTTGATTCACATAAAGATCTAGATCTGCCTTATCAGGTCCCTCTGCCATGACACGGATTAGAGACTCCGTACCCGACGGACGTACAAGCACACGGCCATTGTCGCCTAGCTTGCCTTCTACTTCAGCGATAGCTGCTTCGATAGCCTGGTTGTTAGGATAATTAGTCTTATCTTGTACACGAACATTGACCAGCACCTGCGGGTATTTCGTCATCATGCTCTTAACTTCGCTAAGCTGCTTACCTGAAGCCTTAAGCGTATCAACCAGCTGGATAGCCGTCAGAATACCATCACCTGTTGTATTATAATCAAGGAAGATAACATGTCCAGACTGTTCTCCACCCAGATTAAAACCGCCACGGCGCATTTCTTCCATCACATACCGGTCGCCTACAGCTGTTTTAGCAGTGTTCAGGGATAATTTCTCGGTAGCTTTGTAGAATCCGATATTACTCATAACCGTTGATACGATTGTGCTATCTTTCAGCTTGCCAGCACGGTTCATTGCATCCCCACAAATGCAGAGAATGAAGTCTCCGTCAACTTCATCACCTTTATTGTCGATCGCAATCAATCGGTCAGCATCTCCGTCAAAAGCAAGTCCCAAATCCGCTCCATGACGTAATACTTCCTCACGCAAAGTCTCTGGATGAGTCGAACCAAATCCAGCATTAATATTCAAACCATCAGGCTCAGCTCCAATAGAAATAACCTCAGCGCCTAGCTCTCTGAACAATCTTGGTGCAAGTTCATACGCTGCGCCGTGAGCACAGTCGAGTACAACCTTAATTCCCTTGAAATCCTGAGAAATGGTCGTCTTCAAATACTCAAGATAGAGGTACTTGGCGTCATTATCAACCGTAACCATGCCTAAACCAGAGCCGATAGGACGAGGCAATTCATCTACTTCAGCATCCATTAGTTCTTCAATGCGCAGCTCAGTTTCATCCGTAAGCTTGAAACCATCTCCGCCAAAGAACTTAATGCCATTATCTTCAACCGGATTATGTGATGCCGAAATCATGACCCCTGCATCTGCTTTTAATAGTCTCGTAATATAAGCAACAGCAGGTGTACTCACTACACCTATACGGATTACATCTGCCCCAATAGACAGTAAACCAGCAATAAGAGCTGATTCAAGCAAAGGACCGGAAATACGTGTATCCATCCCAATGACAACCTTTGGTTTATGCACATTACCCGCTAGTACATATCCTCCACAGCGACCAATGCTATAAGCCATTTCTGCAGTTAATTCACGGTTTGCTACTCCCCGCACACCGTCAGTTCCAAAATACTTCCCCATTATTTTTCTCCTTTGAATACGCTACATTAGCTTAATGTTCTATCCTATGATTTGAATACTTTTTTGGTGTACCTTTGGGACATATCCTCAAAGACGTATTTCAATAAAAGGTTACGTTCCCCCTGTACCTACAGGATTTTCGGAATTCGTACTTGTGTTAGCTGTGCCATTATTCTCTGGACTGCTATCCGTGGGGACAGGCGTCGCTGTAGCTCCAGCCTCTCCGCTATGGGTAGGCTTCTCAGTGGCCTCCACATTGCCTATAACAGGTTCAGAGCTTGGCTCAGGAGTAGTTACACTATCTGTGTCTGGATGAGGCGTAGGTACCGGCGTTGCAGGTGATAGCAACTGTACGGTTACCGTAAGAGGCACACTTGAATTAGCCAGTGCGATGAATTTAGGCAGTGATACCCGTAAAGAAACCTCGTGAGTCCCGGCATTAAGGCCAGTCACATCAGCCACAACACTTAAATCGTCTTTATTTAGTTGATTTAGCAAAGTAGGTGCACCTGTTAAGGTAAGGGCTATATCCTTGCTTGTTGGTTCAACAATACTTCCTTCTAACCCATCACCGACACCCTGTAACTTGATGGGTACCGCTTCAACCGTCCGTTCAGCAATTTCTGAGATCGTTAATGAAACGTTCACGGTTTCAGGCATTACTTTCTCAGTTCCTGCCGGAGGTTTCAATTCTACCTTCAGCTGCTTCGTACCTGCAGAATCTATAGCGCTAAGATCGACACTTGCTTCATAGGTAGATAATGCAGCTAATGCATTGGCTTGACCATATACCACGACTGATTCCAACTCAGGTGTCACATTCGATAAGACAAGAGTACCTGGAAGTTGTCCAGTAAAGCCGATATCTAATGGCAAGCTCTTAAAAGGCAAGGTAATTGGCAATTCCACCGAAACGGTAGCAGGCTCAATGACAGCGTCCTTCACTTCTTTTCCTTCATTATCATAAGCATGTAGCTTCATTTTTTTCTCTTTAAAGGTTTCGTTCTCGCCATTTAGCTCAATGGTGCCTTGTACCTTCACCACTTTGCTTAACTCATTATCAGGCAACGTAACCTCAACAGTATCCGTAGGCTGCAAGACTGGGGTACCTAATTGATATCCCGCTGCTGGTTCTCCCTTGGTAACCAATGTTATGGGAAAAGATTTTGTATTTCGTAACTCTACATGTACGTTGACCTCTTTAGGAGTCATTCTGACAAGAGTTACACCTCTAGGTAATGAATAAGAGAGTGGCAACGTATTATCACCAGGCTCAACCTTACTTAGATCAAGGGTCACTTTATAGTCGTCCGAGAACTGAAAAGAAATATCAGAGTTTTTCCCCTTAACCTCCATACTGACACTATCTACATCCTTGTATTCCAATACATATTTATCTTTATCTAGACCGATTTCTTCGATCTTTACATTCTCAATAATCTTCGACTTAGTATCGACCGTGGTCTGTCCAACAGGTGCAGTGTCGACTCGAACCATGGTAAACAGAATAATCCCAAATGCAAGGGCAAGAATCTTATTGAAATTGTTATTGCTCATCCACTTATCCATGATTTTTGTCCCCCTTCCGTTTCCAGAAAGTTGAACCTTTCTCCTTCAGCGATGAACTTACACTCAGCTCTTGATGGAGCTTCGAAATCATTGATTCTTCTTTAATGTCCCTCACAATTTGACCATTGATGGCCAGAGAAATCTGTCCTGTCTCCTCTGAGACAATGACAGACACAGAGTCCGCAACCTCACTAATCCCGATAGCCGCACGATGCCGTGTCCCCAGTTCCTTGCTAATAAAAGGGTTCTCGGACAAAGGTAAATAGCATGCAGCCGCAGCGATCTGGTTCCCTTGCATAATAAGGGCTCCGTCATGCAGAGGGGTGTTAGGAATAAAGATGTTAATCAGCAACTCAGAGCTGACCAGAGAACGCATGGCGATACCCGATTCCGTATATTCATTGAGGCCTGTCTCTCGCTCGAATACGATTAATGCCCCTATTTTTCTATGTGATAAATAATTTACGGCTTTAATCACTTCGCCAATTAATTTACTGAGCTCTTCATCACTTTCCCCAGCCCGTCCGAAAAATCTACCTCGTCCAAGCTGCTCCAGTCCCCTTCGTAGTTCCGGCTGAAAGATGATAAAGACCGCCAGCACCCCGAATGTAAACATTTGATTCATTAGCCATTTGAGCGTATAGAGATCTAGGATGGTACTCACAGCCCAAATCAAAACCAGGACCAGAATCCCCTTCAGCAGCTGAATCGCTCGAGTTCCGCGGACCATATTAAGCACTTTATAAATAATGTAGCTGACGATCAGTATATCAACAATATCTTTAATGGAATCTTTCCATGTTAAGTCTGTAAAATAACTCATTGCCTAAAACCCCCGTCATTTCATATTAGCTGGGTTTATGTAAAATGTCTGTTAGATCTGTATCATATCTAGGTTATAACGTTCGGGCTCCAGTTGCAAGTTTAGCCCCTCACCCATTTTCTAAAATTTCTAAATTTAGGCAACAAAAAAGCGCCATCTTTCCGGAAAAAGAGGCGCAAAATAATATTCCAGCTCAAGGTAACCACTGTCGCTTTCTTTAACGGTAGGCAACTTCAGAGAACATGTTCGTCACTTTATACCAGAGCCAACTTACCGCTTGGTCTATGCTTTTGACTTGCCCAGAAATATGAGCCGTTGAAGCCTGATACAGAGAACCGTCAATGACTGTTACGTTCCCGTTCACTTCCCCATATACCTGTGCTTTACCATTCTCTATGGTAAGGTCACCGGTAATAATCTTACCGGAAGGTACGATTACAGTATCCCCTTTAATAACCACTTGATCCAGATCTGCACCTCTAACTACAAGTTGTCTATCTGGACTCCAAAAAGTTACGGAGCTCATCAGCATTACGACAAGAAACAGAGATGCCGCTGTAAGTGCAGGGTGTCTCTTAATCCAGGTAATAAAAGCTTTTTCTTTCTTGGACTTTGGCAATGAACTCATTATCCGGCTCACAAGATCATCTGAGGCAACAGGATTCTGATGCATTAGGGAGAACATCAACATATCTGTCTGTTCTAATTCTTTAAACTTTGCACGGCAATCTGGACAGGATAGAAGATGCTCCTTCAATTCCCTCTGCTGCTGATCGGGCAAGTCGTCATCCAAGTAGTCGTGCATCATAGAGACGGCCAGTTTGCATTCCATAGGAGCCAATCCTTTCATGAGTGCTATTTAATTATCCTAAGACAAAGGGTCAGGACACATAAGACTTGCTTAACTTACATACGTCGCGCTTCAAAAGATGTTTCATAAAAAAAATCTATTTTTACATTTTCGGGCCTAACTTTTTACGCAAAAACTCACGACCACGGTGAACACGCGTCTTAATCGTGGTTACAGGCATGTCTAGCACATCACTTATCTCCTGAAGTGATAAATCCTGCAGGTATCTAAGAATCATCACAGACCTGTATTTCACAGGCAGACTGTCAATCGCCTCATAGATAAGTCCCTGCGTCTCAGAGAGCAGTAATTCGGTCTCAGGTGTCACATTATCACTTGGAATCAACGAATAGCCGTCAAGGCCCTCCTGATCGTTCATTTCTGCATCGAGCGAATAGGTTGGTTTCCGTTTGCGTAATCTATCAATACAGAGGTTCGTTCCAATCCGGTAAATCCAGGTTGAGAACTTCTGTTTATCATCATACCGATCCAAGTTTCTATACACACGCAAAAAGGTCTCCTGAACAATATCCTCCGCCTCATGGCGATTGTTCAGCATCCGGTACGCCAGATGATATATTTTGTCTTTATATAGTTCCACAAGCTCGGCAAATGCCCTTTGGTCGCCTTTTAAGGCGAGCTTTGTCAATCTGCCTTCCAAATTCTCCACCTGTTAACTCCCCCAGACTTGCCGCCCTTGGTATTTATTTTCAAATATCCACGGTACAAGCAATTAAATCGTAATTCAAGTTTGTGTAAAAATCAAGGATTGTATTGTAACCTTCTCTGTAAACTGAGTTAAAAACTGGACAACTTGGTATAGGTGATTAAGTGCAGCTTCAAGAAATATTTGGACTTCCGGTCGCTGTTATTGTCAGATTTCCTGATTTAAACCGCTACTCGCGGTAGAAATCTGACAATAAAGGCGATCACTAACGCTCCTACAGTTCCAAACATTCTCTACGCTGCTCCTTCACCTGAATAATAAGTGCACACTATTTAACTTCGCTTACATCTCGGTTACTTGGGTAGGAGCCAGAAAGATTAATATTGACCACAGCACCACAATATTTTTCAGGACAAAAGAATCACTTCGCAGCACAATATTTAGTCTATGAGCGTAGTAGCTCGTATTAGGCACAAAAACACCCTGTCGGGTGAATAGGCTTCTGTTAGATAAATTCAAAGCATACGGAGCAGAAATTGTTGCACTTTCCGGGGTTTTAGGTGATTTGGCGAGTAAGAACTCCAGTGTAGGTAGATGGTTTTACTTTCATGGAACGAGTTATAGGGAAAACCTCCCTATAAATTAGGTCACAGCTGTTTTATGAACAAGTTATACGGAATTTCTCCCTGTATATTGGCTAAATTCAATTAATTACACCAAGTTCAGCTGATATAAAGGGAACAATTCCCTATATTTTATCGAAATGACCTTAAAACATCGAATTATAGGTAATAATTCCCTATAATTCAGCAAGTTGACCCTGAAGCAGAGAAATAAAAACATTAAAAATTTTATGTGTGCGAGTAGACAGTAACTCCTATAAAGAAGCAAATAAACACGAGCTCCGGCGCTCCTTTCGTGCATCCTTTGCACTCATCTCTGGCAAAGCCCATAACTCGTGTGCCACAGCGCATCGCTTTATTCTCGGTCTATGATTCTGCTATGGAGACTATTGGTCTTAGACTGTACCAGATACTGCATAATTTCCTATACAAGCACAAAGAGTCCGCCCCAATAAAGGGCGGACTCTTTGTGTTAAGACTATATCAGCCGGTATTCCGAAGACCAGCGGCAATGCCATTGATGGTAAGCAATACTTCGCGGAGCAATTCGCTATCGTCTCCATCGATTTCACGGAGCGCTCTAAGCTCAGATAGCAATTGGACCTGCAGGTAGCTAAGCGGATCAACGTAAGGATTACGGAGTCTGATCGACTCCTGAATCACAGGGACGTTATCCAAGATATCCTGCTGGCCAGTAATCTTCAGGATCAGCTCAGAAGTCAGTTTGAATTCATCTTCAATCTGGCCGAAGATCCGTTGACGCGCTTCTTCGTTCTTGCCCATGCTGGCGTATTCCTTAGCAATGATCAAGTCCGCTTTTGAAATAGCCATTTGCAGCGTATCTATCAGTGTAGTAAAGAATGAGAAGTTCTCATACATATGCTGCATTACCTTCAGATTCTCTTCCTTACCCTCATAGAAACTCTGCAGTCCAGTTCCAGCAGCATACCACGCTGGAAGCAAATAACGGCTTTGTGTCCATGCAAATACCCACGGAATTGCACGCAAATCTTCAAAACGGTCACTGTTCTTCCGTTTGGAAGGACGTGAACCAATATTAAGCTCTCCAACCTCAGGCAGAGGTGTAGATTCTTTGAAGTAAGTCAGGAAGTCCGGATCACGGAATATCAAATCCTGATATTTGTTTAGCGAAACTTCAGAGATTCGGGCAACAATCTCTTCCCACTTCTCTTCATATAGATCCGCTTGCGGAGTTCTCGCATTGATCGCTGCAGTCACAAGCGCAGATGTCGCTTGCTCTAGACTGCGGTAAGCAATCCCTTGCATCGAATAACGGGAGGAGATAACTTCTCCCTGCTCAGTGATTTTAATGCCGCCACCAATCGTCGAGGCAGGCTGAGCCAGAATGCTGCGGTTAAGCGGCATGCCGCCACGGCCGAGCGCTCCGCCACGACCGTGGAAGAACTTCAGCTTGATTCCGAACTTATCGGCTGTAGCTGTAATCTCTTTCAGAGCAACACGCAGTTCCCAGTTAGCAGTAACCACGCCGCCATCTTTGTTACTATCTGAATATCCAAGCATGATTTCCTGCAAATCATTCATCGCGCTTACTGCATCGCGGTAGATAGGCATACTGAGCAATCTATTCATAATTTGTGGTGCATCATGCAAATCATCAATTGTTTCAAAAAGTGGCACAGCTTGCAGCGTACATACGACTGTACCATCATTATCTTTACGGAATAGTCCTACCTCTTTGGAGAAGACCATAACCTCCAAAATGTCGCTTGCCGCTTCTGCCATACTGATCAGGTAACTGGTGATACATTGTATGCCGTACTCTTCTTGCGAAGCGTAGATCGTACGGTACACAGCAAGACATTCCTCTGTACCCTCACTATACGTCTGATAAGAAGAAGTAATTGGACGTGGATCATTCAGCAGTTTCTCCAACAGCTCAATCTTCTCATTCTCAGACAGTTTGGAGTAGTCCGGCGTAATATTCATTTTCGCCAGAATTTCAGTCATAGCATTCTCATGTTCTTGACTGTGTTGACGCACATCAAGTGTCGCCGTATGGAAACCGAACAACTCCACTTGGCGGATCAATTTCTTAATATAAGTGTCAGCCACATAATCGGCATAGTGATGCCGTAAACTGCGGTCAATCACGTTCAAATCATCGATGAACTCCTCAGGGGTAGAATAACGCTCAGGAGTATCTTTTTTCTCATCATCCAGAACATTTTGTGTCTTGGAGATCATATAGCTAAGCTTAATACGGTAAGGTTCATTGTCATTGCGCCATTCTTCCATCTTGCCAAGATTAATGATCTCACGATCAGCTTCAATGGATTCTACTAGCTCAGGCGTCACCTTAACAATACTTGTGCTAAAGCTTAGGTATTTCATAAGCTCACGCATGATCCGCTGATATTCTCGAATCGCCAGCTTACGTTGCATACGCAAGGTCTGTGAGGTGACTGTTGAAGTTACTGATGGGTTACCATCACGGTCTCCACCAATCCATGAGCCAAAACGCAAGTAGGTTGGTACATGCCAGTTCTGCCCTGGGTAGTATTTACTGAGACAACGTTCAAGTTCTTGATAAACGTCCGGCAATACATGGAAGATCGTCTCATGGAAGTAGTACATCCCATTACGCACTTCATCGAGTACTGTAGGCTTGCGGTCACGCAGTTCATCCGTTTGCCATAGCGTAATTACTTCATTCAATAGCTTCTCACGGAGCTGTTCGCGCTCCCGGAAGGTTAAGGTAGGGTTATCCAGACCCATAACATCATCAGATATCCGCTTATGAATATCGAGAATAGCACGGCGCATAGCTTCCGTTGGATGTGCCGTCATTACAAGCTCCAGAGATAATCCTGCAATAATCTCGTTAACTTCCTCATGAGAGAAATCACGTTCACGAAGCTCTTTAATCGCGCTTTCTATAGAACCGGGTTGGACTGTCTCCCCAGCTGAACGTTCATAGTCACGTTTGCGGCGAATCCGATGGTTCTGTTCGGCAATATTCACGAGCTGAAAATAAATAGCGAACGCTCTTATTACCTGATGACGGTTCTCTGGATCCAAAGAATTGATTAACTCCTTAAATTCACTGTGCAGTTCAGGTAAAAATAGTGAGCGCAGCGATTTACTGGTTTCGCGAATTTTCTCCACGATCTCTAGTAGTTCGTTACCGCCTTGGTGAACCAAGACCTCTCCTAAAATGTTCCCCAAGAACCGTACGTCCCGTCGCAGCAGATTGTTAGAGTTGCTTTTGCTGACGGTAGTCGTAAGTTCGGTCATGCTGCTCCCCCCATTCTCTTCCGGATCAATGTGTTAATTATTGTCTGTCTAAAAATCGCCTATTAAAGCTTTCCTCATATCATACAATAAAACCGCGTGAAAATCTCCAACTTTTTTGCGCTGTAAAGCGACACAGTATCTACGATTATACACCAATTTCTCAATTTATACAGTCCTTATATTTTATGTATTCTTTCTTATATATAATGGCTCTAGCATACCTTCATTATGTGTATTTAAATACGCAGCGTTCGAATCTGATCGATGAACAGGCCAATAAGCGGAGAATAATGACGATCGCGGTTATACGAATAATAAATATGTCTTTGAAAATTATAATCTGGAATGGTGCGCATTAGCAATCTTCCTCTGGCTACCTCATCCTCCACAGCAAGACGCGATATAAACGAAACGTACTTTCCACTTATAAGCGATTGCTTAATGGCCTCCAGTGAATCCAGTAGAATATAAGTTCTAGGTTCATTCCCCTCCCGCTCAAACCATTTATCCGTTAGTTGGCGTGTACTCGATTCCTTGTCATGTAATATAAAACTCGCTGAAGCAATCATAGCCGGGTTTAGATTAGAAAATGAGGCAAATTCATGAGATGGTGAAAAAACAAGCACGAGCTCGTCCTCACACAAGGCTTGAGTATGCAGATCTGGTAGATAAAAAGATTCTGTAGACAAAATACCAAGGTCAATCTCATGGCTAGCCAGCATTTCTTTGATTACAGGGGAAGGCTTAACCGATAAAGAGATCGTAATCCCCGGATGTTGTTCTCCAAACAGCCCCAATATTTTCGGAAGAATATAAGTAGCTGGAACGTAACTGGCACCAATCTTAAGCGTCCCCCGCCCCGCCTGACTGAACTCTTTTACAACCCGCTCCGCTTCTGCAGCTAGTGCATTGATTTTAGTCGCATAATGAAGAAACGCTTTTCCACTCTCCGTAAGAATCATTTTATCCATTCTGGATTCAAATAACTTCTCCCCCAATTGCTGCTCTAAATTCTTCAAATGGTACGTAACAGTGGGCTGCTTCAGTCCGAGTTTATCGGCTACTGTAGTTATTTTCTTATGTTTATTTAACAGTTCTACGATTTCCAGCTTGATTAAATTAAGGTTCATTATCATCCACTCCTCGCCTATTCACTAAACGGTAACATAGAAGAATTCTATGAATGTTAAAATAAATCGGCAAAAAAGTTAATATCACAGTTACATTCAGCAAATATAGCGGGAATTCTTTACCTTTACACTAAGAACAAGCTTAAGAACAGGCAGGTAGATAGAGATGAAGGAAATTACAATCCACAGATTGGAAAAGAAATTCGGAGATGTGCATGCCTTGAAGGCTGCAGATCTGAAGATTCCCGCTGGAAGCTTTACGACATTACTCGGTCCTTCAGGTTGTGGAAAGACGACACTACTCCGTCTGATTGCTGGGCTAGAAACACCGGATGCGGGAGAAATCCTAATGGATGACGAGTTTATTTTCTCAGGTAGCAAAAGAATTAGTCGCCCCATTCATAGCCGCAACTTCGGCATGGTTTTTCAAGATTTCGCACTCTGGCCGCATCTAACTGTCTTCGAGAATGTCGCCTTCGGACTTCGTGCCTCTAAGCAGAAAAAAGATTTACGAATTAGGGTTCAGCAAGCCCTTCGTTCCGTAAAGCTGGAAGGACTCGAGCTACGCTTTCCCCATCAGCTGTCCGGTGGACAACAGCAACGGGTTGCTTTTGCCAGAGCAGTAGTTACTAGACCACAACTCGTATTGTTCGATGAGCCTTTGAGTGCACTAGATGCGGTCTTGCGAGATGAAATGAGGCTGGAGTTAACCTCCTTGGTGAGAAACATGGGTATTACCGCTTTATATGTCACCCATGATCAAACCGAGGCGATGTCTATGTCAGATGAAGTGGTCGTGATGCAAGGTGGTACTATTTTACAAGCAGGTTCTCCTGAGGAGATTTATCAGAAACCAAACCATCCTTTTGTAGCTCACTTTATTGGAAAATCCAACTGGATCGTTCCCGATAAGCAAATGCTTCGTCCGGAACATTTACGTTGGTCTCAGGAGAATGCTTCCTCTCTCCCTTTTACGGGGACGATTCAACATGTGAGCTATATGGGTGATCGCTATGAGGTCATTCTAGAAATGGAGAACAAAACCACTTGGACCGCTTATCATGATCAACGTCTACCTGTTGGAGAGACGATCCAGGTCTACGCTTCAGAGCACCAGATTCATCATCTGAATTAAGCGTCCACTGCATGGAATAGCTCGTATGATGCTGTTCCATGCAGCAAGATGCACAAAAAATATTAGGGAGGCATTCACATTGAAATCAATGAATAACACTAAAGGACTTAGTACACTTCTTCTAACAACTATAATAGGTGCGAGCTTAGCCGGTTGTAGCTCTACTAACACTCCTGCAGCTAACGCAAGCAATCCGACTTCAACCGCTAACACTACAGCTCAAACTGAAGCACCACAACCCACAGAGAAAGCTCTGAGTGGCAGTCTTGTCGTCTACAGTGCAGGTCCTGAAGGTCTAGCCAATAAAATTAAAGACGGCTTTGAAGCCAAAACCGGTGTGAAGGTCGAAATGTTCCAAGGCACTACTGGAAAAATATTAGCCCGTATGGAAGCAGAAAAGTCCAATCCAGTAGTCGATGTTGTCGTTCTCGCTTCCCTTCCGTCTATGCAAGGAATGAAGAACGATGGATTATTGCTTCCATATAAAGAGGCAGTTAATGCAGATAAGCTCGTTAGCGATTGGTCAGACACAGCAGATGGCAATTATTTTAGCTATAGCGCATCCGCGCTGGGGATTGTCTACAATACTAAAAAAGTTAGCACACCTCCGGCCTCATGGGATGATCTTACTAAAGCGGAATGGAAAGGAACCATCAATATTCCAGATCCTTCGCTATCTGGCTCGGCTCTAGATTTCGTAACTGGATATTTAAGCGCTAAAGGAGACAGCGGTTGGGATCTTTTTAAACAATACAAAAGCAATGGTGTAGCGATGGCGGGCGCCAATCAGGAGGCACTTGATCCGGTTATTACCGGCGCTAAATCCGTCGTTGCTTCAGGTGTAGATTACATGGCTTATAAGGCAAAAGCTGATGGAGAGCCTGTAGATATCGTCTACCCTGCTGAAGGAACAGTCATCAGCCCACGCCCGGCTGCGATTATTAAGACAAGCCCAAATGTAGATAATGCCAAGGCTTTTATCGACTATCTTCTATCTGATGAAGCCCAAGCCCTTGTAGCCAAAGCTTACTTATTACCAGGCAGAGCCGATGTGAAAGCAGAGAATCGTGCGAATCTCGATGAAATTAAGACATTTGATGTGAAATGGGAATGGATGAACGAACATAGTGATGAAGTTTCCTCGACCTTCACACAAATTTTTAAATAAGCATAATGAATATTAACTCTTTACGCTCATTTAAATGGGTGAGCGGCGGACTTGCTTTATTTATACTGACAGTGCTCGTACTGCTGCCACTCCTGCTCATCTTTTGGACCAGTATCTATCCCAATGAGCAGCTGGATATAGCCGCGCCACTACGAACCATTATGAGTAGTCATGATCTGGTTGAGGTACTGCTGAATTCTATCGGGCTCGGGGTAAGCGTTATTCTACTAACTACGCTATTTGCACTACCTCTGGCCTGGATTATGGCTAAAACGGACTTAGGGCATCATAATTGGCTGGATGTTGTGCTACTAATCCCTTTTATGACTCCGCCATACATTGGTTCAATGGGTTGGATGTTATTTATGCAGACGGGTGGGTATATGGAACAGTTTCTGCCCGCTTCCTCCGTGCTGACTCCGTATTTCTTTAGTTATGGAGGGATGGTGCTGATCATGAGCCTGCATTTATTCCCCTTCCTGTATTTACTGCTGCGTAATACGCTTTTGCAGATCGGGGGCAATCTGGAGGAAGCAGCCTCTGTTCATGGTGCTCCGTTCTTTTACAGATTTAAAAGAGTAATCATTCCCTTGCTATTATCCAGCTATGGGCTTGGAGCTCTTCTCATCTTCGTCAAAACGATTGCCGAATTTGGTACCCCTGCGACCTTTGGTCGTAGGATCGGCTTTTACGTTCTGACCTCTGAGATCCATAAGTATATCTCTAGTTGGCCAATAGATTTTGGAAAGGCTACTTCACTAGCTTCCTTGCTGCTCGGAGTTTGTCTCGTCATGTGGTATATCCAGACTCTAATTAGCAGCCGCTTCTCTTATCGCCTAATTGGCGGAAAAGGGACTCGCACCAAACGTTATAAAAGCACGGGAATCGTAGGGGTTCTTAGTTGGGGGTATGTTGTTCTATTACTTCTAGCATCTATCGGCATTCCTTATTTCTCAATCATAACAGCCTCATTATTGAAGCTGCGAGGAGAAGGCGTATCTTGGAGCAATTTAACCTTAAAACATTATGCAGAGCTGCTGTCACCGGGTTCTCAAGGTCTTGAGGCCTTATTAAATAGCTTCACATTAGCCATCATTGCTTCCAGTATCGCGGTTATTCTTGGGACTTGGTTTGCCTTAACTGTAGGAAAAGGAGCTACATTCAAGCAGAAAATTACAGATCTATTCAGCCTACTTCCCAACACAGTGCCTGGAATTGTAATTGTAGTAGGGCTAATCCTGCTATGGAATGCTCGCTGGATGCCTATTCCGCTCTATAATACCTACTGGATGGTTGTGCTTACCTACGTTGTACTATTCATCCCCTATACTGTTCAGTATGTAAAAGCGAGCTATGGGCAGATTGATTCTTCCCTTATGCAAGCGGGACAAGTATTCGGAGGAAGCAAGCTGTATGTGTTCCGCCGTATTCTGCTCCCTCTCATCCTTCCGGGGATGGTGGCTGGCTGGATGATGACCTTCACCATTTCCAATCGGGAACTGGTAGCCTCCTTACTCATTCTTCCACCTTCAATGCAGACATCGGCGACCTATATTTTTGCCCAGTTTGAACAAGGTGCAGTAGCAATGGGAATGGCCATGGCAGTAATTTCTGTCGGTGTTACTACTATATTACTACTAGTATTAGAATATTTAAGCCCAGATAGAAAGCGGAGACAACGATGAGCACACTAACGATTTGGGGAGGGGCCGGAGAGCATGGCCGTTCCTCCTATCTTTTGCAGGACAAAGATGGGCAATCTGGTATTCTACTCGATTGTGGTGTCAAAAAAGAAGGTCCAGGTGAATACCCCCTGCTAGATACAGACATCATCCCACATTTGCAGGCAGTGTTTCTGTCCCATGCGCATGAGGATCATTCCATAGCACTTCCCCTACTATATAAGTACGGATATTCAGGTAAGGTATGGACAACGAAAGCTACCGTTAAACAGCTTCCCGATTATTTCGAAGCATGGGATAAATACGTGGCTGCTCAGTCCGCATCACTACCTTATGGAGAAATAGATAAGCAATCTATCCAGTTCATGTATTTGGAGGAGCATATCCCCCCTCAGACTTGGCTGAGGATTGCACCTAATCTTCAAGTACAATGGGGGCGAAGCGGACATTTAGCAGGTTCGGTTTGGCTGATCCTCGAATGGGATGGAACAATCGTATTTTTCTCAGGGGATTATACGAAGGAGTCGCTGCTGCTCATGGCAGATTCACCAACGATTATGGAAGCCGGAGCTAAAGATTTCGCCGATCTATCCATTATCGATGCCGCATATGGCGCGGATCCTGATGAGCAGCTTGTAAAGTTACAACAATTAGAGTCAGCGATCTCTAACACTCTGCAAAAAGGGGGTTCAATCCTCCTTCCGGTACCTATCCATGGCAGAAGCCAGGAATTGATCGTATGGGCAAGCGAGTGTTTCCCGGATGATCAGCTGATCGTCGAAGAAGAGCTCGTAGCACCTTTAAGAGGTTTGAGCGATAAGACCGAATGGCTGAAAGAGGGCGCTATTCAGCGCGTTGATATGCTTTTTAATAGAAAGAACTTGTGTATTGTATCTAATTCAGAGGAACGTGCAAAGGCATTGTTGAATCTCAAGAGCTCAATCGTGTTTACCAATGACGGAATGATGCAGTCGGCAAAAGCACAAGAGTATTTTCACCAGCTCTCTTCTTCTCCTGACAACCATGTGATTTTCACGGGACATTTGGCGGCAGGTAGTTTCGGGCACCGTCTCGTTAAACATTCTATGGTAGAAGAATCTAGCGACATTAGATGTACAATCTCACTCATTCGCTATAAAGTCCACCAAGGCTTACCGGATATTCGAGAAATGCTCCAAACGGTTCCTAGCCGCCGGTCGGTGCTCGTTCATGCTCCCAAATCGCATATTGATCATGTCACTTCTATATTAGAAGGAGAAGGTTTTGCAGGGCTGTATTCTTTGCTGCCTGGAAGTACGCTTTCGTTCTGAAGCTTAACTATGTAATCTCGTAAAAAAACAATGGGGCTCTTCCTTAGGTCTATTCAGACTTTTTGGAACAGCCCTTTTTAATGATTCGTACCGATTATTCATTTACTCTTTCGTCGTCCCCGGACGATCCTTAAAAGCTAGCTCAAACAACCCCGTCGCAGATAAACCCGCAAGCCCTCCAGCCCAAAGACGAAGTACGATATCCAGTTCGGTAAAAGGATACGCCGCCGCACCAATGAACAAACCTATCAATAGTCCGATGATCGGAACTGTATTCCGCGGGATGTTGATACTATTTTTGACCAATTGAACTAAAGCAAGTACGAATACAGCTAATATAGAAGCAAACGCCATAACATCATCTAAAATCTCTCTAGTTTCCATGATAGATACCTCCTTAGTGAGTACTTTTAATCTCAACCGTTCGAGTGGCGGAATCATAACCCACCTGTGCACCTAGCGCTTCTGCAATAATACGAACGGGAACGTAGGTGATGCCTTTTTCAAGCACTCCATCTGCAACCTTAACCCCGTTAACCTTTACAACGGCAATAATATCACTCTTCAATTCTTCTTCCTCCTTCCTATTGATGACCTTATACGCTGACTCCACTGCGGATATTGAGGGCTTTGCCCCTGCTCGTAACTGAGTGAGCATTAAGCCAAATGCCATTTGAAAATGTGGGTAATCCTTAAAGCTAGTCCAATCACCACCCCATTCGAAGCCAAGTGCCTTGGCCTCTTTTACAACCTCCTGCCAATCTGCGATCTGATTGTTATTGCCATCCCGGCACATATCCCAAGACACACTAGATCCATTCGTCAACAAAAGAGCAAAATCTACGGCTAATCCAAAATTATGATAGCTATACCCGCCACGCGCATTGGTGACAATCGCTCCGGGCTTGGTGCGTCCTTGTGCGTAAAGAGCATCTTGCTCGGCTACTGTGCGAAGTCCCTGCGTAATGAGAATGGGGATGTTGAGCCTGTAACAGCGCTCAATAAGCGCAGTAGCAGCGGAACGGACTACGGGGTGTAGGTTGGTTAGACGTTTACTTGATTTTTCTTTGATTTGGGACAATGTGAGCATCTATACCCCTCCTTTAAATAAAAAGGCAATAATAGCAAAGATAGTACCAGCCAGAACGTATTTAAGTAGATCAACAAACACTTTTCGTTCGCTCTTGCTGTCCGTCTGGGATTGTTGCAATAACTGAAACACACGTGAGTCTAAAGTGTCCCAACGCCTCATAATCTCGTTGAATTGAATTTTCATTTCTATTGTTGATTGTTTAATTTGCTTCACATCTTCCTCATGGCGTGATTGTTTTTCTTTTAATAATAGAAGCTCATTGTTAAAACTTAGATGTTCCGTTCCAAATCTAAAAATCTCGTCTTGGATGACTACGAGTCTATTTTCAACATCTTCTAAACGGTGCTCAATGGGCGCTGCTTCAGCATCGCCTCCTCCTAAATTCACTCCCACAATGGTCATATAACAGCCCCCTTCTAAAGTGATAAATAAAACAGCCCTCGTAGCAGATACGAGGGCAAAATAAAAACGCCTACTATGCGACGCTAAGTGTAATCCCTATTTATCTTCAGCCAGAAACTCCAGACCACCGTCCGTCAGAACCTCCAGCACTCCAGCTTTAAGTGTAGACGGTACCTCTGCATACTTGGTCTTACCCAAGATTACACGCTGTGCAAAAAACATAACTACCATGATATCACCTCCCTTACAAGCCAGCAGCCGAGCAACCTCAGGATCATTTATACAACTGAGTAGCCAGTTCGGATATGACATCCTCAATAAAGTCAGAGCGCTCTGACTGAGCCTTAACTTGTGCCTTAAGCAGCGTGTTCTCGCTTTTCATAGCGGCGACCTGGATAGATAAAGGCTCGATGTATTGCGGTTTCTGTGGCTCGTCCGGCTTTTCGTTCGGGTCGGGAAAACTAAACTTTAGTTTTCCCGTTTTGACATCTACCCGGTAGCCGTTACATTCTGCAAAATCCTGTGCGTTCTCGCCATATTCTAGATCTATAACACCTACTGTTTCCTCGACGCGCTCCGTAAGTGCTTTATAGCTATTAAAATCTTGCTCCCAAGTAGTTTCAACCACATCTCCGGAACGTTCTCCGGTGTCAGCTAGGACGCTGCCCGTTTCCTTATCATAATAAATCTTTCTGCCTATTTGCATTAACATCCACTCCTCTCTTAGCCCCAAGCCATCCAGTTATATTGCTGCGCTGTAATCTGACCATATGAGTTAGTTACAGTAATTCCACCAGGCGTAGGTGTAACATTAATTGAGAATCCGCCGCCACCACTGTTACCAGCTTGTATCGTAAACCCTACGGTGATAGCCGGATCAACCCAATAGCCGCCGATATTAGTCCATCCACCTGGATTATTATAGTCGACATAAAAGGTAAACACTTTAGGCGTAAAGCTTAACCCTGTAATAGTGATTGAGCCTGGTCCGAAAAGCATCCCGCTCGCCGATTGCATAGGCTGTAAAGAGCCAGGCACGCCGAAAATCGTAACGCCGTTGCGAATATTCCCCTCAGTAAGATTACCGTCTGCCTGTCTCATTTGGGCAGGACTTACAATAATCTCATGCGCTGAAGCATCCACTGCTGACTTAGTAATATAAGCACCCAACGGGATACGCACAAAGAGATTTGTTCCACCCCATGCCGCGCTATTAACTGTCTGATAGTTAACTCTCGGCACAATAGCACCATCTTGTCCAAGCATCGGTTTGCCTTGTAGGTAATTTTCGGGTACTAGATTCGGTAGTGGGAATCTTACCCATGTGCCTGGATCGTAGGCGGTTTTTTGTGTGTCTGGCGTCGGAGCCAAATACACATAATTAAGACCGCTATCGGCCGATAGCTTACCTATAACCGCGGTATGCGCGTCATACTGCCCGCTAGAACCACCCGCTGCTGTCCTATTAAAGATAGTCCCATCCTGACCAAACATTGGCTTGCCCCGTAGCCAGTTGGCCTGATCAATATTCGCGTCCTCTATTGCTACAGAAGCAATGCCCGCGCCGTATCCGCTATCTGTTATATAAGCGCCTTTATTAAACCCTGCCGATATGCGTCCGACACGCTCAAACCGTGCTATAGTAGCCACCTGATCATTCGCTCTAACTGGGATCGTACCCGTAACCAATCCATTATCTGTGCCTATTGTCTTAGGAGCTATTACGTCCGCTGCTGTCGCTGTTCCATATTCACCCCCTTCACCCTGTAAGATAAAAGCCGTGCCATCATATACAACTGTGTAAATTCCGTTCAGGGCAAGTATTGCCGCATTTCCATTGGGTTTCTTGATTGCTTTGGCCCCTAAAGTATTAGGATTGAGTGTAGGATTAGCTCCGCTAGCAATATGTGTTTTGAAACTAAATTTCAGTCCTGCTATCAGAGCCGTAGGTGCTGGGCTAAGTGTAAGAGTATACGCGGTGGCTGTACCAGCCGTAGTACCAAATCCTGTGTTGTTATTCAGTAGTGTCTTGTCCGCAGTAGACATCAAGCCATTCGTAGAAGTTGTAGCTACGGCTGTACCGGCTTTAGCATTCCACGCCGTCTTTTCAGCATCTGTAACAAACCGATTACTTGAATCTTGAGCAATAATAGCGGGTGGATGAGTAGCCGGGTGTGTATAGTTAGTTGCTCCCGTAGCAACACCCGCCAGCTTTGTTTTCTCAGCTGCGGTGTAGTCGTTCGTAGACAGCTGTTTGCCAGTAACTTTATCGACCTTGCCATTAACGGCATTATCCAAGATATCCATATTCCCGTTCAAATCGGCGATATCAACGATGTCTGTTCCCTCGGGCTTCTTTAATCCCAAATTTCCTGTGGTTTGCATGTGTCACTCTCCTATCTATAAGTTCTTAATTCGTTCCATGTTTTACTGTGGGCACTCTCCCAGGTCAAAGCCTTAACAGAGTCCCACCAGGTATAGCTGAACACAAATTCATAAGCTAAATGCGCAGGTTTTATCTCTTCGATAATTTGAATCAACCCTGCCATATTCGGAGGTATGCCCAGTGTACTCACAAAATGAATCTCAAAACGATACTCATCAGGCACTTCCTTAACTTCAACCACTCCACCTGAAAAAGCGGATGCCGTCCGCTGGATCATCTCCGGCGTTGTCGTCCCGTTTCCACGCAGCTTCGCCTTAATCATCTCTCGGCGTGTGGCATATGACTTGGATAAATCGATATTTAATCCAAGTTCAGCTTCCCAACGTCCAAGGCTCACCGTTGCCGTTTCAACAAACGCCTGATCCAGTACATCTATAGTGCCTACCTTCAGTCCACCAATTTCTAGCCCGATGGTCTCCTGAAGCTTCTCCATTTCACGGACATCCTTATAATAATCCGGCAAATACTGCATTAGATCAGGCGCCTCGACTTCACTCGGATGATTCGAATCTTCATCTGCGGAATACAATAATTCGCTGAATAAAGAGTTGCCATAGCTCATCCCCTACACCCCCTTCATTTGATTCCAGGTCAGGGGACCTTTAGGCAGATAATCATGTGTATGCGCCGCTGGAGGAAACACTGATGGCTTCCCCTCTACCCCCGCCCAAACCACACTATCTGCTTGTTGCGCAAAATCCACCTTGCCATTGTTATTCGTATCGTAAATGCTTTTCAGCATATCTCCGGTACTCTGCGCTGCAACGAGGAGGACATTGCCAGAGGTAGAGCCAATGTATAGCTTACCAGTGTCTGTACAGTAGCCAAGCTCACCAATAGCCAGTGCTCCAATCGCACTTTCCAATCCGCGGCGTATTTGAATCAATGTCTTTAGAGCCATTGTCCCGCCCCCTAGAATGTTCCGCCATCAATACTGGCTACGGTAAGTTTATTGCCATTCGCAGCATCATAAATGATGCTACTTCCATCCACACTTACAGCTACACCGGCTCCATCTACAGTGATCCCTTTTCCAGCTGTAACCGCAATCGCGTCTGCAGTAACCGTGATCCCATTGCCTGCACCAATATTCAGTGTCACAGCATCGGCCTGACCACCACCAATCAGCCCGTTTCCAGCTGTAATGGTCTGTAGAGCACCACCCGTGCGTACCCATGCGCTGCCATTCCAGCTATAGATCTTTTGCTCATCATCGACGTAAGCGGTCCAGCCTACGGCAGGAACATAAAATACCCAAGCAGCAGATTGGTACTCCACGATTTGATTCGTTTTCCCCGCCCATGCCCCGGTTGCTCCCGCTGGAATAATGTATCGATCACCCTCAACCGGACTGGCAGGTGGAGCCAGCAGGTTCTGATCTTTTACCGACGCTTGCGGTTCGATGTTATGCTTGGCCAGCTCAATTTCATTTTTAATCTTCTGCGCTGACCACAAATCTGTAATCGTAGTCCCGGCATCATTGATCGTCCGGTGCTTGGTCACATCATCAATATGAGTCTTAATCTCAGCCGCGGTCTTTACGTTCGTGCCATCAGATACTTTATTGATATGCCCCGCGCTAATATCCGCTTTAAGCACCTTCGCATAGGTTGCACCCTCAGCGATATCGTCGAGGGTACCTGTCACGTCGCTAAGCTTCTGCGCATTCACCCGCCGCCAAGCTGCTCCATCATCAAAATATAAATATCCGCTATTCGTACCCGTAGTCACGTAATACAAACGGCCAACGGCTCCTGCAACCGGACGCGAAGCTTCTGGACCCGATAGCGCCCTTCCGACCATGGAATTAGACGTGCCGTCACCAATATAAACTTCCTTAGTATCACTGCAAAAACCAAGCTCACCCGCCTTCAACACGCCATAACTCGTTAGCTCAGCCTTTGTTCCACGCTTTATTTGTATAGTCTGTGCCATTTTACACCTCTCTTCTAAATGATCCTCCGTCAATCTGACCCTTGCTCTTATAACGCTCTAGTTCACTTTGTACGGCTATAAGGCTACCTTGCAAACCATTAATATCATCCGCTTCAACGGTATCCCCGGGGGTTTCGTAAGTTACATATACCTCGGGCACATCGGCAAAAATCTTAATCAACCGCCGCCATGGCGCTTCATCCGGAAAAGACACCGTAAAATTACGTAGCTCGATCCCGGAATACTGTGGCCCTGTGTACACCGCGATGGTCTGATTATTGATATTGTCATGCGCAAGCACACCACTAAACATGCCATTTACAAGCGACAATCTCTCTTCAATAACATAACTGCCACCGTTTGCTTTTTTATTAAGCTTTTCTTGAAAAATATCAATTTGCTCTGGATACCCCATACTACACCTCCAGTAAAACATTTCCGAACAACGGTACTTCTTCTTCGTTCAACATTACGTTGCCCGCTCCACTGTTCAGCTTCAGCTCACTGTAATCTGCGACTCCCTCAGTAGCTAGCAATAGTGCACCAATTACAGACTGGCTAATATAGGTTGTTGAAAAAGCCTTCTCTTTGCGATAGCTCTCAAGAATCGCCTTAAATTCTTCATTTACAGCTTGCAGCGCATAGCCTGAAGCAAGGGTTACTTTTGCGCTCATACTAATACTTTTTCCCTTTGCCGAAGCCACAGTTACAACAGCACCTACGGGGGCTTGCCCCTCACCTGCACCTGAGACCGGATCAATGTAATGCTGAACCTTGGTCACCAACAGCTCAGAAGCAGGTTTTTTCTCAGCATCCACAACAATCACCTTTACAGTTTTAGGACCGTTCCATAACGGAAAAACACGTGCACCCCCCACCCCCGCAACCTGCATCGCCCACTCCATATAATGATATTTATTGCCGCTAGTAGCTGGGCGTCTGGCTGAATCCAAATAACGCTGGCGTAGTGATTCATCACTTTCGGCGTTCTCTCCAGGGATCAGAAGAGAAGCTATTTCTCCGCGCGCAAGGTCTGAAATATAATCCACTGGCAGCAAAGAACCAAAATATCGGTTTCCTTCTTCTCCAGCGGTTTCACTTTCTAGCCGATACACTCCAGGAGATAGCTTCTCCACAGCCATATAATTCAGCATATCGAGTGAAAAGCGGCTGCCGAGAGGGACATCCACAAATCCCCCATCCGCTTTATAAAAAATCCCCTTCAGCTGAGCCTTGCTCGCTTCACGCCTTACAATTCCTGACCAGGAGATACTTCGCTCCAAGTACTCACCGGTAGCCGTATCTGCAAAATACAGATTATTATTCACATCCAGCTCAATGTACATTTGTGCCAGCTCTGCTGCTGCTGGAGCGAGCGCGTCATAAATGATGCTGCCCTCGCGTTTATCCAAATCTGACGGAACCCGATCCAGCATCCGCTCCAAAAGAGCCTCATACGTCTGATCCTCATACATCCTCATTCCACTCCTTTCTCAGCTGAAAATTCCCATAACGTGTGACCACCTTACAATCAAAAGTTAGATTATCCCCGGTAAACGAAACCTCAATATTCTCTAAGCTAAGGATTCGTTCATCCTGAAGTAAGGCCTCACTAATGACACGTCTGATTTCAGCTCTGACTAACAGCCGATCCTTACCCAGAACCAGCTGCCACTCTGTTCCGTAATCCGAACTGTAAATCAGATGTTCAAATCTATCGGTTCGCAGAATTTTGGCCGCTGCCTGCTGCACTGCCTCAAGTCCATCCGCTTGGCCAGTAATCCTTTTTCTGTCCCAATCCATTCGGTAGGTTAGACTAGGGCTTTCCCCACGCTCAAGGTTGACCTCGCCTTCAAGAAGGGCAGTTATCGGTCCGGATTTTCCAATCGCAGGAATCATATCGGACTCACCAGCCGATCCAGAACAATATAGCTTTGTCCACCCTGCATCCGAACCATCAGAACCCGATCACCAGAGGCAAGTCCTCGACGCACTACCACTTCTCTACCCTCTAGCTCGACTTTACATTCCATTACCGATTCAGGCAGCACTAGCGCATTCCCCGATAAAATAAAACGTTGATCCACCTGGATCTGTAAAGGAGCTGCCTCCGTTACCGTCCCATAAGAAAAAGCCACGGGATTTGTATTTCCCACGGCTCCTAAGCTTGCTTTCTTTATAATATCCAACATCATTTCTACACCACCTTTATATCGAGGGACATCGTATGCTCCCCACCGGAAATCTTATGACTGCATTGATCCACCAGAAACACCTGAGTCTTAAATTCATCAAGCAGGACATAAATGAAATTACCAGCCCTTACGCGCATATCACCAATCGCCTGTACGGAGAGACTAAGCTTTTCACGGTTGTGCATTTTTAGCAGATTATTTGCCTTCTCCTGAATTTGTGCAGCATTCGCTTTGTCATCTGCCTTCTGATACAAGTGCAGGATACCCCAGCGTTTCACATTATCCTTATCACTAACCGGAAAGAAATCACGCTTACCAGACTTCTCATTATCCTTGTATAGAAAGATCGTGTTGTACGTATCATCATCAATACTTTTTTTGAGCGAATAGTCGTACAGATAATGCCCCGCTCCCAACACCAAGTTAAGCAGCATAGACTCCGGTTTACGCAGTGTAAGCTTGCCAAAATCATCGTAAAAAGCCATCAGCCGCCCCTTATACTGAAGCTCACTGCCGATCGCTCCCATAATGATGTCCAGCAGCTTTTTGTCATCCTCGATTAAAGAGGGAATCCGGTACTCTGTATCCTCCAGCACACCTGTCTGCAGTCCGTAATCCTTTGTGATTTTCTCGATGACGTCACTAGCCGTAACATCCTGCAAAACATAACTACCATTGCCCAGCAAATAACGCATCTGATCATAGGCTGTCAGCTTAATCTCCTGATCTGAGCCTGTATCAATGCTGAACACAAACCCGTAAAATACATCCACATTATCTTTGCTGAACTGAATAATATCACCGTTGCTGATGCCGAACTTTGGATGCTGATAGATTCCACTGTCCACAAGTGTTAACTCTAGCGTTGCCGGTTTTCCTGAGCGGGCCGTTTTCCAAGAAATATCGGAGACGATGCCAGAAATATCCCATAGATTACCTTCCTTATTCTTCACAAGCAGTTCCATAACATCCTCCTACGGCAGCTTAATGACCTTACCGATTGGAAGCTTCCTCAGCTCACTATCTTTAATGCCATTAAGTTTCTGGATTTCTCCACACCTTTTGCCATCTCCAAGAATTTCTTTAGCGATTTTCCATAGATTGTCTTTAGATTTCATGATATACGTTTTAGGTTTGGGCTTTTCATTAGCCCGCTTCTGTTCTACCTTCACTTCATCTTTGACAACCTTAACTGCTACCGCTTGATAGAATACATACTTTTTGAGAGATAAAGAATATTCAATATCCCCTGATGTACCCGCACTGAGCTTCCAAGAGAAACCTTCAATACTCATAGCCATGTTCACACCGAAATCAATTTCTATGGATTTATCCTCACTAGTCGATGATTCCTTTAACCATTTCTGAGGGTTGTTTAGCTTCCCATCAGCTTTTTTCAAGTCATCAGCATAACTCACCCCAGAGAATACAAAACGAATAGGTCTGCGACTCGTCATCCACTTCTTAATCAGCTCCACATATTCAAAAGGTCTCTTCAACCCGTCCTCTTGCACCAATACGAACGGATACTTTTGTGCCGGAAAAATACTTTCAATTGTAATCTCCGTAAGCTTCGGATAAGCAATCGTATTGATTTCACCCAAATCTATAATGGTATAGCTTTTTCCATCCCCGCTCTCTTTGATCTCTAAGGTCTCCGGGTTGACTGGTAGCCGGAATGCTTCCGCCTGATTATTAAAACCAAGAAAAATCCCGTACTCTTCCACGTTACGTATACACCCCCTGCGCTGTAGAGACAAACTCTTCGTTCAGCTTTTGCCCGATCTTGTTGATAATCGTATCAATGTCTCCAGCATTGTTGATATTTCCAGTTGTTACCTGCACCGTCGGCGTCAGCTGCACAAAATTCTGGATCGCCTGAATCTCCGCCAGCTCCCTCAGCATTTTCAGATCGTCACTGGAGATGTCTACAGTGCCGTTGATGGAATCGAGTTCTTTCACGCGGTTGACGGTGTTTAGATTGCCCGGAACCCCTGCATTTCGAAAAGAACCTGCAGCTGTAGGCGTATTTAACGCAGGCGTCGTAGGAACTGCTGGAATATCTGGTACGGTTGGCGTTTTCGGAGGCTTTGACAAATCCCCTGGATGAGTAGTATTCCACTGATTTAATGTGTTGTTATTACTCGTATTGCCTCCTACATTCAGTTTTTCTTTAAACTTATTGATATCAAAATTCTGGATTTTTTCTGCCCCTGAATTAAAAGAAGCTCCAATGTCCATTTGCAAATCCTTTTTGAATTGACTGCTATCAACCTCTTCAATATGAAGATTGATCTCCGACTCTATACCAATAAATTTGCCAACAGCTCCAACTACTTTATTTATACTATCTAGCAAAAAGTTCACAGCGCCAATAATACCATTAACAAATCCGGTCCAAAGATCGATAACAAAGCCCACAAATTCTGCAACGAGCTGTCCCAGTCCCCTGAACATATTCGCCAAAAAGTCCCTCACAGGCTGAAGGGCTGCCACAATCCCTAAAAATGCTACTATAAGTGCAACTATAAGCCCTATTACAAGTGCAATTGGATTAGCACTCATCACAGCGTTGAAAATGCCTTGGGCTGCGGTAGCAATTCCGGTAGCAATTGCTGTAATTCTAGTAGCAATTGCTGATCCATTCATCGCGATTGCTAAGGCAATAACTCCAGCAACAACACCCAAAACAATCGGCAAAACAACAGGGTTGCTAAGAACACTCCAGAGATACAATGCGCCTTGTACGACCTGCGAGAATACTTGTGCAAGTATCGCCAGTCCAATCGCTATCCCATCGATAATTGGCTGAAAGCTTCCATCTGAAAATGCCTGGTTAAGAATGCCTAATAGTGGTGACAATGCCGCAAGAGCACCTTCTCCCATACCAGCCAGAGAGTTGTTATAGTTTCCAAGAAGAGCTTGCCATTGATTAACGGGTGAATCCATCATGGTTTGTAGCGAATCACTCGTCATCCCTGACGTTGTCATAATATCTCCCAAAGTACTCAAAAAGGCTTCCATATTGCCCGTTCCGGCCACTAGATCAAGTCCACCCAGATCCTCTTTATCCACCTGAAGCATGGATGCTAAATCACTAGAATCCCCCTCAAAAGCAGAAGTAATCGCCGATGAAGTATCACCAATATCTTTACCCTCCGGAGACATCATGCTTAGCCTTGTGGAATAATCCATAAGCTTATCTAACTGATCCGTATTTTGAGTTTTAGGATAAAACGACAAGACACTTTCCATGGACTTGTTTACATCCTGCCCGGTATCTAGTGCCCTCTTCTTGAACTTATCAAACATTGCCACACCAACATCAGCATTTCCGGTTTTCGCTTTAAAAAGATCCTCCCATTTTTGCTGTTCAGCTGCAGGTGCAAGCACCTTTTCCATAACTCCTTTAACTTTTTCCAGCACACCTTTGGCTTTCCCAAAAGCACCGGTGATTTTTTCCCATGTACCCGCCTGCTGCTCAGCACCTGCTGCTCCTTGTTCTGCCGCATCGTTCAGTCTCTCCTGAGCCTGTACTGCGCCTCCAATAGAAGCTTGAATCCTGGTATAAGCTGCACTGTAATTGTTAGTGATGTTGTACACGGGCTTATTGACTATTTTCATACTGATTCGGTTTAAAGTTGCGGAAAAGGAATTTGAAATATTTGCAGAAACCTGAGTTGTAATTTGATTGGTTATATCATTAATCCATTGATTGGAGACTTGCTGGATTCCAGCTATATTGTTTTGCATACCTGCCATTCATTCACCCCCTATCTCTTCCTCGCCTTACTCCGTGCCTGATCCCGCTTCTCCTTCTCCACCCGAACAGAAATCATCGCATAGATTGCGGCTCTTTCACGTGAAGACAGCTTCATTAGCTCATGCGGTAAAATATGAAGCTCGTGGAGGGCGTAGTAAGCTAAGTTAGCTTCACTGTCGCCCTCGTTGATTAGTTTTTTACTTCATCCACCAGCTCGTTCATATCTGTGCCGAAGCCATTCAAGGCCTGTACCCGTTCACCCAGCGCAGCGAATTCACCTGGAAGCAGCATTTTACGCAGCAGCGTTTCGGCACCTAGCACACCATAAGAACGCTGTAGCTCAGCATTTTTCAGATCTGGATGCACTACACTTGAAGTCATCAACTTAGCCATATAATCATTCGGTTCAATCTCGGAGGTATACACTCCGTTCTTACCTTTGACCTTACGGGTAGCTGCTTTACGGCATTCCTGATTCTCATCCTCGTTCATACTGCGTAGCTTCCAGGCAACTGCGTTTCCTTCCTTATCCTTAAAACGCTGCGATACCACAAACTCCTCGGTCGTGTCACATGCTACATTTTGCGCAAAAAACAAACTTAATTCACTCATTGTCTTCCTCCTAAAATGATTTAGTTTCTTCTAGTACTACTGACTAGACAGAGAAGAGACCCGCCGCTCACCTGCACGCCCGGGCCTTACTTGCTCCTATCTAGTTGTCTTTATTAGTTTCCGGAGCCTGCCGGAGCGCCAAAAGCTTGTACAATCTGCACATCTTCAAACGTAAAGCTAACTTCTTCTTCCAGAGCATCAGATTCTGTATCCAGAGAGGCCATGATGACACTGTCAAGGTTTACGCCTTTTAAAATAATACGTTGTGCTCCCACGCTGGACGATGGATCTTCATTCGTAACTTCAATATCGAAGTATTGATCGACACCTGTATTCATATAATCGAGCATCATCTGGCGGAAACGGCTAGTCATATAAAAAATCGTCATCGAGCCGCTGCCCGACCATCCAGTCGCTTTATGCTGAACACCACGGCGGCCTAAGGTCTTCACCTCTGCCTTTGTTTTTTCTACCGTAGCTTCAAGTGTCTTCACATAGAACATCTCTTCAGTTTGCGTGCCAATCACGGCATACGCACGGCCCTCCTGGCCGGAAATCGTATCGCTAGCTTTTAAAAATGCCATCTTAAACCACCTTCACTTTCATATATACTTTTTCTACGGAATCTACCGGTTTCACAGCCACATCGAGCACAATGCTATCGCTATCGGTACCTGCCACAACGACAACATCGGTCTGCGCATTGAAGCTTTCAATCGCCCCGATATCCTGCAGATCATTCATATAAGTCGCACATTGTGACCAGAATAGGGCCCGTCCATCTTCATTATTAGCTACCTTACCAATGTAGTAGTTCTCAAAAATACGCTTTAGATCATTCGCAATTCCATCCAGCACACGCAAGACACGATTCTTAGAGAACGCTTTGCCTTTATCCGGAGAAAATGCCGTAAACGTGTTAATATCCTGCTCCACCACGGCCCGACCTCCACTGTAAGTAAAGAGCAGTTCACCTTGCAGCAAAGCTGCTGTCGTCTCAGAATGGCTAAGCCGCACATCAGCGTCAACGGAGTCGTCATATCCCTGATAAGTCAGCGATTGATTCACTGCAGCAGCAGCCGTCGCACCGGCTACCCAAGCCACGGCGTAGATGTTATCAATCGTAGTTCCGTCGCTTAGCACTACCCCATTCTTCACGCTGATCACACCTTCATGACCCGCAGTCGCATAGTCCGATAGTACAGCCTGTACTTTCTTCCCTTCAGTATCCCGCAGTCGTTTTACCCAAGAGCTATACAGCGCCTTAAGCGTACTATCCTGCGATACTAGTCCAACCGTTTGGAACTCAAGCACCTCAAGAGCAGATAAGAAATCGCTGTGCGCGCCGTTGGTCACTGTACCATTAGCTCCGCCAATAAGCGGCATACCTGCGGTTAGCTTCAAGCCTTCCGCTCCATTTTTCTGGAATTGAACGTAATCGTTGGCGACTAACTCTTCAGCCGTTCCAACCGTTTGCTTGTTCATTTCGGTTCCATTCAGCAACGTCTTCACATCAAAAAGAGCATTATTCTCAATATTCTTCTCAATAACAACAGAAAGATCATTCCCGCGTACACCTCCGTATTTAGCAGTTACCTGGAGGCCGCTATTTGTTACCGCCGCTTTAACTCCTTCATTCAATCGATAGAGCAGCAATGTTCCCGCACGTTTCAGCGCTTCGCGCACTGGTAGTAGTGTCGAATGTTCCAAATCATAACCTAGCAGCTTATTCACATCGTCCTGCGGGGTAATCTTCATAATCACTCCCGGTTCTCCCCAAGATAGGGCAAGTGCCAAAGCAGTAATCCCGCGTTCTCCCATTTTTCCGATGGCACCTTGATTCGATGCTACATTTACGTACACCCCGGGGCGTACCTTGTTTTGAGTTGTCCATGTTCCGCCTGCCATTAGTTCAAAACCTCCTTATTAATAAACAATCCCATAGATTGCTTCGCTTCTTCGATCGTATAACTTTTGTCAACCTGCAAAATAACGTTCAGCACATCCTTTTCCTTAGCCGTAAAAAGCGATGAATTCACAATCTGCTCTTTACCAAAACGATCTCCATTACTCACCTTTGTGCTCATTTCAGTCTTTCTCCTCCTATCATTTGTCCCATCTTAATGGGGTCAGGCTTCTCACTTTGCAAATACACCATATAGTCCGTCGTAAAAAGCGGCCCATGGCCCTCTACCCCAGCTTCCCAGGCTTGCCTAGCTACACGAAAAGAGCCACCCTCTTGCTCCATCCCTGCCATTGCCTCGCTTAGCTTATCAGCCATTCTCTCAGCTTCCAGCAGACTGCCTTGTTCATAACGGATACCGAAGCGATAGAGCGCCAAATACCTGCCTTCCCGCTGCCGATCCAGAGTCGCTGAGATCAGTCCAGGATAAAAATAAGCCGTCTGAGGTTTCTGCCCCTCCACATACACAGGCACATCTGGAAAATACCGCTCCAGCGCACTCGTAATGTGATCTCGTAATTGTTGTACCGACATCACTCCATTCCTTTCTGAGCTGCGGCGGTTCGCCGATCTTTGATGGTGTTAACCTTCAATTGCATTAACATTAAGAAGACACCCCCTCTACTAAATTTAAGAATAAAAAAGGATACTATCCGATGTTGGATAATACCCTTCTACAATAGGCTAATGCCAAAAGAATCTTTCACCGCTAGATTTGTTCTCTTCACCACTAGGGTTGAACTATTAGCAGAGCATTCATGCTCTTGCGGTGTTCTTTTTACTTCATTTGCCATGTTATAAATATACACCCCTATTTGCCTTGCAGAGACGGTATACCGACGAGGTTTAAGCTAGCTTTGGGATGGTATAGAGCGGTTTTTCGGAGTAACATAAAATCAATAAAAAAAGACCGCATCATCCACTCGGACGACACAGTCTTAAGTAACCATCTATATTTCTTAATTAATACTAATCTTCTCTTTCTTCACTCTAGGTGCTGTTATTAAGGTATTAAGGGACAGTAGACCAAGATCCGTTAAAGCCAAAGCCATCTTATAAAAAGCCTTCGAGCGTATCTTGACGTAAGTATCCTTACTCACCGGTGGATCAAACACATGATTGTAAATCGTATAGTCATACGTTTCATCTCTTTTCATATAACGCTCTCTTACTAATTGTTGTTCCCTCGTATCGAGTCTTTCTACCACAGAGTCTATCGCTGAACAAAAAGCCCTCCTAGCAGCCGGTATATCCACATTATAAGATGCTATCGTAGCAGTCTGATCAGTAACAGTATTCGTAGGACCATGAAATCTTTCTGTATACGAATACGTAGTACTGGCTTCCTTAGCCTCAAATGTAACGGTCTTAAAAATACGGTATTTCTCCAACATGCTCTCTATAGCGACCTGGGTTCGGCGACGGTCTAACTCTGGTAAAGCAGATAAGTTCATCATTTTATGCACTCCTTTAGGTTTTAACAGAATGAGATTAAATTGCAGAAGTTTCCTAAGCAATGTGCTAAAATAAAAAGTGTTCGTATTCTGTTCGTATTTTTCTATAATATACCACTTCTCTACCAATCTCGTAAAACCCCGTTTTAGCCTGTTTTGGGCGAAAAAGAATAGCTTTCCCTCCATTATCTTGCCTTTTGGCAATAATATAAGCTTTGTTGTTTACCAATTGGCAAAAATGGCTTATATTATTATCATAAGTTTCAGTCTATAAGGAGTGGTTAAGATGAAACAAGAATTTGGCGATTACATGAAGCAACTTCGCGAATCAAAGGGACTCACTATTAATCAATTGGCTGCAGAAGCAGGGATTAGCGGATCACAGATTTCACGGATTGAAAATGGTCTAAGAGGAGTGCCTAAGCCAACTACATTACGCAAAATAGCAGAGGCTACAGGAGTCCCGTACGAGGAGCTAATGGATCAAGCCGGGTATTTACAGGAACAGTCCCTTCCAAGCGAAGAGGTTGTACCAGAGTGGGCTACGAGCAAGGATAAGCGGGATTTCCGAAAGATGCTAGAGGATGATGGAGAGCTTATGTTTGATGGGATTCCACTAGACAAGGAAGACAAGCAGAGGATAAAAGATGTACTGACCGGCTTATTCTGGGAAGCCAAACAGATGAACAAAAGAAATAAATCCAACAACACTTAATAACTACACTAACATGCTGCAGGTGAAGAATATGGATGAACTGATCAATAATCTGATTAAAAAATATAAAACCAACTGTCCGTTCGAGCTGGCCTCAGCGCTAGGCATTCACATTCGTTTCATGAACCTTGGGACAGGCACAAAGGGATTATATTACCGAAAACTAAGAAGAAGATTTATCGTCATTCATAATGAGTTGCCAGTTGAGTGGCAGCGCTTCGTTTGTGCGCATGAATTAGGACATGATCGCCTTCATAAGGGGATTAACCGTTTCTTTCTGGAGGAAAGCTCCTACTTCTCTCCTGGGAAGCTTGAACGTCAAGCTAATGTTTTTGCTGTAAAGCTACTATCCACAGGCAGCAATCCTGAGCAAGAAGAGTCATGGAAAAGTTATTATCTACGGATTGGTATTCCACCAGAAGTTCAATTTCTTTTGGAAGAATGATAAAACATACGTTATGTGATTATATGCGTGTTATTAAATCAATACATAACAAAAAAAGCTCTTACCGAAGTAAGAGCTTTCTAAGAGCGTTTAAGCTGAGTATCGGGATGACACGATTTGAACATGCGACCCCCTGGTCCCAAACCAGGTGCTCTACCAAGCTGAGCTACATCCCGTTACTATAAAATTATGGAGCGGGTGATGGGAATCGAACCCACGCTATCAGCTTGGAAGGCTGAAGTTCTACCATTGAACTACACCCGCAAAGGTGAAAAATCGGGATGACACGATTTGAACATGCGACCCCCTGGTCCCAAACCAGGTGCTCTACCAAGCTGAGCTACATCCCGTTAAAATAATATAATTGCTTAATAAAAAATGGCGCGCCCTGAGAGATTCGAACTCCCGGCCTTTTGATTCGTAGTCAAACGCTCTATCCAGCTGAGCTAAGGGCGCAAAAATTATGGAGCGGACGACGGGAATCGAACCCGCGACCCTCGCCTTGGCAAGGCGATGCTCTACCGCTGAGCCACGTCCGCAATAAGTGGTGCGCGTGAAGGGACTTGAACCCCCACGTCGTGAAACGCCAGATCCTAAGTCTGGTGCGTCTGCCATTCCGCCACACGCGCATGTAATAATAAAAGTGAGCCATGAAGGACTCGAACCTTCGACACCCTGATTAAAAGTCAGGTGCTCTACCAACTGAGCTAATGGCTCGCACTTGGCTGGGGATATAGGATTCGAACCTATGAGTGACGGAGTCAAAGTCCGTTGCCTTACCGCTTGGCTAATCCCCATTGATGATACCTCTATGTTGCCCATAATCTCTCAGGAAGATTATGGTGGAGGCTGAGGGGATCGAACCCCCGACCCTCTGCTTGTAAGGCAGATGCTCTCCCAGCTGAGCTAAGCCTCCATATCTATGGGACCCTCTAAGGGTAAGTACAAGTAAAAGTTGGTGACCCGTATGGGATTCGAACCCATGTTACCTCCGTGAAAGGGAGGTGTCTTAACCCCTTGACCAACGGGCCGTGCAAATCTGTGGAGCTCTCAACCGGATTCGAACCGGTGACCTCTTCCTTACCATGGAAGCACTCTACCTGCTGAGCTATGAGAGCATGGCTCCCCGAACAGGGCTCGAACCTGTGACAACTCGATTAACAGTCGAGTGCTCTACCAACTGAGCTATCAGGGAATATCCGCTTGGCGGCGTCCTACTCTCCCAGGACCCTTCGGTCCAAGTACCATCGGCGCTGGAGGGCTTAACGGTCGTGTTCGGGATGGGTACGCGTGGAACCCCTCCGCTATCGCCACCAAACGGGCATTTACAGCGTAAATGCTCAGGCTTGATGCCTGAAAACTGAATCCGAATTGAATTTGCGTTTTAAGTATAGGATAAGCCCTCGACCGATTAGTATTGGTCAGCTCCATGCATTACTGCACTTCCACCTCCAACCTATCTACCTCGTCGTCTTCAAGGGGTCTTACTAATTGGGAAATCTCATCTTGAGGGGGGCTTCACGCTTAGATGCTTTCAGCGCTTATCCCGTCCGTACGTAGCTACCCAGCCATGCTTCTGGCGAAACAACTGGTGCACCAGCGGTACGTCCATCCCGGTCCTCTCGTACTAAGGACAGCTCCTCTCAAATTTCCTGCGCCCACGACAGATAGGGACCGAACTGTCTCACGACGTTCTGAACCCAGCTCGCGTACCGCTTTAATGGGCGAACAGCCCAACCCTTGGGACCTACTTCAGCCCCAGGATGCGATGAGCCGACATCGAGGTGCCAAACCTCCCCGTCGATGTGGACTCTTGGGGGAGATAAGCCTGTTATCCCCAGGGTAGCTTTTATCCGTTGAGCGATGGCCCTTCCATGCGGTACCACCGGATCACTAAGTCCGACTTTCGTCCCTGCTCGACTTGTAGGTCTCGCAGTCAAGCTCCCTTATGCCTTTGCACTCTTCGAATGATTTCCAACCATTCTGAGGGAACCTTGGAACGCCTCCGTTACTCTTTAGGAGGCGACCGCCCCAGTCAAACTGCCCGCCTGACACGGTCCCCGTACCCGATAAGGGTACTAGGTTAGAACCTAGATACGATCAGGGTGGTATCCCAACGGCGCCTCCACCGAAGCTTGCGCTCCGATTTCTACGGCTCCCACCTATCCTGTACAGATCGTACCCAAATTCAATATCAAGCTGCAGTAAAGCTCCATGGGGTCTTTCCGTCTTGTCGCGGGTAACCTGCATCTTCACAGGTATTAAAATTTCACCGGATCTCTCGTTGAGACAGCGCCCAAGTCGTTACGCCATTCGTGCGGGTCAGAATTTACCTGACAAGGAATTTCGCTACCTTAGGACCGTTATAGTTACGGCCGCCGTTTACTGGGGCTTCGGTTCATAGCTTCGGATTGCTCCTAACCACTCCCCTTAACCTTCCAGCACCGGGCAGGCGTCAGCCCGTATACTTCGCCTTGCGGCTTCGCACAGACCTGTGTTTTTGCTAAACAGTCGCTTGGGCCTTTTCACTGCGGCCCCCTCGTGCTATTCACACTACCGGGGCACCCCTTCTCCCGAAGTTACGGGGTCATTTTGCCGAGTTCCTTAACGAGAGTTCTTCCGCGCGCCTTAGAATTCTCTTCTCGCCTACCTGTGTCGGTTTGCGGTACGGGCACCTTCTCCTGGCTAGAGGCTTTTCTTGGCAGTGTGAGATCATGACCTTCGCTACTACAATTTTCGCTCCCCATCACAGCCCAGCCTTAATGATGTGCGGATTTGCCTACACATCAGCCTCACTGCTTAGACGGACATATCCATCAGTCCGCGTCACTACCCTCCTGCGTCACCCCATCGCTCATAGCGGATTACGGTGGTACAGTAATTTCAAACTGTTGTCCTTCGACTACGCCTTTCGGCCTCGCCTTAGGTCCCGACTTACCCTGAGCGGACGAGCCTTCCTCAGGAAACCTTGGGCTTTCGGCGGATCAGATTCTCACTGATCTTTTCGTTACTCATACCGGCATTCTCACTTGTATGCTGTCCAGCGCTCCTTACGGTACACCTTCAACCCACATACAACGCTCCCCTACCCCAGATACATACGTATCTAGCCATAGCTTCGGTGGTGTGTTTAGCCCCGTTACATTTTCGGCGCAGAGTCACTCGACCAGTGAGCTATTACGCACTCTTTCAATGGTGGCTGCTTCTAAGCCAACATCCTGGTTGTCTGTGCAACTCCACATCCTTTCCCACTTAACACACACTTGGGGACCTTAGCTGATGGTCTGGGCTGTTTCCCTTTTGACAATGGATCTTAGCACTCACTGTCTGACTCCCGGCAATAAGTATATGGCATTCGGAGTTTGACTGAGCTTGGTAATCCTTGCGGACCCCGCACCCAATCAGTGCTCTACCTCCACTACTCTTATACCGAGGCTAGCCCTAAAGCTATTTCGGGGAGAACCAGCTATCTCCGAGTTCGATTGGAATTTCTCCGCTACCCCCACCTCATCCCCGCACTTTTCAACGTACGTGGGTTCGGGCCTCCAGTGCGTGTTACCGCACCTTCACCCTGGACAGGGGTAGATCACACGGTTTCGGGTCTACGTCCACATACTAAATCGCCCTATTCAGACTCGCTTTCGCTGCGGCTCCACCTTCTCGGCTTAACCTTGCATGTTAAACGTAACTCGCCGGTTCATTCTACAAAAGGCACGCCATCACCCATAGATAGGGCTCTGACTTTTTGTAAGCACACGGTTTCAGGTTCTATTTCACTCCCCTTCCGGGGTGCTTTTCACCTTTCCCTCACGGTACTGTTTCACTATCGGTCGCCAGGTAGTATTTAGCCTTAGCAGATGGTCCTGCTGGATTCATACGGGGTTTCACGTGCCCCGCACTACTCGGGATCCGTCTCGGAGAGAACACAGTTTAGGCTACAGGGCTTTTACCTCTATCGCGGGCCTTTCCAGACCTCTTCGCCTACCATATTCCTTTGTAACTCCATGTGAGACGTCCCACAACCCCTAAGAGCAAGCTCTTAGGTTTAGGCTGTTCCGCGTTCGCTCGCCGCTACTGACGGAATCACTATTGTTTTCTCTTCCTCAGGGTACTTAGATGTTTCAGTTCCCCTGGTCTGCCTCTACATTTCCTATGTATTCAGAAATGAGTAACTGCGAATTACCACAGCTGGGTTTCCCCATTCGGACACCCCCGGATCAAAGCTTGCTTACAGCTCCCCGAGGCAGTTTCGTTGTTCGCCACGTCCTTCGTCGGCTCCTGGCGCCTAGGCATCCTCCGTGTGCTCTTATTAGCTTAACCTTGATTTTTCCGCAGGAAAATATCATACAATGACATTTCTCTTGGAATCATCTCACTAATAACATTTACTTGTTTACACAAGTTGCTAAAAGATGTTCTAAAACGCAAATTCGTTTCGGTATCCAGTTTTCAAGGATCAATGTTTAAAGAAGGTATTGAATTAAAATTATGGTGGAGCCAAGCGGGATCGAACCGCTGACCTCCTGCTTGCAAGGCAGGCGCTCTCCCAGCTGAGCTATGGCCCCATGAAATTCACTCCAAAAAGTGAAGTCTAGCTCCGAAGCTAATTCCGATTACTTTTCGGAGGCCTCGTTACTCTATAAAGTTATATGGTGGGCCTTGGTGGACTCGAACCACCGACCTCACCCTTATCAGAGGTGCGCTCTAACCAACTGAGCTAAAAGCCCATATAACATATATAACATTGTGAATCAACCAATGAATGGTTGTCCGCTTGGCGGCGTCCTACTCTCCCAGGACCCTTCGGTCCAAGTACCATCGGCGCTGGAGGGCTTAACGGTCGTGTTCGGGATGGGTACGTGTGGAACCCCTCCGCTATCGCCACCAAACGTATATGAAAGAGACTTACTCTTTCAAAACTGAACACGAGTGAGTGTTCGAACCCGAAGGTTCTATTGTGGAAGCTTAACTTCCGATTTGAATGTCTCCATTGCAGGAAACGATTCTCCATAGAAAGGAGGTGATCCAGCCGCACCTTCCGATACGGCTACCTTGTTACGACTTCACCCCAATCATCTACCCCACCTTCGGCGGCTGGCTCCCTTGCGGGTTACCCCACCGACTTCGGGTGTTGTAAACTCTCGTGGTGTGACGGGCGGTGTGTACAAGACCCGGGAACGTATTCACCGCGGCATGCTGATCCGCGATTACTAGCAATTCCGACTTCATGCAGGCGAGTTGCAGCCTGCAATCCGAACTGAGACCGGCTTTGATGGGATTGGCTTCACCTCGCGGCTTCGCTTCCCGTTGTACCGGCCATTGTAGTACGTGTGTAGCCCAGGTCATAAGGGGCATGATGATTTGACGTCATCCCCACCTTCCTCCGGTTTGTCACCGGCAGTCACTCTAGAGTGCCCAACATGACTTGCTGGCAACTAAAGTTAAGGGTTGCGCTCGTTGCGGGACTTAACCCAACATCTCACGACACGAGCTGACGACAACCATGCACCACCTGTCTCCTCTGTCCCGAAGGCCGCTGCTATCTCTAGCAGATTCAGAGGGATGTCAAGACCTGGTAAGGTTCTTCGCGTTGCTTCGAATTAAACCACATACTCCACTGCTTGTGCGGGTCCCCGTCAATTCCTTTGAGTTTCAGTCTTGCGACCGTACTCCCCAGGCGGAGTGCTTACTGTGTTAACTTCGGCACCAAGGGTATCGAAACCCCTAACACCTAGCACTCATCGTTTACGGCGTGGACTACCAGGGTATCTAATCCTGTTTGCTCCCCACGCTTTCGCGCCTCAGCGTCAGTTACAGCCCAGAAAGTCGCCTTCGCCACTGGTGTTCCTCCACATATCTACGCATTTCACCGCTACACGTGGAATTCCACTTTCCTCTTCTGTACTCAAGTCACCCAGTTTCCAGTGCGACCTTAGGTTGAGCCCAAGGTTTAAACACCAGACTTAAATGACCGCCTGCGCGCGCTTTACGCCCAATAATTCCGGACAACGCTTGCCCCCTACGTATTACCGCGGCTGCTGGCACGTAGTTAGCCGGGGCTTTCTTCTCAGGTACCGTCACTCCGATAGCAGTTACTCTACCGGACGTTCTTCCCTGGCAACAGAGCTTTACGATCCGAAAACCTTCATCACTCACGCGGCGTTGCTCCGTCAGACTTTCGTCCATTGCGGAAGATTCCCTACTGCTGCCTCCCGTAGGAGTCTGGGCCGTGTCTCAGTCCCAGTGTGGCCGTTCACCCTCTCAGGTCGGCTACGCATCGTCGCCTTGGTGGGCCGTTACCCCACCAACTAGCTAATGCGCCGCAGGCCCATCCCTCAGTGACAGATTGCTCCGTCTTTCATTCTTCCTTCAGGAGAAAAAAGAAATTATCCGGTATTAGCTACCGTTTCCGGTAGTTATCCCAGTCTAAGGGGCAGGTTGCCTACGTGTTACTCACCCGTCCGCCGCTAAGTTGTTTTGAAAGCAAGCTTTCAAAACAACTCCGCTCGACTTGCATGTATTAGGCACGCCGCCAGCGTTCGTCCTGAGCCAGGATCAAACTCTCCAATTAGTATTGAAAAGAGCGATATGCTCATTTTGAAACATCTGACGAGAAAATTAATTCTCTATTTTGGATTTCACTTTCGTGATTTCCTACTCACTCGTTGTTCAGTTTTCAAAGATCAATGTCTCTCATTTCGTCGTCGTTGTTTGTCAGCGGCGACCTTTATAATATATCACAGTGTTTCGTTGTTTGGCAAGTCTTTTTTTTAAAAAGTTTTTTTTAACTTTTCTTGCCTTCCGCTTCCCTTTTACACAAGCAAAAGGAGCGCGAGATATAATTTATCACGAGCACTCCTTTTTAGTCAAGCTATTTTATTAAAAAATCTTAAATCACTATAAGACTCTTGCATTTACCACCTATCCTCAGTGTTTATACTGAGAAGAACGTCCACCCCATGCATACTTAGAAAGCTCTTTCTGAGGAGCAAAACGAGCATACATACGAAATACAGTCTTATATCTATTGGCGATGGCATGCCTGATATTTTGGTCCAAGCGCTGATCGCTCAAATCTAACAGCATCTCATCGAGTTCTTTCCGCAAAACATAATCCAGTTCCTTGCATTCTTTTTCGTTAAACAACATTCCCAACATATGCTTGGCCTCCTTCATGAAGTTGCAAGTAACACATTCACTAAAACCAAAAACCCCTTGTACATAATTAGTTAGTCCATCTCATGGAGAAAGCTGCCTTAAGATCCTCTTACACTAGATTAACCGGAGTACTCTTTTTATAACCATAATTATTAAAAATTCCCTTTATGGTTTCGTCACGATTATATACTTCTGACCTTTAGGCAATCCTTGGATGAATAGCTTTAATGTTATGCTCCATTCTCGGAAGTTTTATGATAAAAGAGAAAAAGTTATTGTGCTTTCAATGATGGCTGCAACAAATAACAGGATTACTGTCCAAATAGATGCTGTAAGTGTTTGACGCATGAACGAAGACCAATCAACACCTCTGTTCACTTTTTTAGTGGATGAGCTAAATATACTTGCAAGAACTTTACCTCCGAACTGCAGTCCAAATGCACAAGCAATAATGATCGCTGGAATCTCTATAATCCCATGTGGCAGCAGTCCTTTTACTATTAGTTCGAACAAATCCTGTCCTTGCAATGCTGATAAATGAATCAGATAGCCGATAACCGCTCCATTAATAAATAAGAATATGGCTGGCAGTATACCGAACAACGCTCCTAAAAATATGATAAGAACACCTTTGATGCTGTTATTCAAAAATATAAATACAAAGAAGCTCCATTGCGGATTAGAAGAATCTCTAAGGTTGCCACTGATTTCACTGAGCCCCTCCAATTGCTGAACCAATAACTTTTCCAGACTGCTAGTAGCGACCCACCCTATAACCGCTCCTACTGCGAAGAGCAGACAGGATAGCAATAAAGCCTTCCGGATCGTTTTAAGATCTTTAACAAACGTGAAGAACGACAACATAAATACCCTCCTGAAATTGTGATCTCTGTTTCTTAGGTCATAACCGTGCGGTACGAGCATACATTTAGAACAAACAAGCATTTCGCATGGGAGAGGAGCGCTGTCATTATGAATTCTTTTTATGTATTCAGCGGCAAAAAGATTAAACGATTCATCTATATCTTCGCCGCTGTGCTTCTTGCTGCTGGAGTTGTCTATGTCGAGAGGGGAAACATAACCGTTTTTTCTGAATCCGGACCTTCTGCGATCTACAGTGTACCCACAGAGAAGAAGCTGATTGCCCTGACCTTCGATATTAGCTGGGGGGAGAAAAGACCCGAACCGATTTTGAAGGTACTTGAAGACAAGAAAGTGGACAAAGCCACCTTCTTCCTGTCGTCACCATGGAGTAAGACTCACCCGGACATTGTAACCAACATCAAGAATGCAGGTTTTGAAATCGGAAGTCATGGTCATAAACACGTCAATTACAGCACACTAAGCAACGAAGAAATTCGTACACAGATCTCAACAGCTCACACCGTACTTACCGAATTAACTGGCACTGAGCCCAATTTGATTCGTATGCCTAATGGAGATTTTGACAAAAGAGTCCTTCAGGTTGCCAATGATCTCGGTTACAAGGTCATTCAATGGGATACAGACTCCCTGGATTGGAAGAACATCGGCGTAGACAATATCGTGAAGCGTGTAACGACAAAAGCGCATCCAGGTGATATCGTCCTTCTACATGCCAGTGATTCCTGCAAACAAACACATGAAGCACTTCCACTCATTATCGACGAGCTCCGCAGACAAGGTTATGAATTCGTTACCGTCTCTGAGCTGATTAGTCAAAGCAACACCGAAGGTAAAGAAGTTCGCGACTCAGCTTCACTTAGTAATGCCGTTGAGGACGCAGCAGGACTGTAAGCACTTTTCAATCTCTGGTGCCGTAATGGATGTTGATCTGCCCAAAGGATTAATGACGTGGAGAAATGAGTTCCGATATATCGGGTGTGGGGGTATTCAGCTTCGGATAGCTCAGATCCAGACTCTCCAGTGTCTTTACAACGATGGATAAGGTCAAATAGTTGCGGTACCATTGATGATTGGCGGGTATCCAGTACCAGAGTGCTTTATCTATGCTAGTTTCCTTAAAAACATCTTCATATGCTTCTTGGTAATCATCCCAATACTCCCGCTCCTGGAGATCACTTGCATCGAATTTCCAGTGTTTTTTGGGATCTTCTAGCCGTTCCTTGATTTTCTTTAACTGCTTCTCTTTAGAAATATGCAGAAAAAGCTTGATAATTGTCGTCCCCTCTTCCACCAGCATTTCCTCGAACTGCCGTATGTAACGAAAGCGGCGCTTCAAGTCATCCTTTTTTAACCCTCCGTGTACCCGTGGTACCAATACATCTTCATAGTGTGAGCGGTTAAATGCAGAGATATAGCCCTTAGGGGGTGTCTTCTGATGTACCCTCCATAAAAAATCATGAGCCTCTTCCTCTAGAGATGGTTTCTTGAAGCTGGTGACTATAAATCCTTGTGGATTGATGCCTGAAAAAATATGCTTAACCGTGCCATCCTTACCGCTGGAATCCATTCCTTGCAGAATAACAAGCAGCGAATGCTTTTTCTGAGCAAACAGAATATCTTGTAGCTCTGCCAAACGTGCTTTAAGCTCTTCTGTTTTGGCTTCTGCTTCTTTTTTGGATTTAAAAATACCTGTGTCGTCCGGATCCAGCTTGTTAAGCCGGATTTCTTTTGTGTCTTTTATCATATAGCGCTTGATGTCCATATATTCCCCTCCTAAAAGTTTTGTGAGCGTTACTCCACTTGTGTTACATCGTACAAAACTCACTTCGGAAGCATCTACTTAGTTTTGTAAAGCATATGCACCATTGATGAGCCTCGAACAAAACTCGCATCGGAAGCATACACTTAGTTTTGTGGTCGTATCGTTCTTTAAGATTAACCTCCACAATCAGATTTTAATCGTTAAGATACAGTAAGAGCAAAAAACCCCGTCTTCTGAGATCAGAGCACGGGGTTCATTGTTTAGCGCCTTCCCCGTTCATTATCCGGCTGCCGGCTTCAGAATACGGTGAAGCATCAAAATTTGGAATGCATTACAAGCGATAAGTGGAACAACAATAAATACCGTCGCACTATCAACACCTATACGGAGCACACCAATAACTTCCACAATTGAAATAGCTGTCATAAAAAAGAGGGTTGGAATCAAAGCTGAGATGTTTGTACTTTTCACTTTGAAATAAGACACAATAATAGCTGCTAGCAAAATAGCGATTCCTAAAATTAGATCAGACGTAACATTTCTTTCTCCGCCAACGACGGTACGCAAAAAAATCAGTTCAAGCAATGCGAGCACAGAAAGCACTAGTTGTATGTATTTCCAAACCTTTTGTGGAAAAACGCCGTTGCCCATATAATTCAAAATCAAATAGGCAAAAAAACCAAGTTGCGAATAAACGCTTACAAGCATACCGTAGCCAAGCAGAATCAGCGGGTATAAAAAGAAATCCCCGACACTTTTGAAATCAATCTTACCATTTACGAATTGCAGTGCCAGACCAGCGATTACAGCCCCACCCGCTCCTATAAGAAGGGTAGTCCAAAATAAATGAAACCATTTTTTTATACTCAGCCAATTCACCTCCTCTTGTCAGATTTATTTTACCAAGGATACCGACAAAACACCATTACACCCACAACATAAATGTACTCTAATGCGGCATAATACATCTAGAGAATCCTATAAAGGAGGGCAGCGCCAATGAAATGGAGATTTATCGGATCTGTGGGTTTGGCATTGAGCTTTGTTATGGCCTTAACGGCTTGCGGAAGTGAGCAGAGCAGTTCTTCTTCCGGACAAGGCAGTTATAAAGAAACGAAGACCATGGTTTTAGATATATTGAAAAGCGATGAGGGTAAAAAAGCGGTTGAGGAATCATTATCAAGCTCCAGCTCTAGCGGTACCAGTGGAATGAGCATGAAGATGATGCCACTTCAAACAACAGAGGAAATTAAGCTCGCTGTTAAAAATACTCTTACTGCGCCGGAATATCAGAAGGAAATTGAGAAAATAATGACTGATCCCAAGTTTGCGGGCGATTTTGCTAAAGCCATTCAATCGCAAAGCAAGGAGCTACACCTTCAGCTAATTAAGGACCCAACTTATCAGAAATCAGTCGAAGAAATTATGAAATCTCCAGAAATGATGACAATGTTTCTAAATCTCACCAAAACACCTGATTACCGTAAACAATCCATGAAGACCATGCAGGAATCAATGCAAACCCCATTATTCCGTATGGAAGTATTAAATTTACTTAAAAAAGTCGTACAAGAAGAACTTGAACCCAAGGAGAAAAAGGAAAAAGGCAGTGAAGGCGGCGAAAAACAGGAAAGCGGTGGCGGCGGTAGCGGCGATGATTCAAGTTCTTAAAAAAGAGGCCTTATCCCACTAATAAGTGTGGGAAGGCCTCTTTTTCATGCACAGGAATTAGTGCTCATATTTAGCAATGAGTTTATCAGCGATGTCTGCAAACAACAGTCCGGTTGGTGTCTCTTCTTTGTATACAGAAGGCGAGAAATCCGGTTCAGAAATATGGTTGTCTGGTGCACCTAGTGGCACTTGTGCAAGCAGCTCCGTATGAAGCGTCTCAGCAAGCCTTGCGCCTCCGCCTCTGCCAAAGATATAATCTTTCTTACCACAGTCAGTACACTCATAATAAGCCATATTCTCAATGACTCCAATAATCTCATGATCTGTCTGTAGAGCCATAGAGCCCGCTCTAGCCGCCACAAACGCTGCGGTAGCATGAGGTGTTGTAACTATGATCTCTTTGCTGTGAGGCAGCATCTGATGCACGTCAAGCGCCACATCACCAGTACCTGGGGGAAGATCCAGTAGCATATAATCAAGCTCACCCCAGCCGACATCATTGAAGAACTGGCGAAGCATTTTACCCAGCATAGGTCCCCGCCAAATAACTGGACTATTCTCACGAATAAAGAAGCCCATAGACATGACCTTCACTCCAAAACGTTCCACAGGAATAATCGTTCCTTCTTCTACAACTGGTCCCTCTTCGATCCCCATCATATCGGGAATACTGAAACCATAAATATCAGCATCGATAAGACCAACTTTTTTCCCTTTTCTTGCAAGGGCTACGGCCAAATTCACCGTTACGGTTGACTTACCAACTCCACCTTTGCCGCTGGCCACGGCGATAAAGTTCACGCCAGAGCTCTCGCTAATTAATTCATGGTCATCAAGGCCTGCTGCATGTCCTTTAAGTTTCCCAGGTTCATCGAAATCCTCTACGCTCTCTCCGCGAAGTATAGCACGTTCATAATCGGTTGCATCACGAAGCCGGATATGTACATTAGAAACCCCACCCGCTTCAAGCAATTCACGAACCTGTTGTTCTAGATCCATGCGACTTTGCTCTTCAGGATTCAGACATATGATAGATAAAGAAATACGGTCTTCTTTAATCATAATGTCACGGATCAGCTGTAGTTCCACAAGGCTTTTTCCAGTTTCAGAGTCTGTTAATGGCTGCAGTATTTCCTGAATTTGTTCCTTAGTCAGCATGGGAAGCACCTCTGTTTCCTTTCCGGTTGAGAAATTCTCCGGAGTTTTTGTCTATTATAGCATTACCTGTCTCCCCATGAGTAGTCCTGACTACTCGGAGGCGTACCGAAGAATCCCCCGATAAATGCTAGTCGCAACCTTACGCTGATAGACATCATTTCCAAGTAGAGCAGATTCCTGAGGATGTGATAAGAAGCCAACTTCTACAAGCACCGCTGGTATTTTCAATGCTTTTAACAGATAAACAGTATTCACTGTCTTAGCCACACGATCCGTATTCTCCAGCGTAGTCTTCAGCTCACTCTGCACAAACTCCGCTATAGCTTTATTATCCTTGTGATTGGGGTAGTAAAAGGTCTGTGCTCCACTCCAACGATTGGAAGGGACACTGTTCATGTGAACGCTTATAAAAAGGTCTGCGCCTTTTTCTTCGATACTTCTGACTCTTTGTTTAAGATCTTCTGTCTTACGCTTAGAATAGCCCTTAGTGCCTTCCTGAGCCAAATCATAATCACCCTCACGAGTCATTACTACAATTGCTCCTGCCTGCTGCAGATAATCACGCAAATAAAGCGATACCGCGAGATTAATATCTTTCTCAATTAGCCCTTCCCGGCTAACCGCTCCTCCATCAGCTCCACCATGCCCCGCATCGAGAGCAATAACTTTTCCTGACAAGGGCAGACTCCAATAATTTAGTGTTTTAGCGGTAGGCATGTCAAACGCGATAATTCCGATCATTATAGCTAGTAGCATCACACCGAGCATACTTTTTTTGATGCTGCTCCATGAAATCCAGACCGAGACTTTACTCTGCTTTCGGCCAGACATAACAAAGACCCCCTCGTCCCGATAGATAATACTCATCTATATGGGACAAGAAGGTCAAATAGTACTAGCTGTTAATGTTTAAGCTGTAACTTCTTGAGTCATACCTTCAATCAGAATCTGCGCAACCTCAGGCCGAGTAAATTCTGGCGGAGGACATTGGCCATCACGGAGCAAAGCCCGTACCTTCGTACCCGACAATGTCATGTGATCGTCACTAGGATGTGGGCAAGTTTTACTGGATGCCATATTCCCGCATTTTTTACAGAAGAAGCTATGTTCAAAAAATAATGGAGTAATATCAAGTTCTTCAGCACTAAAATTCGAGAAAATCTCCTGTGCCTCATAAGTGCCGTAATAATCACCTACGCCAGCATGGTCACGACCAACGATGAAATGGGTGCAGCCGTAATTTTTGCGAACCATGGCATGGAAAATCGCTTCTCTAGGACCTGCATAACGCATTGCCGCCGGAAAAACACCAAGGAAAGTACGATCCTCAGGATAATAGTTCTCCAAAAGCGCTAGATAGCTCTTCATGCGCACATTTGCCGGCACATCATCCGACTTCGTCTCACCCACTAGCGGATTTAGGAATAGAGCGTCTACAACCTCCATAGCGCACTTTTGAATATACTCGTGAGCTCGATGGACCGGATTGCGTGTTTGGAAGCCTACAACCGTTCTCCAGCCCTTATCAGCAAATATCTTCCGCGTATCCGCAGGATCAAAATAAAATTCACCGAACTTCTCTGGCTGTGGGCGGTTCAAGACTGTAATGGGTCCTCCAACATAAGTTGCAGGGCGAGCCAACAGCTTGCTCACACCTGGATGTTCAGGGTCTGTTGTTTTGAAGACATTTTGTGCTTCAATCGTTTGATTAACAGTATATATACTCTCAATATCCAATAATCCGTAAATCTCTCCGTCCTCTTCACCGATTAGAGAAACTTTATCCCCAATTGATAAACCGGCAGCCACATCATCTTCTACAGCCAGTGTTATTGGAATGCTCCATACTGTGCCATCTGCTAAACGCATGTTTTTTACTACTGAATGATAGTCTTGCTCATTTAAAAAGCCAGTCAGTGGCGAAAATGCACCTACAGCTATAAGATCCAAATCGGATAAAGTCCAGGTATTCAAGGCAATTGCCTTGCTGTCACGTGCGAGATTGAGCAATTCTTCTCTTTCAGTACCCTCTACTACACGGTTAACCAAAGTTCCGCCATGCGGACGTATTGAAGTCATCTTAGTCTCTCCTTCTATGTTCCCACAGGGATATGTCTTACTTGTGCAATCCGCACTCTGTCTTCTCTGATCCAGACCAACGGCCAGCACGCGGATCTTCACCTGGCATAACCTGACGTGTACATTGCTCACAGCCAATACTTGGATAGTTACGGTCATGTAGAGGGTTATAGATTACGTCATTTTCACGAATATAGTTCCATACATCTTCTGACGTCCAATCCGCAATAGGATTAAACTTCACTAAACCAAATTTATAATCATACTCGACCTTTTTAGAATTTGCACGGGTAGGCGCTTGATCGCGACGAATTCCAGTAATCCATGCCTCATATTGAGATAATATACGAGTCAATGGTTCAACTTTACGAATACCACAGCATTGATTTGGGTCAACCGCCCATAGCGCATCACCGTATTGAAGTGCTTGCTCCTGCGTGGTGAGTTGCGGAGACACTCGTACAAACTCTAATCCGTATTTGTCTGCCATCAAATCTCTGGTTTCGTAGGTTTCCTTAAAATGATAATCTGTATCGAGATAAAAGACATCAGTAGATGGACTAACTTTGTGAAGCATATCAACAAGCACTACATCTTCGGCACCAAAGCTGCAGGCAAAAGTAATGTTAGGAAATGTCTCTACTGCCCAGCGGATAATATCCTCGGGTGAAGCACTCTCTAATTCTTCGGCCTTTATTCTGATCAAATCTTCTTTCTCGAGCAGGTTCATTAAGGTATTCCTCCATCCAAAATATTAATCGTATGAATAAATGAGGTAAAAGAAGTAATAAAACCAACTATTTCTATATGAAATAGTATATAACTTTTACTGAGGAAGTCAATGAGTTTCAACCCTCAGAATTAGTAAATGAATGCAAAAAAAGCCCATTTCTTGTTCGAAAGGGGCTGCTAAAAAAAAAAATAAAACCCTCGACCATAAAGGCCAAGGGTTGAATTCTTGATAAATATTAACGTTTCGAGAACTGAGGCGCACGACGTGCAGCCTTCAAGCCGTATTTCTTACGTTCCTTCATACGTGGGTCACGAGTCAGGAAGCCGGCTTTCTTAAGCGCACCGCGATATTCAGGGTCAACTTTAAGCAATGCACGGGAGATACCGTGACGAATTGCTCCAGCTTGACCGGAAATGCCGCCACCATGTGCAAGAACGATTACATCGTAGTTGCCCAGTGTTTCAGTCAGGTTCAAAGGTTGTTTTACGATCATTTTCAGTGTTTCCACACCGAAATATTCGTCCATCTCACGTTTGTTAATGACAATGCGTCCTTCACCCGGTACAAGGCGAACACGTGCTACCGAATGTTTACGACGACCTGTCCCATAGTATTGTACTTGTGCCATGAAACTGTCCTCCTCTATTCTTATCCGCGAAGTTCGTAAACTTCAGGTTTTTGTGCTGCATGTGGATGCTCGGCGCCTGCATATACTTTCAATCTAAGCTTCATGTGGTCCCCTTGACGAGTCTTAGGAATCATACCATGAACAGCGAATTCAATTACGCGTTCTGGTTTAGTATTCAGCAAAGTTTCAGCATTAGTAACTTTCAAGCCACCTGGGTGCATCGAGTGACGGTAGTATTTCTTGTTTTGCAATTTCTTACCGGTCAAGTGAATCTTCTCAGCGTTGATTACGATAACGAAATCTCCTGTATCAACGTGTGGAGTGAATTGCGGTTTGTGTTTGCCACGGATCAAAGCAGCGGCTTCGCTGGCCAAACGACCGAGTGTTTTGCCTTCGGCATCAATAATGTGCCAATTGCGTTCAACTTCGTTCGGCTTCGCCATATAGGTGGTACGCATGAATGTTTCCTCCTTGTTCTCGTACGAAAATCTTCTGTTTCGTATATCTTGTTTCTCATTGAATTACAATTATGTGAGTTAAGCAAAGCATTTTTTTGGCATTTCCTTGATCGGGGCTGTGGGATAGCCATCAAGAAAACACAACTTTTATATTACAGTATAAACATAACAAGTGCAAGTGATTTTTAAACATTCAGCCTATTATTTAGGAAGAAATTTATAGAAAAAAAGATTCACTTTCAGACTCGTCATATTCTACACTCCACAAAGCCAACCCCTTGGCCATAGCTGTCGGACCAGCAGCAGAACGATCACATGCTGCCAATATCTCAGCAACATGATCAGCATCTATTTTACCTTCCCCCACATGGATCAAAGTCCCCATAATAATGCGAACCATATGCTGAAGAAATCCACTACCCGTTATATAAGTTTGGATCACTCCCTGATCTAAAGTAGAGGGTCGGCACATGCTGCGGTCTACTTCCATATGAGCTTCAAAGATCGTTCGTACATGAGAAGTCTTAGTAGACCTCCGAGAAGCAAACGAAGTGAAGTCATGTGTCCCTAAAATATGCGTTAAGCCTTGCTGCATCGCAGGAATATCCAACCTCACCGGATGGTGAAGCTGCCAGCGCCGCTGAAACGGATCTGGAAACCTGTTGCCGTTAATCGTGTATCGGTAAGTTTTACGCTTAGCTCCTCTACGAGAGTGAAACGTCAGCGGTACTTCCCTAGCCTCAGTAACCACGATATCTTGTGGCAGCCGGGCATTAAGCGCGAGACACCAACGTTCAAGTGGGATTCGAGAGGAGGTCGTAAAGTTAAAAGGCTGACCATAGGCGTGTACTCCGGCATCTGTGCGACCAGAAGCAGTAATCTTAAGCTCCTCACCTGTCAGATGGAGTATCGCTTGCTCCAGCCGATCCTGAATCGTATTGCCCTGAGGCTGGGTCTGAAAGCCATCATAATTTGTTCCGTCATAATTGACCTTCATCAATAGATTACGCATTCCGTTCTCCTTTTTAAACCGTTCAGCAGAAACGTCGATCGAAGCACTGTCTGATCTTATTCACGAGGAAGAAATGGCTTTGCCGTCCCTAGAAGGACGGCATCCATTAACACTTCACTCCATTACTTCAAAAAAAAGAGCCCCTGCGGGAGCTCCTTCAATTGAACCAAGGTGATTCCCACGGTTATTAGTACAGCAGAGTCTTGCGCCTCTGCAGCACAATAACGCTGATATTTCCCCCATCTTTACTCCAAAGAGGGCCGGATGAAAGGGAAGCATCGGAAATCAATACTTGTGATACTACGCGCGGTCTACCAATTCAAGATAAACCATAGGCGCAGCGTCCCCACGACGAGGTCCGAGTTTCAGGATACGAGTGTATCCACCTGGACGCTCTGTGTAACGAGGAGCAATGTCAGAGAACAATTTTTGAATTGCATCTTGTTCACCATCAACAGTCTCGCGGCGAACAAATGCAGCTACTTGACGACGAGCATGAAGATCGCCTTTTTTAGCTTTAGTGATCAACTTTTCAGCGATAGAACGAACTTCTTTCGCTTTAGCTTCCGTTGTTTGGATGCGCTCGTATAAAAATAGATCCGTTACCATGTCGCGAAATAACGCTTTACGCGCACTGGAATCACGGCCCAATTTTTGGTATGCCATGTGTTTTCCCTCCTTTACTGTAGCAATCTGTAGCTATTCTTCTGTACGGAGTCCCAAACCAAGTTCCTCAAGCTTCTCCTGAACTTCTTCCAAAGATTTACGACCAAGGTTACGCACCTTCATCATATCTTCTTCAGTCTTCGTGGTAAGCTCTTGTACGGTATTAATACCAGCACGTTTAAGGCAGTTGTAGGAGCGGACAGAAAGATCAAGCTCTTCGATTGTCATCTCTAGCACTTTTTCTTTTTTGTCTTCTTCTTTTTCAACCATAATTTCGGCGTCTTTCGCTTCGTCCGTAAGACCTACGAACAGAACGAGGTGCTCGTTCAAAATTTTGGCTCCGAGGCTTACAGCCTCTTCCGGTCTAATACTGCCATCTGTCCAAATTTCAAGCGTCAATTTGTCGTAGTTAGTCACTTGACCAACACGTGTATTGTCTATGCCGTAGTTAACGCGTGAAATAGGAGTGTAGATGGAGTCAACCGGGATAACGCCAATTGGCTGATCGTCGCGTTTGTTCCGGTCCGCTTGGACGTAGCCGCGACCACGGCCTGCAAAAATACGCATGTGAAGTCTCGCACCAGGTCCCAGCGTTGCAATGTGAAGATCCGGGTTGAGGATCTCAACATCGCTGTCCGCACGGATATCACCTGCGGTAACGATGCCTTCCCCTTCGGCATCAATCTCAAACACTTTTTCCTCGTCTGAATGAATCTTCAGGGACAAGGCTTTAAGGTTCAGAATGATCTCCGTCACATCTTCCATTACGCCTGGAACGGTCGAGAACTCATGCAGAACGCCGTCAATTTGGACCGAAGTCACTGCGGCTCCTGGAAGCGAAGAAAGCAATATCCGGCGAAGTGAATTCCCCAGAGTCGTGCCATACCCACGTTCCAACGGTTCAACTACGAATTTCCCATAGGTACCTTCATCATTAGCTTCTACGGTCTCAATCTTCGGCTTTTCGATTTCTATCACGAGTTTACCCCTCCTTCAACGTCGCTCCTATATGAAACTGTCACCCCATCAGGTGCATCATGTAGTATGCCTAAACACCTATTATTAGCAGATGCGTCAGAATTATACCACATTTACAATACTGATTTCACTATACGCGACGACGTTTCGGCGGACGGCATCCATTGTGAGGAACCGGAGTTACGTCTTTAATAAGGTTAACTTCAAGCCCTGCAGCTTGAAGGGAACGGATGGCTGCTTCGCGGCCCGCGCCCGGTCCTTTAACCATAACCTCAACCGACTTCATGCCGTGCTCCATAGCTGCTTTAGCTGCTGATTCAGCTGCCATTTGCGCTGCGAATGGAGTCGACTTACGGGAACCTTTAAATCCTTGGCCGCCGGAGCTTGCCCAGGAAATTGCATTTCCGTGAGGATCTGTGATGGTAACGATGGTGTTATTGAACGTGGAACGAATATGTGCCACGCCGGATTCGATATTTTTACGGTCGCGACGTTTAGTACGTACGACTTTTTTCGGTTTAGCCATTGTCTCTTATCCCCCCTTATTATTTCTTCTTGTTTGCTACCGTACGACGCGGGCCTTTCCGGGTACGGGCATTGGTTTTAGTACGTTGACCGCGAACAGGCAATCCACGACGGTGACGAACACCGCGGTAACAGCCGATCTCAGTAAGACGTTTAATATTCAAGGAAATTTCACGACGCAGGTCACCTTCAACCTTAACCGTTTTGTCGATCGTTTCACGCAGTTTGCTGACTTCATCTTCCGTCAAATCACGGACACGTGTATTAGCGCTAATGCCTGTTTCATTAAGAATTTTCTGAGAAGTCGTTTTACCGATTCCGAAAATATAAGTCAAGGCGATCTCAACGCGTTTGTCACGTGGCAAATCCACTCCAGCTATACGAGCCATTTTACGCTACACCCCCTTCTTAACCTTGTTTTTGTTTGTGTTTCGGATTTTCGCAAATCACCATAACAGTCCCTTTGCGGCGGATTACTTTACATTTCTCGCAAATGGGCTTTACAGAAGGTCTTACCTTCATGTTAATTACCTCCTCAAAGTTTTGCGAAGCAAAACTTTTTTCGTAGTTCCCATCTATTTACGGTAAGTTATACGACCTTTTGATAAATCATAAGGCGATAACTGCACGACCACTTTGTCTCCGGTCAAAATACGGATAAAGTGCATCCGCAATTTACCGGATACATGGGCAAGTATTTGATGACCGTTCTCAAGCTCAACCTTAAACGTTGCATTTGGCAACGGTTCAAGGACAGTACCTTCTACTTCAATGACATCTTCCTTAGCCACAGTTAGTCTCCTTTCTCATCAGCACTTATTCCGGTGGGTCCAGCATACTTCATGACTGCGTAACGCAGCTTTCCGTTTGTTACCCGTCCAGTTTCTTCCAAACTGTTCACAACCTCACTGCTGATGAAGGGTATGAGCTCCAGATGAAGAATATTCTTCTTCTTTGGCCCATCAAACTTACGTTTGTCTCCATCTGCAATGTATACAAATCTGCTATCAACAACTGCGATAACAACGGCTGCCTCTCCGGCATCTTTGCCTTTGAGAATTCTCACTAATTGACCAACCTGCGGGCTGCTCACAGTATTCAAGTGGAGATCACCTACGCATTCAGTTTTGTGAAAATTTCCATGCCGTCCGGAGTAACTGCTACTGTATGCTCAAAGTGAGCACATAGTGAGCCATCCACCGTAACGACAGTCCAGTTATCTTCCAGTGTTCTGACATGTCTCTTTCCTACGTTTACCATCGGCTCAATCGCGAGTACCATACCCGGTTTCAGACGTGGTCCGCGGTCCGCTATGCCATAATTCGGAATTTGCGGTTCTTCATGCAGTTTTGCCCCAATACCATGACCAACATACTCACGTACGACTGAGAAACCAGCCTCTTCGATGTATTGCTGGATAGCATGGGAGATTGTAAACAAGCGCACATCCGGCTTAACTAACGCCAGTCCCGCGTACAAGGAGCCTTCCGTAACGTCCAGCAAACGCTGAGCCTCTTCGGAAATGCTGCCCACACCGTAGGTCCAGGCGGAATCACCGTGATAACCGCGGTACTCTGCACCGATATCCAGCGTTACAATATCGCCTTCGATCAGTTTGCGTTTACCTGGAAATCCATGCACCAATTGTTCGTTGACTGAAGCGCAAATGCTGGCAGGAAAACCGTTGTAGTCTTTGAAAGACGGCACAGCACCTTGACTGCGAATGTATTGATCGGCGATTCTGTCGAGCTCCCCCGTTGTAATACCAGGCTCAATGGCCTCAGCAATAAGACGGTGACTTTCGGCAACAATTCGACCAGCTTCCCTCATAAAGGCAAGTTCCTGTTCGGATTTACAAATGATCATTACATTAACCCCGCAATAAAGATACGATTTCAGAAGAAACGACATTGATTTCGTTTTCCCCATTTACCTGACGCAAAAGACCTTTATTATCATAAAACGCAAGCAGCGGCGCTGTCTTATTATCATACTCATCCAGACGCTTGCCTACACTTTCTTCGTTGTCATCCGGACGTTGATACAATTCACCGCCATCAATGTCGCAAATGCCATCTTGCTTCGGCGGGTTGAAGATTAAATGGTAGGATGCTCCGCAAACTGTGCAGATACGACGTCCAGTAAGACGCGCCATCAACAGTCCACGGTCAACATTCAAGTTGATGACATGATCCAAAGAAGTATTCAAACGGCTTAGAATTTCATCCAGCGCTTCCGCTTGCGAAAGAGTTCTTGGAAAACCATCCAATAGAAATCCTTTTTCGCAATCGGACTGCTGCAGCCGTTCTTCAACTATACCAATGGTCACATCATCTGGTACAAGCAAACCTTGATCCATAAATGATTTGGCCTTCAATCCTACTGGAGTCTCCTGTTTGATTGCCAAACGAAAAGCATCTCCTGTCGAAATATGCGGAATGCCAAATTCTTTAATGATCTCAGCAGCTTGTGTTCCCTTGCCTGCCCCAGGAGGGCCCATGAATAAAATGTTCACGATTTCTCTCTCCCCCCAAAAGTTCGCCACCAAGCAAGAAACAGCACAATAGGTGCCGGGAAGAATAAAATCTTATGCTTCACCGGAACCTATCGCCTATTTATTGATGAAGCCTTTGTAATGGCGTTTGATCAATTGGCTCTCGATCTGCTTCATAGTATCCAATGCCACACCGATTACGATTAGCAGTGAAGTACCGCCAATTCGAACTTCTTTAGGCAATCCAGATAAAGCACCGAAGAACATCGGCAATACAGAGATCAAAGCCAAGAACAATGCGCCGGACATAGTCAGACGAGACATTACTCTAGTCAAATACTTCTCAGTAGCTTTACCAGGACGGATACCTGGAATGTAACCACCATTCTTCTTCATGTTATCAGCCATCTGCTGAGGATTCATCTGCACGAACGTATAGAAGAACGTGAACCCGATGATCATCACTACATACAGAAGCATACCAAGTGGAGCATCAGTTGCCAAATACTTAGCAATCCATTGAGCCCAGGCATGTGTTGACCAGAAACTGGAGAGAACAACTGGGAACTGAAGCAGTGATACGGCGAAGATAACCGGAATTACACCAGCCGCATTAATTTTCAGCGGAATGTGCGTATTCTGTCCACCGTACATTTTGTTGCCGACTACGCGTTTAGCGTATTGAACAGGAATCTTCCGAATACCTTGCTGTACGAAGATAACTGCTGTAATAATCGCTACAATCACAATCAGCACAATAACGACTTTAAGAATATTCAGGAACACTTGATCCGGCTGAATAAAGCTTGAGTTAGCCGTACTCGTGATATATCCCGGGATGGCGGCGACGATTCCCGCAAAAATCAGGATCGAAATCCCGTTCCCGATTCCCTTTTCGGTAATCTGTTCACCAAGCCACATCAGGAAAGAAGTACCAGCCGTCAAGATAATGGCAACCAGTAAGTAGTCAGCAAATGTCGCATTCGGCATCATTTGAGTTCCATAAATCCGGTTAAACCCTATCGACGTAGCAAAACCTTGGATCAGGGCCAAAATCACAGTACCATAACGAGTGATTTGCGCTAGTTGTTTTTTACCGTGCTCCCCTTGTTTAGCCCATTCAGCAAACTTAGGAACAACATCCATCGACAGCAATTGCACGATGATGGATGCTGTAATATACGGATAAATACTAATCGCAAATATCGAGAAGTTTTTGAGCGCTCCGCCCGAGAAGGTGTTCAAAAGTCCCATCAAAGCGTCACCGCTTTGATTTGCTGTTTCCAGTACATCTTTGTTCACACCAGGAACCGGTACAAACGAACCGATACGGTAGATAATCAGAATGAACAAGGTAAACAGGATCTTTTTGCGCAAATCTTCCACATGCCAGATATTCTTAAGCGTCTTGAACATTAGATCACCTCGGTTTTACCGCCGGCAGCCTCGATTTTCTCTACCGCAGATTGAGAGAACTTATTTGCTTGTACAGTCAATTTAACGGTTAACTCACCATTGCCGAGAATCTTAATGCCGCTTTTGGAATTCTTGACAACACCAGTTTCAAGCAACAACTGCGGAGTCACTTCTGTTCCTTCTGCAAAGCTATTCAGATCTTCAAGGTTCACAATCGCATACTCTTTACGGGTAGGATTGACGAAACCACGTTTAGGCAGACGACGATAGAGCGGATTTTGTCCACCCTCGAAGCCCGGACGAACACCACCGCCAGAACGTGAGTTTTGACCTTTGTGACCGCGACCGGAAGTTTTACCATTTCCGCTACTTGGTCCACGACCAACGCGATTGCGTTCTTTTCGGGAACCAGGAGCTGGAGCAAGTTCATGTAACTTCATCGTTTGCACCTCCTTATGTTTGTTAATTTATGCGAGGCGATTAGCCTTCAATTTCAGTTACAGACAACAAGTGACTCACTTTATTGATCATTCCGCGAATTGCAGGACTGTCATTGTGAACCACAGTCGTGTTGAGTTTACGTAGGCCGAGCGTCTTAACAGTAACACGTTGTGTTTCTGGACGTCCGATTACACTGCGTACGAGGGTAATTTGCAATTTTGCCATTGACGTTCCCCTCCTTAACCGCGCAATTCTTCGACAGATTTGCCGCGAAGTTTCGCGACCTCTTCAATGCGTTTCAGACGGGAAAGTCCCTCCAAAGTTGCATTGACCATATTCATGGAATTCGAAGAACCCAGTGATTTTGTCAAAATGTCGCCAACGCCTGCCAATTCCAATACCGCACGAACTGGACCGCCAGCGATAACGCCAGTACCCTCTGATGCTGGTTTCAGCAACACGCGTCCTGCGCCGAAGTGGCCAGTAACGAGGTGGGGAATCGAAGTTCCTACGATTGGAATGTGAATCAGGTTTTTCTTGGCGTCTTCAATGCCTTTACGGATGGCATCCGGAACTTCGCCGGCTTTACCGATACCAGCACCGACGTAGCCATTGCCATCGCCCACAACAACGAGTGCACTAAAGCTGAAACGGCGTCCGCCTTTTACAACTTTTGCTACACGGTTAATGTGTACAACTCTTTCTGTCAGTTCTAAACTGTTCGGATCTACACGCAAGTCGTTAACCTCCTTTTAAGAATTATTCTAGAATTCAAGACCAGCTTCACGAGCTGCATCAGCCAAAGCTTGAATTCGTCCATGGTACAAGTAACCTCCGCGGTCGAATACGACCACTGCATAACCTTTTTCTTTAGCGCGCTCAGCGACCAATTGGCCAACTTTCGCTGCAGCTTCAACGCTGCCGCCATTACCGATATTAGCACTCAGTTCTTTATCAAGTGTAGAAGCGGATACGATAGTAACCCCTTTAACATCATCGATCAATTGAGCGTAGATGTGTTTCGAAGAACGGAACACGTTCAAACGTGGACGCTCAGTAGTTCCCTGAATTTTCTTACGAACACGCAGGTGTCTTTTGAGACGAGCCTTGTTTTTATCTTCTTTTGTAATCATGACTTCCCTTTCACTCCCTTCAGTTTGCCGTAAACAGCTTCACTTTAAGATGCACGGGGTATCTTACAATTAAGTTCAAACCGGTTATTTCTTCTTACCAGCTTTACCTTCTTTGCGGATGATACGCTCGCCTTCATATTTGATACCTTTACCTTTATACGGTTCTGGCTCACGAACGGAACGAATTTTAGCAGCGTATGCGCCAACGCGTTCTTTATCGATACCTCTAACGATGATCTTCGTGTTCGCAGGAACTTCGAACTCGATACCTGCTTCCGGTGTAATTTCAACCGGGTGGGAGTAACCAACGTTCAGAACGATTTTATCTCCGGATTTGCTTGCACGATATCCGACCCCAACCAATTCCAGAGATTTCGAGAAACCTTCAGTCACGCCTGCTACCATGTTGTTGACAACGGAGCGGGTTGTGCCGTGAAGTGAACGATGCAATTTGTTATCCGACGGACGAACAACGGTAATTTCGTTATTTTCAACTGTAACCTTCATGTCTTTATGAAGCTCACGAGTCAAAGAACCTTTTGGACCTTTTACTGTAATAACGGCGTTGTCCAAAGTGACATCTACACCGCTAGGTACTGCGATTGGTTTACGACCAATACGAGACATGTGTTGCACCTCCTTATCTTGTGACGTTTATTACCAAATGTAGCAGACAACTTCTCCGCCAGATTTTGATTGACGAGCTTCTTTGTCGGTCATAACTCCCTTAGATGTGGAGATAATCGCGATTCCTAAACCACCGAGTACACGAGGCACTTCATTGCTCTTCGTGTATACGCGAAGGCCTGGTTTACTGATTCTTTTCAAACCAGAAATAACACGCTCTTGGTTAGGGCCGTATTTCAAGAAGATACGGATAATCCCTTGTTTGCTATCTTCAACGAATTCCGCATCGCGGATGAAACCTTCACGCTTCAAAATGTCAGCGATTTGTTTCTTCATAGTAGAAGCAGGCATTTCTACCGTTTCGTGACGCACAATGTTAGCGTTACGAATACGAGTAAGCATATCTGCAATAGGATCAGACATAGTCATGTGTGTAAACCTCCTTCCCGTTTATAAACTTCTTACCAACTTGCTTTTTTCACGCCAGGGATCTGGCCTTTATAAGCTAATTCACGGAAACAAATTCTGCAAATTTTGAACTTTTGCAGTACCGAATGTGGACGACCACAACGTTCGCAACGTGTATATGCACGTACTTTAAACTTAGGCGTACGTTGTTGTTTAACTTTCATCGAAGTTTTTGCCACTTAGCCTGACACCTCCTAAACATTTTCGGAGAAAATGGATTAACCGACTTTATTTTGCGAAAGGCATTCCCAGCTGACCCAGCAGCTCACGGGATTCCTCATCCGTCTTAGCAGTCGTTACAATAACGATGTCCATACCGCGGACTTTATCCACTTTGTCATATTCGATCTCGGGGAAGATCAATTGTTCTTTAAGACCAAGTGTGTAGTTACCACGGCCGTCAAAGGCTTTAGTGGAAACACCACGGAAGTCACGTACGCGTGGAAGCGTTACGTTGAACAATTTGTCCAAGAAGTAATACATACGCTCGCCGCGCAGTGTTACTTTAACCCCAATCGGCATATTTTCGCGTAGTTTGAAACCAGCGATGGATTTTTTAGCTTTAGTGATGACTGGTTTTTGACCAGCGATCAACTGCATGTCATTAACTGCAGCATCAAGTACTTTGGAGTTTTGAACAGCGTCACCCACACCCATGTTGATGACAACCTTCTCGATCTTAGGCACTTGCATAACAGTTGTATAGTTAAACTTCTGCATCAAAGCAGGTGTAATTTCGTTGAGATAACGTTCTTTCATTCTTGCTGCCATGAAGATTTAACCTCCTTTCTTAAGGGCTATATTAGTCGATAATCTCTCCGGATCTTTTTGCAATCCGAACTTTTTTACCGTTGTCCAATACTTTGTAACCGATACGTGTTACTTTGCCGGACTTCGGATCGATGTGCATTACGTTGGACACATGAATCGAAGCTTCCTGCTCAATAATTCCACCCTGTGGATTCAGCTGGTTCGGCTTTTGGTGTTTTTTCACCATATTGACGCCTTCTACCAGAACGCGGTTTTCACGAGGATAAGCAGCGATGACACGGCCTTTTTTGCCTTTGTCTTTACCACTAATCACAAGCACCACATCATCTTTCTTCACGTGCAGTTTATTGTTATGGGATTCCAGAACTTTTTTCACTCTAGGCATTTATTACACCTCCTATAACTAACCTTCAACTTATTGGTGCTCGTGTTTATTAGATTACTTCCGGTGCCAAGGAAACGATCTTCATGTAGTCCTTATCGCGAAGTTCGCGAGCAACTGGTCCAAAGATACGTGTTCCACGAGGGCTTCTGTCGTCTTTAACAACAACAGCTGCATTTTCGTCGAATGCGATGTAAGATCCATCTTTACGACGAACGGAACGTTTCGTACGAACAACTACCGCTCTAACAACATCACCTTTTTTGACAACGCCGCCAGGTGTTGCTTGTTTTACGGAACAAACGATCAAATCACCGATTGCTGCTGTACGGCGTCCAGTACCACCCAGTACGCGGATACACATCAGTTCCTTCGCACCAGAGTTGTCAGCCACATGCAAACGTGTAAATGGTTGAATCATTATAATTTCCTCCTTCCGGAAAAACTCTTTTGATTATCTTAGATGATAACCGCTTTTTCAACCACTTCAACTAGTCTCCAACGTTTGTCCTTGGACAACGGACGAGTTTCCATGACTTTTACGGTATCGCCAATTTTTGCAACGTTTTCCTCATCATGTGCTTTGAATTTCTTCGTAGACTTGATGCGTTTGTGGTACAAGTTGTGTTTCTTATAGGTTTCAACAGCGACTACGATGGTTTTATCCATTTTATCACTGACCACTTTACCGATTAGCACTTTACGTGCATTACGTTCTTCGCTCATTAGTTAGCCTCCTTCCTGAATACGGATCTGAGATCCGTCTCACTTAACTAATCCCAAGCACTCTTTGATGGATTACGGTTTTAGCACGAGCTATTTCCTTGCGCACGTCACGAATCCGAGTCGGGTTGTCCAGTTGGCCAGTTGCCAATTGAAAACGGAGATTAAAAAGTTCCTCTTTGAATCCAGCGATCTTTTGTTCAATCTCAGCAGTGGTTAAGTTGCGAAGTTCATTAGCTTTCATTTGCTTCACCACCCAATTCTTCACGTTTCACAAACTTAGTCTTAACAGGCAGCTTGTGAGCGGCAAGACGCATCGCTTCACGAGCGATCTCTTCCGACACGCCTCCGAGTTCGAACATAATCTTGCCCGGTTTAACTACCGCTACCCATTTCTCAACGTTACCTTTACCACTACCCATACGAACCTCGAGAGGCTTTTGAGTAATAGGCTTATCTGGGAAAATCTTGATCCAAACTTGACCGCCACGTTTGATATAACGTGTCATTGCGATACGAGCAGCTTCGATCTGACGGTTAGTGATCCAAGACGGTTCTAATGCAACCAGGCCGAATTCGCCGAAGTTCAATTCAGTACCGCCTTTTGCCATACCCTTCATGTGTCCGCGTTGTTGCTTGCGGTGTTTTACGCGTTTTGGTACCAACATGATTAGTTGCCTCCTTCCTGAGCAGCTTGTTTCTTAGCTGGGGGAAGAACTTCTCCACGGTAAATCCATACTTTTACGCCGATAAGACCGTAAGTTGTATGTGCTTCAGCCGTTCCGTAATCGATATCGGCACGAAGCGTATGAAGTGGAACTGTTCCTTCGCTATAACCTTCTGAACGAGCAATCTCAGCTCCGCCAAGACGACCGCCTACTTGAGTTTTAATCCCTTTTGCGCCAGAACGCATAGTTCTTTGAATCGCTTGTTTGAGTGCACGACGGAACGATACACGACGTTCCAATTGTTGAGCAATGCTCTCAGCTACAAGAATTGCATCCAATTCAGGGTGCTTGATTTCATTGATGTTGATGTGTACTTTTTTGCCACCAGCGATTGCTGTAACTGCGCTGCGAAGTACTTCTACTTCTGCTCCGCCTTTACCAATAACCATACCTGGTTTAGCTGTATGAATTGTAACGTTCACGCGGCTAGCCGCTCTTTCGATCTCGATATGGGAAACAGCGGAATCCTTCAATTTGCCTTTAAGGTATTCCCGGATTTTGACGTCTTCCATCAGAAGCGTACCGAAATCTTTTCCTGCATACCATTTAGATTCCCAATCGCGAATAATACCGATTCGGAGTCCGATTGGATTTACCTTTTGACCCACGTGTTATCCCTCCTTATTTCTCAGATACCACCAGTGTAATGTGGCTCGTGCGTTTATTGATCCGACTTGCGCGGCCCATGGCGCGCGGACGGAAACGTTTCATAGTAGGTCCTTGGTTAACGAAAACCTCGCTAACGAACAAACTGTTCACGTCCAAAGAATAGTTATGCTCAGCATTCGCAATTGCCGAATTAAGCAACTTCTCAACGACCGGAGAAGCGGACTTCGGAGTGTGGCGAAGAATTGCAATTGCTTCCCCCACTTGCTTACCGCGAATCAAGTCAACAACCAGTTTCGCTTTACGAGCGGAAATCCGCACCGATCTTGCATGTGCTTTTGCTTCCATTGTTTAACCTCCTTTCAAACAGAGACCTTATTATTATCTTCTTGTTTTCTTATCGTCACCCGCGTGGCCTTTGTAAGTACGTGTTGGCGCGAACTCGCCCAACTTGTGACCTACCATATCTTCTGTTACGTATACAGGCACGTGTTTACGGCCGTCATATACACCAAACGTATGTCCGATAAACTGAGGGAAAATGGTTGAGCGACGGGACCAAGTTTTAACTACAACCTTTTTCTCAGCCTCGTTCAGTTCCTCAACTTTTTTAAGCAGGTAGCCATCGATAAACGGCCCCTTCTTTAAACTGCGACCCATGTGTGAATCCTCCCTTCATCCGGTTCTTCAAACCGCGAATCGACGCTTCGCGCTTTATTAACTTGCCAGAAGCGTCTTATTTTGTGCGGCGGCGAACGATATATTTATCAGATGCCTTGTTTTTCTTACGCGTTTTGTAACCAAGGGTTGGTTTACCCCATGGAGACATAGGCGATTTACGTCCGATTGGAGCGCGGCCTTCACCACCACCGTGTGGGTGATCGTTCGGGTTCATTACTACACCGCGTACTTCAGGGCGACGGCCCAGCCAGCGACTACGTCCAGCTTTACCGATTTTGATCAATTCATGATCTTCGTTACCTACGGAACCGATAGTTGCACGGCATACGCTAAGGATCTTACGAACCTCACCGGATGACAAACGAACGGAACAGTATTTTTCTTCTTTACCAAGCAATTGAGCTTCTGTACCAGCAGCACGAACCAATTGTCCGCCTTTACCTGGTTTCAACTCAATGTTGTGGATAACTGTACCCACTGGGATGTTTTCCAGTGCAAGACTGTTACCAATTTTGATGTCGGCTGTTGGGCCAGACTCTACTTTATCCCCAACTTTAAGGCCTTTAGGAGCGATGATATAACGTTTCTCTCCATCAGCATAGTGGATCAAAGCAATATTGGATGTACGGTTCGGGTCATACTCGATTGTAGCAACGCTACCTGGTATGCCGTCTTTAGTCCGCTTGAAATCGATAATACGGTATTTACGTTTGTGTCCGCCGCCATGGTGACGAACCGTAATTTTACCTTGGTTGTTGCGTCCCGCATGTTTGAACAGCGGAGAAAGCAACGATTTCTCTGGCTGGTTTGTTGTAATTTCTTCAAACGTAGACACGGACATAGCGCGTCTTGCCGGAGAGGTCGGTTTGTACTTTTTGATTGGCACTGTAGTTCCCTCCTTACTTCAACAGAGTATTATTCTACCGCTTCAAAAAATTCAAGCGGCTTGCTGTCCGGGCTAAGCTTAACGATGGCTTTTTTCCACTCTGGAGTGTAACCAGAATATTTACCATAACGTTTCAGTTTACCAGGTACGCGCATTGTGTTCACATTAGTTACTTTTACTTTGAAAATAGCCTCGACAGCTTTTTTGATTTCGGTTTTGTTAGCACGGATATCCACTTCAAAAGCGTATTTCATTTCGCTCATGTAGTCGGAAGTACGTTCCGTAATCACCGGACGTTTGATAATATCACGAGGATCTTTCATTACGCGAACACCTCCTCTACCTTCAGAACTGCTTCTTTAGTGATGATCAGTTTGTCGTACGTTAGTACGTCAAGAACATTAATGCCGTCAGCCGCTACGAATTTCACCCCAGGGATGTTACGAGCGGAAAGTGCTACGTTATCATCATAGCTAGTAGCTACGATCAACGCTTTACGATCTACTTTCAGGTTGTTCAAGATTGCTGCGAATTCTTTCGTCTTCGGAGCATTCATTGTCAAGCTATCCAATACGATAATGTCATTCTCGAGTACTTTCGAGGACAAAGCGGATTTGATCGCCAAACGACGAACCTTCTTAGGCAGTTTCCAGGAATAGCTACGTGGTGTTGGTCCGAAGACAACGCCGCCGCCTTTCCATTGTGGCGAACGAATGGAGCCTTGACGAGCGCGACCTGTACCTTTTTGTTTCCAAGGTTTACGTCCACCGCCACGAACTTCAGAACGTCCTTTTACTTTGTGTGTACCACGACGTAGGGAAGCTCTTTGCATAAGCGCAGCTTCATGTAGAACGTGCTCATTCGGTTCAATACCGAATACTGTATCGCTCAGCTCCACTTCACCAACTTCGTTGCCACTAATATTAAAAAGTGTTACTTTTGGCATTTCATGTTCCTCCTTTCTTCAGCAATTATTTCTTAACGGTTTGTTTAACTTTCACGAAGCTGTTTTTAGGACCTGGAATAGCGCCTTTAATCAGCAATACGTTACGCTCAACATCAACCTTGATGATTTCAAGCCGTTGAACCGTGATAGTCGTGTGACCCATATGTCCTGGAAGGCGTTTGCCCTTAGGAACACGGTTAGCTTGGATAGAACCCATGGAACCTGGTCTTCTGTGGTAACGCGATCCGTGTGCCATTGGTCCGCGGCTTTGTCCCCAACGTTTGATGTTACCTTGGAAACCTTTACCTTTAGATGTGCCAGTTACGTCAACAAATTCGCCCTCAGCAAAAATATCAGCCTTCAGTTCTTGTCCAACCTCGAGAGACCCGAGGTCAACACCGCGAATTTCACGAACGTAGCGCTTAGGTGTTGCATTTGCCTTTTTGGCGTGACCTTGTTCAGGCTTATTGGAGCGACTTTCTTTTTTATCAGAAAAGCCCAATTGCACTGCTTCATATCCGTCGATATTCAGGTCTTTCTTTTGCAGTACTACACAAGGGCCTGCTTCGATAACAGTAACAGGAATTACGTTACCTTCTGGAGTAAACACTTGAGTCATACCGAGTTTTTTTCCTAAGATACCTTTCAATGTTGACACCTCTTTTCTTTTCCTAAGTTGCTAAAAATAGAATTACAATTTGATTTCGATATCTACACCGGACGGTAGATCCAAGCGCATCAAGGCATCCACAGTTTGTGGTGTTGGGTTCACAATATCGATCAAACGTTTGTGAGTCCGTTGTTCAAACTGTTCACGGGAATCCTTGTACTTGTGTACCGCACGGAGAATAGTAATGATTTGCTTCTCAGTTGGTAACGGAATCGGCCCGGATACACCTGCACCCGAACGTTTTGCTGTTTCAACAATCTTCTCAGCGGATTGATCAAGAATTCTGTGGTCGTATGCTTTCAAGCGAATACGAATTTTTTGCTTTGCCATTTTAGTCCCTCCTTCTATCGCCCAATTTGGTATCGGACATACTCCGTGAAAATTTTCTGACCTCGTCCCCATGGCAAAGGGGCCGGGTGTGTCAGTAACCTCTCACATCATCGCAACGTCTCAGAACAACATTTATTATTATATATAATAGGCGGCAGTATTGCAAGCTTAATTAACAAAACAACGCATATTTTTTTCAAGCGCTGTTTTATTACTATTATATAGGCTAAAGATTCTCAGTAGCAGACTTGAAAAACTCAGCTGACTCTGCAGTCTGTTCTGTTGCTGACCCAATTCCCTCTATCGTCTGAATCAATGTTCTTATTTCTTCTTCTACTATAACAATCTCCTGTGTGCTACTCTTCATCGCCTCAACAATATCGGAAAACAAAAGACTAGTCTCAACGGATTGATGCTTTCCACTTTTGGTTAACTCTTGTACCTTACGTATCTCTTCAACAACCTGTTGTGTGAGATATCCTGATTTATTAGTTAGCTCTACGATCTGAATTACAGTATTCTTCGTATCCTCTGCCAATCGACTAACTTCTTGGGCAACTACACTAAACCCTCTACCATGCTCTCCAGCTCTGGCAGCTTCTATTGTTGCATTAAGTGAAAGGATTTTGGTTTGATCAGCGATATCTTTCACTGAGTTTACGATTTTTTGAATTTGTTTAGAGGAATTACTTAATTCCTGAACTGAGTGTTCCATCTCACTTGTACTTTGATAAATAAGGTTAATCTGTCCTGTTAAGCTATCCAAATGCTCATGTCCATCTGTAGCCAACCCCTGTGACTCTACAGCGGATGTAGCAGTACGTTGGAATGTTCTACTCACTTCATTGCTACTGGCCACTAGCTGCTTCACAGCAGCATTTGTGTCGATACTAAAATCTATTAATTCGCTGCTGAATTCAGCGATTTTCTGCTTTAATTCATTTTTAACTAATAAGTATTGCTGTTCCTTCTCTTTAACGTTCTCCTTCTCGTACTCCTCCAGAACGAGTTGTTGCTCAAGGTTAAGCAACTTAGTAACGGTTTGAACTACTTGTAGGCGTGCATTGTCATCATGTGTTTCTTTATAGATAACTTTTATAAATACATTCTGGAGATTTTGAAAAGCGGATAAATACCATTTAGGCTCAAGTCCTACTCTTTTATGAATATTAGCAATCTTCATTCGCTTTGCTATGTACTCATCATCAACTTTGCCATCAAAAATCTCAATAATATGTTCTCGGAGTGTCGTCTTCAACCTTTCTATACTACTATGCTCCAATATTATTGCTTCAAGTTTATTTACGCCTAATACCGAATTGTAAAACTGATCAGTAATATAGTCTATATTCTGTTCAACGATAGGTTTCACCCTACGTAATAAGTTCAAATCTGATTCAGTTAGATCAATCATTCTCATTTGTTCATTGAGTTCATCATGACCCTCAAGAGTATGAAAAAGATTTTGAGTAGTCTTATTCTGATGTTTAAGTTCTTTGAAATTAGGGGTGTGAGAATCCTCATTATTATTACGTGATGTTATAGCATGCATGAATGAAAAAGGACATTTTCCCATGTTATCACTCTCCCCTTAATTACTATTTTTTTACAATATTACCTTCCTTTCATTTTACTCTATGATTATTAAAATTGTAAACAATTTATCGTAGATTTTTGGCGAATTATGTAGAAAATACACATATTATCTGTTTTATTTATCATTAAATGTCGAAGCATAAACAATTGCTTCTAAAAAAATACAAAAAGCCCCGGATTCTCCGCAAGAAGAATCCGGGGCACTATGATTCAGAGTCTACCCGCAGATAGAAACGAATTTATTTTTGGATGGAAGCTACGCTACCTGCTCCAACTGTACGTCCACCTTCGCGAATGGAGAATTTAGTACCTTCTTCAATAGCGATAGGGGAGATCAGGGCAACAGTTACAGTGATGTTGTCACCAGGCATAACCATTTCAGTACCTTCTGGCAAGTTGATGATACCAGTTACGTCAGTTGTACGGAAGTAGAACTGTGGACGGTAACCAGTGAAGAATGGTTTGTGACGTCCGCCTTCTTCTTTAGTCAAAACGTAGATTTGAGCAGTGAACTCAGTGTGTGGTTTAACAGAGTTCGGTTTAGCCAATACTTGGCCACGCTCGATCATCGTACGGTCTACACCACGAAGCAAAGCTCCGATGTTGTCGCCCGCTTGAGCGGAATCCAGCAATTTACGGAACATTTCTACGCCCGTAACTACGGATTTCTTAGTTTCTTCGTGAATACCAACGATTTCGATTTCTTCTCCGACTTTAACTGTTCCGCGTTCTACGCGACCAGTTGCCACAGTACCGCGGCCAGTGATGGAGAATACATCTTCGACAGGCATCAAGAATGGTTTGTCAGTTTGACGCTCTGGAAGTGGAATGTACTCGTCGATTGTTTCGAACATTTCAACAATCTTCTTAGCATATTCGCCTTCTGGGTTTTGAAGAGCTTCACGAGCAGAACCACGAATGATTGGAGTGTCGTCGCCTGGGAAGTCATACTCGCTCAGCAAGTCACGAACTTCCATTTCAACCAATTCCAACAACTCTTCGTCTTCAACCATGTCGCATTTGTTCAAGAATACAACGATGTATGGAACACCTACTTGACGGGACAACAGGATGTGCTCGCGAGTTTGTGGCATAGGGCCATCAGCTGCGGATACAACCAGGATAGCTCCGTCCATTTGCGCTGCGCCTGTGATCATGTTTTTAACATAGTCGGCGTGACCAGGGCAGTCTACGTGAGCGTAGTGACGGTTAGGAGTTTCATATTCAACGTGGGAAGTGGAGATTGTGATACCACGTTCGCGCTCTTCAGGAGCTTTGTCGATTTGATCGAATGCGATAGCTGCGCCACCGTAAGTTTTGGACAATACAGTAGTGATTGCAGCTGTCAGAGTCGTTTTACCATGGTCGACGTGACCAATAGTACCGATGTTAACGTGCGGTTTGTTACGTTCAAACTTTGCCTTTGCCATTTGAACAGTTCCTCCTTAATGTGGGGTTCCTTATATTTTGAGCCGCCCGCATGTATGTTTATCTTAGATGACTGAGTAGTTATACTCGGACGGCAAGTTAAAACTAGTAATTATTCTCCGCCTTTGTTCTTAGCAGCGATCTCTTCCGCAATGGATTTAGGAACTTCTTCATAGTGAGAAAGCTCCATTGAGAATACGCCACGTCCTTGAGTACCAGAACGAAGAGTTGTAGAGTATCCGAACATTTCGGAAAGAGGCACCTTAGCACGGATAATTTGCGCTCCACCACGGGAATCCATACCTTCGATACGGCCACGGCGGGAGTTCAGCATACCCATAACATCACCCATATATTCCTCAGGAACAGTTACTTCTACTTTCATGATTGGCTCAAGCAGGACAGGTTTACACTTGTCTTTAGCTGCTTTAAGTGCCATCGAGCCGGCAATTTTAAATGCCATTTCGTTGGAATCGACATCATGGTAAGAACCATCAACGATGGTAGCTTTAACGTCTACAAGCGGGAAGCCTGCAAGTACGCCGTTTTTCATTTGTTCTTCGATACCCGCAAGTGCAGGAGCGATGTACTCTCTAGGAACCGAGCCACCGACAACTTTACTTTCGAATTTGCTACCAGTACCTGGCTCGAGGGGTTCAAATTCAACCCATACGTGACCGTATTGACCACGACCACCAGATTGGCGTACAAATTTACCTTCGACGCGAGCAGGTGCCTTGAACGTTTCGCGGTAAGCAACCTGTGGTTTACCCACATTGGTTTCTACTTTGAACTCACGACGCATACGGTCGATGATGATGTCCAAGTGAAGTTCACCCATACCAGCCAGGATAGTTTGGCCTGTTTCTTCATCAGTATGAGCACGAAGAGTTGGATCCTCTTCAGTCAACTTACCGAGAGCAACGCCCAATTTATCTTGGTCAGCTTTTGTTTTTGGTTCAACAGCGATTTCGATAACTGGATCAGGGAAGTTCATTGATTCCAGAATTACTGGATGCTTCTCATCACACAGTGTATCACCTGTACTGGTGTCTTTCAAACCAACTGCTGCAGCGATGTCGCCAGAATACACGATGGAAATCTCTTGACGGCTGTTAGCATGCATTTGAAGGATACGACCAATACGTTCACGCTTGTTCTTAGTAGCATTAACTACATAAGATCCGGACTCTAGAACACCAGAGTAAACACGGAAGAACGTAAGTTTACCTACATAAGGGTCAGTCATGATTTTAAATGCCAAAGCTGCAAACGGTTCTTCATCCGAAGAATGACGAACTGCTTCAGTTCCATCATCAAGATGTCCAGTGATAGCTGGAACGTCAAGAGGAGATGGCAAGTAATCAACAACAGCATCCAGCATAAGCTGAATCCCTTTGTTACGGTAGGAGGATCCAACAATTACAGGGAACAATTTAACTTCAACTACGCCTTTGCGCAGTGCAGCTTTAATTTCCGGAACTGTAATTTCTTCGCCTTCCAGGTACTTCATAGTCAGATCTTCATCAAGTTCAGCAACTTTCTCGATCAACTCGAGACGCAGCTCCTCAACTTTGGCCAAATATTCTTCCGGAATATCCGTTACTTCGATGTTTTGGCCTAGATCATCTCTGAACATGTGTGCTTTTTGCTCAACAAGGTCGATAATACCAGTGAAATCACTTTCTGCACCAATTGGCAATTGAATAGCAACTGCATTGGCTTGAAGGCGATCACGCATAGTTTCGATTACGTTAAGGAAGTCCGCACCGATAATGTCCATTTTGTTCACATATGCAATACGTGGAACGTTATAACGGTCAGCCTGTCTCCATACGGTTTCAGACTGAGGCTCAACGCCCTCTTTTGCACTAAATACACCTACTGCCCCATCCAATACACGCAGGGAACGTTCAACTTCAACAGTGAAGTCAACGTGTCCTGGGGTATCAATGATATTGATGCGGTGACCTTTCCACGCAGCAGTCGTAGCAGCGGACGTAATCGTGATTCCGCGCTCTTGTTCTTGCTCCATCCAGTCCATTGTAGCAGCACCCTCGTGAACTTCACCGATTTTGTGCGTACGGCCTGTATAGAAAAGAATCCGCTCTGTGGTAGTTGTTTTACCAGCATCAATATGCGCCATGATCCCGATATTACGTGTATTTTTTAAGGAGAACTCTCTAGCCATGAAATGGATCTCCCTTCAAAATATAAGTTATTTGAATGACCTTAATCCTACCAACGGTAGTGAGCGAACGCTTTGTTTGCTTCAGCCATTTTGTGTGTATCTTCGCGTTTCTTAACAGAAGCGCCTGTGTTGTTGGAAGCGTCGATGATCTCAGCCGCCAAACGCTCTTCCATCGTCTTCTCACCGCGGTTGCGAGAGTAGTTTACGAGCCAACGTAATCCCAGAGCAGTACGTCTCTCTGGTTTAACCTCGATAGGTACTTGATAGTTAGCACCACCGACACGACGAGCTTTGACTTCCAAAACCGGCATGATATTCTTGATGGCAGCTTCGAAAACTTCCATCGGATCTTTACCCGTACGTTCTTCAATCAATTTGAATGAATTGTACAGAATGCTTTGAGCGACACCTCTTTTACCACCCAGCATAATGCGGTTAATCAAACGAGTAACCAACTTGCTATTATACAACGGATCTGGCAATACGTCTCTCTTAGTAACTGGACCTTTGCGTGGCATGGATATCCCCCTTTCTTAAATGTTTATTATTCTAGTACTTTTTCTTATTTCTTAGCTTTAGGACGTTTAGCACCGTATTTAGAACGAGCTTGCATCCGGTTAGCTACACCTGCTGTATCCAATGCACCACGAACGATATGGTAACGAACCCCTGCAAGGTCCTTTACTTTACCTCCGCGAAGTAATACAACACTGTGCTCTTGTAAGTTATGTCCGATACCCGGGATATAAGCTGTTACCTCGAGACGGTTCGTCAAACGAACACGGGCATATTTACGAAGCGCTGAGTTTGGTTTACGTGGAGTCATAGTACCAACACGAGTGCACACACCGCGTTTTTGCGGAGCGCTCAAATTTGTAGCCTCACGCTTGAGGGCGTTATACCCTTTTTGAAGAGCGGGAGATTTAGATTTTTCGATTTTGGCTTGACGGCCCTTACGAACCAATTGGTTAATTGTTGGCATGTTGTTGCCACCCCCTTCCTGAAATGATAGCCGATTTAAGAACTCTAAGCCCACAGACCCAGGCGGTTCATAAAAAGACAAATGAAAAGTTCTTGCCTCTGGAGTTCATCCCAGTACAAAAACATTTCCGTAGCTATTGTTTTAAGACGGCTGCCATCGCAGCGCCAACTTCTATTCCGCAGGCCTTGCCCAAATTTAGCATCGTATCCACATATGTGATCTTAACACCTTGTTTGTTACAAAGCATAACTATCCTGGAAGTAAGCCTTTGATCTCCGTCCTCTGCCACATAGACTTCTGCAGCTTGGCCCAACTCTACCGCCTTGACGGTTTGTTTGGTACCGATCTTGACCTGAGCATCCAGTAGTCCTCTATCATCAGTCATAATCATTACCTCCAATGAACAAGGATAACATGGCTACTCACGCACCTTAGACATTTTAGCATTATCAATAGATGGTGTCAAGAAATTCAGCAATAATTCTTATGATTATTATACACAGCAGATATTCGTGTCACACCTATGAATAGGTATGACACGAGTACACTACCGTGATTGCTAATTTATTCAGCAGGAACCGGCTCTAAAGAGTCAAGCGCGCTTTCTGCATTTGGATCACTTAGTTTAACATTACGGTAACGATTCATACCAGTACCTGCAGGAATCAACTTACCGATAATAACATTTTCTTTAAGTCCAAGCAACTTATCTACTTTGCCTTTGATAGCAGCATCTGTTAAGACACGAGTAGTTTCTTGGAAAGATGCAGCTGACAAGAAGGAATCTGTCTCAAGAGATGCCTTGGTAATACCGAGTAGGACCGGTTTAGCAACTGCAGGCTCTTTACCTGACAAGATGGCTTCCTTGTTAGCAGCTTCGTATTCATGAATATCCGCAAATGCGCCCGGTAACAGACTTGTGTCACCCGCGTCAATGATACGGATCTTACGAAGCATTTGCTTGATCATAACTTCAATGTGCTTATCATTGATCTCAACGCCCTGGTTACGATATACACGCTGAACTTCTTGCAGAATGTAGTTTTGTACCCCACGGATCCCTTTGATTCGCAGCATTTCTTTAGGGTCAATCGAACCGTCTGTCAACTCATCGCCGGCTTCAATCTCTTGGCCTTCGCTGACACGTAGACGTGAACCATAAGTAATGGAATAAGTCTTAGATTCTGCTTCACCTTGAACCTCGATTTCGCGACGATCCTTAGTTTCACGGATTTCCTTGATTACACCATCGATCTCACTGATTGTAGCTTGACCTTTAGGGTTACGAGCTTCAAACAACTCCTGAATACGTGGCAAACCTTGCGTGATGTCATCACCGGCAACACCGCCGGTATGGAACGTACGCATTGTAAGCTGGGTTCCTGGTTCACCGATAGATTGTGCAGCGATAATACCAACCGCTTCACCGATCTCAACGTGTTTACCAGTTGCCAAGTTACGACCGTAACATTTCTTACAAACACCATGACGAGCACGGCAGCTTAGTACAGAGCGGATTTGCAGCTTAGTTACACCAGCTTCTACGATTGCTTCCGCTTTATCGGAGTCAATCAAATCGTTGCGGTGAACAATGATTTCGCCTGTTTCTGGATGACGAACAGTCTCGAAGCAGTAACGACCTTCAATACGGTCATACAGATCCTCAATAACCTCTTTACCATCCTGAATACGACTAACTGTAAATCCTTTATCTGTTCCACAATCTTCTTCACGAACGATAACGTCCTGAGCTACGTCAACGAGACGACGAGTCAAGTAACCGGAGTCAGCAGTACGAAGTGCGGTATCGGCAAGACCTTTACGCGCTCCGTGAGTGGAGATAAAGTACTCCAAGACCGTAAGACCTTCACGGAAGTTCGCTTTAATTGGCAATTCGAAAATCCGACCCGAAGGTGTTGCCATCAGACCACGCATACCACCCAGCTGAGTGATCTGCGATTTGTTACCCCGCGCTTTGGAGTCAACCATGAGCATGATAGAGTTGAAACGGTCCATCGATTTAAGCAGGATGTTTGTAAGATCATCCTTCGTCTTCGACCAGATCTCAATAACACGGTCGTACCGTTCGTCATTAGTGATCAGACCACGGCGATATTGGTTAGCAACCACATCTACCTTAGCTTCGGACTCTTTCAAGATCGTAACTTTCTCCTCAGGCACGATAACATCCGACACAGCAACGGTAACACCGGAACGTGTGGAGTAAGTAAAGCCGAGTTGTTTAATTTTATCCAAAATCATAGAGGTTTTGGTTGTATGATAAGTTTCAAAACAACGTGCGATAATCAGACCCAGATATTCTTTACCTACAGCGCTGGCTTCAGGAGCGGATTCAATCAGCTCGCGAATATCTGCGCCTTTTTCATAGATAAAGTATTTCTCTGGCGTGCCATGCAGCAAGTTAGTCTTAGTCGCTTCATTGATATAAGGGAAACTACTTGGGTAAATTTCATTAAAGATAATCTTACCGATCGTAGTGATCAACATTGCGCCTTGTTGTTTTTCCGTAAAGCAAGTTTTACCAAGTGCTTTAACTGGAATAGCCACACGAGCATGAAGACCTGCAGTTCCGCGTTGGTAAGCTGATACAGCTTCGTTTACGGTACGCAGAATCATACCTGATCCTTTTTCTTCCTTGTTGTCCATGGTCAGGTAGAAAGTACCAAGGACCATATCCTGGGAAGGTGTTACAACCGGTTTTCCGTCTTTAGGGTTCAAGATATTACCGGATGCAAGCATGAGAATACGTGCTTCCGCTTGAGCTTCTGCTGACAGAGGAACGTGCACCGCCATTTGGTCACCGTCAAAGTCGGCGTTATAAGCCGTACATACGAGTGGGTGAAGACGAATAGCATGACCTTCCACCAAAATCGGTTCAAAAGCTTGGATACCGAGACGGTGAAGTGTTGGTGCGCGGTTTAGAAGTACTGGGTGCTCTCTGATTACTTCTTCAAGTACATCCCATACTTCAGGACTTACACGCTCAACTTTACGTTTTGCGCTCTTTATGTTGTGGGCTAGGCCCTTGTTAACCAATTCTTTCATGACAAAAGGCTTGAACAATTCTAGCGCCATTTTCTTAGGAAGTCCGCACTGATACATCTTGAGGTACGGTCCTACAACGATAACGGAACGTCCAGAGTAGTCAACCCGTTTACCGAGCAAGTTCTGGCGGAAACGTCCTTGTTTACCTTTCAGCATATGGCTGAGCGATTTCAATGGACGGTTACCAGGACCCGTTACCGGACGTCCTCTACGGCCGTTATCGATGAGAGCATCGACAGCTTCCTGTAGCATCCGTTTCTCGTTCTGCACGATAATGTCAGGTGCACCGAGATCAAGCAGTCTTTTCAGACGGTTGTTCCGGTTAATAACACGACGATAAAGATCGTTCAAATCAGACGTAGCAAAACGGCCACCATCCAATTGAACCATAGGACGAAGTTCCGGAGGAATAACCGGTAGAACATCCATGATCATCCAATCAGGTTTGTTGCCTGAGTTACGGAATGCTTCAATGACTTCCAGACGTTTGATCGCCCGGTTACGACGTTGGCCTTGGGCCGTACGCAGTTCTTCTTTGAGGAATTCCAGCTCTTTTTCGATGTCGATATCTTGAAGAAGCTTCTTAACAGCTTCAGCACCCATGCCGGCTTGGAATCCGTAACCGTATTTTTCACGGTAGCTACGATATTCTTTCTCGGACAAAAGTTGTTTCTTTTCCAGAGGTGTTTCACCTGGGTCAGTTACAACATACGATGCGAAGTAAATAATCTCTTCAAGTGATCTTGGAGACATATCTAGTGCCAAACCCATACGGCTTGGGATACCTTTGAAGTACCAGATATGAGATACCGGAGCAGCCAATTCAATGTGACCCATACGTTCACGACGAACTTTAGCACGAGTAACTTCAACGCCACAACGGTCGCAGACTACGCCCTTATAACGGACACGTTTGTATTTACCACAATGACATTCCCAGTCTTTTTGCGGTCCAAAGATACGCTCGCAGAAAAGACCCTCTTTTTCCGGTTTCAATGTACGATAGTTAATGGTTTCCGGTTTCTTAACTTCTCCGCGGGACCATGAACGAATCTTCTCCGGAGAAGCGAGTCCGATTTTCATAAATTCAAAATTGTTAACGTCCAACAAGGAGCAACCCTCCTTAACCTAATCCTGATTTAGTACCGCTTTGCCCTCCCCTGACTGTTACATCAAAAGAGGGCGCGGTCCTTTATAAAATGGAACTCTAAAGCTCCAAGCGTGATTATTCTGCTCCGACTTCTGCGCCTTCTAAATTGAGGCTTAGCTTGTCGCCTGACGTCTCGTCCTCATCGTCCAATTCTCTCATTTCAATTTCCTGCTCGTCTCCGCTAAGGATCTTAACATCCATACCCAGGGACTGCAGTTCCTTGATCAATACCTTGAACGACTCAGGAACGCCTGGTTCCGGTACATTTTCACCTTTGACGATGGATTCGTACGTCTTCACGCGACCAACCACGTCATCGGATTTTACGGTCAAAATTTCTTGTAATGTATATGCAGCACCGTAAGCTTCAAGCGCCCACACTTCCATCTCCCCGAAACGCTGTCCACCAAACTGAGCTTTACCACCCAGCGGCTGTTGCGTAACTAGTGAGTAAGGACCTGTTGAACGGGCATGAATCTTATCATCAACCATGTGTGCCAGTTTGATCATATGCATGACGCCGACAGTAACTTCACGTTCGAAGCGTTCACCTGTCCGGCCATCGTACAATATAGTTTTACCATTACGTTGCATGCCAGCTTCTTCCATCGTATCAAACACGTCATACTCACGCGCTCCGTCAAATACCGGCGTTGCAATGTGAATACCCAGACGCAATGCGGCCATACCAATATGGACCTCAAGCACCTGTCCGATGTTCATACGAGAAGGAACGCCTAGTGGGTTAAGAACAACCTGTACTGGCGTACCGTCCGGAAGGAACGGCATATCTTCTTCTGGCAGGATACGAGCAACGACACCCTTGTTACCGTGACGTCCGGCCATTTTGTCACCTTCAGAGATCTTACGTTTCTGAGCGATGTAGACACGAACCAATTGATTTACGCCAGGAGGCAGTTCATCACCGTTCTCACGTGTAAATACTTTAACGTCCACGATAATACCATCACTACCATGAGGAACGCGTAAAGAGGTATCCCGTACTTCACGAGCCTTCTCACCAAAGATAGCGTGTAGGAGACGTTCTTCTGCAGTCAATTCAGTTACACCCTTCGGAGTAACTTTACCAACCAGAATGTCACCAGCACTGATTTCCGCACCGATACGGATAATTCCACGCTCATCAAGATTGCGCAGAGCTTCTTCACCCACGTTCGGAATATCACGTGTGATTTCTTCAGGTCCCAGTTTAGTGTCACGAGCTTCGGATTCGTATTCCTCGATATGAATCGAAGTGTATACATCTTCCTTAACTAGTTTTTCACTTAACAGGATCGCATCCTCGTAGTTGTAACCTTCCCAAGTCATGAACGCAACGACTACGTTGCGACCAAGAGCAAGTTCGCCCATTTCTGTGGAAGGACCATCCGCCAGGATGTCACCCTTCTTAACAATGTCCCCTCTTTTAGCTAGAGGACGTTGGTTAATACAGGTACCTTGGTTAGAACGCATAAATTTGTGTAATTTATATTTAACGATATCGCCTTTAACTTCTTTGCCTTCGACAGTCTCAACCCGGCGCAGCCAAATTTCATTAGCTGAAGAACGTTCGATAATACCGTCATACTTAGAAACAACACATACGCCAGAATCCTTAGCGGATTTATGCTCCATCCCTGTTCCGACCAGCGGAGCTTTAGGAATCAGAAGTGGAACGGCTTGACGCTGCATGTTAGATCCCATCAGAGCGCGGTTGGAGTCATCGTTCTCAAGGAACGGAATGAGCGCCGTAGCGACAGATACGACCTGTTTAGGCGAAACATCCATGTAATCGACACGATTACTTGGCATTGTTGTAATGTTATCTGAATCTTTGTTGTAACGAACGATTACCATGTCTTCTTTAAAGGAGCCATCTTCATCGATCAATACGTTAGCCTGAGCAACTACATAATTATCTTCCTCATCAGCAGTCAGATAATCGATTTGTTCAGTTACCTTACCTGTCTTTGGATCTACCCAACGATACGGAGCTTCAATAAAGCCATATTCGTTGATGCGAGCAAAGGTGGACAAGGAGTTGATCAATCCAATGTTCGGTCCTTCCGGTGTTTCAATTGGACACATCCGGCCGTAGTGACTGTGATGGACGTCACGAACTTCAAAGCCCGCGCGCTCACGTGTCAAACCACCGGGTCCGAGTGCAGACAGACGACGTTTATGCGTAAGTTCCGCAAGCGGGTTCGTCTGATCCATAAACTGAGACAACTGGGAGCTACCGAAGAACTCTTTAATGGACGCGATAACTGGACGAATGTTGATCAGAGCTTGAGGCGTAATTGCATTAGCATCCTGAATCGACATTCTTTCACGTACAACGCGTTCCATACGGGACAAACCGATACGGAACTGATTCTGCAGAAGTTCACCTACAGAACGCAGGCGACGGTTACCCAAATGGTCTATATCATCGGTATTACCAATTCCGTGAAGCAAATTAATAAAGTAGCTGATCGAGGATATAATATCAGCTTGAGTAATGTGCTTAACAGACTTGTCGATGTTACCGTTAGCGATCAGCTTAATAACCCGACCTTCTTCAATTGGCGAGAATACGTCAATCGTTTGAAGAGGAATATCTTCACTGTCCATAACTCCGCCAGTAACACGGTAGTTTTTAAAGGCAACATTCTTTTCGAAATATGGAATCAATTCATCAAGCAGTCTACGATCGACCATTTGACCGGACTCTGCCAGGATTTCCCCTGTAGCTTCGTCAACCAAAGGCTGAGCAAGACGTTGATTGAAAAGACGGTTCTTAATGTGTAGCTTTTTATTGATTTTGTAACGGCCTACATTAGCTAGGTCGTAGCGTTTTGGATCAAAGAAACGCGCGACCAGCAAACTTTTGGCATTGTCCAGTGTCGGCGGTTCGCCCGGACGCAAACGCTCATAAATTTCAATAAGCGCCTTCTCCGTGGAGTCCGTGTTGTCTTTATCCAGCGTATTGCGAATATATTCATCATTGCCAAGCAATTCCAGAATTTCGGCATCACTACCGAAACCGAGAGCACGCAAAAGTACGGTAACAGGGATTTTACGAGTCCGATCGATACGAACATACATAATATCCTTAGCGTCGGTCTCAAGTTCCAACCAGGCTCCGCGGTTCGGGATTACTGTGGCGGTGTAGGTTTTTTTGCCGTTCTTATCCACTTTTGTGCTGAAATAGACGCTTGGAGAGCGAACCAACTGGCTGACAATAACCCGTTCCGCACCGTTAATAATAAAAGTGCCGGTCTCCGTCATCAGCGGGAAATCTCCCATGAACACTTCCTGCTCTTTGACCTCACCGGTCTCCTTATTAATGAGCCGCACCTTTACACGCAGAGGAGCCGCATACGTCACGTCCCGCTCTTTAGCGTCGTCAACCGTATATTTTGGTTCACCCAGGCTGTAATCAATGAACTCTAGTACCAAATTACCTGTGAAATCCTGGATCGGCGAGATGTCCTGAAACATTTCCCGCAATCCTTCCTCCAAAAACCAATCATAAGATTTTTGTTGGATCTCGATCAGGTTCGGGACCTCGAGTACCTCGTTAATTCTCGCATAGCTCCGCCGAGTGCGTCGACCATACTGAACAAGATGTCCTGCCAACTTTACTCACCCCTCATGTCTACTCACTTAAAAATTGATTGCGAACCCTTGTTTGGAACCGTATAATGGAACCATACCACAAGGATTCAGTCATAAATAAAAGAAAAGCCCTTATCGAAATCTTCGAAAAAAGAGCGCACTTATCCATGACCAAAATACTCCTTATCCAGTAGATTTGCCCAAAACGTACATATTATACGTCACCAAGCAACAGTTTATGCGCTATTATCTATTACCGCGTAACACTCGCTACGCCAGAGCATAGAGAACCAATTCGCAAAAAACTTGCCGTACGGCTTGCGCTAGCCGGCGACAATATATCGCTTGACATTTTCAGCAAACTAAAGACATGGAGCCTATCTTAATACTGACATTTTATAATAATACCATTATCACTATCACATGTCAATAACCTATTGAATTTTATTTTTGAGCTTTAATAATGCGATAACCTTTATCTTTGCCCACTTCTTCCACTACCCGGAACAAGCTTTCAAGTTTAGCTACCGCTGATGGAGCACCCTGCTTCTTCTGAATTACAATCCACAGAAAGCCACCCTCATTCAAATGTTCATAAGCTTCTTCAAAAATCTGATGCACTACAGCTTTTCCCGCACGTATCGGAGGATTGGTAAGAATCACATCGAACTTTTGCTGTTCATTCAATGCGCCGAGCACATCGCTTTCCATTACCGTAACATTCCGGATTCCATTGTGCTGAGCATTCTCACGCGCAAGTTCTACCGCACGACTGTTAATATCAATCATCGTCACTTGCCCTTTGGGGGCTAGGTATGCTGCACTTATGCCTATCGGGCCATATCCACAACCCACATCAAGCACTGCCGAACCGTCCGGAATAATCATAGCTTCAATGAGAACTCGGCTACCGTAATCAATGTCTCCTTTAGAGAACACACCCGCATCGCTCGTAAAACGAAAGCTTTTGCCTCTTAGAACGGTGTCGATGGTACGTCTGTCATGACGCACTTCCGGTTGCTGCGAATAATAATGTTGCGACATCTCTATCCTCCCTTTCCTTTATGTTAATAGTTTGTATTCACAACCCTACTAACTCTATTTATAAAATAAACCCCTTGAACAAGTTCAAGGGGTTTTCAGTATAGAAGGAATTACTTCACTTCTACAGCTGCGCCTGCTTCTTCCAATTTTGCTTTAGTAGCTTCGGCTTCTTCTTTGCTTACTTTTTCTTTGATTGCTTTTGGTGCGTTGTCTACAAGGTCTTTAGCTTCTTTCAAGCCAAGGCCTGTGATTTCGCGAACGATTTTGATAACGTTGATTTTGGAAGCGCCAGCGCCTGTCAAAATTACGTCAAATTCGGATTGCTCTTCAGCTACTGCTGCTACCGCACCGCCAGCTGCTACTGGAGCTGCTGCTGTTACGCCGAATTCTTCTTCAATTGCTTTAACCAGGTCGTTCAGTTCCAATACGCTCATGCCTTTAATTGCTTCCAAGATTGCTTCTTTACTCATGATTGAACCTCCATTTATAATTTAAATTTGTTTGTGATATTGATTTATGCTGCAAGAGTCAAAGGCTTACGCGCTTTGTTCTTCTTTTTCAGCAACAGCTTTAACTGCAAGCGCGAAGTTGCGCATTGGAGCTTGAAGTACGCTAAGCAGCATGGACAGCAAACCATCGCGGGATGGAAGCTCAGCCAGTGCTTTCAATTGGTCCGCGTCGATGACACGTCCTTCAACTACGCCGCCTTTCAATTTCAAAGCGTCGTTTTTCTTGGCGAAATCGTTCAAAATTTTAGCTGGAGCCACTGCATCAGTTGTGCTGAATGCGATAGCTGTTGGACCAGTCAAAACTTCATCCAACTCAGTCAACTCAGCCGCAGCAGTTGCGCGACGTAGCAATGTGTTCTTCAGGACTTGAAACTCAACGCCAGCTTCACGAAGTTGCTTACGCAGTTCAGTCACTTGGGAAACGTTCAATCCACGGTAGTCCGCTACAACAGTCGAAAGACTGTTTTGCAGTTTCGCAGTAACGACGTCAACCGCATCCTGTTTTGCTTGAATTACTTTTGCATTTGCCAATGTATACACCTCCTGAAAATTTATGTGTTGGCGTTCTTTCCAAGGAAAGCATCACCGCTCCTACGCAGGCATTAGAAAAGCCTCCGCAGAATCACGAAGGCTTGATAAAACGAAAGTTATACGAGCGAGCTCGTTACTTCTTGTTTCTATCACAACACCTCGGTAGGAAATTAAGCACTAAGGCACCTACTGTCTACGGTAAGCATATTCAAGGTTAAGATTGATACCTTAAGTTTCACAACTGTTATAGATTATCAAAATCGACTCAAAGAGTCAACCTTTATTTATCTGAAGACGGTTGTGTTCACACGAGCGCTAGGTCCCATTGTGGAAGAAATCGAGATGCCTTTAAGGTATACACCTTTAGCAGCAGCTGGTTTCGCACGGTTCAAAGCGTCGATAAGAGCTTTAAGGTTATCGTTCAATTGTGCAGCATCAAAGGACACTTTGCCGATTGGCGCGTGAATTTGACCTGCTTTGTCAAGACGATATTCAATTTTACCGGCTTTGATTTCTTGCACAGCCTTAGTAACATCGAATGTAACTGTGCCAGCTTTAGGGTTAGGCATAAGACCTTTACCACCAAGCAAACGACCCAGTTTACCGACTTCACTCATCATATCAGGTGTAGCTACGCAGACATCAAATTCAAACCAGCCTTGTTGAATTTTGTTGATCATGTCTTGATCACCAACAAAATCCGCGCCAGCAGCTTCTGCCTCTTTCGCTTTTTCACCTTTTGCAAATACAAGCACGCGTTGTGTTTTACCAGTGCCGTGAGGCAGGACAACAACACCACGAACTGCTTGGTCTTGTTTACGCGGGTCTACACCCAGACGAACTGCTGCTTCAACGGTTTCGTCGAATTTTGCAGTCGCTGCCTTTTTCACAAGCTCTACAGCTTCTGAAGGCTCGTAAGTTGCTTCGCTGTTGATCAGCTTAGCAGCTTCTTGGTATTTCTTACCATGTTTAGCCATGAAATGTTCCTCCTTTGTGGTGTTAGCGGAAATTCCTCCCACATACTTGCGGGTCACGAATGACCGATTCTTCGAAAACTACTAGTCTTCGATTGTGATACCCATACTGCGAGCAGTACCTTCAACCATACGCATTGCAGCTTCTACAGATGCAGCGTTAAGGTCGGGCATTTTTGTTTCAGCAATTTCACGAACCGCTGCGCGGCCGATTTTTGCTACTTTTTTCTTGTTTGGTTCGCCGGATCCTTTTTCTACTTTAGCAGCGATGCGAAGCAGAACAGCAGCCGGAGGAGTTTTAGTGATGAACGTAAAGGAACGGTCTTCAAATACTGTAATTTCAACCGGAATGATCAAGCCAGCCTGGTCGGCAGTACGAGCATTAAATTCCTTACAGAATGCCATGATGTTGACACCTGCTTGACCTAACGCCGGACCTACTGGAGGCGCTGGATTCGCTTTCCCTGCAGGAATCTGCAGTTTCACCATTTTAATAACTTTTTTAGCCATGAGTGACACCTCCTTGCAAAAATAGTGGTCTTCGAACGCCATTAGCGCTCTCCCACAAGAAACCCTTAGCTTATGTTATATTTTCTCCACTTGAGTGAAATCCAACTCTAGCGGGGTTTCCCGTCCAAACATGTTCACATGCACTTTGATCTTGCTCTTGTCAGCCAAAATTTCTTCCACGGATCCCACAAAATTCGCAAACGGACCAACCATAATACGTACGGATTCCTTGATTTCGAAATCAATCTTCGCTTTAGGTTCAACCATGCCCATATGCTTCAGAATTTGTTCTACCTCTTCCGGAAGCAAAGCTGTTGGTTTAGACCCTGAGCCTGTCGAACCAACAAATCCAGTAACGCCCGGAGTATTGCGGACAACATACCAGGAATCATCAGTCTGAACCATTTCCACCAAAACATAACCCGGGTAAACTTTACGCATAACGGTTTTTTTCTTACCGTCTTTGTTTACGATTTCTTCTTCCATAGGAACAAGAACGCGGAATATTTTGTCTTCCATGCCCATGGACTCAACGCGCTTTTCCAAATTGGCTTTGACCTTATTCTCATACCCAGAATAGGTATGAACGACATACCATCTTTTTTCCATATCAAGCCACCTGGGACCTCTCTAAATAATCGCTTCAATCACAGCGGAAATACCGATGTCCAGAACCCAGAAGTAAATAGCGACAACTACTATTGTACCGAGAACGATCAATGTATAGTTGGTCAATTCTTTACGACTTGGCCAGCGAACTTTTTTGAGTTCACTCCAGCTCTCAGTGAAAAAGGAAAACATAGACTTGAAACTACGTTTCATGCCGACTACACCTCCACAGACTATCTGGTTTCGCGATGAGGAGTTTGCGAGTTACAATACTTGCAAAATTTCTTCATCTCCATGCGGTCGGGGTGATTTCGCTTGTTTTTGGTAGTCGCATAGTTTCTTTGTTTGCAACTTGTACAAGCCAAAGTGATAATTACCCGCATGATGTGCACCTCCCGAGACGTCCTTCTAACTATACAATTAGAAGACGTAAATATTGATCCTAAAAAAAGCCGCGAATTTAGGCCTACCTAAAACACTTTAGCATAATGTCAAGGTCTGTGTCAACGAAAGAATTCCGTTCTGCACTGGGTAATTTCGGGTGTTATAGTCATATGGCCGTACCCTGTCCTTGGGTCTATCTCTTCCTCACACTTCGCTGTCTTCTTATCATTATGGGGCATTCCGACTGTGTATAAACCTACCCTCAACGGCAACAACTAAAATCGACTCAAATAGAAATTTATGGTGTTAGCTCCTAATTCTATCTAAGCAATTTCATGAGACTAAAAAAAAGAACTCGATGTACGAGCCCTCTTGTGTTCATTATATCATTAATTGTCACGCACTTCTAGATATCTTTCTAATTTCCGCTTTACTCGTTGTAAAGCGTTGTCAATAGATTTCACATGTCGCTTTAGATCTTCAGCAATTTCCTGATAAGATCTTCCGTCTAAATACAACATCAGAACCTTGCGCTCTAGGTCACTTAAAATCTCCGCCATCTTATCTTCAAGTCCAATGAATTCTTCTTGATTGATAATTAGCTCTTCTGGATCCAGTACCTGAGTTCCACAAATGACATCCATAAGCGTCCGGTCGGAATCTTCATCATAAATGGGCTTGTCCAAAGAAACATATGAATTGAGCGGAATATGCTTCTGACGAGTGGCCGTCTTAATAGCGGTTATAATTTGACGTGTTATGCAGAGCTCAGCAAAAGCCTTGAATGAAGAGAGCTTGTCACCTTTAAAGTCACGAATAGCCTTGTATAGACCAATCATTCCTTCTTGAACAATATCTTCACGGTCTGCCCCGATCAAGAAATAAGAGCGGGCTTTAGCACGTACAAAATTACGGTATTTATTAATTAAGTGTTCTAATGCGCCACTGTCGCCACCACGGAAAGCCTCGACAATATCTTCATCACTTATGAAATCATACTCGGATAGCATTATTTCCTTGAGGTCGACACTCACCAAGAATCCCCCCGGCTGCAACGCAAGACACATCGTTACTTCGCGAAATATAGGATCAGTATATATTATGTTACCTTACACCGTCAACCGGATTTGTCCAAAAACAATCTGTAATAGCATAAAATGGAATAAAAATATTACCTAAATCTTTCCTCTTGTCACTGCCTACGCCAATTTTCCAGTTTACTCCGCACATCAGGAGGAAGTTTTTCTTCCAAAGAATGACGTGTAGAACTGATGCTTCCCGGTTCGATAGCCTTTTTCACTTGTTTCTGGTTCTCTTCTATTTCTAGATGCAATTCTCTTGCAGAAATCCGCAGTGCACCTTGAGCAAAAATAATATGCTGCTCCACAAAGTCACTCGTCGCAACATAGATCTGCCGACGGCGGTTGCTAAATTCCCCAACCAGTCGCTCGATGCATTCATCTGCGGTTTCTTTTTCCTTGGTGAAAAACACCTGGACTTTCCCCTGGACAAATGACCGCCCCAATCCTGGAACGCGGTATGCATCAAACACAGCAATAACTCGTCGTCCTGAGTAAGCCTGGTAATCGGCCAGCAAATCCATCAAGCGGTCTCGTGCTTCCTGCATACCAATCTGGGACAGTGCCGCAAGTTCCGGCCAGCCACCGATCATATTATATCCGTCCACAAGCAGCACATCGCGCCAGTCGGCCATAGTTATCCCTGCTGTTGCCGAAGGCGTACCACTTCATACATAATGACTCCTGCGGCGACAGAGGCATTTAATGAATTGATCTTTCCGGCCATCGGCAGCTTAAGTAATACATCACATTTTTCACGAATCAGGCGTCCCATCCCTTTATTCTCATTACCGATTATAACAGCTACCGGTCCTGTGAAAATATTGGATCCAAACAGATTCTGATCTGTATCCACATCCGTACCTACTACCCAGACTCCCTGCTCTTTCAGACGATCAATGGTTTGACCTAGGTTAGTGACCCGCGCAACCGGAACATATTCCACGGCACCGGCCGATGTTTTGGAGACAGTAGCAGTAATCTGAGCCGAACGACGTTTAGGTACGATTACTCCGTGCACTCCAGTACAATCTGCTGTCCGCAGAATAGATCCCAGATTATGTGGATCTTCGATCTCATCCAGCAAAATCAGGAATGCGGGCTCTCCTTTGGCTTCAGCTGCAGCCAGCAGATCATCTACCTCAACATAGGCAAATGGTGCCGCTTGAGCAACTACCCCCTGATGTTGCACTCCAGGAGCAAGTTGATCCAGCTTACGCTTGTCCACATGCTGAATGACAATCCCCGCTTTACGTGCTTCAGCTACGATTGGTGCGGTCAGATGCTTCTGAGCCGTTTCTGCAATCCATATTTTATTTAATGTACGACCCGCACGAAGCGCCTCAAGCACTGAATGCTTCCCAGCCAATATTTCCTCTTCTGTCTTCAAATCCTCTTCCATGTTCACTTCTCCTATTCTTTATTTCGCAAAAGCCTTATCACGGCTGATTCAACATAAACTGTATGCCACTGTTCACAATTTCTTGTATTCTCTCCTGTTGACCTGTGTAGTATAAGTAACCAATCAGGCACTCAAAAGCAGTAGCATGACGGTATTCAAGCACATCTGCATTCTTAGGAATACTTCCCGATTTAGCATTTCTCCCCTGACGGGCGACATCTTTTTCCTCTTCTGTGAGACTTGGCTCCAAAAATCCGAGAATTGCACTCTGCGCCTTAGCGGATACAAGTCCTGTAGCAGAGCGATGCAAATGATTTGGGCGCAAATTCGGAAGAGATACTAAATACTGGCGAACTGACACTTCGTAAATAGCATCTCCTACATAGGCAAGCACAATTGGCGAGAGGAGTCGCGCAGGTTTGGAAGGCTCGTAAGGAAACCATCCGTTCTGAAACTTGCGTTCCTCACTCATTTACGCCGCCACCGCATTCCTTGCGGAGTATCCTCAAGCAATATGCCCAAGCGCCCCAATTCATCACGAATCTCATCGGACCGGCTCCAATTCTTATTCTTACGCGCTTCAACCCGCTCCGCGATCAATCGTTCAACTTCTTCACTCGCGATCTCTTCTTCTTCAAGCTCAGGTGTCAAACGTAGTAAAGCATTCATTTCCCCAAAAGCTTGCAGCAACGCAGCAAAATCAGCAGGGGCTGCCTCATTATTTGCAAGGGTATGGTTGGCAAGACTCACCCAATCAAACATAGCGGTGATCGCATCAGGGGTATTAAAGTCATCCTGCATTCTGGCATGGAAATTGGCCACAATAGCAGATAACTTATCATTAATCTCTAAGCTGACCTCGCCCTGAGCACCTTCAGCAGCAAGTTCAAGACGATGCTTAACGTTACTTTCTGCAAGTGAGATACGTTCTACGCTCTTTTCGGCTGAAGTCATGGAATCCACCGAGAAGTTCAACGGATTACGGTAATGTGTCGATAGCATGAAATAACGAATGGTTCCAGCTTTAAATTGCCCACGGATATCTTTTACAAGCCAACCGTTACCCAATGATTTCGACATTTTTTCATCACCGATGTTGATAAATCCATTGTGCATCCAGTAATTAGAGAGTGGCTTACCCGTCAGAGCTTCTGTCTGAGCGCATTCGCATTCATGATGCGGGAACTGCAAATCTTGTCCACCCCCGTGGATGTCGATCGTATCCCCCAAGAACTCTCTTGCCATGGCCGAGCATTCAATATGCCAGCCTGGGCGTCCATTTCCCCATGGGCTCTGCCAATACACTTCACCTGGTTTTGCTGCTTTCCACAACACAAAATCTTCAGGCTTCTCTTTACGTGAGTCTACCTCCACGCGAATACCAAACTGCAATTCATCTAGGTTCTGACGGGACAGCTTACCATAGTCTTCAAATTTGGATGTACGGTAGTAAACATCGCCACCACTCTCGTAGGCATATCCTTTTTCCTCAAGCTCTTTAATGAATTCAATGATCAACTCCATGCTTTCTGTTACCCGCGGATTCAGTGTTGCCGGTTTTACTCCAAGCCCTTCAAGATCCTCACGATAAGCATTAATGAAAATTTCAGCAACCTCAGCTACTGAAGTGTTCATTTCTTCTGCTTTGCGTATCAGTTTATCATCTACATCTGTAAAGTTCGTAACATACCGTACCTCATTACCGAGTTGCTCCAAATAATTCCGGACCATATCAAAGACAATAATAGGTCTAGCATTTCCGATATGCATATATCCATAAACGGTTGGACCACATACATACATTTTCACTTTGCCCGACTCCTGGGGCACAAACTGCTCCTTGCTGCGTGTCATTGTGTTGTAAATTTGTAAAGCCATCCTATTCCAACCCTTTCTGTTGTCCCGATTCCTTAAGTACCGGATATGCTTAAATTTCGTAATCGCCAATGTACTGCTGAGTTTCGACTAGCCGCTGCGCGGTCTTTTGCTTATCTTCTTCGCCAAGCTTCTCTCTGATCTCTTCGATTTCTTTCTGCAGAAAGCGAAGTGAATCTACAAGCGGGTCTGGCATCTTGGTATGATCCAAGCGATCGGATACACGTTCACCGTTACGTTTTACTACACGACCTGGATTTCCTACTACCGTACTGTTATTCGGCACTTCACGCAATACAACTGCATTCGAACCTATATTTGAATTGTCGCCGATACGAAACGATCCTAATACCTTCGCACCAGAACCAATAACTACATTGTTGCCAACTGTCGGATGGCGCTTACCTTTTTCTTTCCCTGTTCCCCCGAGTGTAACCCCTTGATAGATAATAACATCATCACCGATTTCACAGGTTTCTCCAATAACAATCCCCATACCATGATCGATAAATAGCCTGTTTCCGATGACAGCTCCGGGATGGATCTCAACACCGGTCATAAATCTACTAAACTGTGAGACCATACGGGCCATTGTATACCAGCGGCGTTTGAAAAAAGAATGGGCAATCCGGTGACCCCAAATGGCGTGCAACCCTGCATATGTGAAGACAACCTCGAACCAGCTGCGGGCAGCGGGATCGTTATCAAATACCGCCCGAATGTCCGACTTAACATGCTTAAACATCACGGTTCCTCTCTTCTTAACTCCCCCATCTCCTGTTTACAGGTACACAAGGAAGGTATTGTCTCCCATCCATCATTCTTATCATACATATGCTGTCGGTGTTTGCTTGGTTTGTTATATTAGAAAAGATACCTCGAAACAAAAAAAGCCCCTGCAGCATAAAGCTGCAGAGACGTTTAACCGCGGTTCCACTCTGCTTGAACGAATCAAACAGACTGCTCTTGTTACCATCGGCAGAGTTCTTCGTTCCACTTGGCATCATTAACGGCGACGTACCCGGCGCGATCTAACGAGCCTTAAGGATCGTTCAACCGTGCAGCTCACAGGCGCATGTTCTGCCCCCGACAAATGAATAACTCTCAGCCCGAAAGGGTCTCCCTTTCTCGGTTATTCTCTCTGGCAATTGCCTTTATGGACGTACTTCTCCTGATCACAGCTATTATCATATGATACTATCTTAGCGCAAAAGCTAAGGGACTGACAAGAGGCTTAGATATAAGTAATCCTACCTTAAGCTCCCTTTATTTGTGATTTCAAACGTTCGATCACTCGGTTTTGACCGAGCAAAGCAATCGTTATATTAAGATCACGTCCGTGCGTTTGTCCGGTCAAAGCCACACGTATCGGCATAAAGAGCGCTTTACCTTTGTGCCCTGTTTCCTTCTGCACTTCTTTGATTAGAACAGCCATGTTGCTAGCACTGAAATCCTGACAGGCTTCAACCTTAGCTAGGAAAGCAGACAAAACCTCAGGCACTTGGCTTTCAGCCAGAACCTGCGCTGCTTCTGTTTCTAACTCCAGATGGCTGCGGAAGAATAGTTCAGATAGCTCTACGATATCGGAGGCAGAGGTCATCTGCTCTTGATACAGTGCTACAAGGCTTTCTGCCCATGCCTGCTGCTCATCATTCAGCTCAGCCGGTATTTTCCCCGCTTTTTGCAGATGTGGAATCGCTAATGCCGAGATCCGTTTAGGATCAGCATGCTTAATATAGTGATTATTTAGATGCGCCAACTTGTGCTTATCGAATACAGCCGGGCTTTTGGACAAACGGTCCGCATCAAAAATAGAAATAAGTTCTTCTTTACTGAAGATCTCCTCTTCTCCCTCTGGTGACCAGCCCAGTAGAGAAATGAAGTTAACCAAAGCCTCAGGCAAGTAACCCAATTCATCATATTGCTCAATAAATGTAATTACAGATTGATCCCGCTTGCTAAGCTTCTTATGGTTATCACCGACAATCAGTGTCATATGACCAAATATTGGTGGTTTCCAACCAAGAGCCTCATAGATCATAAGCTGACGTGGTGTGTTGGAAATATGATCTTCCCCACGTAATACATGGGTGATAGCCATCAAATAATCATCAACAGCTACCGCAAAGTTATAGGTCGGAATTCCGTCCTTCTTCACGATAACAAAATCACCCATTTCTTTCGTATCAAAAGAAATAGTACCTTTTACGATATCATCGAACGTGTACGTACGATCCTCTGGTACACGGAAGCGAATGCTAGCTACTCGTCCCTCAGCTTCAAAGGCAAGGCGCTGCTCTTCCGTCAAATCACGGTGTTTGCCGGAATAACGAGGTGTTTCTCCACGTGCAGTCTGTTCTTCACGTTCCGCTTCCAGTTCTTCCTCCGTGCAATAACAGCGGTAAGCCAAACCTTTATCCAGCAATTCCTGCCAATATACACGATATAGGTCAAGGCGTTCAGTCTGGCGGTAAGGTCCGTACTCTCCGCCAACATCAACACTCTCATCCCAATCCATACCTAGCCATTTCAAATACTTAAGCTGGCTCTCTTCACCGCCTGCGACATTGCGCTTCACGTCTGTATCTTCAATTCTGATAATGAATTTACCGCCTTTATTACGGGCGAACAGATAGTTAAACAGCGCCGTTCTGGCGTTACCTATATGTAAATGTCCCGTAGGGCTCGGTGCGTAACGCACCCGGACTTGATCCGTCATTATATTCCCTCCGCTTCATATGGTTAAAACTTAGATTTACTACTTAGACCATCTCAAGATGATATCACATCTTGGAGTAGACAGACAATAGATTGCGCGGCAATTCCTTCGCCACGACCGGCAAAACCAAGCTGCTCAGTAGTGGTAGCTTTAACATTCACCTTGGACGGATCCGCGTGAAGTGCACGAGCGATGATTTCCGTCATTTGAGGAATGTAAGGAGCCATCTTTGGTTTTTGGGCAATAATCGTTGAATCGATATTTCCAAGCTTATAACCTCGCTCGCTAGCAAGTGCCCACACTTGTTCTAATAATTTCAAGCTATCCGCGTCCTTAAACGCTGGATCTGTGTCCGGAAAATGTCTGCCGATATCACCAAGTCCTAGTGCGCCTAGAATAGCGTCACTTACTGCGTGCAGCAGCACATCTGCATCGGAATGTCCCAGTAATCCTTTTTCATAAGGAATCGTAACGCCTCCAATAATACAAGGCCTTCCCTCAACCAATTGATGTACATCAAATCCTTGTCCTACAGCGATCATGATTGTCCCTCTCCCCTGTTTCTTTCTGTGAATTCTGCAAAATCCAAATCTTCAGGCGTCGTAATCTTAATATTTCTGTAGCTTCCCTCTACCACAGAAACCGGAATACCGGCACGCTCCGCCAAGCTGGAATCATCGGTACCTAGAAACCCATCCCGCTCCGCCGCCGTATAGGCATCCAGCAATTCAGAAAGACGAAAAGTCTGCGGGGTTTGAATCGCCCACAGACTTCGCCGATCCGGCGTAGAAAGTACTTTGCCTTCATTATCTACCTGTTTGATCGTATCTTTGACTGGTACAGCAAGAACTGAAGCACCGATCAGCTTCGCTCGCTCGTAACATGCCTCAATTTCATTCGGCTGTACAAACGGGCGAACACCATCATGTACCATTACCCACGGTGTCGTAAGTTTCAACAATCCTTTATGTACGGAATGCTGACGCTCAGATCCACCAGGTATTATAGCCTTAACCTTGTCCAGCTTATAGAGCTGTATCCATTCCCGGCAGCGCTCAATATCTTCCTTACCGGTTACGAGCACGATTTCAGAAATCAATTCGTGCTGCTGAAATACTTCCAGCGTATGGACGATAATTGGTTTACCCTGCAGTAACAGATATTGCTTGCTCTCTACAGTCCCCATTCGAGTACCTCTGCCTGCCGCCACAATGACGACGCCCACACTGTTTGACATTACTCAGGCTCCTGTCTTTCACGTATATTCCCATCATAACGTGTTTGGCGGGCATTTCCAACCCATAGGACATTTGCCGTACACTTTATCTACGCTTATTGTGCTTTTTCCAAGAGCTTTGGCTTCGCAAATATCATTCGTCCAGCCGAAGTTTGAAGCACGCTCGTGACGAGAACCTCCATCGTAGTCCCGATGTACTCCCGTCCGCCTTCCACAACGATCATTGTTCCATCGTCTAAATAGGCTACGCCTTGTCCATGCTCTTTGCCATCCTTAATGACCTGAACTACGATTTCCTCACCAGGCAACACTACAGGCTTCACCGCATTCGCAAGATCATTAATGTTCAGGACTGAGACTCCCTGCAATTCACATACTTTATTCAAGTTGAAGTCATTGGTAACTACTTTACCTCGCAGTACCTTCGCTAACTTCACCAGCTTACTATCCACCTCAGAGATTTCTTCAAAATCTCCCTCGTAGATTAATACCTTTACATCGAGCTCTTTCTGAATTTTATTGAGAATATCAAGTCCCCGCCGTCCGCGATTCCGTTTCAGTAGATCGGAAGAATCTGCGATATGCTGGAGCTCCTCAAGTACGAATTCCGGTATGACAATCGTTCCTTCAATAAATCCAGTTTTACAAATGTCGGCGATCCGGCCATCAATAATAACGCTTGTATCGAGGATTTTATGCTCCTCCAGCCCACGACCTTCCGGCTCAGCTGCTTGCCCCCAGCGTCCAGTTGTCCAAAGTGCAGCTAGTTCCTCTTTTTTCTCCAGACCGATCCGCAGCCCCATATATCCGAAAGCTAACGTAACGGGTACCTGCAGCAACTGCCCAGCTTTTCCAAGCCAAATCATAGCAGGATATAACAGAAGCGATAGCAAAAGCCCCCCTGTAAGCCCAGCTGCACCTGCAGCCAATTCATTCATTGGTATACGCGAACAGTACAGAACCGCCTCCCGCAGTTTTGAACCTCCCCATTCCGCGCATAAAGACCCCGCAAACAAAAAAATAATGGCACCCAGCACCGTAAATAAAATGCTTCCCTCTACAGGTAAACTTTCACTCAGCTTTTCCATCCCCTTGGGGAATCCTCTTTCAAGCGCATGGTATAGCGAAAAACCAGACCAAGCACCACATATTAAAGCAAAAGACAATATCACTTTTTTCCACATAACCTAACGCACCTCCTTTTTATTCATCCTTGAATGATTTATACCTCACCAGTATGTTCCAATTTTCAAGACGATAAACTTGGGGTAACGCTGGAATTGCAAAAAGGCTTTGCCATCCCCCTAAGGACGACAAAGCCTTTAGCTATAATTATATTAGTTCAACCTACAAGAGACTGCTTTAACCATTCTTCGAGTGATACACTTTATCTTCTGAACGTCTTCTACGACGGTGCCGGCGTCTGGCTGTTAATCGATCGATGTTTTGTTTAAAACCATATAACGCGTAAATCCCAAGTAAGACGAAGATTAGCTTAGCAATTTGTTCAGGGAACACAACAGCAACAGCCACGGCAACAACAATGACTACTGGCGCTCCGACAACCACTTTTTTAGGTAATCCAACCTTCTTAAAATTAGGATATTTAACAGTGCTGACCATCAAATAAGATAAGAGTAATGTAGCCACGATCATAAATGGAGCAGAAACATCTTTATTAAAAAGAGCTAATGTGGCAAGTACACCACCAGCAGCAGGAATTGGCAATCCGATGAAATAACCAGGAACTCCTGGATGAACATTAAAGCGAGCAAGGCGCAATGCACCAAACACCGGAAAAATTGCAGTTACTGTCCAAGCTAATGCAGAATTTAAATCATGCAGGCTTGAGACGTACATAATAACAGCGGGTGCTACTCCAAAAGAAACTACATCGGACAAAGAGTCCAATTCCTTACCAAATTCACTCTCACATTTAAGTGCGCGAGCAACCCGGCCATCTAATCCGTCTAACAGCATAGCAATAATAACCATGATAGCGGCCATGCTAACTTTGCCGTCAAACGCCATCATGATACCAAACATTCCGAGCATCAAGTTACCTATGGTAAAAAGACTCGGAATTGATTTTTGTATCATTTCTTCACCTCAATTTTCTCACATTGGC